>CAMLQY010000001.1 GCA_946482365.1 uncultured Actinomycetes bacterium
GGGCGAACTCCTTGAACAGCATCGCCTTGCCCTCCATCACCGGCATCGCCGCCTCCGGGCCGATGTTGCCGAGGCCAAGCACGGCGCTGCCGTCGGAGACGACGGCGACGGTGTTCTTCTTGATCGTGTACTCGAAGGCCTTGGCGCGGTCGGCGTGGATGTCCTGGCAGACGCGGGCGACGCCTGGGGTGTAGGCCATCGAGAGGTCGTCGCGCGTCTTCAGCGGGTACTTGTTCTCGACCGAGATCTTGCCGCCGCGGTGCATCTGCATCGTGCGGTCGACGTAGTCGAGCACCTTGGCGCCTCGGGTCGAGCCGATCCCGCGCAGGATCTTCTCCCAGTGCTCGCGGTCCTGGGCGTCGATCGTGAACTCGCGCACCCGCTTCCCCTCGCCGCCGGCTCCCGGCACGAGGTCGACCCCCTGCAGCTGCCCGCCCGCCTCGGCGATCGCAGCGGTCAGCTTCCCGAGCGGCTCCTGCCGCGCGTCGAGCTCGACCCGGATCGTGACGCTGTACTGGGCGCTGACTGCCATTGCCCGGCTATCGAATCAGATTCGCGCTTCGTGCCTACGCACGGTCCGAATTTCGACTTTCACGCCGCCCGGGCATCGGCGCGAGAGATGCATATGCTGCGTTCCAGAAACTCATGAAGTACGTAACAGGAACTTCAAAGATCTGGGTGCTGCTCGCCACCTGCTTGGCTGCGACCGTAGTTGGGCTAGGCTGCGGCTCGAGCGGAGAATCAGAGAGCATCCAGCGCGAAGCCAGGCAGCAAGCTGCCCTGGAAGCGCAGCAACGGCAGCGGCTTCGGGAAGCGCGGAGGACAGCAGTACGCGAACGGCGCGCAGCAGCACGCCGGCGCGCTCTGCGTATCGAAGCGGCACGCAGACGTGCCAGGCAGCTTGCGGCGCGTGAACGCGCTCGCGAAGAATCCGAAGCGTTCGAAGAAGCGGAAGCCGGCGAAGCGGAATCGAGCAAATGCGATCCCAGCTACAGCGGCGCCTGCCTCGATCCGTATTCCTCCGACTACGACTGCGAAGGCGGCAGCGGCGATGGCCCCGATTACACCGGCCCGGTTGCCGTGGTCGGAGACGACCACTACGGCCTCGACTCGGATAGCGACGGCTACGCCTGCGAGTAGCCCAGGGTCCCAGGGTCTGTCGGGTTGGGACCGCCGGCGCGATGTAGCCATATCATCGCCTCCCCCATGGCGGCAGCGGCGCTCGTCCTCTACGGAGTTTCCCTGGCCCTCACCTTTGGGGTGCGGATCGCGGTGCAGCTGCGTCGCACCGGGTCAACGGGGGTCCACGGCCTTCCGCGAGATGCCAGCGCCCTCGAGCGGTTCGCCGGAGTTCTCTTTGCAGCCTCGCTGGCTATGGGTGGCGCGGCGCCGGTCCTCACGTTGCTCGGCGTGCTCGAGCCGGTTCCGGCACTGGACCAAACCGCGGTTCAGGTGATCGGCCTCGCCCTCGGCGTCGGCGGGATCGGGCTCACCTTCGGCGCGCAGCTCGCGATGGGGGACGCCTGGCGGATCGGCGTCGACCCCGAGGAGCGCACCGAGCTCGTCACCGACGGTCCCTTCGCAGTGGTCCGCAACCCGATCTACAGCGCGATGATCCCCACCGTCTTCGGCCTCGTCCTGATGGTCCCGAACGCCCTCGCGATCGCGGCGATCCTCTGTCTCGTCACCGCGCTGGAGCTCCAAGTCCGCCAGGTCGAGGAGCCGTACCTGCTGCAGGTGCACGGCGACGCCTACGCGGACTACGCCTCCCGAGTCGGCCGCTTCGTCCCCGGTGTGGGACTGCTGCGCGGCGCTCCCCTGGCGTAAGGCCCTGATGCCTCGGTGCCGAGTGGTCGATTGACCCACGCATACGGGGGCAAATCGACCACTCATCGTTATGCGCCACCAAGCTGCTGGGCCGAAGCCCACCGCCGACCTCACCGCCTCGCTTCCACCCGGACAGCCCCCTGCTCGTGCCGAAGAAGGGCCGTGGGCATCCCCTCCCAAAACACTCCAGCGAGGCTCCCGCCGAGCGTTTTGGGAGGGGATGCCCACGGCCCTCTCCACCTTCAAAGCCAGCGGACTGCTCCCCCGGGTGGACTCCGCCCAGCCGCATAGAGTTGGCGGCGATGGCCGAGGACTCCCACGAGCTCTTCCTGATCGACGGCAACTCGCTCGCATACCGGGCGTTCTTCGCCCTGCCGGAGTCGATCGGGACCAGCGACGGACGGCCGACCAACGCGATCTACGGGCTGGCGTCGATGCTGGTCAAGATCATCGACGAGCACGCGCCGGCCGGCGTCGTCGTCGCCTGGGACGCCGGCATGTCCGGGCGCGAGGTCACCTACGACCTCTACAAGGCCCAGCGCAAACCGCGCCCCGACCTGCTGCGCGAGCAGTGGCCCCACCTGATGCCCCTGGTCGAGGCCTTCGGCTACACCAACGTCAAGGTCGAGGGCTACGAGGCCGACGACGTGATCGCCTCGCTGGTCCGCCAGGCCCGCGAGGAAGGGATCCCGGTGATGGTCGTCACCGGCGACCGCGACGCCTACCAGCTGGTCGGGGAGGGGGTGCGGGTGATGAGCACCTCGCGGGGGATCACCGAGACCAAGGTCTACGACGCGGAGGCGGTCGTCGAGCGCTACGGGGTCCCCCCGGAGCGCATCACCGACCTGATGGGGCTGCGCGGCGACACCTCCGACAACATCCCCGGCGTTCCCGGGATCGGCGAGAAGACGGCGACCCAGCTGCTGCAGCAGTTCGGCGACCTCGAGGGCGTGCTCGCCGCCGTCGACGAGATCTCCGGCGCCAAGCGCAAGCAGAACCTGGTCGAGCATGCCGACGACGCCCGCATGTCCAAGCAGTTGGCGACGCTGCAGCACGAGATCGAGACCGGGGTGGACCTGGCCGAGGTGATGGCCGCCGAGCCCGATCGCGGCGTCCTGCGCGAGTTCATGCGCGAGTTCGAGCTGCGGGCGGTGATGGAGCGGCTGGAAGAAGCGCTGCCGGAGGGAGACGCGGTGCCCGGCCGCAGGGTCGAGACCGAGCTGGAGGTCGAGGCGGTCGAGGGCAGGGCCCAGAACCTCGGCGAGGGCAAGGGGCCCCTGGCCCTGGCGATCGAGGGCGAGCGCTGGGCGGCCGTCGACGGCGGCCGCATCCTCACCGGCAGCTCGACCCAGGACGAGCTCGCCACAGCGATCTCCGCCCGCCCGCTCGTCGCACACGACGCCAAGTCGCTCGGCGGTGGCAAGCACGGACTGCTCGCCGCAGCCGCGCGCGAGGGAGTCGAGCTGGAGCTCGACCACGACACCATGCTCGCCGCCTACCTGCTGGAGCCGCAGCGCCGCACCTACGAGCTGACCGAGCTGGCCGCCGACGCGGGCATCGGGATCGCGGCGGGCGCGACCGCCGAAGACGAGCCCGCCGACGGCCAGCTCACGCTCGACGGCGACGGCGAGGCGGGGCTCGACCCAGCAGAAGAGGCCCGCCTGGCAGCAGCCCTGGCCGACGCCCAGCGCCCCCGCATCGAGGAGCTCGGCCTGGGCGGGCTGCTGCGCGAGGTCGAGCTGCCGCTGGTCCACGTCCTCGCGGCGATGGAGCGCGAGGGGCTGAAGCTGGACGCCGAGCGGCTGGCCGAGGTCGGCGCCGGCTTCGGCGAGCGCATCGACACCCTGGAGAAGGAGATCTTCGAGCTGGCCGGCGAGGAGTTCACGATCGGCTCGCCTCAGCAGGTCGGCCGTGTCCTCTTCGAGGAGCTGGGCCTGACCCGGAAGCGGCGCGGCAAGACCGGCTACTCGACCGACGCCCGCGTCCTCGCCCAGATCCGCGAGGAGCACCCGATCGTCGAGAAGATCGAGCACTGGCGCGAGCTGACCAAGCTGAAGAACACCTACCTCGACTCGCTGCCCGACCTGATCGACCCCGGGACCGGCCGCGTCCACACCACCTTCAACCAGGCCGCGACGACCACTGGGCGCCTCTCAAGCACCAACCCGAACCTGCAGAACATCCCGATCCGGACCGAGATCGGGCGTCCCGTCCGCGCTTGCTTCATCGCCGAGCCCGGTGCCCGGCTGCTCTCCGCCGACTACAGCCAGGTCGAGCTGCGCGTCCTCGCCCACGTCGCCGACGAGGAGGTGCTGAAGGAGATCTTTCGCGCCGGCGACGACGTTCACGCGGCGACCGCGGCGGAGGTCTTCGACATCTCCCGCGAGGAGGTGGACGTCGGTCAGCGCTCGAAGGCGAAGATGGTCAACTTCGGGATCGTCTACGGCCTCACCGGTTTCGGCCTCGCCGACCGGCTCAACATCCCGCGCAAAGAGGGCGAGGAATTCGTCTCCCGCTACCTCGAGCGCTTCCCCGCCGTGCGCGCCTTCCGCGAGCAGGTCGTCGAGCGGGCGCAGGAGGAGGGGTACGTGACCACCCTGATGGGGCGCCGCCGCTCGATCCCGGAGCTCCGCTCGGGCAACCCGAACACCCGCCGGCTGGGCGAGCGCCTCGCCGTCAACACCGTGATCCAGGGCACCGCGGCCGACATCATCAAGGTGGCGATGGTGCGCTGCCGCGAGGCGCTACGGGCTGCGGGGGCGGCGACGCGCCTCGTCCTCCAGATCCACGACGAGCTCCTCTTCGAGGGCCCGCCGGAGGAGATGGACGATGCGGTCGAGCTGGTGCGGCGCGAGATGTGCGCCGCCTACCGGCTCGACCCGCCGCTGGAGGTCGACGTCGGCGTCGGCGAGGACTGGCTCGACGCCAAGTAGGCGCCGGAGCCTCAGCCCCGCACGCCGAGCGTCTTGACCGTCTCGGACTTCGGCACGGTGCGGTGGTCCGGGCTGGTGCCGAGGACGCGGTCGGCGGCGTCGGAGCTGACCCCGAACCAGTAGTGCTCGTTCTTGAAGTGGTGGAGGCGGTGCGAGCGCCAGATCGAGCGGTAGTAGCGGGTCTTGGGCCGGTAAGGCGTGTGGATGAGGAAGTGGCACCACTCGTAGACGCCGGTGAGGACGACGCTGACGATCATCAGGGTCAGCCAGAGGGCGACGTGCTCTCCGCCGAGCAGCGTCCAGGGCCAGCTCAGCAGCCACATCACGAGCAGCACCGGGATGAGGAACCCGGCGATCAGCGAGCCCGGGATCAGCACGGCCTCCAGCCGGGTCGGCTCGCGGTGGTGCCAGCGGTGTGCGCGCGCCGTCGGCAGGTCGACCGTCCTGCCCCCGACCTTGCGCGGCCGGGTGTGGAGCAGGCCGACGTGGATCAGCCACTCGGTGAACGGCTGCGCCGCGATCAGGAGAGCCGCGATGGCCAGGTCCATCCAGCTCCAGCCGCCGACGGCCGCCCGCAGAGCCACGAACGCGACGAGAAAGGCCGCGAGCACCTGCGGCGAGCGGAAGCGAGCAAACGCCCGGGCGCAGTCGAGCAGGGTCAGGCGAGCGTCATGGCGGCCACTGACCGAGACCGCCGCCGCGGTCAGCGGATCCCCGTCGATGACCGTGTTCCCAGCCCCCATCGGTACCCAAGAGTACCCGCCCCATTCCCGCTGACTTCGTTGTTTCGGGGGCATATGCACCGGAAAGGACGAAGTCACCGTCGAGGGCGGGTGATATGACCGTTCCCATGGACCGGGGCCTGGCCGTCATCCTCACCGCCGTCGCAGGCGGGCTGATCGCCCTGCAGGCGCCGATCAACGCCGGGCTGGGGAAGGCGACGGGGAGCCTGCCTGCGGCGCTGATCTCATTCCTCGTCGGCACGGTCGCGCTGGGCGCGATCGTCGTGCTCAGCGGCAAGGCCGGCGGGCTGGGCTCGACCTTCGACGTCAGCTGGTACTACCTGCTTGGCGGTTTGCTCGGTGCGATCTACGTCGCCAACGCGCTGATCGCGGTGACCGCGATCGGGGCCGGCGGTGTCGCGGCGGCGACGATCACCGGGCAATTGGTCGCCTCGGTGGCGATCGACCGGCTGGGGCTATTCGGCCTCGACCAGGTCTCGCTCAGCCCCGAGCGCCTCGTCGGCGTCGGCCTGCTTCTCGCCGGCACCGTTCTGGTGGTTCGCTGAATCCAGCGCGAACTCCGGCGGCGCGATCCGCAGGTAGTGGCCGAAGGACCAGTCGATGAAGCGCTTGGCGCCGAGCGCGCGGACCAGCGGCCCCAGCAGGCGCGGCGGGATCCTGGGGACGAGCCGCTGCACTCGCAGCATCCAGCGGAACTTCCACTCGTGCGAGTCGTTGAACTCGGCGTAGCGGGCGGCTGCGCTCTCGCGGCTCCGGCGTCCCTCGACGACGCCGCGCAGCTCCCGTCCCAGCGCGATCCCGAAGTAGAGCGCGGTGCGGATGCCCTCGGCGCTGAGCGGCAGGCAGTGGCCGGCCGAGTCGCCGGCGAAGAAGACGCCGCCCTCGGTCCCCCGGCGCAGCTTGTGCGGGATCCAGTTGCCCTGGTAGCGGACCTTCTCGCTGCCGAGGTCGTCGGCGAGCAGCTCGGTGGTGGCGCGGACGTGGAAGCAGGGGTCGAAGGAGCCGACCCCGATCCGCAGCTCGTCGCCGGCGGGGAACGACCAGCCATAGCCGGCGGGGACGTAGCGGCGGTCGATCCAGACCTCGAGGTCCTCGCCCTTGCCGTCGGGATGGACCTCGAGCCCGCGCGAGAGAGGAGCGTCGGGCGGCTGGTAGCCGTCGCCGCCGGCGAGCACGCGGCGCCAGCCGAGCGCGTCGACGACGAGGGGGGCCGAGATCACCCCGCGGTCGGTCTCGACCGAGATCGCCTCCTCGCCGCTCGCCGGCCGCAGGCGCCGGTTCACCTTCGCGGTCTCGAACCTGGCGTCGCAGTCGCCCCAGAGGATCTCGCAGAGCTCGCGGTAGTCGAAGGTGGAGAAGGTGAACGGCAGGCGGAAGCGCGAGTCGCCGTGAGGGGTGTGCATCAGCAGCGAGTCGAAGCGCTGGCGCTCGGCGCCCATCAGCCCCATCGCCTGCATCCAGTCGGTCGGGATGCCGCAAGCGGAGGTCTGCCGCTCGCCGATCTCATAGCGGTCGATCAGCAGGACGTCGGCCCCCGATCCAGCCAGCTCCCGGGCGACCGCCAGCCCGGCGAAGCTCGCCCCGCAGATCAGCACGTCATGGCTGCCGTCGAGGGGCGTCCGCTCCTCGCCGCGTTTCGTCGCACGAATCGGCACGACGCAGAGCGTATCTACCTGCAATTATCCCCCGCTGTGTCCGTGACCGATACGACCATCACCCAAGAGTCCACCGGTACGCCCGTCGAGGGCTCCGGCGGCCTGCTGATGGAAGTCGACGGCAAGGTGGTGCCCAACTACGCGGCGACGATGGTCTCCTTCGAGGAGGGCGACGTCGTCAAGGGCCACGTCGTCCGGATCGACAAGGACGAGGTCCTGGTCGACATCGGCTACAAGTCGGAGGGGGTCATCCCCTCGCACGAGCTCTCGATCCGCAAGTCGGTCAACCCGGCCGACGAGGTCGAGATCGGCGAAGAGGTCGACGCCCTCGTCCTCACCAAGGAGGACAACGAAGGGCGCCTGGTCCTCTCCAAGAAGCGGGCCCGCTTCGAGAAGGCGTGGCGCCGGATCGAGGCGGCTGCCGAGTCGGGCGAACCGGTCGAAGGCAACGTGATCGAGGTCGTCAAGGGCGGCCTCATCCTCGACCTCGGGGTGCGCGGCTTCCTGCCCGCCTCGCTGGTCGACATCCGCCGCGTCCACAACCTCGAGGAGTTCACCGGCCAGACCCTCGAATGCAAAGTGATCGAGCTCAACCGCAGCCGCAACAACGTCGTGCTCTCCCGCCGCGCGGTGCTGGAGGAAGAGCGCAAGGAGGTGCGCGAGCAGATCCTCGGGCGCCTCGAGGCAGGCCAGATAGTCGAGGGCAAGATCTCCAACATCGTCGACTTCGGCGCCTTCGTCGACCTCGATGGGATCGACGGCCTGATCCACATCTCAGAGCTTTCCTGGAGCCACGTCAACCATCCCTCCGAGGCGGTGGCGATCGGCGACACCGTGAGGATCAAAGTGCTCGACATCGACCGCGATCGCCAGCGCATATCGCTCGGCCTCAAGCAGACCCAGGAGGACCCCTGGCAACGGGTGATCAGCGCCCACCGCCCGGGCGACGTGCTCGAGGGAGCGGTGACCAAGGTGGTCGCCTTCGGCGCCTTCGTCGAGATCCTGCCCGGGGTCGAGGGCCTCGTCCACATCTCAGAGCTCGCCGACCACCATGTCGAGAGCCCCAGCGAGGTGGTCGAGCCCGGCACCAAGCTCAACGTCAAGATCCTCGAGATCGACGAGGAGCGGCGGCGGCTCTCGCTCAGCATCAAGCAGGTTGCCGAAGGCAAGATGGCGATGGGAGACCTGGGCGAGCAGATCGATGCTGCTGCGGCGGAGGACGAGTCTTCAGACGCATCGACCGCGGGTCCCGACGCGGCCTCGGAGGGGTCTGCGGGCGGGGGCGAGGCCTCCGTTCTCGACCCCTCCGAGTCCGCGCCACCCGAGGGTGAGGCGGTTGAGGCTGAGGAGGCCCCGGCCGCGGAGGCTGAGGCTCCGGCTGCTGAGGAGGCCGCTGAGGAGCCCGCTGCGGAGGATGCCCCTGCTGCTGAGGAGCCCGTTGCTGAGGCTGAGGCTCCTGTGGCGGAGACGCCTGAGGAGGCTGAAGAGGAGGAGCAGGAGGGGGAATCGGTCATCGAGAGGCCGGATTCGCCCGACGACACGGACGAGGCCGCCGGGGAGTCCGACGAGAGCGGCGACGCCGAGTCGCCCGCCGAGGCACCCTCCGAGTCCTAGCTCCTCGTGCCGCTCACCATCGGGTTGACCGGGGGGATCGCGGCCGGGAAGTCCGAGGCCCTTGCCGCCTTCGAGCGGTTGGGCGTGGCGACGATCTCCAGCGACGCCGTGGTCCACGAGCTGCTCGACTCCGAGCCCCTGCTCGGCAGGCTGACCGAGCGCTGGGGCGAGGAGATCGCGCCCGGCGGCCGGGTCGACCGCACCAAGATCGGCGAGATCGTGTTTGCGGACCCAGAGCAGCTGAAATGGCTGGAGGCTCAGATCCATCCCCTGGTCGGAGAGCGGATCGGAAGCTGGCTCGGCTCCCTGGGCGGCGACGTCGCAATCGCAGTCGTCGAGGTGCCGCTGCTGTTCGAGGGTGAGATGGCGCCGGTCTTCGACACCACCGTGGCGGTCGTCACCTCAGACGAGGTGCGGCGTAGCCGCGCCGAGGCGCGCGGCCACACGCTCGTCGGCGAGCGTGAGGCGCGCCAGCTCACCCAGGAGGAGAAGGCCGCCCTTGCCGACCACGTGATCGAGAACGAGGGCTCTCTCGAGGACCTGGAGCAGCGCCTGTCCGCTCTCATCGCGAAGCTGGATGGATGAGCCCGGCGCGGAATCGCTCGGCTAAGAAACGGAGAAGGCGGGGCCTGGCGATTGGCGCTGCCGCGGCGACCGTCGCTATCGTCGCCGGCGTGCTGCTGGCGGGGACGATAGACAAGGCGATCCAGGAGCTGACCCTGCCCCTGCGCCACGAGGACGTGATCCGCCAGCAGTCGCGCGAAAAGGGAGTCGACGCCTCTCTGATCGCCGCCGTGATCTACTCGGAGTCGAAGTTCAGCGACAGCACCTCCAGCGCGGGTGCCCGGGGCCTGATGCAGATAACGCCGGCAGCCGCGAACGAAATCGAGCGGCTCAGCGGGGGCACCACCTTCAACCTGGGTGACCTCTCCGATCCCGAAATCAACATCCGTTACGGGACGTTCCTCCTGGGCGAACTGCTCGATCGCTACGAAGGCGACCGGGTCGCCGCCCTGGCCGCTTACAACGCCGGCCCGGCCAACGCCGACAGGTGGGGCGGGAGCGACCTCGAGGTCGAAGGGATTCCCTTCCCCGAAACCCGCGCCTACGTCGAAGAGGTGCTCGAGAAGCAGGGCGACTACCGCGAGGAGTACCCGCGGGAGCTGGGGTACAGATGAGTGAGGCCCCGAGACCGCGGCTCGCCGCGCTGGCCGTTGCCGTCGGCCTGGTCCTGGCCGACTCCTCGATCGTCGTCCTGGCGCTGCCCCAGATCTACCGCGAGCTGGACACCAGCGTCGCCGGCGTCACCTGGGTCCTCGTCTCCTTCAACCTGGTGATGGCGCTGGCGGCGGTCCCCGCCGCCCACCTCGCGCGGCGCACCGGCCCCGGGCGTGCGGCAGCCGTCGGCCTCGCCGTCTTCGCCGGCGCCAGCATCGCCTGCGGGGTCTCCGCCGAGCTCGCCACCCTGATCGCCGCCCGCTGCGTCCAGGCCCTCGGCGGCGCCCTGGCGGTTACCGCCGTGCTCGAGCTCCTTCCGGCAACGGTCGGCTCCGAGCGCCGGGCGACGACGGTCTGGGCCGCTGCCGGTGCGACCGGGGCGGCGCTCGGCCCGGCGGTCGGAGGCCTGCTCACCGAGCTCGTCTCCTGGCAGTCGATCTTCCTCATCCAGGTGCCGGTCGCGCTGGCGGCCGCGGTGCCGATCCTCGCGGTCGCCAGGCACGAGGCGGCGACCGGCGTGCTCGCGGCCGAGCTGCGCCAGACCGGCCGCCCCCACCTGCTCGCCAACCTGGCGCTGGCGATGATCTCGGCGGCGATCGCCGCCGCCCTCTTCCTCCTCGTCCTGCTGCTGATCGAGGGCTGGCGCCTGACGCCGATCGGCGCCGCGATCGTGGTCAGCGTCATGCCCCTGGCGGCGATCGCCGGCAGCCGTCTCGGGCACCTGGTGCCGAGCGCCAGGGCGCGCGCGGCGGCCGGGGCGATCCTCGTCTCCGGCGGGCTCGGGGCGCTGGCCCTGCTGCCCAAGGCCGAGGTGGCGCTGACCGTGCCGCCCCAGGTCATGGTCGGGATCGGACTCGCCCTGGTGCTCTCCGCCCTGACCGAGACGGCGCTGCACGGCCGGGCGCCGCAGGCGATCCACGGCGGCTGGACGATCTCGGCCCGCCACGCGGGCGTCGTCCTCGGGCTGCTGGCGCTGACCCCGATCTTCACCGCGGACATCGCCGAGCAGCGCCAGGACGCGATCGAAGCCGGGACCGCGGTGATCCTCGACTCGCCGGCGCCACCGCTGCTCAAGCTCGAGCTCGCGCAGCGGATCGAGAGCCAGCTCGAAGGGGAGGAGGGAAGGGTCCCGACGATCGGCCCCGCCTTCGACCCGCTGCCCGAGGACCCCGGGGACCGCGACGCCGTCGTCGAGCTTCGCGACGAGCTCCAGGAGCAGCTGAACCGCGGCGCCACCCATGCCTTCAGCCCCTCCTTCGGCCTCGCGGCGCTTCTGGGGTTGCTCTCATTGATTCCAATCGTCCTCGCCAGGAGAATCGACCTGTGAGCCCTGCGTCGAGAGCCCAGGTGCTGGTCATCGGAGCAATCGCCGCGGCCGTGGCCCTTCCCGGGATCTACCTGGCCTCGGGCGGCTCCTCCTATGCGCCGGCGAAGACGGCGGACCCCTGCGAGACGCGTCCCTGGCGGGACCCCGCAGGCCTCGACGAGCTCGCCGAGCAGTTCTCGCTCTCGGCGCTCGACGGCGCCGCCTGCGAGCTCGGGGTGAGCCGCGAGACGCTGGCGCGGGCGTTGGCCACGCCGGAGTCGCGCGAGCGCTTCACCGAGCGCTACGGGATCGACGACGCCGAACTCGCGCGGGCGATCCGGGCGGGCCTCCTGCGCGCCGTCGACGACGCCGAAGAGGCTGGGGCTCTGAGCCCGTTCCTAGCCCGGCCGCTGCGAGAGTCGCTGAGGAACATCCCGCTGAACCAGGCGATCGAACTGATCGAGGACGCCCGCACCCTGCTCGACAGCCTGGAAAGTTTTTTTGGCCCGGCGCAGGGCCTGCTGGAACAGTTCCTCCCCTGAGCACACCCTCAAGCGTGCAAGCAGCACCCCGCTACTTCTTGAACTGGAACTTGCCCTTCTTCGGCAGCCAGGCGATGCCTTCGCAGAGCGCTTCTGGAGTTGTCTCGAGCGAGCTGGCGAGCTTGACGATGGTGCCCAGGCGCGGCTCGCGCCCACCGCGCTCGAGCAGCGAGATCTCCGTGCGGTGCAGGTCACAGAGGAAGCCGAGCTCCTCCTGCGAGACGCCCTTCTTCTTGCGCGCTTTGCGCAGGTTGATTGCAAAACGTTCGCGTGGTTTCATACGGCAATTCTCTGTCTGCTAAGACAGAAGCGCTACAGCCAAAACACCTACAGACGAAACGGCACGTTTATATACGAATCAGTCGCGGGTCGCACGCCAGACCCAGAGCATCGCCAGCGGCTGCAGGGGAAGCCGGGCCCAGAGCGCCCAGCGCGGCAGCCGCTCGAGGTCGAGGCCGTCGACCTGCTCCGGGTTGACCGCCATGTGCACGTTGGCGGGGAAGACGGCGACCAGCAGGCCCAGCAGCCACCAGCGCGCGAAGCGCCTGGTCGAGGGGGCCAGCACGGCCGCTCCGCCGGCGATCTCGGCGATCCCGCTGACCACCACCGCCTCGCGGTGCCGGGGCAGCGACGGGGGCATGATCGCTTCGTAGAAGCGCGGGACGACGAAGTGCATCGTCCCGGCGAAGGCGAAGAAGCCGGCCAAAGCTCTCTGCGAACGGCTCATCGAGCGGCCCAGTCTAAGGGGCCTTCAGGTGAGTGGGCGCCGGGGGTGGGTCCCCGGGAACTCCCGGCGAAGCCGGCCCGGGGACCCACCCCCGGCGCCCACCCGGCACAGGCCCTATGGTGGGTCCTCATGCCCGAGTTCGAGCTCAATCCCGCTTACACGCCGACCGCCGACCAGCCGAAGGCGATCGCGGGGCTGGCCGAGGGCCTCGGCGCGGGGGACCGCTTCCAGACCCTGCTCGGCGCCACCGGCACCGGCAAGACGTTCACGATGGCGGCGACGATCGCCGAGGTGCAGCGGCCCTCGCTGGTGATCGCCCACAACAAGACGCTCGCGGCCCAGCTCTGCAACGAGTTCCGCGAGTTCTTTCCCGACAACGCGGTCGAGTACTTCGTCTCCTACTACGACTACTACCAGCCCGAGGCCTACGTCCCCGCGCAGGACCTCTACATCGAGAAGGACTCCTCGATCAACGACGAGATCGACCGCCTGCGCCACGCAGCCACGGCGGCGCTCTTCGCCCGCCGCGACGTGATCATCGTCGCCTCCGTCTCCTGCATCTACGGGATCGGCTCGCCCCAGGTCTACAACGAAAAGATGCAGCTCTTCAAAGTCGGCGAGGAGATCGACCGGGACGAGGTGCTGCGCAAGCTGGTCAAGATGCAGTACCAGCGCAACGACCAGGTTCTCGGCCGCGGCGCCTTCCGGGTGCGCGGCGAGGTGCTGGAGATCATGCCCTCCTACGCCGAGTCGGCTTACCGGATCGCCCTCTTCGGCGACGAGATCGAGGGGATCCAGCACTTCGACCCGCTGACCGGCGAGATCCTCGACACGATCGACCACGTCTCGGTCTGGCCGGCCTCCCACTACGTCACCAAGGACGAGACCCTGGAGCGGGCGGTGGAGGAGATCCGCGCCGAACTGGCCGCCCGCACCGCGGAGCTCGAAGCCGAGGGCAAGCAGCTGGAGGCGCACCGCCTGCGCCAGCGCACTGCCTATGACATCGAGATGCTGAAGGAGATCGGCTTCACCTCGGGGATCGAGAACTACTCGCGCATCCTCGACGGGCGCCCGCCCGGCAGCCCGCCGCACACGCTGGTCGACTACTTCCCCGACGACTTCGTCGTCTTCGTCGACGAGTCCCACCAGACGATCCCCCAGATCGGCGGGATGTACGAGGGGGACCGCTCGCGCAAGCAGACGCTGGTCGACTACGGCTTCCGGTTGCCCTCGGCGATCGACAACCGGCCGCTCAAGTTCGACGAGTTCCTCGAACGGGTGCCGCAGCTGGTGATGGTCTCGGCGACGCCGGGGCCGTTCGAGCGGGCCGAGTCGACCCGGATCGTCGAGCAGATCGTGCGCCCGACCGGGATCGTCGACCCCGAGATCGAGCTGCGCGCGACGAAGAACCAGATCGACGACCTGATGAACGAGGTCAAGGCGGTCGCCGAGGACGGCGACCGGGTCCTGGTGACGACGCTGACCAAGAAGATGGCCGAGGACCTGACCAACTACCTGCTCGAGTACGGCGTCCGGGTCCGCTACCTGCACTCGGAGATCGACACCCTGGAACGGATCCAGATCGTCCGCGACCTGCGACTCGGCGAGTACGACGTGCTGGTCGGGGTCAACCTCCTGCGCGAGGGGCTGGACCTGCCGGAGGTCTCCCTGGTGGCGATCCTCGACGCCGACAAGGAGGGCTTCCTCCGCGGGGAGACCAGCCTGGTGCAGACGATCGGGCGCGCCGCTCGCAACGTCAACGGCCGGGTGCTGATGTACGCCGACAAGGAGACCGAGGCGATGCGGGCGGCGATGCGCGAGACCGACCGCCGCCGGGCGATTCAGGTCGCCTACAACGCCGAGCACGGGATCACGCCCGAGACCGTGCGCAAGGGCATCTCCGAGATGAGCGAGTTCCTGGCGATGGAGGACAGGGCGCCTCGCAAGCGCCGCTCCAAGCGCGCCGCCGAGTTCGACGACCCGGCCGAGCTGGAGCGCACGATCGTCTCGCTCGAGGAGGAGATGCTGGCCGCCG
The DNA here is from genome assembly GCA_946482365.1 of uncultured Actinomycetes bacterium. The sequence goes on from CAMLQY010000001.1 coordinate 14,601, forward strand.
CCGACGACCTCCGCTTCGAGGAGGCGGCTCGATTGCGCGATGAGCTGCGGGAGCTGCGCCGGGACCTCGACGGGATGCGGGCGGGCGCGTGACGATCTGCGCCGAGATCGGCGAGTGGGTGGCCGGGTTGCGGGTGGAGGACCTGCCCGAGGGCGTGCGGGAGCGGGCGGAGCTGCAGGCGCTGTGCGTCGCCGCCGGCCGCGCCGCCGGCGAGGAGGCTGCCGCGCCGTTTGCGGCCGTCGCCCCGGACGGGCCGGTCGGCGAGATCTACCGCTCGGCCGCCGCCTCGATCGCCCACGACTGGGACGACTACCTCTTCATGGGCCACACCGGGCACTCGGCGGTGCCCGCGGCCGCCGCCTTCGCCGGCGATCCGGAGCGCCGGCTGCTCGCCCAGGTCGCGGCCAACGAGGTCGCCGGCCGGCTCGGCGCATCGCTCTTCCTCGGCCCCCACAACGGCCAGTTCTGGGCTTCGATCCACTGCGCCTCGGCGGCCGTGGCCGCCTCGGTCGGGCTCGGCCTCGACGCCGGGCGCACCGCGCACGCCCTGGCGATCGCCCTCTACCAGCCGCCCTACGGGATGTGGCCGGGATTCATGGGGCCGCAGAGCAAGCTCCTGACCGCCGCCGAGCCGGCGGCGGTCGGCGCGCGCGCGGCGCTGCTCGCCGCAGACGGGGTCAGCGGTGCGCTCGACGTGATCGAGCACCCGCGCGGCGTCCTCGCCGGCCTCTCCTTCGCGCCGCGGCCGGCGATGCTCGGCGCCCTCGGTCGCGTCTGGCTGACCGACACGCTCGCCTACAAGCGCGTGCCCGGCTGCGCATACCTGCAGTCGGTCGCCGAGGCGGCGCTCTCCGCGGACGTCGACGCCGGGGAGGTCGCCGCGATCGAGATCGAGGCCGGCTGGCTCACCTGCGAGATGCAGGAGCTGGGCCGTGGACCGGACCTGACCCCGATCAGGGTCAACTTCTCCGCCACCCTGACCGCGGCGATCGCGCTGCTCGCCGGCAGGCTCACCCCGGCTGAGCTGGATCTCGCCTGGCTGGCCAAGAACGAGCCCCGGATCCGCGCCCTGGCCGCGCGAGTCGAGCTCCGCCACGATCCCGGCGCGACCGCGGCGACCCTGCGGGGCAGCCTCGAGGCCGGTGCCTCTCCGGACCTCGGGCTGGGAGACCTGCTGCGGATCCGCCGCCGCCTCGCCTACGCGAACATGGATGGGGCCAACCCGGCACCGGCGATCGTCAGGGCGCTTCTCGCCGATCGCGGCCTGCGCCGCCACCTCGGCCGTTCGCTGCGCGACCGGCTCAGGGGCGGAGGCGGCGATCCCGGCATCGACGGCCTCGACACCTCGGCGCTGCGGATGACCTTTCCCAGCCGCCTCTGCATACGCCTCCGCGACGGCTCGAACCGGGTGGTCGAGGGCAGCGAGCCCGGCTCCTGCGGGCGCCCGCTCGCCGAGCAGCGCGCCGTGGTCGAGGAACGGCTCGCGGTCGCCGGGGCGGCGCCGAGCCGCGCCGCCCCGACAGTCTCCTACTAGGCGAGGACCTTCGCTGCCTTGGCGCTGTCGGCGTAGAACTCGCCGCGGACGATCTTGCCGTCGGCGAACCTGAGCAGGTGCGCGAACGGGGCCTCGAAGCTGTGGCCGTTGTGGCCGGCCCGCTGCGTTCCCCGCACCACGACCCACTCACCGGCGTCGATGAACTCCTCCGGCTCGACCGTGAACGAGGACCAGTAGTTCGGGATCTGGGCGAAGTTTCCGATGATCTCGTCGCGACCGTGGGTTTCTCCTCCGAGCGGAAGCTCGTCGGAGGTGAGCCAGGTGCCGTCCTCGGCCATCATCTCCTTCAGCGCTTCCAGGTCTCCGCGACCGAAGGCCTCGTAGGCGGACCGGGCTGTGTCGACGTTCGACATCTCTCCTCCTTTTGGAGTGCTTGGCCCTGCCTTGAATCAAGGTACGCCTCTCCGACTCCGCCGGCAAGGCACCTTAATAACCTGGCGCCATGGCAATCGACGTGAGCGAGGTGAGCTTCGAGAGCGAGGTAATCGAGCGTTCGCGTCAGGTCCCCGTGGTGGTCGACTTCTGGGCCGAGTGGTGCGGGCCGTGCCGGACATTGACGCCGGCGTTGGAGGCGGCAGAGGCTGCTCGTGGCGGCAAGGTCGTGCTCGCCAAGGTCGACGTCGACGCCAACCAGGCGCTGGCGGCGCGTTACGGAGTGCAGGGGATCCCCGCCGTGAAGGCCTTCCGCGACGGCACGGTGGTCGACGAGTTCGTCGGCGCGGTCCCGAAGGCGAAGGTGGAAGAGCTGTTCGACGGCCTGGTGCCCTCGCGCGCCGACGAGCTGCTCGAGGCAGGTGACGAGCTCTCGTTGCGCGAGGCCGCCGAACTGGAACCGGGGCGCTCCGACATCGCGGTCGCCCTCGCCCGCAAAAGGCTGGAGCGAGGCGCCGAAGACGATGCCTTGGCGGCGGTCGAGGGCCACGAGGGCGACTTCTCCGCCGAGGGGATCGCGGCCCGCATCCAGCTTGCCAGAGCGGGCGTTGCCATCGATGCCTTCGAGGCGCTCGACCGCGGCGACCGCGACGCAGCCCTCGACGCCCTGCTCGGGGCGATATCCGACGCCGACGCCGACACACGCGAGCGGCTCCGCCGCGCCATAGTCGGCATCCTCGCCGACCTCCCCCCGGCCGACCCGGCGGCCGTCACCTACCGCCGCCGCCTGGCCTCCGCCCTCTACTGACAGTCAGCGAGTCGCAGGCACCTCCTTTCGGCGTTGGGAGAGGAGGCGACGAAGGCGGGCGGCGACGGCCATCGGTTCGCGATCCATCCGGATGCCGGTGATGCGAGTCATCTCGATGCCCGCGAGCTTCAGGTTCTCCTGGCGCATGCGATCGGCCTCGAAGGCGGCTGGCGTTCCATGGTAGTCGTAGGTGTCGAGTTCGACCGCGAAGCGCTCAGCGGCCCAGTAGGCGTCGAGCTCGTATCCCTCGACGAACAGGTTCATCGACGGCTGTGGTAGGCCTGCGCGCCGGACCAGTGCAAGGAAACAGCGCTCCAGCCCCGAGCGGGTAAAGACGGTTGGGCGGTGAATCTCCAGGGCCGTGCGCAGTCGTGCGACACCTCTGAAGCCCTTGCTGCGCGAGATCAACTCGTCCATCTCGATCAGATCGAGCAGTCCGAGACGGTGCGCGTTGTCGAGCGCCTGGCCGAGGTAGTGAGGGTCAACTGCGGCGAAGTCGAGGAGCGTGCGGGGCACGGCTGTGACCGGGATGTTCTCCATGGTGGCCAAGTCAGCCGCCGTGAGCGCTGCTGCGCTGTGCACCCGGATTGCCTCCCGAGTCTGACGAGGGCTAGCTGCTGTGACCTCGACGGGCACATGGAACCTCTTCGTTAGCCCCCACAGCCACGCAGCCGACCGATGGCTCAGCACTGCTCCCTCCCCGCAACTAAGCACCGCAGCAAGGCACAGCCCGTGTCGCGCAATCCCCACATGCCCCACTGCGTAGACGGTGTGATGAACCGGATGAAGCCTTCCCGACCTGATCGCATGTCGAGCCGCTTCCTCCGAGTAGCCAAGCGCAGCGAGCTGCGCCAACGAAACGACCCCGTGCTGCCTCCGCGCCAACTCCGCCAACTGATGGTGACTTCGTCTTTCCCGGTGCATATGGACTACTAAGGGCGAAGTCAGCGGAGATTCTTCCCCCTCTGAGGGAGTTCTTCCTGGGGAACGTGTGTTCGGTCGGCTAGGATGGGCGCAGTGGCCGCTTCTGAGCGAATCGTCATCTCGGGTGCCCGGGAGCACAACCTCAAGGGCGTCGATGTCGAGCTGCCGCGCGACGCGCTGATCGTGATCACGGGGCTCTCGGGGTCGGGGAAGTCGAGCCTCGCCTTCGACACGATCTACGCCGAGGGGCAGAGGCGCTACGTCGAGTCGCTCTCGGCCTATGCGCGGCAGTTCCTCGGGCTGATGGAGAAGCCCGACGTCGACTCGATCGAGGGGCTCTCGCCGGCGATCTCGATCGACCAGAAGACGACCTCGCGCAACCCTCGCTCCACGGTCGGCACGGTGACGGAGATCCACGACTACCTGCGCCTGCTCTGGGCGCGGATCGGCGTCCCGCACTGCCCCGAGTGCGGGGCCGAGATCACCGGCCAGACCCAGGAGCAGATCGTCGACCGGCTGATGACCCTCGAGGAGGGCACGAAGTTCATGGTCATGGCCCCGGTCGTGCGCGGGCGCAAAGGCGAGTACGGCAAGCTGCTCGAGCAGCTCCGGCTCGAGGGCTACTCGCGGGTCGAGGTCGACGGCGAGCTGCGACGGCTCGACGAGGAGATCGTCCTCGACAAGAAGTTCAAACACGACGTCTCGGTGGTCGTCGACCGCCTGGTGATGAAACCGGACCTGCGCCGGCGCCTGTCCGAGTCGGTCGAAGCCGCCGCGGGCCTTGCGGGCGGCCTGGTCGAAGTCGAGATGGTCGGCGAGAGCCAGGCCGAGCCGTTGCTGTTCTCCGAGCAGTTCGCCTGCCTCAGCTGCGGCACCTCGATCCCCGAGCTGGAGCCGCGGATCTTCTCCTTCAACTCGCCGCACGGGGCCTGCGAGCGCTGCCACGGGCTCGGCTTCCAGCGCGTGATCGACCCTGATCTGGTCGTCCCCGACCCGACCCTCTCGCTGGCCGAGGGCGCCCTGCAGCCCTGGAACCGGGGGGTCACCGCTTACTGGCGGCGGCTGATCGCGGCCGTCGCCGAGGAGTGCGGAATCGACGCCGAGAAACCCTGGTCGAAGTTGAAGAAGTCGGAGAAAGAGATCTTCCTCTACGGAACCGGGGACGAGCGCCACCAGGTCACCTACACGAACCGCTTCGGCCGCCGCCGCTCCTACAGGGTCCGCTTCGAGGGGATCGTCAACCAGCTCCAGCGCCGCTACGAGGAGACCGACTCCGAGGTCAACCGCGAGCGGATCGAGGGCTACATGGCCGAGCAGCCCTGCCCGGATTGCGATGGCGCTCGCCTGCGCCCCGAGAGCCTCGCGGTCAAGGTCGGCGGCATCAGCATCGCCGACTTCAGCCAGATGTCGGCTCGCGGCGCCGCCGAGTGGATCGCCGCCCTGGAGCTGACGGAGACCGAGCGGGCGATCGCGCGGCTGATCGTGCGCGAGATCACCGAACGGCTCGCCTTCCTCGAGAACGTCGGCATCGGCTACCTCTCCCTGGGCCGCTCCGCGCGCTCCCTCTCCGGCGGCGAGGCGCAGCGGATCCGCCTGGCGACCCAGATCGGCTCCAGCCTGGTCGGCGTGATGTACGTCCTCGACGAGCCCTCGATCGGCCTGCACCAGCGCGACAACGAGAAGCTGATCGCCACCCTCGACCGCCTCCGCGACCTAGGCAACACCGTGATCGTGGTCGAGCACGACGAGGGAACGATGCTCGCCGCCGACCACCTCGTCGACCTCGGCCCCGGCGCCGGCGAGCACGGCGGCCACGTGATCGCCGCCGGAACGCCGGCCGCCGTCGCCAAGAACCCCGCTTCGCTGACCGGCCAGTACCTGTCGGGCAAGCGCCGGATCGAGCTTCCCGCGCAGCGGCGCAAGCCGAGCGGCGCCCTGCGCGTCCGCGGCGCCCGCGAACACAACCTCAAGGAAGTCGACGTCGCGATCCCGCTCGGCGTCTTCTGCTGCGTCACCGGGGTCTCCGGCTCGGGCAAGTCGACCCTGGTCAACGAGACCCTGCACCACGCGGTCGCCAACCGCCTGCACCAGGCGAAGCTGCGCCCCGGCGCGCACGACGGCGTCGACGGGCTCAGCCAGATCGACAAGATCATCAACATCGACCAGTCGCCGATCGGCCGCACGCCGCGCTCCAACCCGGCGACCTACACCGGCGTCTTCGACCACATCCGCCAACTCTTCACCCAGACCCAGGAGGCGCGGGCGCGGGGCTACAAGCCCGGTCGCTTCAGCTTCAACGTCAAGGGCGGGCGCTGCGAGGTCTGTCGCGGCGACGGCCAGATCAAGATCGAGATGCACTTCCTGCCCGACGTCTACGTCCCCTGCGAGCAGTGCCACGGCAAGCGCTACAACCGCGAGACGCTCGAGGTCCGCTTCAAGGGCAAGAACATCGGCGACGTGCTGGAGATGTCAGTCGAGGAGGCGGTCTCCTTCTTCGAGAACGTGCCGAAGATCGCCCGCCGCCTGCGCACCCTGCACGACGTCGGCCTCGACTACATCCGTCTCGGTCAGGCCGCGACGACCCTCTCCGGGGGCGAGGCCCAGCGGGTGAAGCTGGCGACCGAGCTCTCCAAGGTCGCCACCGGCAACACCCTCTACATCCTCGACGAGCCGACCACCGGCCTGCACTTCGCCGACGTGCAGCGCCTGCTCGACGTGCTCGGCCGCCTCGTCGACGCCGGCAACAGCGTCGTCGTGATCGAGCACAACCTCGACGTGATCAAGACCGCCGACCGCCTCATCGACCTCGGTCCCGAGGGGGGCGAGGAGGGGGGGGAGGTGGTCGCCACCGGCACCCCCGAGGAGGTGGCCGCGGTGGAGGGCTCCTACACCGGCCGCTTCCTCGCAGGGCTGCTCGAGCCGGCGAAGCCGAAGCGAGCCTCGCGCAAGCGCGAGCCGGTCGCGGCTTAGGCCCTGGGGGACGCGAAGAGGAGCGAGGCGCCGATCGCGCCGCCGAGGTCGCCGAGCGAGGCGACTCTCACCGCAGGCGGGCGTTCGTCGACGAAGAGGTGCTTGTGCATCTCCCTGGTCAGCGGTTCCATGTAGCGCTCGCCGAAGCGAACGCCGAGGCCGCCGCCGACGATCACCGCTTCGGGGTCGAGCAGGTTGACGGCGGAGGCGATCCCGGTGCCCAGCGCCTCGATCGCCCGGTCGATCAGCTTCTCGGCGAGGTCGTCGCCGTGGTCCAGCGCGCGCTCCCAGATCCCGCTCGTGAGGCGGTCTTTCTCGTGCTTGTGCATCAGCTTGAAGAGGTCGGTTCCGTGGCCCTCCTCGTGCTGGCGGCGCGCCTCGGCTTCCATCGCCGAGCGCCCGGCGTAGGCCTCGAGGCAGCCCTTGCGCCCGCAGGGGCACTTCGCGCCGCCCCGCTTGACGACCATGTGGCCGATCTCCCCGGCGGCGCCGCGACCGAGCCAGGGCTTTCCGTCGAGCACCAGGCCGCCGCCGACCCCCGTGCCCCAGAAGACGCCGATCAGGCTGGAGAACTCGCGCCCGGCGCCGAGGTGGAACTCGGCCTCCGTCGCCACCTGGACGTCGTTGCCGACGCGGACCTCAGCCCCAAGGGATTCCCCGAGCGCGTCCGCCAGCGCGAAGCTGCCCTCCCAGCCCGGAAGGTTGCGGGCGCCGGAGACGACGCCGGTTCGCTCGTCGGCGTCGCCGGGCGAGCCGACTCCGACGCCCTCGAGGGCGTCGGTCTGCACTCCGGCTTCCCCGGCGGCCTCGCGGAGCGCCGCCGCCATTTCACCAGCCACGTCCTCGGGCCCCCCGCTGGTCGGCGTCGGCCGCCGCGACTGGCCGAGTACCTTGCCGCTCGCGTCGACGATCGCGGCCTGGATCTTGGTTCCGCCGAGGTCGATGCCACCGCGCAGGTCCGCCACGTGCGTCAGTCTATGGCGCGGTGCAGAGAGGCTGGCGCATCTGGTGGGCGAAGCGGCGCTGGTACGAGCGCAACCGGCGGCTGGCCCGGCGCTGGCGGCTGGCCCGCCATGCGGCGCGCGGCGGCTTCTACGTGCGCCAGCCGGTCGAGGGCGAGGTCCTCGAGGCGCTCGACGAGGGTCGCCTGCGGATCGGCGAAGGGACCCTGCTGGAGCCGGGCTGCTGGCTCACCCTGGCGCCCGAGGCGGGGATCGAGATCGGCGAGGGCTGCTTCCTAAACCGCAACACGATGCTGGCCGCGCTCGACCGGATCGAGATCGGCGACCACACGATGTTCGCCAACGGCTGCTTCGTCGGCGACTCCGACCACCGCTTCGACGACCCCGACATCCCGATCACCCAGCAGGGCTTCACCTCCAAGGGGCCAGTGAGGATCGGCTCCAACTGCTGGTTCGGCGCCAACTGCGTCGTCACCAGCGGGGTGACGGTCGGCGACCGCTGCGTGATCGGTGCCAACTCAGTCGTCACCCGCGACCTGGCGCCCGGCACGGTTGCCGCGGGGAGTCCCGCCAAGCCGCTGGGGCAGGGCTGACCGCGCTCCTTTTGGGCAACTCACGCAATGTGATCAAAACCGCGTAGTTCCGCACGGGACTGCCTATAATCCGCAAGCGGCCGTGACCCGAAGGGCATGGACCAAATGAACCTCGCAGAACTCGTCGATCCCACCCACGCACAAGGCGACGTGAAGCTCTTCCGTGTCAAGGACGAGCTTCGAGCTGCGCTTGCGCCGGCGCGGCGGGACGGCAGCTCGATCGGCCTGGTGCCGACGATGGGCTACCTCCACGAGGGGCACCTCTCGCTGCTGCGCGCCGCCCGCGCCGAGTGCGACATCGTGGTCATGAGCCTCTTCGTCAACCCGGCCCAGTTCGGCCCGGGCGAGGACCTCGACCGCTACCCGCGCGACGAGGAGCGTGATCTCCGGCTCGCCTCCGAGACCGGCGCCGACTTTGTCTACGCACCGCCGGTGGAGGAGGTCTACCCGGAGGGCTTCGCCACCCATGTCGAAGTCGGCGGGGGGCTGACCGGCGTCCTCGACGGCGATCCCTCACGGCGCGGCCCCGGGCACTTCCGCGGGGTCACCACCGTCGTCGCCAAGCTCTTCAACGCGGTCGGGCCCGACGTCGCCTACTTCGGCCAGAAGGACGCCCAGCAGGTGGCGGTGATCCGCCGCATGGTCCGCGACCTCGACGTCCCCGTGCGGATCGAGGTGCGGCCGACCGTGCGCGAGGCCGACGGCCTGGCGATGAGCTCGCGCAATGCCTATCTGGACCCGCGCGCGCGGGAGCAGGCGGCTGCGCTCTCGCGGGCCCTGCGCGCCGCAGAGGAAACGGCCCGGGCCGAGGGCCTCGACGCCGGCCTGCGGACCGCCCGCGCCGAGCTCGACGCCGCCGGGGTCGAGCCCGAGTACCTGGAGGCGCGCGACGCAGAGAGCTTGACCGAGGTCGCCGAGCTGGGCGACCGCAACGTGCTGATCGCGGTCGCCGCCCACGTCGGCGGGGCCCGCCTGATCGACAACGTCTTGATCCGACCTTGAAACGCGAAATGCGAGAGAGCTGAACGGGAGGCCAGATGCAAAGGCAGATGCTCAAGTCCAAGATCCACCGGGCGACGGTGACCGACTGCGACGTCGACTACATCGGCAGCATCACGATCGACACCGAGCTGATGGCGAGCGCGGACCTGATCACCAACGAGCAGGTCCACGTCTGGGACGTCGACAACGGGGCGCGCTTCGTCACCTACGTGATCGACGGCGAGCCCGGGTCGAGGACGATGCAGGTCAACGGGGCGGCCGCGCACCTGACCCGGCCCGGTCACAAGATCATCGTCGCCTCCTTCGGGGCCTACGACGAGCGCGACCTCGAGGCCTACTCGCCGGTCGTCGTCCACGTCGACGACGAGAACGAGATCGTCGCCGTCGACAGCCACCCCGAGGTGCTCCTCGCCGAGCCGGCGCATGCGTCGGACGCGGAGATGGCCTAGTGAGCTCGGGCGCCCGTTCCCATACCGCGCCGCCGGAGGGGGACCGCGCCCCGGTCAGCCTCCCGCGTCTGGCCGAGATGAAGGCCGCCGGCGAGCCGATCGCGATGGTCACCGCCTACGACTACCCCTCGGCCAAGGTCGCCGAGGAGGCCGGCGCCGACATCGTCCTCGTCGGCGACTCGGCGGCGATGGTCGTGCTCGGCTACTCGGGCACCGAGCCGGTCTCGATGGAGGAGATGATCGTCCTCGGCAAGGCCGTGCGGCGCGGCCTGAAGACGCCGCTGATGGTCGGCGACATGCCGATGGGCAGCTACGAGGCGAGCAACGAGCTGGCGATCCAGAACGCCCAGCGCCTGGTCAAGGAGACCGGCTGCCAGACGGTGAAGCTGGAGGCGGGGGGAACCTCGGTTGAGCGCGCCCGGGCGATCGTCCGCTCCGGGATCCCGGTGATGGGCCATGTCGGGCTGACTCCCCAGACCGCCACCGCGCTGGGGGGCTACAAGGCCCAGGGCAAGACAGCCCAGGGCGCGATCCAGCTCTGCGAGGACGCCCTAGCGCTGCAGGCCGTCGGCTGCTTCGCGATCGTCTTCGAGGCCGTGCCGGCTGCTGTCACCGAGGCGATCGTCGAGAAGCTGGAAGTCCCCACGATCGGCATCGGCGCCGGCCCCGCCACCTCAGGCCAGGTCCTCGTCTTCCACGACCTGCTCGGGATCACCACCGGCCGCATGGCCAAATTCGTCAAGCAGTACGCCCAAGTCCACGACGAGATGGTGGGCGGCGTTCGCCGCTACGTTGACGAGGTCCGCTCACGCCACTTCCCCGAGCCCGAGCATGTGTATGGAGTAGAGCCTGCAGAGCTGGCGGAGCTGAGGCGCTACCTGGAGCAGGAGAGCCTCACGTCGGCGAAGGCGTGGGACTGGGAGCCGCTTTCCTAGCGGCTTTAAAGTCCGCTCGAGGCTTTTAAGATGGGCGCCAGTGCCCATCTACGAGTTCGAGTGCGAGCAGTGCGGCGATCGCTTCGAGGAGCTGGCGCCTAGCGATACGCGGAGCCTCGCCTGCCCTGCCTGCGGCTCGGGTTGCACGCGGCGCCTGATCTCACCCGTCTCCCCGCCCGGCCGCCAGCCGCGCGGCGCCGGCGTTCGCTCGGGTGAATCGCAGCGCCGGGAGCGGGAAGCGGCACGGGGGGAGCGCCTGGCCGAGACGAAGCGCAAGCGCGCGGCGGGTGAGCCCTGATGGCCACGGCGGAGGAGCGGCGCGAGGAGCTGGTCTCCCTCTACAAGGAAGTCCAGGCCTGCACCAAGTGCCCCCTGCACGAGACGCGGGCCAAGGCGGTCTTCGGGGCCGGCGACGCCGACGCGGACCTGATGTTCGTCGGCGAGGCGCCCGGGGCCGAAGAGGACCGCCAGGGACTTCCCTTCGTCGGCCGCGCCGGCCAGTTGCTCAACCAGATGCTGGAGGAGATCGGGCTCTCGCGCGAGGAGGTCTTCATCGCCAACGTGCTGAAGAGCCGGCCGCCCGGCAACCGCGACCCGCAGCCCTTGGAGATCGAGGCCTGCCGTCCCTACCTCTTCGAGCAGGTGCGCCTGATCGAGCCGACGGTCATCTGCACCTTGGGCAACTTCGCCACCAAGCTGCTCACCGGCAACCCTGCCGGCATCACCAAGGTCCGCGGAACCCCCCAGGTGCACGAGCTGGGCGGCCGCACGGTCTTCCTGCTGCCGATCTTCCACCCGGCCGCCGCGCTGCGCACACCGGCCGTGAAGGAGACCCTGCGCGAGGACTTCGCCACCATCCCGGACCTGCTGGCGATGGGCCCTCCGGTCACCGCCGAAGAGCCCCTCGAGGAGGCGGAGCCCGCGCCTGAGCCCCCCGCCGACCAGCTCGGCTTCTTCGGGTGACCGTCCATCTCACCCAGTCCGCCGCGGCGACCGAAGCGCTCGGCGCCGAGCTTGCCGAGCGGCTTGGGCCCGGCGACGTGGTCGTCGTCAGCGGCGAGGTCGGCGCCGGCAAGACGACCCTGATCCGTGGCGCCTGCCGGGCGCTGGGAATCGAGTCCCCGGTCACCTCGCCCACCTTCACGATCGGCCACCGGTATGAGGGCGGGCGGCTGCCGGTCGCCCACCTCGACCTCTACCGGCTCGAGGGCGGCCTCGGGGGGGAGGACCCTGCCCTCCTCGACGACTACCTGGTTGCGAACGCGGTCGCCTTCGTCGAGTGGCCGGCCGTGGCCGAGCCCCAGCTGGCCGCCCGGCAGGTCCTGGCGGTGCACCTCGCGCACGCGGGCGGCGACCGCCGCGAGATCGAGATTCCCGCCGCATCCGCCCGCAAATAGGCGTGTTCTCAAAACAGCGGGTACATGTAGCATCGAATTGACGTCCAAACGCGAACTGGAGGGATGCCGATGAAAGGAATGAAGACGCTGGGCGCCGCGCTGCTGGCGGTCGCCGCGCTGGCCTGCCTGGCGCCGGCATCGGCGGGGGCTGCCGCCTACCAGCACTACGTCGCCTGCGGTGTCTCCCAGAACGCGACCCCGGCGCACAAATGCCCGAAGAAAAGCAAAAAGGGCGCCTTCTTCAAAAGCTTCCAGGGAGAAGTCGACTACAGCATCTGCGTCAAGTTCCCAACCGGGGAAAACATCTGCGCGAAAGCCCAGCCCGCCAAGCAGGGCAAGCTCTACGTCAACAAGATCACCTCCAACATCCCCGGCAAGCACCGGGTGACCTGGTTCGTCGGGGGCAAACGCGTCGGTCTATTCATCTTCAAAGTCACTGACTGACCGCCCGGGAACCGAGATCGCCGTCGTCGGCTTCGACACGGCGACCGCCGACACCGCCGTCTGCGCGACGCGCGGCGGCACGGCGATGCACGAGGAGCGTCTCGGGCTGGCCCCCGGCGGGAGCCCGCGGCACTCGACCGCGCTGCTGGCCGAGGTCGAGCGCGCTGCGGCGGCGGCCGGTGGCTGGGGCGCGGTCGACCTGATCGCGGTCGGTCTCGGCCCGGGCTCCTTCGTCGGGATCCGCATCGCGATCGCCACCGCTCGCGGCCTGGCGGCGAGCACTGGCCTGCCGGTGACCGGGGTATGCACCCTCGACGCGCTCGGCCGGGCGCTGGGCGAGGCCGCGGGCCCTGATCGGACTTGCCTGGCCGTGCTCGACGCGCGCCGGGGAGAGGCGTTCGCCGCGCTCTACGCGGCTGACGGCTCCCGGCTCTGGGAGCCCTTCGTGGCCGCTCCCGCGGAGCTGGCGGACCGCGTCGGGACTCTCCCCCAACCGCCCCTGGCGGCCGGATCGGGAGCGGTACGATTTCGAGATGAGCTGGCGAGTCGGGACGTCGAGGTTCCCGGCGACGCCGACCCCGTCCACCGGGTCGCGGCGCGGCACGTCTGCGCGCTCGCGGAGGCCGGTGGCGGCGTGGGCGACGAGCGGCTCGACCCGATCTACCTGAGACCTCCCGATGCGCAGCGATGGCGTGAGCGAAACGATGTCCAGACGGCCGAGTGAGACGATCGAGGGAGTCGAGATGAGGCGGCTCGCCTACAGCGACCTGCCGGCCGTGATCTCGATCGAGCGCCGTTCCTTCCCCACCCCCTGGTCGCTGGCGATGTTCGTGCTCGAGATCTCCAAGCCGTCGGGCATCTGTCTCGCGGCGACCGACGGCAACGAGCTGTGCGGCTACCTGGTCTGCTCGCGCTACGACCAGGTCTGGCACCTGATGAACGTCGCCGTCGCGCCCGAGCGCCGCCGCAGCGGGGTCGCCCGTGGCCTGATCACGCGGCTCCTCGAGGAGGGGGGAGACCGGCTTCCCTTCACGCTCGAGGTGCGGGTCTCAAACCGCCCCGCGATCGCGATGTACGAGAGGCTCGGCTTCCGCTCGGCAGGGGTGCGGCCTCGCTACTACCAGGACAACGGCGAGGACGCCCTGATCATGTGGCTGGACTGAGGCCCGGGTTGATCCTCGCCCTGGAGACGTCGTGTGACGACACCTGCGCCGCGGTGCTCGACGGGCCGCGGGTCCTCTCCAACGTGATCTCCTCGCAGGCGGCGGCTCATGCCCGGTTCGGCGGGGTCGTGCCCGAGGTCGCTTCCCGCCACCACCTGGAGCTGGTGGCGCCGGTCGTCGAGGCGGCCCTGGGCGAGGCCGGTGCTACGCTCGACGACGTCGGCTCGGTGGCCGTCACCGCCGGGCCGGGCCTGATCGGCGCCCTCCTGGTCGGGGTCTCCGCCGCGAAGGCGATCGCCGCCCCGCGCCGCCTGCCGCTGGTCCCGGTCGACCACCTGCAGGGGCACGTCGCCGCCAACTTCCTCGAGCCCGAGCCGCTGCAGCCACCCTTCCTCTGCCTGCTCGCCAGCGGCGGCCACACGCTGCTTGCCGCCGTGCGCGACCACGCCGGTCACGAGGTGCTCGGCCAGACCCTCGACGACGCGGCCGGGGAGGCGTTCGACAAGGTCGCCCGCCTGCTCGGGCTCGGCTACCCGGGTGGGCCGGCGCTGGAGAAGCTGGCCCGCGAGGGCGATCCCGCGGCGTTCGAGATGCCGGTGGCGATGAGCCGCGACCCGGGCCTCGACTTCAGCTTCAGCGGGCTCAAGACCGCCCTCGTCTACCTCTGCCGGGACCTCGGCCCCGCGGGCGTCAGCGTGCGCCGCGCCGACCTGGCGGCCAGCTTCCAGGCCGCCGCCGTCGGCCAGCTCGTCGCCAAGCTCGAGCGTGCGCTGAAGCGCGGAGACTGGCAGGCCGTCGCCCTGGGCGGGGGCGTGGCCGCGAACGGGCCGCTGCGCGAGTCGGCGGCCGAGGCCTGCGAGCGCAACGGCGTCCCCTTGAAGCTGGTCGGGCTCGAGCTCTGCACGGACAACGCGGCGATGATCGGCTCCGCCGCTCGCTTTGCCGAGCCGATCCCCTATCCCGATTACCTCGCATACGACGCTTTCGCGACGGGCAGGCGAGCATGAGCGCGGAGCGAGCAAGCGTGCATATCTGGTTCTTCGCGCCGCGAGCAAAGCGCGAACTGTGCATATGACCCGGGTCACGGTCTACTCCCGGCCCGAGTGCCACCTCTGCGCGGAAGCGGTCGAGGCGCTCGTCGCCCTGCACGCGGACGGGTACCGCTTCGAGCTGCACGAGATCGACATCGAGAGTGAGGAGCTGCTGCTGCGGCGCATGCTGGAGAGGATCCCCGTGGTGGAGGTCGACGGCGAGGTCGTGTCCGAGCTGCTGCTCGACGAGGCGGCGGTGCGGGCGCGGCTCGATAGGGTGGAGGCGTGAGCCCCTTGATCGAAGAGCAGGAGGCGGCCGACGGGCTGGTCGTCGAGGGCGAGCGGCTCTCGCTCGGCGTCGCGGCACGGCTCTCGCGCTACCTCCAGGTCCTCACCCAGGCCCGCAAGATGGGCCGCGAGACGATCTCCTCGCAGGAACTCTCCGAGTACACCCACATCAACCCGACCCAGATCCGCCGCGACCTCTCGGGCTTCGGCAAGTTCGGCAAGCGCGGCGTCGGCTACAACGTCGATTCCCTCGTGGCCGAGGTCCGCAAGATCCTGCGCACCTCCGGCCAGCACAACATCGCCCTCTTCGGCGCCGGCAACCTCGGCCAGGCGATCGCCAGCTCCGACATCTTCGCCGACCACGGCTTCCAGATCGTCGCCATGTTCGACGTCGACAGCGGCGTGGTCGGCACCGAGGTCGGCGAGATGCGGGTGCGCGACTTCTCCGAGCTGGAGTCGGTCGTGTCCGAGCAGGAGATCGTCGTCGGTGTGCTGGCCGTGCCCGCCGCGGCCGCGCAGGGCGTCGCCGACCGGCTGGTCGAGGCCGGGGTGAAGATCATCTTCAACTACTCCGAGCAGCTCCTCCAGGTGCCGCCGGAGGTGACGGTTCACACCTCGAGCCCCGCCGTCGACCTCCTCTACGCGCTCTACTTCTACCTGACCTGACCGTCTACCACGGACTGAGCTGACCTTGTCCCTCGACCTCGACGTCGCCCGGGAGAGATTCGAGTCCTCCACCGACTTCACCATCGGGCTCGAGGAGGAGTTCGCGATCCTCGACCCCGCCACGCTCGAGCTCGAGCACCGCTTCGAGGACGTCTACGAGGCGTGTCAGGGCGACGAGCTGCTGGCCGAGTCCGCGGCCGGGGAGCTGATCGCGTCGGAGATCGAGATCCGCTCCGGCCGGGCCGCCGGCTTCGCCGAGGCGGTGGCGCTGCAGCGCGAGCGGCGCGTTCGCCTCTTCGAGCTGGTGGAGGGGATGGGCCTGGCGCTGGGCGCGATGGGCACCCACCCCTGGGCCGACTACCTCGACCAGCGGATCATCGACACGCCGCACTACAACCGCCTGCGCAAGGAACTCGGTTACGTCGCGCAACGCAACAACACCTGGAGCATGCACGTGCACATGGGCGTGCGCGGCGCCGACCGCGCGATCGCCGTTTGCGACTGGATGCGCGAGCTGCTGCCGCTGCTGCTCGCGGTCTCGGCCAACTCCCCCTTCCTCGACCGTCGTGACAGCGGCCTGCACACGGTGCGGTCCGAGATCTTCACCCGCACCTTCCCCCGCTGCGGGGTGCCCAGCCCGTTCGTCGACTGGGCCAGCTACGCCGATTTCATCGGCACCCTGGAGCGCACCGGCTCGGTCGTCGAGTCGACGCAGCTCTGGTGGAGCGTGCGCCCGCACCACTCCTTCGGCACGGTCGAGGTGCGGATCTGCGACGCCCAGACCCGCGGGGAGGAGTCCTTCGCCCTCGCCGGCCTGATCGCCGCCTGCATCGCCCAGACCGCGCTCTCCTACGACGAGCACGGCTACGACGGCGCCGGCCGGCCGCTTGCCGATCGCGAGATCGAGGAGAACCTCTGGCGCGCGATCCGCTACGGGATGAGCGGACGGCAGATCGACTTCCGCCGCGGGGTCGAGGTCGAGGCCCCCGCCGCCCTGGAGTCGCTGCTCGCCTGGACCGAGCCGGCCAGGGCCCAGCTGGGCATCGAGGTCGACCTTCCGGCCCGCAACGGCGCCCAGCGGACACGCGAGGCGATCGACGCCGGGCTGGCGATCGAGGACGTCTACCGGGACGCCGTGGCGGAGACGAAACGCACCTACACCGCCGATGTCGGCGCACGTAGATAGACTCCCGCGCCGCCCAATCCGACCGGAGGACCTGACTTGACCAGCTTCTTGACCGACTACGGAGTCGTCGTCGCGCTTGCCTGCGCGGGGGCGGCGGTTTTGTACGGACTCGTCATAACCCAGCGCCTGCTGGCTCGCCCCGCGGGCAACGACCGCATGCAGGAGATCTCGGGCGCCGTCCAGGAAGGCGCAACCGCCTACCTGAACCGCCAGTACACGATCATTGGCGCGGTCGCGATTCCGATTGCGGTCCTGCTCCTGCTCCTGCAGAACTGGGAGACCGCGGTCGGCTTCGTGATCGGCGGCATCCTCTCCGGCGCCGCCGGGTTCATCGGCATGAACCTCTCAGTGCGCGCCAACTCGCGCGTCGCCGAGGCGGCTCGCGGTGGGGTGCCGCCGGCGCTCGACGTCGCCTTCAAGGGCGGTTCGGTGACCGGCATGCTCGTCGTCGGCTTGGCGCTGCTCGGCGTCGCCGGCTACTACGGCTTCCTGGTCCTCACCGGCAGCAGCGACGAGCACGCGGTCGACGCCCTTGTCGGGCTCGGCTTCGGCGGCTCGCTGATCTCGGTCTTCGCCCGCCTCGGCGGCGGCATCTTCACCAAGGCCGCCGACGTCGGCGCTGACCTGGTTGGCAAGGTCGAGGCCGGCATCCCTGAGGACGACCCCCGCAACCCGGCGGTGATCGCCGACAACGTCGGCGACAACGTCGGCGACTGCGCCGGCATGGCCGCCGACCTCTTCGAGACCTACGCGGTCACCTCGGTCGCCGTGATGCTGCTCGGCGTACTCACCTTCACCGGCGCCGGTGGCGATTACCTGCGCGAGGTGGCGATCTACCCGCTGGTGCTCGGTGGCGTGGCGATCCTCGCCTCGATCGTCGGCGCGCTCTCGGTGCGGACCAAATCCGACCGGGTAGAGGGTGCGCTCTACCAGGGGCTGATCGTCTCCGGGATCCTCTCGATCGCCGCCTTCTACCCGATCACCGAGTGGCTGATGAGCGACGCCGTGCGGCTCGGCCTGAGCACCGCCGCCGACGCGGTCACCACCACGGACCTCTGGCTCTGCGCTGTGATCGGCGTAGTTGTGACCGGCCTGTTGTTCAGGATCACCGACTACTACACCTCGACCCGCTTCCGGCCGGTGAGGACAACCGCCGAAGCCTCCCAGACCGGTCACGCGACCAACATCATCCAGGGCCTCGCCCAGGGCTTCCAGTCGACCGCCGCGCCGGCCCTCGTGCTGGCGCTGGCGATCCTCGGCGCCAACGAGCTTGCCGGCATCTACGGCATCGGCGTCGCCGTGATGGCACAGCTCTCGCTCTGCGGCCTGATCGTCGCCCTCGACGCCTTCGGGCCGATCACCGACAACGCCGGCGGCATCGCCGAGATGGCGGACCTGCCCGAGGAGGTGCGCAACGTCACCGACCCGCTCGACGCGGTCGGCAACACGACCAAGGCGGTGACCAAGGGCTACGCGATCGGCTCCGCCGCGCTGGCGGCGCTGGTGCTGTTCGCCGCCTTCAAGTACGAGCTGGAAGCGGAGGCCCCGGCCGGGTTCGACCTCAATGGCCTCTTCAACCTGACCTCACCGGACGTGCTGATCGGGTTGATCATCGGCGGCATGATGGTCTACCTCTTCTCGGCCTTCGCGATCGAGGCGGTCGGTCGCGCCGGCGGCCAGGTGGTCGAGGAGGTGCGCAAACAGTTCCGCGAGCACCCGGGGATCATGGAGGGCACCGAGAAACCCGAGTACGGCAAGACGGTGGCTATCGTCACCGCCGCTGCTCAGAAGGAGATGATCCTTCCCTCGCTGATCCCGATTGTCATCCCGGTGGTCGTCGGGCTGCTCAGCGTCGACGCGCTCGGCGGCCTGCTGATTGGCGTCATCGTCGTCGGCCTCTTCGCCGCGATCTCGATGACCGCGGGCGGAGGCGCCTGGGACAACGCGAAGAAGCTGATCGAGGACGGTGCCTTCGGCGGCAAGGGCACTCTCGCCCACGAAGCCTCAGTCACCGGCGACACGGTCGGCGACCCCTACAAGGACACGGCTGGGCCGGCGATCAACCCGATGATCAAGGTCGCCAACATCGTCGCGATCCTGATCATCCCGATCGTCCACTTTTAGGTTCGGAGCGTTTGGGAGGGGCCGGGTGGCCTCTCCCAAAACGCGCGGCAGGAGCCGCGCTTGAGTGTTTTGGGAGAGGCCACCCGGCCCCTCTGAGGGTCCACGCCGAAAGTCATCCTCGGGGTGATGATCGGAAGGGCTCCTCGTGGCGTGGCTTTGTGAGCCTCAATCTCTCCGTGGGGGAGAAATCGGTCCGCGTAGAACTTAGGGGTTCGTGGAAATCACAACCGCGGCCGTGCTTCTGGCATACGCGAGCTTGTTGCGAGCGCTGTTGGCGCTCGTCTCCAAGTTCGTCGACCGCCAGTAAGTAACGAGTCGCAAAAGAAACGGCCCCGGGGAAGTAGCCCGGGGCCGTTCAAGTGTGGATACACAACACGTGGCCGAAACTTTAGCGCTGCATGGGTCGCAGCGCAAGTCGCGTCGCCTATGGAGCGGATTGGGCGGCGCCGTCGGAGCTGGTGGTGCCGTTCACCCGCCTGCTCAGCTTCGTCACCCGTTCGTTGGTGGCGGCGATGCGGGTGTTGAGGCTTTCGACCTTGGCTTCGAGCGAGCCGACTCGTTTCGTCAGCTTCGCGGTCTGTTCGGAGCCGGCTTCCAGCTTGGCGGTCTCGCGTTCGAGCTTGCCCAGGCGCTTGGAGAGGCTGTCGACGGCGCTGCGGCTTTCACTGGCCGCCTGCCTGGCCTCCACTTCGACGGACTGTTCCTTGGCGGCTTCGTCACTGGTGCTCTTGGCGTCTGCAGCGACGATCAGGGCGATCACACCGAGAGCGAGACCGAGCCCGGCGATCGCGATCAGGGTCCAGGACTGACGGCTGTCTTCTTGCTCCACTTGCTTCCTCCGGTGTGGCCGAGCCTGTTTGGGCTCGCTGACGGGACGGGACGACGCGATCCTCGCAGCCGCTGCGGTCGCCACTGGGACAAGCGCTAGGGTCGCGCCCACGGTGCTCGACGATCCGATCAACGTCGCCGACTTCGAGCGGGCGGCCGAGGAGAAGCTCGACCCCGGCGTCGCCGGCTATTTCTTCGGCGGCGCCTGCGACGAGGTGACGCTGGCGGAGAACGTCTCCGCCTGGGGGCGCTGGCGCCTGCGCCCTCGAATGCTGGCCGGGCACAGGGAGTGGCGGACCAGGTTGGAGCTGCTCGGTGGCGAGCTCTCGATGCCGATCCTGGTCGCACCGGTCGCCTACCAACGGCTCGTCGACCCGGACGGTGAGCTGGCGATGGCGCGGGCCGCGCATGCCGCCGGCACCGTGATGTGCCTCTCGACGTTGGCCACGACCCGGCCCAGCGAGGTCGCCGCCTCCTCGCCCGGCGGCCGGCGCTGGTTCCAGCTGTACTGCTTCCGCGACGAGGGGGTGACGCGGGCGCTGACGGAGGAGGCGATCGACTCCGGCTTCGAGGCCATCGTCGTCACCGTGGACGCGCCCCGGAGCGGCCGGCGCGAGCGTGACCTGCGGACCGGCTTCAAGATTCCCGAAGGTCTCGGCGTACCGAGTGTCCAAGCGGCGCTCGGCTCCGAGCGGGCGGTGACGATAGAGGAGACCTTCGCCCTGATGGACCCGGCATTGAGCTGGGCGGACCTGGAGGAGCTGGCATCCGACTGCGGCGTCCCCATGCTGGTCAAGGGGGTCCTCACCGCCGAGGACGCGGCGCTCGCCGTCGAGCACGGCGCCGCCGGCGTCGTCGTCTCCAACCACGGCGGCCGGCAGCTCGACTGCGTCTCCGCGACCGCCGATGCGCTGCCCGAGGTCGTCGACGCGGTCGAAGGCCGAGGAGCCGTCCTCGTCGACGGCGGGGTGCGGCGGGGGACGGACGTCGTCGTCGCCCTCGCGCTCGGCGCCGACGCGGTGCTGGTCGGACGGCCGGCGCTCTGGGGGCTCGCGGTGGGGGGCGAAGCCGGGGCCCTCCGGGTCCTGGAGCTGCTCCGCGCCGAGCTGGAGCTCGCCCTCGCCCTCTGCGGCTGCGATTCGCCGGCCGGCCTGGGCCGCGCCCACGTGCGGCGGGCACCGGCCGCGTCCGTATATTCGGCCTGAATGACGGCCACCCAGCCCCTGAACAGATGGCACAGCGGATCCCCCGCGACGAGTCGCTGAGTCGCGTACACGGCGTCGGCGGCCTCTTCGCCGCCGCCTACGGCAACGTCGGCTCGAGCATCTACTACGCGCTCGGCGTCACCGCGGCCTTCGCTCTCGGCCTGACGCCGGTCGCCTTCGTCATCTCCGGGCTGATCTTCGCCGCAACCGCCGCGACCTACGCCGAGGCGACGGTGATGTACCCGGAGGCCGGCGGCTCCTCGAGCTTCGCCCGCCATGCCTTCAACGAGCTGGTCAGCTTCGTCGCGGCCTGGGGCCAGATGCTCAACTACGTGATCACGGTCGCGATCTCGGCCTACTTCGTCCCCCATTACCTGGCCGTGTTCTGGGAGCCCCTCGGCGAAGCGCCGGGCGACATCATCGGCGGCGCGGTGCTGATCGTCGCCCTGGCGCTGCTCAACATCCGCGGCTCGCAGGAGTCGGCGAGGCTCAACCTCGTTCTGGCGGTCGCGGACCTCGCCACCCAGGTCGTGCTGGTCGGGATCGGCCTCTTCCTCGTCCTCAGCCCGGAGGTGCTGGTCGACAACGTCCACCTCGGCGTCGCGCCGACCTGGAGCGACTTCGCCCTCGGGATCGCGGTGGGGATGATCGCCTACACGGGGATCGAGACGATCTCCAACATGGCCGAGGAGGCCCGCGACGCGGCCCGGACGATCCCCCGCAGCGTCGGCCTCACCGTCGTCGCGGTGCTGGGGCTGTACCTGCTGATCCCCGTCGTCGCGCTCTCGGCGATGCCTGTCACCCAGGACGCTGCGGGCCAGTACACCACCGCTCTCGGGACCCAGTTCGCCAACGACCCGATCCTCGGCATCGTCGAGAACCTCGGCCTCAGCCACGGCCCCACCGAAGCGCTTCGCTTCTACGTCGGCGTGCTTGCCGCGGTGATCCTCCTGATCGCGACCAACGCCGGGCTGATCGGGGTCTCCCGCCTCACCTACTCGATGGGCCAGCACCGCCAGCTGCCCGAAAGGCTGCGCCAGGTCCACCCCCGCTACCGCACGCCCTACATCGCGATCCTCGTCTTCTCCGCGATCGCGATGATCACCCTGCTGCCGGGGCAGACCGACTTCCTGGCGACGATGTACTCGTTCGGCGCGATGCTGTCCTTCACGATCGCCCATGTCTCGGTGATCCAGCTGCGCCGGCGCCGCTCCGCGGACGAGCGGCCCTGGAAGCCGCCCTTCAACTTCCGCGCCTTCGGCACCGAGGTGCCGCTCTCGGCGGTGCTCGGCGGGCTCGGCACCTTCGCCGCGTGGATAGTCGTGATGGCCCTCAATCCACGCACGCTCGTCGTCGGGATCGGCTGGATGGTCTTCGGGCTCGTGGTCTACGTGCTCTACAGGCGCAACCAGCGCCTGCCGCTCACCGAAACGGTCAAGGTCCTGACGCCGGAGCCGCTCGGGGTCGAGGAGATCGAGTACCGCAGCGTCCTGGTCGCCTTCGAGGACGGCGAGCCGTTCTCCGAGGAGATGGTCGCCACCGCGGTCAAGCTCGCCTCCAAGCGCCGCCGCGGCATCCACATCCACTCGATGCTGACCGTGCCCACCAACCTGCCCCTGGACGCCGAGCTGCCCGCGCAGGAGTCCGAGGCGCAGAGCAAGGTCGAGCAGGCGAAGCTGATCGGCGGCCAGCGCGTCACCGGACACGTCGAGCGGGTCCGTCCCGGTCAGGCCGGCTACTCGATCGCGGACGAGGCGGAGCTGATCTCCGCGGCCGCGGTCGTCGTCGGCCTGCGCTATCGCAACGGCCGTCCGCTCTACGACAAGACGCTGCAGACGGTGCTCGGCCAGCGTCCCTGCCGTGTCATCGTCGTCTCCGACCCGGCCGTAGAATCGCAGGCGTGGGCTCGCCCGAACGGATCTACCGCGGCTCCGTCCGCGCCTTCTCCCTCGTCTTCCTAGCCCTGGGCCTGCTGATCCTCATAAGCACCTTCGCCAATGGCGGCGGTCCGCTCTCCGTCGGCGCCCTGCTCGGACTGGCCTTCTTCGTCCTCGGCGCTGTTCGGCTCTGGATGGCGCTGCGTTGACCGAGCCCGAGCAACCCCAGAAACCGCCGCTGCCGCCGCTGCTGCAACGCGGGCTCGGCGTGCCGGGCCTCTTCGTCGCCGTCTACTCGGCGGTCGGCGCCTCGATCTACTTCGCGCTCGGGGTCGTCGCCGAGCGCGGCCTCGGGTTGACCCCGCTGATCTTCCTCGCCGCCGGCCTCCTCTTCGTCCTCACCACGCTCAGTTACGCGGAGGGAGGGGGGATGCTGCGCGAGCGCGGTGGCTCCTCGAGCTTCGCCCGGCACGCCTTCAACGAGCTGATCGCGTTCATAGCCGGCTGGGCGATCCTGATCGACTACCTGATCGTCGCCGCCCTGGCCGCGATCTCGGTCCCGCACTACCTCGCGCCGGTCTCCGCCGACCTCGCCTCCTCCGGCTGGGAGGTGGGAATCGCCGCCCTGGTCATCGTCGCCGCCTGCCTGCTCAACGTCTTCAACGTGACCGGGCGGGGCCGCGAGCGCCAGCTGGCCGTCCTCGCGCTGGCTGACATATTCCTCCAGCTGGCGGTCGTAGCGGTCGGCGTCCTCGTCGTCTTCCACCCCGACCGGCTCACCGCCGAGCTCGACCTCTTCACCGACCCGAGCGTCACCGACATCGTCTACGCGGCGGTGATCGCGATGCTCGCCTACGCCGGGATCGAGGCCGCCGCCGACCTCTCGCCGGACATCGATGCCAAGCCGCGCGAGCTGAGGCGGATCGTCTCGATCGGTGCGATCGCCGTCCCGCTCGGCTATGCGCTGATGGCGACGATCGCGCTGATGGCGGTGCCCGTGATCGCCGGCCCGGGTGGCCCCGAGACGGCGCTCGGCGGCGAGTTCGTCGAGGCGCCGATCCTGGGGGTCGTCTCCGCCTACGAACCCGCCTGGGTCGCCGACGGGATGCGCTGGGCCGTCGCGATCGTCGCCGCGCCCGTGCTCTTCTGGGCAGCCACGACCTCGCTGCTGGGGGTCTCCCGCCACATCTACACGCTTGCGATCAACCGTCAGATTCCGAGCTGGCTGGGCAAGCTGAACCGCCCCCACGCGACCCCACACGTGGCGATCGCGATCTCCGGCCTGATCGCGATCGGCCTGGTCGTGCCGGCAGACGTGCACGTGCTGGCCGGCCTGTACGCCTTCGGCGCGACGCTGGCGATCACGATCGCCCACCTTTCGGTGGTCCGGCTGCGCGTAACCGAGCCCAACCTCCCGAGGCCGTTCCGCGTCCCCTGGAGCGTCTCCTGGCGGGGCGCTCGGCTGCCGGTCCCGGCGATGCTGGCGGCGGCGATCAGCGGCCTCGCCTTCCTCAGCGTGCTCGGGTACCACGACACGGCGCGCTGGGTCGGGGGCGGCTGGATGCTGTTCGGGCTCCTGTTCTACGTCGTCTACCGCAAGGTGGTCGAGGGGACGAGCCTGACGAAGCGCGTCTCAGTGACCGAGA
Source organism: uncultured Actinomycetes bacterium (assembly GCA_946482365.1). The sequence goes on from CAMLQY010000001.1 coordinate 39,026, forward strand.
AGGCGCTGACCAAGCAGGTGCCGGAGGTCGCCTACCGCAACATCCTCGTGCCCATCTTCGGCACCAAGCTCGACGACGACATCGTCGCCACCGCCGGCCGGCTGGCGGCGGCGGAGCAGGAGCAGGCCGCCGCCGACGCCGACCCGACCCGCCTGGACCTGATCTTCGTGATCGAGGTGCCGCTGACCGTCGCCCTCGACGCCGAGCTGGATCCGGAGATCGAGCGGGGTGCGGCCCGCGCCCTGCGCCGCGCCAGCGACGTGGGCGAGGAGTACGCCGACGTGCGGGTGACGGCGGAAGCGGTGCGCGCCCGCGACGTCGGCGCCGGGATCGTCGATGCGGCGCGGCACAGCGGCGCCGAGGCAATCGTGATGGGAGGCGAGCCCCCCACCAAGATCAGAGGCGGGGCGACGCTGGGGGGGATCGGCGCCGCGAAGCCGGCCGAGATCGGCGCCGCGACCGAGTACGTGCTGAAGAAGGCGCCTTGCCGCGTGTTGCTCACCGCGCCTCCCGAGAGCCCAGACGGGGAAGTTGCGCGCCCCTTTCAGTCCTGACATCTAGTATCCGGCCATGTTCATTCTCATCGTCGGATGCGGTCGCGTCGGGTCCTCCGTGGCGCGGGCGATGCTGAGCCAGGGGCACGAAGTCTCCTGCCTCGACGAGGACCCCGAGTCCCACGCCCGGCTCGAGGTCGGGCTCGACAAGGGGTGGGAGGACCTCGGCGGCCAGTTCACGGTCGGGGCCGGCCTGGAGACCGACGCTCTCGTCGCCGCCGGGATCGAGAGGGCGGACGCCTTCATCGCCTCGACCGACGGCGACAACACCAACATCGTGATCGCCCAGATCGCGCAGCGCCGCTATGAGGTCCCGACCGTGGTCGCACGCATCCTCGACCCCCTGCGGGCGGAGTGGTACGAGCGCCAGGGCGTGCACACGATCTGCCCGACCCGGGTCGCGATCGACATGCTCGAGGCCGCCGTGCTCGAAGGCCCGCCCCGCGAGAGCGCCGCCTCCGGCGACCCGGCAGAAGCCGGGCGGGGAGGCTGAGGCATGTACATCATCGTCGTCGGCGCGGGGAAGGTCGGTTGGAACCTGGCCCGCGAGCTGCTCGAAAAGGACCACGAGGTGACGTTGATCGAGAGCGACCGCCGCCGCTACCTCACGGTCGAGCAGGAGCTGGAGCACAACGTCTCCTACGGCGACGCCTCGGAGCTCTGGGTGCTGGAGCGCGCCGGCATCCAGCGGGCCGACATGGTGATCGCGGTGACCGGCGACGACGAGGACAACATGCTGATCTGCCAGGTCGCCCGCGAGAAGTACGAGGTCGAGCGGATCATCGCCCGGGTCAACAACCCGCGCAACAAGTCCCACTTCGACCTGCTCGGGATCAGGCCCTCGGTCTCGGCTACCGACCTGATCCTGCGCCTGCTCGAGCACGAGGTGCCCGAGTACGGCCTCGTCCACCTGCTCGACCTGCAGGAGGAGCAGCTCGAGATCATCGAGATGCTGCTCGGCAGGGACTCGGGCGTGACCGGGCGTCGCGTCGGCGATCTCGAGATGCCCGAAGGGAGCCTGCTGATCTCGGTGCTGCGCAGCGGCAAGGGCTTCGTGCCGGGGCCGGACACCGTGCTCGAAGCCGGCGACGAGGTTCTCGCGGTACTCGATCCGGGGCACGAGGAGCAGCTGAAGGAGCTCTTCGGGCCGGGTGACAACGGTTCCGGCGCCGATGGCTGACCGCCAGGTTGACTTCCTGCTCGTAGGGGGCGGGTTGGCCTCCGCCCACTGCGCGGCGGAGCTGCGAAAGCGCGGGGCGGAGGGGACGATCCTGCTCGCCGGCCGCGAGCCCGAGCCCCCCTACGAACGCCCCCCGCTGTCCAAGGAGTACCTGCGCGGGGAGGCCGGTCGCGAGGACGCCTACGTCAACCCGCCCTCCTGGTACGAGGAGAACGGTGTCGAGCTGCGCGCCGGCGTCAACGTGATGTCGCTCGATCCGGCGGCGCGCACCGCCAAGCTCCAGGGGGGAGAGGAGGTCGCCTTCGAGAAGGCGCTGATCGCCACCGGGGCGATGGTCAACATCCTCCGCGTCGAGGGGGCCGAGAACGAGGGCATCCACTACCTGCGCGCCTACGGCAACTCCGACGCGATCCGCGTCGACGCCGAGGCGGCCGAGCACGTCGTCCTCGTCGGCGGCAGCTACATCGGTGCCGAGGTCGCCGCCTCGCTGACCGCGCGGGGGACGAAGTGCACGATCGTGACGATGGAGGAGGTGGCGCTCTCCCGCACATTCGGCGAGGAGGCCGGTCGCTGGTTTCACGAGCTGCTCGAGTCCAAGGGCGTGACGATCCACGGCGGCGAGGAGCTCGAGGCCTACGAGGGCGACGGCAGGGTCAAGGCGGTGCTGGCCAAGAGCGGCCTCGCGGTCGAATGCGACGCGGTGGTCGTCGGCGCCGGCGTCCGCCCCGACGCGATGTTGGCCCAGCGCGCCGGTCTGGAGGTCGACGACGGCATCGTCTGCGACTCGAAGCTGCAGACCTCCGCCGGCGGGATCTACGCCGCCGGTGACTGCTGCTCCTATGAGAGCGTCGTCCACGGCCGCCGCCTCAGGGTCGAGCACTGGGACGTGGCGATGCAGCAGGGGATGCACGCGGCCGGGAACATGCTCGGCGCCGACGCGGACTACGAGGTCGTTCCCTATTTCTTCAGCGACCTGGCCGACTGGGCGAGCCTCGAGTACGTCGGGCCCGCCTCCGAGTGGGACGAGGAGGTCTGGCGCGGCGACCGCGACGCCGGCGAGTTCTCCGTCTGGTACCTGAAGGACGGCCGCGTCGCCGGGGCGCTCAGCGTCGAGCGCCCCGAGGACCTGGCCGAGGCGCGGCGCCTTCTCGCCGCGGGGACCGACGTTTCCACTGCCAGGGACCTGATCGCCGACCCCGGCAGCGACCTGGCGTCGATATCCTGAGGCGGTCTCCTTGCGGCCTGGTGTAATGGCAGCACGCCTCGCTCTGGACGAGGTAGTCGGGGTTCGAGTCCCTGGGCCGCAGTTTCATCCGGGCATCAACGACGCGACGCCGGGAACCCTAAAGTCCCTCATCACGTAGCTTCAGGCAAGGCACGCCCGGGGTGTCGGCTTGCCTTGTACTCGTCGACCCATTGCCGAGTCGAGTACCAATTCCCCCCATACTTGTTGGCCTTGAGCCTGCCGCGTTGCGCAGCGCCAACAAGCGCAGCTCGCGATAGCTCCTCGTCCGCGAGCCCGGCGAGGGGGACCACGGAAAGCGGTCCGGCGAGGTTCGGCATCAAGAAGCGGTAAATGCCCTCACGAACTGACCGAGCGAGCAATTCAGCGAGCGCACCAGGGTCACCGTCGTCGGCTCGCTGCAAGGCCGATAGATAGCGTTTTCGCTCCCCCTTGTAGATGATCGCCGGGGGATAGCCATTCTGAACTAGGAGCATCGTGAGCACTAGGCGACCGGCTCGGCCATTGCCATCCGGGAATGGATGAATTCGCTCAAAAGCAGCATGACGCTCAGCTAGGTGCTCAATCACATGGCAATCCCCTGGTGGTCCCTCATTGGTTTCTTTTAGCCAATCCCCGATTAGCGATGGGACGATGCTGGGGGGCGGGGGAGCCAAATCAGGTCGGAGGGGCTCGATATCGCCAGTCCGGTAACCGCCCGGAGTCTCGTCAGATCGAAGTCCCTCAGGCGGGAAGTGGACCCAAACCGACTCGACCGTTAGGTGGTGGATGCGACGTAGATCGGACTCCGTGATCGCATCTTCGTTCCGCGGTAGGCCGCGGTAGGCGCCCTCATAAGTCCAGCGCGCGGCCTCTCCATAGGCCTTTGCCTCGATCCACTCCTCGAGCTCGTGAGCGCTGCCGGTTACGACGCCCTCCTCTAGAAGAAGTTGGACCTGTTTCCGGCGCAGCGTGTTCCCCTCGATTGCGGTCGAGTTGTGGGTCTCTTCGATCCAGATATCGGCCCATACGTCTTGGAAAACGGTTGGCTCGGGAAGGCCGCCAATGATGCCCAGGTCTCGACGAGCCTCGTCGAGGCTTTTGAAGACCTGTTGGCGACTGGGGCGTCCCCGCGGCATAGCCTTGTCCAGTATATCGATTTCTATTTCCACCTGGACAAGGTTGGGAACGTCCGTTCCGTTTGTCACGGCAAAGAAAAGTTAATTCCATCTGGACCAGGTTCACAAAAGTCCCGGAAGGAAATCTTTTCGCTTTGGGCCGCCCTATGCCGGAGACCCATGCATCAGGCGTCTGGGCCGTCTCATCCCTCTGCTACCTTCGCCCCCTCGCATGAGACTCCGTCGCGCCTGGCTTCTCTCCCTGCCCACCGCTGCCGTGCTACTCGCCGGCTGCGGCGGGGGCGGGGACGACTCGACCGAATCGATGGCTGAAAGCACCCCCACGCCGACGGCGGTGACCAAGGCCGAGCTGATCGAACGCGGCGACGCGATCTGCGGCGAGGTCAACGCGGCGGTGGGCACCGTCGGGACGAGCGGCACCGACGCAAACCCGGCCGAGCAGGCCGCCGGCCTCTACTCGGGCATGGTCGACAGCCTGAAGGCGATCGGGGCGCCCCAGGAAGCCGACGGGTACCCCGAATTCATCGCCGCCGCCGAGGCGCTGGGCACGGCTGAGGACGAAGTCGAGCTGGCCGCCGAACGGGAAGACACGGCCGCGCTCGAAACGGCCGAATCGAGCGCCTCCGCAGCGCTCGCCGGCTTCCAGGAAGCGGCGGAGGAATACGGCTTCGAGCAGTGCGGTGAAGGGCCGAGCGCCCCGGTCAGCGCGGGGACTGAACCGGAATCGGGCGAAACCGGGTCGGCGGAAGCACCCGAAGAACCGGAAGCCGAAGCGGTCGAACCCGAAGTCGAAGCCGAACCCGAACCCGCCCCCGAAACCGGCGGTGCCGGCGGCGGGGTCGGAGAAGGTGGCGGCACCACCGGCTCCCCAGAAGGGGGCGGTACTAGCGGCGGTAGCTCCGGCGGCATCGGCCCTTAACGGCGATGGGCCATCTGGGGGTCCTTCCCCAGGAACTCCCGCGAAGCGGCCTGGGGAAGGACCCCCAGATGGCCCTCACGCCACTGAGGACTCTTCCCACGCCCCGTACAGTCGCGAGTACGGCCCGCCGGCCCCGATCAGCTCCTCGTGGGTGCCGGTCTCGGCGACGCGCCCCCCTTCGAGGACGACGATCTTGCCGGCGCGGCGGATGGTCGAGAGGCGGTGGGCGATCACGATCGCCGTGCGGCCTGCCAGCAGGCGCTCCAAGCCGCGCTCGATCGTCTTCTCGGTGCGCACGTCGACGTTCGAGGTCGCCTCGTCGAGGATGAGGATGCGAGGCTCGGCGATCAGCGCCCTGGCGAAGGCGACGAGCTGGCGTTGCCCCGCCGAGAGATGCACGCCTCTCTCTCCGACCTCGGTCTCGATCCCCTCCGGCAGCGCTGCGATGAAGTCCGCCGCGCCGACGGCCCCCGCCGCGGCTTCGATCTCCTCCAGCGAGGCGCTCGGCCGGCCGAAGGCGATGTTCTCGCGCACGCTGCCGGAGAAGAGGAAGCCCTCCTGGGGGACGATCCCGAGCTGTCGCCGCAGCGCCTGCTGGCGCATCTCGCGCAGGTCGTGGCCGTCGACCAGCACCCGGCCTCGTTGGGGGTCGTAGAAGCGCGCGACCAGCTTCGCGAAGGTCGACTTGCCGGCCCCCGTGGCGCCGACCAGCGCCAGCGTCTGCCCGGGCGGCACGTGCAGGTCGACTTCTTCAAGAGCCCACTGCTCGTCGGCGTAGGCGAACGACACGCCCTCCATCTCGATCTCGCCACGCAGGGTTCCCGGGTCGAGGGCGGTGGGCGCGTCGACCATGTCCGGCTCGGTGTCGAGCAGCTCGAAGATCTTGTCGAGCGCCGCCATTCCCTGCTGGTAGGTCGTGTACAGCTGGGAGAGCTGCTGGATCGGGTCGAAGAAGAGCTGGAGGTAGCCGATGAAGGCGACGATCACCCCGACCTGGACGGCGTCGTCGATCGCCTGCGTGCCGCCGTAGAGGATGATCGCCGCGGTGGCGACGGCCGAGAGCAGCTCCACGCCGGGGAAGTAGGTGGCGTTGAGGTAGACGGTCTTCATGTTGGCTTCGCGGTTGGCCTCGTTGAGCTCGTCCATCTCGGTCGCGTGCCTCGCCTCCTGGCCGAAGCTGCGAACCACCCGCACCCCGCTCAGCGTTTCCTGGAGATAGGCCGTGACGGCCGCGATCCGCTCGCGCGTGGCCCGGTAGGCGCCGTGGGAGACGATCCGGAAGACGACGCTGGCGATCGCCAGCAGCGGGAAGGTGAGGAAGGCGACCAGGGCCAGCTTCCAGTCGAGCACGAGCATGATCGTCACCACGCCGATCAGGGTGAGGCCGCTGGAGAGAAACGTCACCGCCCCCGTGGTGACGAGCTGGTTGAGCGCCTCGATGTCGTTGGTCAGGCGACTGATCAGCACGCCGGGGCTGCGCCGCGTGAAGAAGCCGATCGACATCGACTGGATGTGGGCGAATACGCGCTCACGCAGGTCCTGAAGGGCGCGGGTGCCCACCCAGCCGACCAGGTAGGTCTGGGCGTAGGTGGCGATGGCGTAGACGACCGCCGCGCAGATGAAGACGATCACGATCAGCGTCAGGGCGCCGGTGTCGCGGGTTTCGATGCCGGCGTCGATCGCCTGTCCGGCGAGGTAGGGAGGTGCGAGCCCGGCGGCGGTGGCGATGAGGATCGCGGCGACGGTCAGCGCGACCCGTCCGCGGTAGGGCCGCAGCAGCCCGGCCAGCCAGCGCAGCTTGCGGCCGCGCTGGTCCTCGCCGCGGAGCAGCCGCCAGAGGTTCCCGATCGCGCTCATAGCCTGGCCAGCTCCTCTCGCTGCTCGAGGTCGCGCTGGAGGAAGACCGTGTCGGCGAGGCCGTGCTCGGCGATCTCCCGGTAGAAGCCGCACCCCTCGAGCAGCTCCTCATGGGTGCCGCGGTCGACGATGCGGCCCCCGTCCATCACCACGACCTCGTCGGCGAGGGAGACGGTGGAGAGGCGATGGGCGATGACGAAGGTGGTGCGACCGGCCATCGCCTCCTCCAGCCCCGCCTTGATCGCCGCCTCGGTGGTCGCGTCGACCGCCGACGTGGCGTCGTCGAGGATCAGGACCCGCGGGTCTGCCAGGAGGGCACGGGCGATCGCCACCCGTTGGCGCTGCCCTCCCGAGAGGGTGAGGCCGCGCTCCCCCACGGTCGTGTCGTAACCGGCGGGCAGGTCGCGGATGAACTCGTCCGCCTGGGCGCGGCGGGCGGCCACTTCGATCTCCTCGCGGCTCGCCTGCGGCCGGGCGTAGGCGATGTTCTCGGCGACGCTGGCGCTGAAGAGGAAGCTGTCGTCGGCGACGAAGGCGACCTGCGAGCGCAGCGACGCGACGTCGACCGTGCGCACGTCCACCCCGTCGACCAGCACCGACCCCTCGCTGGCGTCGTAGAGCCTGGCGATCAGCCCGACCAGGCTGGTCTTGCCCGAACCCGACGGTCCGACCAGGGCCACCGTGCTCCCGGCGGCTACCTCGAGGTCAACGTCGCTCAGGGCCGCATCCGGCGCCGACCCGCTCTCGCTGCGGTCAGCGCCGGATGGGCCGGTGCGGTCGCCGTAGCGCAGGGTCACCCCGCGCAGCTCGACTCGTCCCCCGCCGGCCGGCAGGGGGGGTGCTCCGGCTGGGCTCTCGATCCGCGGCTCGCGGTCGAGCACTTCGAACAGCCGGTTGCCGGAGGCGATCGCCCGCTGCGCCATGCCCAGCGTCATCCCCAGCGTCCGCATCGGGGCCGCCAGCATCACGACGTAGACGTAGAAGGCGGTGAAGGCGCCGAGGCTGAGGCTGCCGGCGATCACCTGGCGGCCGCCGATGAGCAGCACCAGCGCTATCCCGAGCTGGGGGAGGAAGCCGAGCAGCGGCGAGAAGGTGGCCTGCAGGCGGGTCGAGTAGACGCTCTGGTCGAAGACGCGGGCGACGGCGCGCTGGAAGCGGTGCAGCTGGTGCTCCTCGCGGGCGAAGGCCTTGACGATGCGGATGCCGGAAACGCTCTCCTCGGCTTCGGCGGTCAGCTCGGCGAGGCGCTGCTGCACCTCCTGCACGGCCGGCCGCGAGACGCGGTTGTAACGGGAGGAGGCGTAGACGACGAACGGGGCCGGGGCCAGCGCGATCAGCGCCAGCCCGGGCTCGAGCGCGAACATCACCGCGCTGGCGAGGACGATCGTCAGCAGGTTCTGGGTGATGAAGATCAGGCCGTAGCCGAGGAAGAAGCGGATCGACTGCAGGTCGACGGTCGCCCGCGACATCAGCTGCCCGGTCTGCTGGCCGTCGAAGAAGCCCAGCTCGAGCCGCTGCAGGTGCCCGTAGAAGCGTTGGCGCAGGTCGAACTCCACCGCCAGCGAGACCTTCCCCGCCACCACCCGCCGCACGAGGGTCAAGCCCAGGCGCAGGACCCCGGCGGCGACGATCGCAAGGGACAGGGGAAGCAGGTCAGGCCGTTCTCCGGCCTGGATCGCGTTGACCGCGCGACCGATCAGCCACGGGATCAGCACCGTCATCCCCATCGCGGCCCAGGCGAACACCAGCGATCCCCAGAGCTGACCGCGATAGGGGCGAAGGAAGGCGGTCAGGCGCCGGTAGGTCCGCATGGGACCTCACTATACAAAGTGAAGTATTGGCCAAAGCCGGGCGGCGCCTCCTCCGCTCCCGCGCGGGCGCGCTAATGGACACCGGCGATCTCGCGCCCGCGCTCCCGCGTCCGGGGGCGCCTTAGTCGAAGGCGGCGGCCTTGGCGCTGGGGACCTTGCCGCCGCTGCACTTCGGGCCATGGCCGGCGGAGGGGAGGATCTGGAAATTGGTCACCGCGTGGACCGGAGTCGGGGAGCCGTCGTTCTGGGCGAGGGTGATGACGAGCCTGTAGAAGCCAGAGCGCAGGTCGTGGTAGTAGATCTCGGGCCTGGTTGCGGGCGAGTAGCTGCCCGCCGAGCCGATCCGCTCGGCCAGCACCCCGTTGGGGCCCGCGTACTCGGGAAAGTCGTAGGAGGCGCCGACCAGGCGACCTTTGCCGAACGGGCTGTCGATCGCCCGTTGGAGCTTCACCGGATCGACGCAGTCGGGGACCCGGTTGAGCCCGAAGCGGATGTGGCCCTCGCCCAGCTGCGGTTCGCCGCCGAAGTGGCGTGGCGCCAGCTGGAAGTTGTCCAGGGCGACCTTGACCACGACCGCATGGCTCGACTGCCGGGCGCCGTTGCGTGGGGAGATCACCTCGAGGCTGGGACGACCGGTGTCCGTATCGCCCTCGGCGCGGGCGGGCGTGCTGTCCTTGCCCCCGCCCAGGAGAACGACGACGAGGGCGACGGCCGCCGCAGACCCGGCGGCGAGGAGGATCGAGGTTCTGCCTCGCATGCGGCCGGGACTTTACGCCTACCGACCCCATAGGCTTTCCCGGGATGAGCCCCGCTGCCGAATTCGCCTACAGGCTCGGTGCAGCCGCCCGCCGCCCGGCCAGCTGGTGGCAGCTGGTCAAGTTCGGTCTCGTCGGTGGATCGGGCTACGTGATCAACCTCGCCGTCTTCGCCCTGCTCAGCGCCGAGCTGGGCCTGCACCACCTCCCGGCTGCCCTCGGCGCCTTCTGCGTCGCGGTGAGCAGCAACTTCCTCTGGAACCGGCACTGGACCTTCGCCGCTGCCGACGGCCATGCGGGGTTCCAGGCGGCTCGCTTCTTCGCCGTCAGCGTCGGCGCGCTGCTGGTCAACCTGGCCGCTCTTGAAGCCCTCCTGCTCGGCACCACCCTCGGTGCGCTCCCGGCGCAGGCGATCGCAGTCGCGATCGCGATGCCGTTCAACTTCCTCGGCAACAAGCTCTGGACGTTCGCGTAGCCGGCCCAGGGTGTCGGCGCCGCCCGGGCGTTTGGGCGCTAAGATTCCTGACCAATGCCGCAGGCCAGTGCAATCGACATTCCCTCCGACTGGTACCGCCGGGCATTTCCTCCCGAGGAGACCACCCGCAGGCCCTGGGCGGATCGGACCGAGGCCGAAGTCGATCGCGCCCTCGCGATGCTCGGGGCGACTGGCTCTGAGCGAGTGCTGGACCTTGCCTGCGGAACCGGAAGGCACTCGCTGGAGCTGGCGCGGAGGGGCTTCTCGGCCGTCGGCGTCGACATCTCGCGCGACCTGCTCGAGATCGCCGAAAAGGACGCGGAGGCGCAGTCCCTCGACGCCACCTTCGCCGAAGCGGACCTGCGCAAGCTGGACTTCAGCGAGGAGTTCGACCTGGTGCTCAGCCTCAACGACGGCGCCGTCGGCTACTTCGAGACAGAGGAGGAGAACCGCCGCACCTTCGAGGTCGTCGCGCAGGCGCTGCGCCCCGGCGGCGGGCACCTGATGCAGCTTCCGAACGTCCTCTACGCCGAAGCGCACCTGCCGCAGAAAACCTGGATCGAGGGCGACTCGATGATCGAACTGATCGACCACCGCTGGGACAGCCGGACCCGTTACTTAGAAGGGACGACGACCCCGATCCACTTCGGCGACGTCTTCGAGGGCGTCTCCCCGATCCCGTTCCGCCAGCGCCTCTACTCCGTCGAGGAGATCGAAGGCCTCTACGAGTCGGTCGGCATGGCCCTGGCGAACGTCTTCAGGGGGAACGGCAAGCCGCGCCCCCCGAAGGACACGCAGTTCGAGTTCTTCGTCGCGGGCCGGAAGCTTTAAGGGACCCTCCCCAGGGCGCCTACCAGGAGCCCTCCAGCCAACGCAACAGCTCCGGCATGCGGCTGCGCAGGTCGGGCTCCGGCGTGGCGAGCTCGGCCCTGGCGAGCTCTACCGCGGCGCCGAGCGCGAGAGTCGCCCGCACCGGGCTCATGCCCAGCGAGGCCTCCAGGCGCTCGACCGCGTTGCGGTCGCCACGCAGGGACCAGAGCGCTGCCCGGGTGCCGGTGGGGTCGAGCTCCGCCAGGTCGACGATGGTCTCGACCGCCTCGCGGACGCGCTCCTCCGGCGGTGCCTCCGAAAGGGCTTCGAGCGTCTTCTCGACGAGCCGTTCGTCCAGCTGCCCGTCGACTACTCCCGTGACTCCTTTACCCTCTGTCATGTTGGGACCTCCTCTTCAGGTCTCGGCCAGGCCCCGGGGTGTCGCAAGCACCGCCGGGGCAGCTTTATGAGAGTTTGCGAGTGTAGACTCGGCCTAAGACGATAAGCGCCCGTTGCTCAATGGTCAAATTGTCTCGCTCGTGACGCACGGGAGCGCATGAGGAGCCAGGTGGATGAGCAGCGCAAGATCGAGCTACGACGCAGCGACGATTGAGGCCGAGCGGCAGGCTGCGTGGGCGCAAGCCGACGCCTTTGCGACGCCGGCGCCGGACGACGTAGGGGCCGGTCGCGGCGTCTACATCAAGCCGTCCAGCCCCTTCACCTCGGGCAAGCTGCACATGGGGCACGTTCGCGACTACTCGATCGGCGACGCCTACGCCCGCTTTCGCCGCGCCCGGGGCGACGCCGTCCTCTTCGGCTTCGGCTTCGACGCGTTCGGCTTGCCGGCTGAGATGGCGGCGATCGAGCGCAGGGTTCCGCCGGCCGAGTGGGTGCAGGGTTGCGGCGAGCGGATGCTCGAGCAGATGAAGCGGCTCGGCTTCTCCTTCGACTACGACCGCGTCTTCTACAGCTCCGACGAGGAGCAGTACCGCTGGTCGCAGTGGCTCTTCCTCGTCCTCCTCGAGGCCGGCCTGATCTACCGCGACGACACGACCGTCGACTGGTGCGACAGCTGCCGCACGACGCTCGCTGCGCTGCAGGTGGAGGACGGACGCTGCTGGCGCTGCCACAACGAGGTCCGCCTGATCCGCCGGCCGACGTGGTTCCTGCGCATCACGCCCTACCTGGAGGAGAACGACAGGGGCCTGCGCGAGCTCGAGGAGGGGGGACACTGGGACGAGATCTCGCTCTCGACCCAGCGCTACATCCTCGGCCGCAGCGACGGGGTCGAGGTCGAGCTGCCGGGCCCGGACGGAAGCGGCTTCGAGGCGTTCACGCCCCACGGCGACGCGGTCGCGCAGGCGAGCTTCATATTGCTCTCCCCGCGCCATCCGAAGGTCGAGGCATGGGTGACCGACCCAGCCGTGCGGGAGCAGCTCGACGAGCTCCGCTCCGGCGGATGGGAGCGCAGCGCCCGCGACGCCGGGTCGGTCCCGGTCATCGACACCGGCGTCTCGCTGCCGGCGCCGTGGGCGGCGGATCCCCTGCCGGTCCTCGTCTCGCCGATCGTCGACGCTCGTTACGGGCCGACGGCGGCGCTCGGCATCCCGGCGGTCGACGAGGCGGATGCGGCGGTCGCGGAGCGTGTGCCGAGGCTGGGGGAGAGGGAGGATGCCGCCGAGCCCGCCCCCGGGGCGCTGCCCGGCGCTCGACAGGCGGTCCGCTACCGCGCCGCTGACTTCTCGATCTCCCGCCAGCGCTTCTGGGGGACGCCGATCCCGATCGTCCACTGCGATGCGTGCGGAGCTGTGCCGGTGCCCGAGGAGGACCTGCCGGTCGTCCTGCCCCGCGACGTCGAGCCGACCGGCGAGGGCAATCCCCTGGCGGAGCTCGCCGGCTTCGTCGACGTGGCCTGCCCGCGGTGCGATGCGCCCGCCAAGCGCGAGACCGACACCCTCGACTGCCACTTCGACGCGCTCTGGCTGTGGGTCCCGGCAGCGGTCCCGCCCGAGGGCAGGGCCGAGTCCATGTTCGACCACCCCGAGCTGCGCACCTGGCTGCCGTCCGAGCGCCTCGTGGCCGGCTCCGACAGCGGCGGCTTCGTCTTCGACCAGCGGGTCGTGACCAAGGCCCTGAGGGACATCGGCCCATTCGCCTTCATGGCCGAGGGCGAGCCCTTCTCGGGATGCCTCTTCCACGAGATGGTGATCGCCGGCGGGCGCAAGATGAGCAAGCACCTGGGCAACGTCGTCGATCCCGACGACCTGGTCGAGCGCTACGGCGCCGACACCGTGCGCCTCGCCATCCTCTATGCGGCGGGCCCGGCGAAGACGCTGAACTGGAACGACAGCGCCCTGCGCTTCGCCGACCGCTTCCTGCGCAACGTCTGGGCCTACTCGCAGAAGCGCTTCGAGGGTGTCACCGGGGCGCCGGAGGACCCGGAGGCGGCCGGCGACACCGCTTTCATGCGGGAGCGCCTCTGCAAATGGGCCGACAACGGCCTGGCCCGGATCACCGCGGACCTCGAGGAGCTGCAGATGCACAAGGCGGTCCGCAACGTCACGCGCCTCTTTGAGCGAATCCAGGATTTCGAGAAGCGCGTCATCGCGCGTCGCGGAGAGCTGGGTCGCGCGGACGCGGAGGCCCAGGTCGCGGCTCTGCTCCTGCTCGCGAGAGCGCTGACTCCCTTCGCCCCCCACGCCGGTGAGGCGCTCCTCCTCGCCGGGGGAGAGGACCCCGGCGAGCTCCCCGGCCCATGGCCGGAGAGGCTCGTCCTTCCGACCGCCCCCTCGGGTGCGGGGACGCTCTAAGGTTTTGAACTAAAGTAGTTGACTGGTTGCCGTAAACCTGTTATGAATGGAATCGCTGACGATCAGCGCAGCGAAGAGGCGGGGTCCCTCAACGGGAGGCTCGCCTGGCACGGCAAAGGGAGAGTCCGGTAAAGAGCCGCGACACGGTATCGGCACGCTCTGCCGACCCTGTTTGCCCCCGACCTCTTCCTGCGCACCTTCTGCGTGGGGGTCGCACCGCGCAACCCCTTTTTACTTTGAATTTCGGCCCGACGATGCCCCCCGGCGGGGTCCCGAGTTGGTTCGCGAGGCAATCGCCAGATGGTGAAACCGTTTGCCTCCGTCGCGCGTTCTTCCCTCCAGGGGTACCGAAAAAAGTATGTTGAGTTTTCTAATGGGCTTCGCGGGAAGGATGGCTGTGAAATGGGAGAGCAAGGGAAGCTGGAGGTCGCAGCGCGTGACATCGCACGCCTGGCGGCCAGTGAGAAGGCATTTTGGGCCGGGCTCTGGGAGGCGCCGATCCCGGAGGCGGTGTACGAGAACGGGGTCGACGTGGCGCGCTTCGGCCCGATCCACGCGGCATGCGTGGCGGAGGTGCCCAGGCATTCGGGGGTCAACTTCATCCTCGGCGCCAGCGAGGCAAGAGCCGTTTCGCGCGGACACCTGGGCGATGCGGTCCGCTGGCTCGAGACCAGGCGCTCTGCATGGAGCGAGGATTGCGGCGTCGACTACCGCGTCCCCGTGATCCCCGGGCTGCCCGAGGCGGCCGCGGCGGAAGAGTGGCTGCGAGAGCACGGGCACGTTCGTGACGACGGGGTGGCGAAGCTGGTCCGCGACGCGAACGAGCTGCGGTTCTCCCCGGCGGCGGACATCGAGGTGCTCGACTGGGAGGAGTGGGACGAAGGGTTCGGCGCCCCGCTCGTCGAGAGCCTCGGCCTCTCGACGGCGACGGAGACCTTCTTCCTCGGCTTGCTGGAAGAAGAGGACTGGCGTTGCTATTGCGGCATCATCGGCGACGACCCACTCGCCTACGTCGCGATGCACGTCGACGCCGGAGTGGCCTCGATCGCACTGGCGTCGCGGCACTACGCGGGTCGCGACGGAGACGGACAGCTCGCGGTGCTGCATCGCTGCATGGAAGACGCGATGGCGGAGGGCTGTGACGCTTTCGTCGCGGTCGACGCGGGTGGCGAGCCACCGGTGATCGACCGCGCGAGCCTCCTCCGGGCCGGCTTCGAAGTCGCCTACCGGGTGCCGAGCTGGCGCAGCCCCGCACGGGTTGCGGTGTGATCCGGCAGCGGTCAGTCACTTTTGCGCAAAAAGACTTGACTGGTAGCGGGAGCGTGTGTTATACGTACACACGCTGACGACCAAGCGTTTGCGAAGAGGTGAGAACCCGGTCAGGGGCGACTCGCTTTGCGATGACTAAGGAGTTGTCGAGTCATGAGTCGAGTAGACGGACGTTTCAGGTGCAACACAAGGAAGGCAATGACGCTGCGCGCACTGCCCCACCTCGAGCACGTGGCGCTGCCCACTGCAACGGCCGTTTCGCTCTCTCACCCCTTGCAGCTAGGCCCTCGGAGAGGGGGGGCGGCCATATAGCTGGCCGCAGCGCAGGTTCTTAGCCGTGGCCGGACCGATGGCCACGCCGAATTTGGGCCCGTCCCTGCGGAACGTGACAGCCGCTCGGACGGGCCCAATTCCTTGCTGGAGGTGGCAGGGCCTTGGAGCGCCCAGTACCCTGCTCGAAGGAGACGTCGATGCTGAGCCCTGAGGACCGAACCCGCTCCTGCGCAACCGAACTGGTCTGCCGCGACTGCGGTCGCCGCCTGCCGCTGCTCGACACGACGTCCAAGTGCCTCGGCTGCGGCAACGGCCTCGACATCGACTACGACTACGAGCTGGCCAGGGAGCGACTCGGCGAGATCCCTCCGGCCGAGCGGGAGATCAACATCTGGCGCTTCGAGGAGCTGCTGCCGATCGTCGACGCGAAGGCCCAGGCGCGGGTCGGGCGCTACAGCGGCCGCACGCCGTTGATCCACGCCGACCGTCTCGGGGCGGAGCTGGGCCTGAAGAAGCTCTACCTCAAGGACGACAGCACCTCGCGCCCCAGCCTCTCCTACAAGGACCGCGTCGTCTCGATGGCGGTCGCGCGCCTGCTCGAGCTGGGCAAGGACGAGATCGGCTGCGTTTCGACCGGCAACGTCGGCACCGCCGTCTCCTCGCTGGCGTCGAAGGCCGGCGTCACCGCCTACGTCTTCTATCCGTCGAACATGGAGCGCGGCAAGGCGCGTGCCTGCCGGGCGCTCGGCGCCGCCGTCTGCCAGCTCGACGGCAACTACGACGAAGCCAACCGCGCCTGCCGCGAGCTCGCCCTCGCCAGCGGCATCCAGTTCGCCAACATCACCCTGCGGCCGTTCTACGCCGAGGGCGCGAAGACGGTCGCCTACGAGGTGGTCGAGCAGCTCGAGTGGGAGGCACCCGACCACTTCGTCATCCCGGCCGCGGGCGGCACGCTCTCCTCGCGGGTGCACAAGGGGCTGGTCGAGCTCGAGACGGTGGGCCTGGCGGAGACCTCGGGGGTCAAGATCGACGTGGCCCAGGCAGAGGGCTGCAGCCCGATCGCAACGGCGATCAGCGACGGCTCGGGTGAGATCGAGCCGCAGACCCCGCACACCGCGGCGCACTCGATCGCGATCGGCGCGCCCGGCGACGGCCCGCTCGTGGTCGACGCGGTGACGTCGCGGGGCGGCAGCGCCGCGACGGCCACGGACCAGGAGATCTTCGAGGCGATCGACCTGCTCGGCGCCACCGAGGGCATCCTCACCGAGCCCGCCGGCGGCACCACGATCGCCTGCACCGCGAGGCTCGCCAACGAAGGCAAGCTCGGTCCCGACGACACCGTCGTCGCGATCGTCAGCGGCAACGGCTACAAGACGCTCGACGAGCACCCCGACAAGCCCTGGCCCGAAGGCGTCGCCTGCGAGGTCGAGGCGATGAGCGAGATGCTCGAAGAGTTCCGCCAGCACGGCGTCGGCGCCACGCTCGGCTGATTGACTGGTCAGTCAACCACCGGGATATAGTTCCGGCCATGTTCGCCTACGGCGATGGAAAGTTCGTGCCGGCGGAGTTCCCACCCCCGGTCGAGCCGCGCGAGGAGTTCGTCAAGCGCTCGCTCGACGGCGAGGACGAGCGGATAGAGATCGGCGTCGCGATCGTCGGCGGCGGCACCGCCGGGCTCGCCTGCGCCAACCGCCTCCTGCAGCTCCTGGCCGACGACCCGGAGACGATGGAGAAGCTCGGCGAGGTGCCGGTCGCCGTGATCGAGAAGGCGAAGACCTGCGGCGGGCACAACCTCTCGGGGGCGGTAATGCGACCCGGGCCGCTGCAGGAGCTCTTCCCGGAGCTGAGCCGGGAGCAGTGGCGCCAGCAGGGCTTTGCCTTCGGCGAGGTGAAGAAGGAGGCGATCTACCTCCTGCCCAACGGCAAGACGAAGATCCGCATCCCGCCGCCCCCGCCGCAGCGCAACCACGGCAACGAGGTGATCTCGGTCTCGGCCCTCTGCCGCTACATGCAGGCGCAGGCCGAGGAGGCCGGTGCCTACCTGCTGACCGAGACCGCCGCCACGCAGCTGATCGTCTCCGACGGCGCCGTCGTCGGCGTCCGCTCCGGCGACAAGGGGCGCGGCAAAGACGGCGAGGAGCTGGGCAACTTCGAGCCGGGGACCGACATCGCCGCCAGGGCGACCGTCCTGGCCGAGGGCTGCTGGGGGCACCTCACCGACGCCGCGGTGCGCGAGTTCAGCCTCGACGAGGGGCGCGAGCCGCAGGTCTGGGAGCTGGGCGTCAAAGAGGTCTGGAAGGTGCCCAAGCCCCTGGACCGCGTGATCCACACGCTGGCCGGCTGGCCGCTGAAGATCTCCGCGAAGCACCACCAGATCGGCGGCTCCTGGATCTACCCGATGGTGGACGAGAAGACCGGCGAGGACCTGGTCTCGATCGGCTTCGTCCTCGACCTCGACTACGCCGACGCGACCAGCTCGGCCCACGACTTCTTGCAGCAGTTCAAGACCCACCCGATGGTGCGCGACATCCTCGAGGGCGGCGAGCGCGTCAGCTGGGGCGCCAAGGCGATTCCGGCGGGCGGGTACTGGGCGATGCCGAAGCTCTCGATGCCCGGCGCCGCGATCGTCGGCGACGCCGCCGGCATGGTCAACCTGGCGGCGCTGAAGGGCGTCCACTACGCGATCAAGGCGGGGATGCTCGCGGCAGAGCAGATCCACGCCGCGCTGCAGGCCGAGAGCAGCGACCTCTCCGGCTACGAGCGGGCGGTCGAGGACTCGATCATCCGCAAGGACCTCTACGAGCAGCGCAACACCCGCCAGCCCTTCCAGAAGGGCCTGATCAAAGGCGGCCCCCTGGTCAACCTGATGATCGCCACCAAGGGCCGCTTCCCCGGCGGCCGCTGGAAGCTGCACCGCAACGACGCCCAGCCGATGTTCGTCGGTGAGACCAAGGACGGCTACCCCCAGCCCGACGGCAAGCTCACCTTCGACAAGCTCTCCAGCGTCTTCATCACCGGCAACGCCACCCGCGACGACGCCCCCAACCACATCCGCGTCCAAAAGCAGGTCCCCCGCGAGATCGCCGAAACCTGGCGCTGGATGTGCCCCGCCGGCGTCTACGAGATCCCCGACGACGCCCCCGAGACCGGCGACGTCGACGTGATCGTCAACTACACCAACTGCGTCCAGTGCGGCGCAATCACAGCCAAGGGCGGCCGCCTGACGACCCCCGAGGGCGGCGACGGGCCGCTGTACCAGAACACCTGATCCCGAGGAAATGTTTTGTCCGCCGACCTGGTGTAGGCTCGGTGGGCTCATGGCCATTCGCATTGCCCTATTCGCCGTTCCCACAGCCATAGTCGCGGGGCTGGTGCTCTTGCTGAATCAGCTCGATGCGAGCCCCGACATCGCCGTTGTGGCCTTCGGTTTGGTTGCGGTCACAAGCGGCGCTGCCCTCGGCTATTTCGCCCACCAGCTCCCGGAGCTAGCGTTGCGTCGTTGGGGAACCTAGGGGGGGTTGATCAACGGCGAAGCGCTGGCGGCTACGGTTCAACCGGTGGCGAGCTACAGCAAAACGAAGGTCGATCGAGCAGGTCGTGTCTTCGCAGATCAGGTTTCACGCTTCGCAGAGGATCCAGATCTCTTCGATGACCCAGTTGTGCTTGACCAGGCACGGGAAGCCATAGCCGTCATCGAGTGGTGGCGCTCCGAGCACGCCAAACCACTCTCACGAGTCGCCGCGAACTTGCGCTACTACGTAGGAGAGGCGGGAGCCCCGGTTGTCGCGCAGCGCCTGAAGCGGGTGCCCACCATCGCCGGCAAGCTTCTGCGGGAGCCGAGAATGAAGCTGTCGCGCATGGCCGACATCGGTGGTGTGCGGGCGATCCTGCCTAACCAAGCGGCGGCACACCGAGTCGCAGGCCGACTCCGACGAAACTGGACGATCACCAAAGTGCGCGACTACACCGCAGAGCCGAAAGAAGACGGGTATCGCGCGCTTCATCTGATCAGTCGCAACCGTGGCAGGTTTGTCGAGATCCAATTGAGGACCCCCAATCAGGACTTCTGGGCGAACCTCGTCGAGACCTTGTCGCGCACTTCCTTTCCCGGTCTGAAATTCGGTCAGGGTCCAGAGGAATTGCGGGAATTTTTGTTCGACTATGCAGAGATCACCGCGCAGGAAGATCTAGGTCTAGCCTCAAAGGAGGAGACCTTGGAGCGAGCCAAGGCGCGAGCAATCGAGATGGTTAACCTTGTTTACGGTCGTGATGAGCCCTGACGAAATCAAGCACTTCCTCATCAGTTTCAACCCGGAGACCGGGGATACTGCCGTGCGTTCGTTCGGAACGGACTACGACGCCGCGCAGGCCGCTTATGCCGAAGCAGAGCAGGCCAACGGCATGGAGGGAAAGCTCGACATCGTCTTGCTCAGCGCCGACTCGCTCGCGACGATCAAACTGACGCATTCCAGTTACTTCAGCAACGGAAATGCCAGTCTCAAAGAGCTTCTAGAGCACTGAGCCAGGCTATGTACCGGGGTCAGCTGCCCGCCTTGCCCGTTCCTCCAGCGCAAGGCGCACGGGCTCGGGCAGTTCTCGGTCCGGCAGCCACTGGATCCGAAAAACGGCCTCCCAATCGTGCTGAAGCACCGGCGTCAACTGGATGATGTCGGCGGCGGTAAACAGTTGGCTGTATTTCCTAAACAGCCGCCCAACAAGGTCGATCGCGTCGTGAACCTGGTTGAGGGTGGGCAGCTCTCGGCCCGATTTCTCTGGCGCTCGAGGCGGGCCCCTGCCTATTACGCTCGCGTCGAAGTGCGCGACGTGCTTATCCACGTAGCGCCGGACCTTCTCAGACCCCTCCCGTAGCTCGGCAAGATCGGTGGCCGTGATCGCCGGGTCGATGTGATGGCCGACCGATCCGCCGAGGTTCTCATCCCAGTACTTTTCCCCAGCCCTTTTCCAGTACGCCCTGTCGTCTTCGCCGTAGCTCTCGCCCTTGCCCCAGATCGCGACATGCCAATCGCGAGTTAGCACCTCTGGTGTCGCTGTCATCTCGTGGATGAGCTGACCAAGGCTCGCGGCTTGATCGTTGACGTCTGCCTGTCTTCTCACTGCGCCTGCCTGGGTCTTGGCGTAGATGTCGAACAGCCATTCCCAGAAGTAGGAACTCGTCGCTTTCAAAGCCTTGTTTTCGTCCACTATCTCGTGCATTCGCTTCCAAGCGAAACGCTGCAGATGCATCGAGTAGACGTCGTTGGAGATGCCCTTCTTGAGCCAGTGCTCCCACTTGTCGATCCGCCGATCGGACATTGTTGGATCGTGCCTTCCAACTCGGATGGCGAGTAGATGGGAGTGCCGGAGGAGGGACTCGAACCCCCGACACGCGGATTATGATTCCGGTTAAGCGCTTTCGGCTGTTTGCGGCTGTTCGCCGTATTCCCCTTTCCCAAGCGGTTTCTAGGCTTCAGCCGCGTTATCCGTTACGGCTTCTTTCCGGGTCATTCCTTGACCCGACCTTGACCCGGGCTTGACCCCGGAGTCGATTTCAAGGCCCCCGCCAAGCCCGGCGTCCAGCAGATGGACGTAGGTGCGGAGCGTGAAGCCAGGATCAGCGTGACCAAGCCAATCGGCTACCTGCTTCACGTTGCGGCCTTCCTCAAAGAGGAGCGAGGCGCAGGTGTGGCGGAAGGTGTGAAAGGAGACCGTCGAGCGCGAGCGGGCCCTGCCGGACTTCGAGACAACCTCTTCGGCGAAGCCGACGCTGATCGCCGCTGGACCCAAGACGCGGCCGTAGACGTTTCCGGGCGAGAGCGGCGTTCCGGTTCTCGATGCAAAGACCGGCCCTTTCGGCCCTTTGTAGTTGTCGCGGCGATGGGCCAGAAGGCGAGCCGCCATTCCCTGAGACAGCGGCACGTCTCGCCGCCCAGCGTGGCTCTTGAGCCGCTTTCGCTGGCCCTCATAGATCTGCTCGCGGACCTGGACGTGTGGACGGTCGCCAAGATCGGTGTGCTCCCACGTCAGTCCAACCGCCTCGCCGATTCGCAGGCCGGTGGCTGCCAAGAACTCGAAGAACAGTCGCCAGTCCTCGGGCAGCGCAGCCAGCAACAGCCCAAGCTCTTTGCGATTGAGGGCCTTAACCCGGTCCTCCTCGGGCTTCTCGCTGCCTCGCCCCGCAGGTATGCGGACCCCTTGGCAGGGATTCGACCTAAGCAAGCCATCGTCAACTGCGGTCGCGAACATCACCGACAGGGCGGCGCGCAGCTTTTTAATCGAGGCGGTCGTTTGCTCCTCGCGCCGCATCGAACCAAATAGCTCCCGCACGTCAGCGGGCTCGATCTCGGCGAGCCTCCACGTCGCCCAGCGAGTAATCGCGTAGACCTCAATCGGCCGTCGATACTCAGGTCGCGTCGTCTCCGAAAAGCCGCGCGCCGTCCTACCGGCATAGGACTCGATCCACTCGGCGAAGTAGTCGCCGAAATAGACCTTTGAGGTGGGGCGACGCTCCCCGGCCTTGCGCTTGCCCTGCGCCTCGTCCGCCTCTGCTGCGGTGCGGAACGTTTCGGTGTACTGCTTGCCTCGGTGTTCCCAGACAAGCACGTAGGGACAGTCGCAGCGGCCTTTCCGCGAACAGCCTTTCTTGTGGCGTCGGAACTGACCCGGTTTTCTCGTTTTCGTGAGCTTGCTCATCAGCTGCCCCTTTCTCTTGCCTTCTTCATCTTGCATTGCAGAGAGGACCGATCTGACCTACGGACGCCGCCCACCTCCTCGCAGCACCCACTTGTCCAACTCCGAGCGGCGGGCGATCAACGCCGAGCCGTCGTGGTGGACAGGGATGCGCTTCGCCGAGACAAGCGCGTAGACACGCGAGCGTGGCGCGTCGATGTAAGCGGCGATCCGCTCGGCACCGCGCAGCCAGCCATTGTCGACGGCCTCGCTCGATTTCTCGGCCACAAGTTCGGCGGCGCGTCGAGCGATCCGCTCGACCAACTCGTCGCCGACGTTGAAGCTGATCGCGTTCACCACGCCGTCGCCGGAGCGGCGACGCAAAGCTGCTCGCCCTCCATTGGCAACGGCACGATTTCCCCGCCGCTCGATACGCGGCGGCGAGGCAGGAGAGTCGCAGTCCTTGATGGATGCGACGGGTGGTGGATTGACTCCACCGAGAAATTGTTTGGGTTGTCTTTCCCTCTTTCCCATAGCAGAAGAAGATCACTTTTAGCAAAGGTTTTCTGGACTAATCACACATAACGGTTAAATGCCATGACAGCAAGAACGAGACCCGCCACACCAACTGTGTTTTTTATTCACCCCACACCCTGACCCGAGGGCAGAATGACCTTGCCTTTCTCGCCGTCGTATCGGCTCTCCTAGGGGGTATTGGCCACCTGCCGACCTACCTGCCAGCGAAGCGCGGCTTCGCTTCGCCGTCAAGAGGTTTCTTGACAGCGAAGCGCAGCAGCGCTATTTGCTGGGTAGGTCGGCGGGGACGTAGCGGAAGTGTCATTTCTGAAAACCAGGGATCACCGGAACGATCCCCCTCTGCAAGTGTGCGGCAACGATCCAGCGAGTGAACAAAAACGGTTGGAACACCATCGGGAAGCTGGCTTCGTATTTGTCCGGCCTCCAGAAGTGCAACGCCCATTCCATCGCCGCGCGCTGGTCTTTCGTCCAACGACGCCGAGCGCTTTCCATCTCTTCCAAGACGGGACTAAGTGAACACTGAGCCACTATCGGGGGGCCAAGTCTTTCCCACACCGGCCCGCAACCAGTCAGCAGGTAGACGGCCGCGTGCCACTCGCCCACCTCATCAGGCAGCAGGATGGATGCTTCCGAGAAGCGCGGCTCAGCGGCGCGAAGTTGCGCCAGGAGTACGGCAAACTGTCTGCGCCGGGCGGCAGTATCCGCAAAGATTTCGTTCGATCTTTCGAGCATCCGTTCGATCCTTCGAGCATCGCCCCCTAAGACGATGCTCGAAGTCGAAACGGTCCACTCCCAGATCAATTTGTTTTGCAAATAGCTAGCGATTTGCACACAGCATGTAGCCGCGAGAGTGGCAGTTGACGATGTACCCCTCGGCCCCGGCTTCCCGCAGCTTGCAGCGGGCGCGGCTGGCGTGTGAGTCAAGAGTGCGAACCGCGCCGCCTCTCTTACCCCAGATTTCCCGCAGCAGCTCCTTCTTGGTGAACACGCGGCCGGGGTCCGTGGCAAGGAGCGCCACCAACTCAAATTCCCGCGCCGCCAAGCGCACCGGAGCGCCATCGACTTCGACGCATCGAGCAGCGGGGTCGATGCGCAGCGGGCCGACCGTGATCGGCCCCTGATCGGCGGTGGCAGTCTCAAAGATGGTGCCGTCGATATGGCCCCGGCAGAGCATCCGCCAGTCCTCACCATCGGTCGACCGCACCTGAACCCGCCAGTTGCCTCCGTCGCTCAGGCGCAACTCAACCTCGCCGGCGCCGATTCCGATTGCGGCGCTGCTGAACCGCCCAGGGACCAACATCAGCCTTCCCCCAGCAGGCGCTTGACGTAGAGCGCCGGTCGGCTCGGCTGGATCAAGAGCCCGTCACTAAATACCAAGCCCTCGTTGTCCAAGTCGCGGAGGGCGCGGGCGAGCGCCACGCCTCCGGTCAGGGTGCGGGGATTCGCCAGCACCCGACCCGCCAGCGTTGGGAGCGTCAGCAGGATCGGATGCTCACGCAAGACGAGCGCCAGGACGGCGCGCTGCATTCGCAGGTCGATAGCGATCAATTGCGCGGCCCTCCCAGCACGTCGAGCAGAGCGTGGAGAGCGTCGTGAGCGGCGGCGACCTCCGCGTAGTTGCTCTCCTTGTCGTTGCTCTCGGCGGCGGCGCGCAAGAGCGCCTCTGCCTCCGGGTCGGGGATGAATAGCTGGCCGACCGTCAGGCCGACCAAGAGCCGCTCGACAGCCTGGGCTTCGCCTTCCGCGCGGCTCGGGTCTTTCAGCTTCTCGGGCGCTCTCAGGTCGCGGCGCAGGCCGTCGAGCCAGTCGGTCATCTTGTCCCGCAGAGACGAGACGTGCTGAGCGGGCAGGTTGAGGGCAACCAAGGAGCCGCCACCCGTAGGGTTGTCGCAGGGCATGGGAGATGTGTCCTCCTGTGTCTCAGGCGACCCGTTTCGTGTTTGCGCACGGCGGGTCGCCGCTTCTCTGAGGCCGGTAGCCAGCTACCGTTCCCGCTGCGGTCGGACCTTGGCAACTTGGCCGACCGCCACGGGGCCGGTGTTCACTGCACGCGGCCCCACTTATGTGCTGCGGAGGCTAGCGTGCTGTGTAGAAAAGGTCAACAGCACGAAACTATTCGTCCCGGATGATCTGCCGAACCCGCGTGTGGTCGAGGCCGACAAGCTCGCCAATATCCCGCAGCGAGAGCCCTTCCTTCTGAGCTTGGGCGAAGGCTTTGCGCCGGACCTCGCGGGCGGCCTTGCTGTCGCGCTCGAACTGCTTCTGGGCGGCCTTCACGGCTTTGCTCGCGGCTTTGCGCTTCGGGTCGTCGGGCATCAGCGCAGCCTATTCGCCTAAAGCCGCGCGGCAGATATACGCCCGCCGGGGGTGCATACTGACGGCGTGAATGAAGAGCTAGTACAAGCCGCTAAAGCAGCCGCCGAGCTTGAGCCAGCAGTCGAGGCTTTTGCTGAGGCGACCGGGAGTCTGGAACCAGTGCGCGAGGCGACGGGCTGGCTCACTGACCTCATCCGGTACAAGCGCCTTCCACATCAGGCCAGGCTGCTGATGAAGGCTGCCGAGAAGGTGAAAGAAACGGGTCTGCCAGCGCACGCCGTCAGCGACAAGCTACTGCGCTCAATCCTTGAAGACGGCCCCCTGGACGACGACGAGTCCATGCAGGAGCGCTGGGCCAATCTGCTCGTAAACGCTGCCACGGCGGACGAGGGCTGCATCCCAATCGCGTATCCGAAAATCCTTAGCGAAATGGAACCGAAAGAAGCTTTGCTGTTGGATCGGCTATGGAAGAGGACGCCAAATCCAGCCGAAGAACCTTTCGAGACGGTTGGCCATGAGACCACGAACGACCTCGTTGACCTCCCCGAGCTCTACAACCTGAGCCGCCTTGGCGTCCTACGACTCGTTCGGTCGATTCACTCGAACTTCGGAGAGGACGCATCGGAGGGAGCCCTGGCCGGGGTGCAGCTCACCGAGCTGGGCTGGGAACTCGTAAAAGCGTGCAGTTCACCCTCTTAGGGCTACGAACGGGGCTGCGATTGCAACGGACGCAGCCGCCTCGCTGCCCGGGGCCCACCGCGGGCGCGCCTGGCATCGGCCCCCCCCCGCGCCCGATGTGAGCGCCCGGGGTCCGATGCACGGCGCGCGGGGAGGCCCAGGGAAGCGAGGCGGCTTTGGTCTGAGGGGGTCCAATGTCTTTCCACTGTTCTTGCGCGGCATGGGGCCAGGAGAGAGCGAGGGAGAACTTCCCCCCCACCGGAGGGACCTCGGTTTGCTTGGTAGCTGAATGAAGAGAGCTGTAGGCAGATTCGGGGAATCTGCCTACAGCGGCCTATCTCGGCTCTGCGTCGCTGACTGGCCTACTCAGGCGGCGACGTGCTCGCCAGCCGGAACGAAGTTCTCCAGCGTGGCCTCGTGCCCTAGGGCGAAGGGAATGCCCTCCTCGGCCAGCTTCACGACCTCCGCGTAGCTGTCGCCAGCAGCAGACCAGCCCTCAACATCGGGGGACTCGGCCCACCAGCCGTCGCTTTCGTGGTGATAGATGACGCGGACGATCTCCATGATTTCTCCGATTCAGAGTAGCTTCCGGGCCTCGTCCTCGGCAAGTCCCACGTCGCGGACAAGGATCTTGCGCACGAGACCGGCGGGAATCGTCGCCTTGTCGTGAAAGGCGAAGGTCAACGGCGGGTGGTCCGGCGACTCCATCCGTCGATGCGAGCCGGATTGACGCGCTACTCGGTAGCCGAGTGGCTTCCGTTCCAAGACGGCAAGTAGCCGCTTGGCTTTCATCGACGGAAACGGGTTCACCAGGTGGACCCTAATTTGGCCTTCGGACTCTTCTCACCCTCCGCCGCAGTGGGACGGCATCTACTGCATCCCGCCCCGCATTCCTTGACCCAGGCCTTGACCCGAAAGCAAAAGCGCCGCCCCTCGGGCGGCGCTTTTGGCTCTATAGGTGATGCCGGAGGAGGGACTCGAACCCCCGACACGCGGATTATGATTCCGCTGCTCTAACCAGCTGAGCTACTCCGGCGGGGGAGTGGATCGTAGCGATGGAGGGGCTGGCGTCGCGGGGGCGGCATTAGGCTTAGCCTTGGGACATGACGCAGGAGCTGGACAGGGCGGTGAGGACGGTTCTGCGGGATTGCCTGCGGATCGAACCGGGCGAAGAGGTGCTGGTGATCTGCAACCCGGTCACCGAGGACATCGGCGCCCTGATGCGGAT
Source organism: uncultured Actinomycetes bacterium (assembly GCA_946482365.1). The sequence continues at coordinate 65,525 of CAMLQY010000001.1, forward strand.
CGAGGCCGAGGGGGATGGGGCGTTCGCAACCCTGGCCGTGATCTCCGAGCTCGACTCCAACGGGGCCGAGCCGCCGACGCCGGTCGCGGCCGCGATGGTCGCTGCCGAAGTCGTGCTGGCGCCGACGATCCAGTCGCTCTCCCACACCAACGCGCGGCGTGCCGCGACCCAGGCGGGTGTGCGGATCGCCACGTTGCCGGGCGTCACCGAGGACATGCTGGCGCGGCTGATGAACGCCGACATGCGAACCCTGCGGCGGCGGGGGGCGGCGATCGCGGCCGCGCTGCGCAGCGGCGATGAGGCACGGATCACCTGCGGGCACGGCAGCGACCTGCGGCTCGGGCTGAAGGACCGGATCCCGATCGCCGACGCCGGCGTGCTCAACGCTCCGGGCGCCTTCGGCAACCTGCCCTGCGGCGAGGCCTTCGTTGCCCCCACCACCGCCGAGGGGACGCTGGTCGTCGACGGCTCGATCGCCGGTGTGGGCAAGGTCGAGACCCCGGTCGAGCTGACCGTGCGCGACGGCCACCTGACCGACGCGACCGGCCCCGAGGGGGCGACCCTGCTCGAAATGCTGACCGTGCACGGCGAGGACGGCACCAACGTCGCCGAGCTGGGCATCGGCACCAACGAAGAGGCCACCCTGACCGGCAACATCCTCGAGGACGAGAAGATCCTCGGCACCGCGCACGTCGCCTTCGGCGCCTCGGCTGCGATCGGCGGCACCGTCCAGGTCCCCGTCCACCTCGACTGCGTGATCGTCGAGCCGACCGTGGAAGTGGACGGCAAGGAGATCGTCCGCGGCGGCCAGCTGCTCGTCTGACCCGGTGACGCCCACCTTCCTCGCTGTCCCGAACGTCTCCGAGGGGCGGGACCCCGGTCGCGTCGCCGCCCTGCAGAGCGCCTTTGCGCGGGGGGCTACCCTGCTTGACCTCCACTCCGACGCCGATCACCACCGCACCGTGCTCACCCTGGCGGCGGAGCCGGCGCCGCTTCGCGACGCGGTCCTCTCGGGCGCCGCGCAGGCGATCGAGACCGTCGACATGAACGGCTACGACGGGCTGCACCCGGCGGTCGGGGCGCTCGACGTCTGCCCGGTCGTCTGGCTGGACCCCGCCGACCGCGACGCCGCCCGCGCCGAGGCGGTCGAGCTGGCGGCGCAGATCGGCGGCCTCGGGGTTCCGGTTTTCCTCTACGGCGACCTGGCCCGCCGCCCCGAGCACGCCGAGCGCGCCTACTTCCGCAACGGCGGGCTCGCCGAGCTCTGGCTGCGGATGGAGGGCGGCGAGCTTCGTCCCGATCACGGCCCCGCCCTGCCCCACCGCACGGCGGGCGTGACGCTGGTGACCGCGCGCTCTCCCCTCGCCGCCTTCAACGTCGAGCTCGACAGCGGCGACCCCGAGCTTGCCGGCTCCGTCGCCGCGGGCCTGCGCGAGTCCGGGGGCGGCCTGCCGGGCGTGCGGGCGCTGGGGCTGGTGCTCTCCAGCGGTCGCGCCCAGGTCTCGACCAACGTCCACGACCCCTTCGCCGTGCCGCTGGCGGAGGTGGTCGAGCGCGTCCGGGCGCTGGCCGCTCCGCTCGGCGCGCGCCCGGTCGAGGCCGAGGTCGTCGGGCTGGTCCCGGCGGCGGCCCTCGCCGGCTACTCCCCCGACGTGCCGATCCGCGGCTTCGATCCCGCCCTGCATACGATCGAGGCGCGCCTGCGGGCCGCCCCGTAGGGCCTCCGAAACGCTAGATTCAGCCAATGGCACAGACCAGGAAGAAGCGCCGCCGCAAGCACCGCGGCACCCAGGGAGGACGTGTCGACGTCAACCGGCGGCCGGCCCGCCCGCGCAGCCGCGCCGAGGCGAAAGCCCGCGCCCGCGCCGGGACCAGGAAGAAGGGCGCGCCGCGCGGCGACCAGCCGCCGACCTGGCGCAGCGCGATCACGCGCGGGCTGGTGGCGGCAGTCATCTTCACCGTCCTGCTGCTGCTGATCTTCAAACGCTCGCTCGGCTCCGCGCTGGGCCTCGGCGCCTTCATGCTTGCGTTCTACATCCCCGCGGGCTACTACATGGACATGCTGATGTGGCGACGCCGGGAGCGGGCGCGGATACGCGCTGCCGAACGGCCGTGAACCTCGACGTCCGCCAGCTCACGGTTGGCGCGATCGCCGAGAACTGCTTCATCGTCCGTCGCGAAGGCTCCGGCAAAGGGTTCGTCGTCGACCCGGGAGAGGAGCCGGGCCGGATCCTGGCGGAGATCGACGAGCTCGGGGTGAAGATCGAGGCGATCCTGGTCACCCACTGCCATTTCGACCACATCGGCGCCGTCGCCCCGGTCGCGAAGATGACCGGTGCCCCCGTCTACTGTCCGAAGCTCGAGATCCCGGTGCTCGCCGACATCATGTCCTTCGTGCCGGTGGCCGGCTTCGGCCCCTACGAGAGCTACGAGGCCGACGTGGCGGTGGAGGGCGGAGAGAGCCTCGAGCTTGCAGGGCTCACCCTCGACGTCATCTTCACCCCCGGACACAGCCCCGGCCACGTCACCTACTCGGTCCGCGACCACGACGCGATCTTCTCCGGCGACGTCCTCTTCCAGGGCTCGGTCGGACGGGTCGACCTGCCGGGGGGAGACGGGCCGACCCTGATGCAGTCGATCCGCACCCTGGTCGAGTCCCTGCCGCCGGAGACCGGTGTGTACCCCGGGCACATGGGCGTCACGACGCTGGGAGCCGAGCGGGCGACGAACCCCTTTCTCGCCCAGCTCTCAGGGTAGGGCGTCGGCCGGTAAGGTCGCGGCACTGTGGCAGGGCTCAGATACCAAGCCCCTCGCGGGACGTTCGACGTCCTGCCGGCGGCTGCTCGCACGCGCGAGAGGATCGTCGAGACCGCCGCGACGATCTTCGCCCGCGCCGGCTACGAGCCGATCGCCACTCCGAGCTTCGAGGACACGGAGCTGTTCGAGCGCGGCGTCGGCCACTCCACCGACATCGTCCGCAAGGAGATGTTCACCTTCGAGGACAAGGGCGGGCGCAGCCTCACCCTGCGCCCGGAGGGGACGGCGCCGATCTGCCGTGCCTACGTCGAGCACGGGATGCACAAGCTCGCGCAGCCGGTGAAGCTCTCCTACGCCGGCCCGTTCTTCCGCCACGAGCGCCCCCAGGCCGGGCGCTACCGGCAGTTCCACCAGCTCGGGATCGAGGCGATCGGCAGCGACGCGCCGCTCGCCGACGCGGAGGCGATCGGGCTCTTCGCCGAACTCGTCGCCGAGCTCGGTGTGCCGGGGGTCGAGCTGCGGCTGGGAAGCCTGGGCTCGCCCAGCGCCCGCGAGGCGTACCTGGAGGAGCTGAAGGCCTACCTGCGCGCCCACGAGAGCGAGCTGTCTCGGGATGTGCGCGACCGGATCGACGCCAACCCGTTGCGCGCCTTCGACGCCGACGACGAGGGCACCCGGGAGGCGATGGCGGCGGCACCGAAGCTCCTCGAGCGCCTCGAGGGCAAGGACGCAGAGCATTTTGCGGAGGTGCGGGCCCTGCTCGACGCCGCGGGAGTCGAGTACGAGATCGACCCGACCCTGGTGCGAGGCCTCGACTACTACACGAGGACGATCTTCTCCTTCGTCTGCGACCGCCTCGGCGCCCAGTCGGAGATCGGCGGCGGCGGTCGCTACGACGGCCTGGTCGAGCAGCTGGGAGGGCCGCCCGCCCCGGCGATCGGTTGGGCCGCGGGAATCGAGCGAATCGCGCTGGCGCTCGAGGAAGAGGAGACCTCCGTCGGGCGAGACGTCTTCGTCGCCACCGCCGAGGAGGAGCAGGACCGCCGCGCGCTGGCTCTGCTCCTGGCGGGGGAACTGCGCAAGGCGGGGCTCTCGACCGAGGTCGACCTGGGCGGGCGCGGCCTCAAGGGCCAGCTCAAGCACGCCGACCGCCTCGGCGCCCGCCGCGTGCTGATCCTCGAGGGCGCCGGGGCGGCCCAGTTGCGCGACATGCGCAGCGGTGAGCAGCGCCCAGTCGACACAGGCAACCTGATCGAGGAGATCACGGGGGGGCGGCTGTGATCGCGGAGCGACCAAGCGTGCATATCTGGTTCTTCGCGCCGGGAGCGAAGCGGAGGTATTTGCGATGACCGAGTTCCCGGCGCTGAAGCCGAACGGATACCGCGACGCGTGGTGCGGCCAGGTGCTGCCGGACCGGGTCGGCTCCGAGGCCCGCGTTTCCGGCTGGGTCCACCGTCGCCGCGACCATGGCGGCCTGGTCTTCGTCGACCTGCGCGACCGCACCGGCATCCTCCAGCTCGTCTTCAACCCCGACGAGGCCGGTGGCGCCTTCGAGCTCGGGCACGAGCTGCGCGCGGAGCACGTGCTGTCGGCGACCGGCACCGTCGTCCAGCGCTCCCCCGAGACCGTCAACGCCGACCTGCCGACGGGAGAGGTCGAGCTGAAGGTGAGCGCCGCGGAGCTGCTCGCCGAGGCCGAGACGCCGCCCTTCCAGGTCGAGGGCTTCGCCGGCGAGGTGGGGGAGGACGCGAGATTGCGCCATCGATACCTCGACCTGCGCCGCGAGCAGATGCGCGAGGCGCTCGAGCTCCGGCACCGGGTCGTCGCGGCGATACGCGAGTTCTTCGACGGGGAGGGCTTCCTCGACATCGAGACGCCGATGCTGACCCGCTCGACGCCCGAGGGCGCGCGCGACTTCCTCGTCCCCAGCCGCCTCCAGCACGGCTCCTTCTACGCCCTGCCCCAGTCCCCGCAGCTCTTCAAGCAGCTGCTGATGGTGGCCGGCTTCGAACGCTACTACCAGATCCCTCGCTGCTTTCGCGACGAGGCGACCCGGGCCGACCGCCAGGCCGAGTTCACGCAGCTCGACGTCGAGATGTCCTTCGTCGAGGCGGAGGACGTGATCGAGCTCAACGAACGGATGCTCGCGCACGTCTTCGAGCGAGTCGACGGGCCCCCCGTGAAGCTGCCGATGGAGCGGATGTCCTACGACGAGGCGATGGAGCGCTTCGGGACCGACCGACCGGACCTGCGCTTCGGCCTCGAGCTGGTCGACCTCGACGAGGCGCTGCGCGAGACCGAGTTCAAGGTCTTCCGCTCGGTGCTCGAGGGCGGCGGGGCGGTGCGGGGGCTCAACGCGGGCCGTCGCGAGCTGCCCCGCTCCGAGCTCGACGGGCTGATCTCGCGCGCCCAGGAGCTTGGGGCCAAGGGCCTCGTCTGGGCGTTTCGCGAGGGTGAGGGATGGCGCTCGCCGACGGCGAAGTTCCTCTCCGAGGACGAGCTGCGCGAGCTCAACGACCGCCTCGGCGCCGAGGAGGGCGACCTCCTGCTGCTGGTGGCCGACGAGCGGCCGGTCACCGACGCCGTCCTCGGCCAGATGCGGGTCGACTTGGCCGAGCGCTTCGGCCTGGTCGGGGATGGCGAGGACCGCCTGGTCTGGATCGTCGACTGGCCCCTGCTGGAGTGGAACGCCGGGGAGGGTCGCTGGGACTCCCTCCACCACCCGTTCACGGCGCCTGCCGGCGAGTTCGACCCCGACGACCCGGGCTCCGCCCGCGCGCTCGCCTACGACGTGGTCCTGAACGGCCAGGAGCTGGGCGGCGGCTCGATTCGCATCAACCGCGCCGACACCCAGAAGGCGGTCTTCGCGGCGCTCGGGATCGGCGCCGAGGAGGCGGAGGCGCGCTTCGGCTTCCTGCTCGAGGCGCTGCGTTACGGCGCCCCGCCGCACGGCGGCATCGCCTACGGCATCGACCGCATCGTGCAGCGCCTGTACGGGGCTGAGACCATTCGCGACGTGATCGCCTTCCCCAAGACCGCATCGGGGTTCGACCTGCTCACCGGCGCTCCGGCGCCCGTCGACGAGATGCAGCTGAAGGAGCTGGGAATCTCGATCCACCAGCGCAAGCTCGCCGGCCACTAGCCGAGATGGGCTTCTTCGGCCGGATTCGAGCTGTGTTCAAGCCGGCACCCGGCCCGGGAACGACGCCGGTCCAGGTTGACGACCCCCGCTTCGACAGCTGGGAGGTGGTTCGCGACTTCGTCGACGTGCGGACGGCGCGGGCCTGGCACCAGGCCCTTGAAGAGGGGGGCATCGAGGCCGCCCTCACCGCCGACTGGCCGCTCGACCGCTTCGGCCGCGGCGACATCGCGCTCAGGGTCCAGCCCGACGACTGGAGCGAGGCGGAGCTGCTGCTCTCCAATCTGGACCTGGACGACTGACCCCTCGCCACGGGCCCTTGCCGGTGGTACGGTTGCTTCGAGGTTCGAGCCCGTACGTGAGCCGTCTCACCGTTTGACCCAACACAAACGGCGCGGGAGCTGATCTCTCTCGGTCCCTCGGGATCGCGAGGAGGCGCCCACCCTTTACTTCAAGGGATCAAAGCCAGAGGCGGTACCGGCGGGCTGGGGCCTCTTTTGTCTCGGAGATGTGATCTTCAGCGCACCATGCGTGCGCCCTGGCAAGCGATGCTCGCCAGATGGCCGACGAGTCGCACATTGCCCATGTCAAACATGGAAAACGTGCGCCGTGTTCTCCTGACAAGAGGATGGGTGACCTCGCGGAGCGTCAGCACGGGCTCGTTGCGCGGCACCAGCTTCTGAGCCTGGGGATGGGGCGCGGCGCAATCGAGAATCGGATCGGGCGCGGTCAGCTGCGCCCGGTTCGGCGGGGCGTCTATGCAGTCGGCCATAGGGGCACAGGCCAGGCGGCTCGCTGGATGGCCACGGTGCTTGCCGCAGGGCCCGGCGCCGTCTTGAGCCACCGATCCGCAGCCGCACTTTGGGGCCTCTTGCCGGCGAGCGCAACTGTGCCTGAGGTAACCCGACCGACAAGGATCAGATCGCGGCCTGGGATGCGGGTCCATCAATCGACCTTGCTGCACGACGAAGTGTCGGTCGTGGACGGCATTCCCGTTACGTCGCTTGCGCGCACCCTGCTGGACCTGGCGGCGATCGTGGGCGAGCGAGTGCTCGAGCAGGCGTTCAACGAGGCCGAAGTCCGGGGGATGACCGATCGCCTTTCGGTTCCGGGCCTGCTCGAGAGGCGCCCCCGGCGCGCCGGCGCGAGGGCGCTGAGGAAGATCCTCGCGGCCGGTGCTCATTCGCGCGGGATAACGCGAAGGGAGCTAGAGGCCCGATTCGCGAGCCTGCTCGAAGGCACTGACCTGCCGAGGCCGCGGCGCAACGCCGATATCGCGGTCGCTGGTCGGTTCTTCGAGGTGGACTGCCTATGGCCGGCGCAACGGCTGGTCGTCGAGCTCGATGGAAGAGCGGTTCATGGGACCGCTCGGGCTTTCGAGCGGGATCGGGAAAGGGATCGGCTCTTGCTTGCCGACGGGTGGCGGGTGGTGAGGATCACCTGGCGACAGCTGCGTGACGATGCACCCGCGGTCCTTGCCGACCTGCGAAGGCTGCTGCGCATTCGTCCACAGCCTCCTACCCTGTAGCTGATGGACCGAGAGCTATTCGAGGCTTACCTGCGGGACTCGAGCCGGGTTGGGACGGTTCCCGACGGCGCCTTCACCGGGGCCGCCGGTGGCGCTGCCTGCGGGGACCTCTCCCGGCTGTCCCTCGTCGTCGAGGAGGGCAGGGTCACCGGGACCACCTTCGACGCCGAGGGGTGCGGGGCGACGCGTGCGGCTACGGCCGCCGTGGCCGAGATGGTCGACGGGGCGGAGGTGCTCGAGGCGGCGCGGACCGGGACGGATGAGGTCGACGCGGCGGTCGGGGGGCTGACCCCGGCCAAGCGGCACGCGGCGCAGCTGGCTGCGGATGCGCTGCACCGGGCCCTGGCGCAGGCGGCGGCATCGTCGCAGGGGCTCGCCGCGGCGAACGGCGACCGGGTGCTCGTCGCGATGTCGGGCGGGGTCGACAGTGCCGTGGCCGCGTTGCTGGAACGGGAGCGGGGGGCGGAGGTCGTCGGGGTCACCCTGAAGCTCTGGGCGGACCCGCGGACCGACGGGGCGAAGGCGTGCTGCTCTCCGGAGGCCGTGCTCGGCGCCCGCTCGCTTGCCCACTCGCTCGGGATCCCGCACCTGACGCTGGACCTCGAGGAGGAGTTCCGCCGGCGCGTAGTCGCCGGGTTCGTCTCCGGCTACGCGGACGGCAGGACGCCCAACCCGTGCATCGCTTGCAACGGCGAGGTGCGCATAGCGGCGATGGTCGACCTCGCCGAGCGGGTGGGCGCGACCCACCTCGTCACCGGCCACTACGCGCGCATCGTCGAGGACGGCGACGGGCCCTTGCTCGCGGCCGCCTCAGACGCCAACAAGGACCAGAGCTACATGCTGGCGGCGCTGCCGCCCGGGTTGCTGCGGCAGGTCCGGTTCCCGCTCACCGAGCTGACCAAGCCCGAGGTTCGCGAGATCGCCGCCCGCCACGGCCTCGCCGTCGCCCGCAAGCCCGAGAGCCAGGACCTCTGCTTCCTCTCCGGCCAAGGCAAGGCCGATTTCCTCCTTCGCCACGGTGGCCTGCGCGAGCGGGAGGGGGACCTGGTCGACCGCTCGGGCCGCAAGGTCGGCCGCCACCGCGGCCACCATCACTTCACCGTCGGCCAGCGCCGCGGCATCGGCGGCGGGGCGGAGGAGCCGATGTACGTGCTCGCCACCGACGCCGCCGCCAACACGGTCACGGTCGGCCCGCGCCGAGAGCTGATGGCGGAGACGGTGCGGGTCCGCGACGCGGTTCTGCATCGCGACGGGACCCGGGTCGACGCGGTGCGCCTGCGCTACCGGGCGCGGGCCGTCCCCGCCACGCTGGAGGCGACGGCAACGGGCCGGCATCCCAGGCTCGACATCCGGCTGGGGGAGCGGTTCGCCGGGGTCTCACCCGGCCAGACAGCGGTGCTGCTGGCCGGGGAGACGGTCGTCGGGCACGGCACGATCTGCACAGCTAGCCCTTCCTAAGCCTGGGCCTGTTCTTCCTGCTCTTCCTCTTTTTCGTCCTCTCGCAACTGGGCGATCGATTTCACGCAGCGGCTGAACTCGGTGCCCTTCTCGCCTTTGACGTGCTTCTTGCTTTTGCCCTTGCAGACCTGGCCCGGGGACAGATCCTCGTTGCGAGCGGCGCGCGCGGCCGTTTTCACGCAGCGCGAGAACGCGGTGCCCTTCTCGCCTTTGACGTGTTTCTTGCTTTCGCCCTGGCAGTACTTGCCGTAGGCCTTGGCAGGCGGCGGCGGGGCGGTTTCATAGTTGGGCCCCTGGCCCTGCCCTTTGCCGTTGTTCGCGAGCGCGGTCGCGGGGATCGTCAGCGCAACCACCGCCATCGTGAATACGAGCTTTGCTCTCAGCATTTCGTGCCTCCTTCGACACTAGGGTCGACGTCGGGTGTCCTAGCGCCTGAAACGGGCTTCCCTGCGATAGGTCAGGTGCTACCTTCGGGTTTCCCGCTCGATCCTGCGCCTTTTGCGGGCGATTCGGACGATTGTTCGGGCGCCGGCGGTGGCTGTGCAGCGGATCCTCCGCTCTCGCTGCCGGCTGCGTGAGGTGGTTTCGGGGACGCTCGAGGGGGAGCGGCCGGAGACGCCTGAGAGGACGTGGAGCCGGCTTTCGGCTTCGAACGGCCGCCGGCAGGCGCCGAACCGCCGCCTTTGTGCGCGGCGGCTGTCTCCTGGCCCCGCTGAGATGCCGGTGGCAGCCCATCGGGAGGGCCGTGGCGGTGGGCCGCTGCGCCCTTGCCCTCCGCTGCGCTCCTCTGTCCGGTGTCCTCGCGCATGCTGCCCTTTTGCTCCGTCCGGGGGCCGGAAGGCTTGCGGTCGCCAGCTGTCTCTTGGCTGGCGGTGGAAGCGGGGCCCGCCCCGGCACCGCCGTCTCCCACGGGCTGCAGCTGCCGGACCGGCGCGCCGCCGCCGGAGCCGCCCGGCAGCGGCGTCTGGACCAGGCCGCTTCGGTCGGCGGCCGAGACCCCGACCGCGGCGACTACCGCGACGGTCGCGGCCGACTTGGCCACGAGCCCGGCGGAAACTGCCTTGCCCGCTCCGGCGGCGACAGTCGCACCGCCGACCGCCCCGCTGGCGGCGCCGTGCGCGCCGCCGAGGATGGCGTGGAGGATGCCGGCCGAGGCGACGGCGGGCAGCGGCGCGAGGGCGGCGAAGTCGCGCCGGCGCGCCCCGATCGCGTCCTGGAACGCGCGGCAATCCGCGCAGGCGCGCAGGTGCGCCCGGATGTCGCGCCTGCGACTCACCCGCCCGTCGCCGTCGGAGAGCCGGTGCGTGACTTCCTCGCAGCTCATCTCACGCCCCTCGTCCAGCTCCCGCAGGCCCAGGCGCGCTTCGTACACGGTCTGCCGGGCGACCCCCGGAGAGGTGTCGAAGGCGGTGCCGATCTCTTCGAAGGAGAGGCCCCCCAGCTCGCGCATCACCAGCGCCGAGCGCTGCCTCTCGGGCAGCTCCGCCAGGTCGCGGAGCAGCTGCCGCAGGCGCTCGCGCCGCGCCGCGGTCTCCGCCAGGCTCTCCCGCGAGGGAATCGCCTCCAGGTCCGCGCCGGTCGCCTCGCGGCGCTTGCGCAGCAGGTCGACCGACTCGTTGTGGGCCACCCGGTACAGCCAGGGCTTCAGCTCGATCTGGCGCCTCTCGCCGGGCAGCGCCTGCAGCGCCTTGACCATCGTGTTCTGCAGGGCGTCCCGGGCGTCCTCCGGGTCGCCGAGGATCGAGAGGCAGAAGCGGTAGATCTGCTGGTGGTAGCGACGGAAGATCGTCGCGAACATCCGCTCCTCGCGCTTGGCGGCACTCTGTGTCACGCCATAGTGGTTTCGGCACTCTCGGGCGTCCAGTCAAGGGTGGTGGGGGAATCTTCTGTCCCTTGAACGGCGACGCGACCCTTCTGTCAGCCGCCATCGCCGGTGTGGGCGTCACGTGGCGGGACTGCCCCTTAGGCTTGGCTCCTCATGGAAGCTGCCGAGATCCGCCGGACCTACCTCTCCTTCTTCGAGGAGCGGGGGCATAAGATCGTGCCTTCGGCCTCGCTCGTCCCCTCCGTGCTCGACCCCTCTGTGCTGCTGACCACGGCCGGGATGCAGCCCTTCAAGCCGTACTTCCTCGGCCGCGAGGAGCCGCCCGCCCGCCGCCTCGCCGACGTGCAGAAGTGCTTCCGCACCACAGACGTCGAGGAGGTCGGCAACACGGCCCGCCACCTCACCTTCTTCGAGATGCTCGGCAACTGGAGCTTCGGCGACTACTTCAAGGAGGAGTCGATCCCGTGGGGCTGGGAGCTCTCGACGCAGGGCTTCGGAATGGACCCCGAGCGGATCTGGGTCACCGTCTTCGGCGGCGACGAGGAGCTCGGCCTCGGCCCCGACGAGGAGGCGATCGAGGTCTGGCGGAGGGTCGGGGTCCCCGACGAGCGGATCGTCCGCCTCGGTCGCGAGGACAACTTCTGGCAGGCGGGGCCGACCGGGCCGTGCGGGCCGTGCTCGGAGCTCTACCTCGACCGCGGCGAGGACTTCGGCGCCCCGGGCGAGCGACCCGGCGACGACACCGACCGCTTCCTCGAGTTCTGGAACCACGTCTTCATGACCTACGACCTCGGCTCCGACGGGGCGCTGGCCGAGCTGCCGATGCGCAACATCGACACCGGCATGGGCCTGGACCGGATGGCGGCGATCCTCCAGGACGTCCCTTCGGTCTTCGAGACCGACCTGATCCGACCGCTGCTCGACCTCGCTGAGGAGATGTCGGGACGCTCCTACGGCGAGGACGCGGCGGTGACCCGGGCGATGCGGATCGTCGCCGACCACTCGCGCGGCGCCTCCTTCCTGATCGCCGACGGCGTCGTCCCCTCGAACGAGGACCGCGGCTACATCCTGCGCCGGATCCTGCGCCGGGCGATCCAGCAGGGCCGCACCCTCGGCCTCGAGGCGCCCTGGCTCGGCCGCTTCGCCGAGCGCACGATCGAGGTCATGGGCGAGGCCTACCCGGAGCTGGCGGCCGAGCGCGAGACGATCGCGCGCTGGGTCGGCGACGAGGAGGAGAGCTTCGGCCGCACGCTGGAGCGCGGCAGCGAGCTGCTGGAGCACCTGGTGGCCGAGGCGAAGGAGTCCGGGACCTCCTGGATCGACGCGGAGGACGCCTTCAAGCTCCACGACACCTTCGGCTTCCCCTACGACCTGACCAAGGAGCTGCTGGCCGAGCAGGGACTCTCGGTCGATGACGGCGGCTTCGAGGAGCTGATGGAGGAGCAGCGCCAGCGCGCCCGCACCGGCGCCGCCACCGCGCACGGCTCCGAGGACCACCACGAGCGGGTGATCGCCTTCGCCAGCGAGGCGCCGGCGACGCGCTTCGTCGGCTACGAGACCCTGCGCGCGACGACGGGCCTCGCCGCTGTCGAGAGCGACGACGGGCGCGCCTTGGTCAAGCTCGAGGAGAGCCCCTTCTACGCCGAGGGCGGCGGCCAGGTCGCCGACTCCGGCGTGCTGCGCTGGGAGGGCGGCGAGGCCCGCGTCCTCGACGTCTACCGCGTCGGCGAGGACCAGGCGCTGGAGGTGGAGCCCGGGGAGATCGACCCCGCAACCGCGGTGGAAGCCGTGGTCGACCGCGAGACCCGCCACGCGACGATGCGCAACCACACCGCCACGCACCTGCTGCACGCGGCGCTGCGCGAGCGGCTCGGCACCCACGTTCGTCAGGCCGGGTCCGCCGTGCGGCCTGACAAGCTGCGCTTCGACTTCACCCACGGCCAGGCGCTCGGCGGCGAGGAGCTGCGCGCGGTCGAGGACCGGGTCAACGAGTGGATCAAGGCGAGCCGGCCGGTGCGCTGGCTGGAGATGGAGCGCGCCGAGGCCGAGCGGCTCGGCGCGATGGCGCTCTTCGGCGAGAAGTACGGCGAGTGGGTGCGGGTCGTCGAGGTCGACGGCGTCTCGCGCGAGCTCTGCGGCGGCACCCACGTCGCCAACACCGCCGAGGTCGGCATCTTCAAGATCTCCTCGGAGGGCTCCAGCGCCGCCAACGTGCGCCGGATCGAGGCGCTCACCGGCCCTGCCGCGATCGACTGGTTCCGCGAGCGCGAGGAGCGCCTGCGTGAGGTCGGCGAGGTGCTCGGCGCGCCGCAGGACCCCCTCGCCGGCGCCCGCCGCGCCGCCGAGTGCCTGCGCGAGGCCGGAGCCGGGGCGCAGCAGGCCCAGAAGCAGGTGCTCGGGGAGGAGGCGGAGCGCCTGGTCGGAGAGGCGATCGAGGTGGGCGCGATCGAGGCGGTCGTTTCGCGCGCGCCCCTGGCCGACCAGAGGCAGCTGCTCGAGCTCGCCAACCGGGTCCAGTCGAAGCTCGCCGGCGACTCCGCGATCGTCCTCGGTGGGACGGAAGAGGGCAAGGTCGCCCTGGTGGTCCTCGTCTCCAAGGGCGCGGTCGAGCGGGGGCTCTCCGCCTCCGGGATCGTTCGCGAGGCGGCCGCGGTCGTCGGCGGCGGGGGCGGCGGTCGCGACGACATGGCCCAGGCCGGCGGCAAGGACCCCGCCAAGCTCGACGAGGCGCTGGCGACCGCGCGCCGGGCAATCGAGCGAGAGGCCGGGTAGCGGCAAGTGCGGGTGCTCGCGCTGGACCACGGCACCGCGCGGATCGGCTGTGCGATCTCCGACCCGAGCGGGACCCTGGCGACGCCGATGGCGGTGATCGAGCCGCCCGAGGCGCGGGCGGTCGCCGAGCTCGTAGCCGAGCACGGGGTCGAGTGCGTGGTCGTCGGCCTGCCCCTTCACCTGAGCGGCGAGGAAGGCAGCCAGGCGGCGCTGACCCGGACCTTCTGCGGCGAACTCGAGGCGATCCTCGACGTCCCGGTCGAGACCTACGACGAGCGGCTGACGACCCGGATGGCCGAGGCGAGCAAGCGCGAGGGCGCCGCGGCGCCGCCGGACTCGATTGCCGCCGCGCACCTGCTCCAAGCATACCTCGCCGGTCGCGCCGCGGTGGAGGAGGGCGACGATGAGTGAGGAGCGTGCCGCCGCCGAACGCGAGCAGCGGCGTCGCGAGCGCGAAGCCAAGCGCCAGGCACCCGTTCGCTCCGGCGGGCGGCGTCTCGGCATCGCGCTGGCCCTGCTCGCGGTCCTGTTCGGCGTCGTCGCTATCGCCGCTCTCGCCTACCGTCACTTCAATCGGGAGACGCCGCCACCGGTCGTGATCAGGACGATCACGGTGACGGTGCCGGAGGGCTACACCCGCGCCCAGACCGCCGAGCTCGCCGGGGACGAAGGCCTGCGCGGCAGCTATGAGCGGGCCAGCGTCCGCTCTCCCTACCTGGACCCGGCCCGGTACGGCGGCAAGGACGCCGAGAGCCTCGAGGGCTTCCTCTTCCCCGACACCTTCGAGCTGGAAAGGCGTGCCGAGGCTGCGACCCTGGTCCAGCTCCAGCTCGAAGACTTCAAGCGGCGCATCAAGGGAGTCGACATGAGCTACGCGCGCGGGAAGAACCTGACCATCTACGACGTGGTGACGATCGCCTCCCTGGTCGAGGAGGAGGCGCAGCTCGAAAGCGAGCGGCCGCTGGTTGCCGCCGTGATCTACAACCGCCTGCGCGAAGGGATGCCCCTCGGCATCGACGCGACGATCCGCTTCGCGACCGGCAACTACACCGAGCCGCTGACCGAATCCGAGCTCGCCGTCGACTCTCCTTACAACACGCGCCTCAACGCCGGCCTGCCGCCGGGGCCGATCGGCAGCCCCGGCCTCGCCTCGATCGAAGCGGCGGCGCGGCCGGCCAAGGTCGACTACCTCTTCTACGTGGTCGAGCCGGGCAGCTGCGGCAAACACGCCTTCTCCTCGAGCGAAGCCGAGTTCCAGCGCGACGTCGAAAGCTACAACGCGGCCCGCGAAGCGGCCGGCGGCAACTCGCCGGACAGCTGTGGGGAATGAGAGCGTGTCGCGACTAGCCGTCCTCGGGCACCCGGTCGGCCACTCGCGCTCGCCGGCGATGCAGGCCGCGGCGCTGGCCGAGCTGGGGCTGGGGGGTGAGTGGAGCTACGAGGCGATCGACGTCGCCCCGGACGCCTTCGAGGCGCGGGTGCGATCGATGCCGGGCGAGGGATTCGCCGGCGCCAACGTCACGGTGCCGCACAAGGCCGCGGCGCTCGCCCTCGCCGACGAGCTCTCCGAGACCGCCCGTGAGATCGGCGCCGCCAACACGCTGGTCTTCGCGGAGGGCGAGGTCCGGGCGGAGAACACCGACGCCGAGGGGTTGCTGCGCGCGCTGCCGGGCTCGCCGGCCGGCAGGCGGGCACTCGTGCTCGGCGCCGGCGGCGCCGCCCGCGCCGTGGTCTGGGCGCTGCTGCGCGAGGGCGCCGAGGTGGCCGTCTGGAACCGCACCGAGCTGCGCTCGCGCAATCTCTGCGCCGAACTGGGGGGCGACCCGGTCGCCGACCCCGAGCAGGGAGCGTTCGAGCTGATCGTCAACTCCACCGCGGTCGGCCTCGGCGGGGAGGACCCGTTCGCGGAGCTGCCGCTCGACCCGGGCGGCTTCGGCGCAGCCCAGGTCGTCGTCGACATGGTCTACGGGGCCGAGCCGACTGCGCTGCTGCGCGCTGCCGAAGCCGCCGGCGCGACCGCCGTCGACGGCCTGGAGGTCCTCGTCCAGCAGGGCGCCCTCTCGCTCGAGATCTGGACCGGCCGCGAGGCCCCCCTCGACACCATGCGCGCCGCCGCGAGAACCTGAAAAGCCCGCCGACGGGCCGATACGGCAACAATGCGTTGGCGGATCGGCCCGTCGGCGGGGGAGATAGCCTTGCGGAGCGCATGAGCGGGTTCAGGTTCACAACCGCGGGGGAGTCGCACGGGCCGGGGCTCGTCGCGATCGTCGAGGGGATGCCGGCGGGCCTCGAGCTCGACCGCGCGGCGCTCGACCGGGACATGGCCCGACGCCAGCTCGGCCATGGCCGCGGCGGGCGGATGAAGATCGAGACCGACGCCGTCGAGGTCCGCTCCGGCCTGCGCCACGGCCGCACGCTGGGCAGCCCGATCGCCGTCCTCGTCGCCAACCGCGACTACGCCAACTGGGAGGAGCGGATGAACCCCTGGCCGGTCGAGGCCGAGGTCGACGAGGTCCACCTGCCACGGCCCGGGCATGCCGACCTGGTCGGCGCCCAGAAGTACGGCCACGACGACATCCGCAACGTGCTCGAGCGGGCCAGCGCCCGCGAGACCGCCGCCCGCGTGGCGGCCGGCTCGATCGCGCGCGGCTTCCTCACCGCCCTCGGCGTCAGCGTCCACAGCCACGTCACCCAGATCGCCTCCGTGACGGCGCCCGAGCAGCCCGATCTCCGCCCCGAGGACTTCGAGGGGGTCGACGAGGACCCGGTCCGCTGCCTCGACCCCGAGGCCAGCGCGGCGATGGTCGCGGAGATCAACCGCCTGCGCAAGGCCAACGAGAGTCTCGGCGGCACCTTCGAGGTGCGCGCCTTCGGCCTCGTCCCCGGCCTCGGCTCGCACATCTCCTGGGAAGACAGGCTCGACGGGCGCCTGGCCGGGGCGGTCGCCTCGATCCAGTCGGTCAAGGGCGTCTCGATCGGGGAAGCGTGGGAAGTCGCCGGCCGCCCCGGCTCCGAGGCCCACGACGAGATCTTCTGGTCGGAGGGGCGCGGCTACTTCCGCGAGACCAACCACGCCGGCGGCCTCGAGGGCGGGATGACCAACGGCCTGCCGCTCTCGGTGCGCGCCGCGATCAAGCCGATCTCGACCCTGACCAAGCCGCTGCGCTCGGTCGACACCGAGACCAAGGAGCCGGCGCAGGCGCTGCGCGAGCGCACCGACTCCACCGTGGTCCCGGCGGCGGCGGTCGTCGCCGAGGCGATGGTCTGCCTCGTCCTCGCCCGTGCCTACCGCGAGAAGCTCGGCGGCGACCACATCGGCGACGTCCTCGCCGCGCTCGATGCCTACAAGCAGCGCATCGACTTCCGGGGCTAGGGGCTTGAAACCTGCACTCGTCTTCATCGGGTTCATGGGGGCCGGGAAGTCGACGGCGCTCGCCGCGGCGCGCGACGCGGGCCTCGAGACGACCGAGATCGACGCGCTGATGGAAGAGTCCTTCGGCAAGCCGATCAAGGCGGCCTTCGAGGAGGACGGCGAGGAGGCGTTCCGGGCCCGGGAGGCCGAGGTGGTCGGCTCGCTTCTGGAGCAGGCCGACGGCGGGGCAATCGCGCTCGGCGGCGGCAGCGTGCTCTCCGCGCGGGTCCGGGCGGCGCTGGACCGCCATCTGGTCGTCTGGCTCCAAGTCGAAGCCGCCCAGGCCTGGGAGCGGATCGCCCGCAGCGACCGCCCGCTGGCGACGAGCGCCGAGGACGTCGCGCGCCTGCTCGGGGAGCGGCTGCCGCACTACGAGGCCCTCGCCGACGCGATCGTGCTGCCGGGGGACCGCGAGATGCTCGCCCGCGCGATGCCCTCGCTGCTGGCGCTGGCCGAGATGCCGGCGGGGACGAGGATGCTCTGGGCGGCGAGCGCCTCCGGCGAGTACCCGGTCTTCGTCGGCCCGGGCCTTCTGGGCAAGGGCGAGTGGCCCCTGCCCGGGCAGCGTTTCTGCGTCACCGACAGGACTGTGGGGGCCCTCTACGCCGAGCCCCTCGCGCCGCTCGCCCTCACGGTCGAGGTCGAGCCCGGGGAGTCGGCGAAGACGATGGCCGGGGCCGAGCGGGTGCTGGGGGAGCTGGCCCGTGCCGGGATGACACGGGAAGACCACGTCGTCGCCCTCGGCGGCGGCGTGGTCGGCGACCTGGCGGGCTTCTGCGCCCACGTCTACCAGCGCGGCGTCCCGGTGATCCAGGTTCCGACCACGCTCGTCGCCCAGGTCGACTCCGCCTACGGTGGCAAGACCGGGGTCGACCTGCCCGAGGGCAAGAACTACGTCGGCGCCTACCACCTGCCCGCTGCTGTCCTCGCCGACACTTCGACCTTGATCAGCCTGCCGCGGGAGGAGCTTGCTGCCGGCTTCGTCGAGGTGCTGAAGACCGGGTTGTTGGCGGGCGGGGAGCTCTGGGAGCGAGTGCGCTCCATCGATTCGATCGAGCCTGGCGATCTCGGCGACGTGATTTTCGATTGTGCCCGCTACAAGTGCGAGGTCGTCGCCGCGGACGAGAGGGATTCAGGCATTCGCGAGCGCCTCAACCTCGGTCACACGGTTGGCCACGCGATCGAGGCGGTGAGCCGCTACGGGCGCTACCGCCACGGCGAGGCGGTCGGTTTGGGGTTGTTGGCAGCCCTGCGCCTCTCTGACGCCAGCGCTTTGCGCGACGAGGTAGAGGAGATGCTGCTTCGGTGCGGTCTTCCCGTTGACCTTGGGGAGGCTCCGCCCTGGAAGGCGACGGACATCCTCGCCGCCCTGCAGCGCGACAAGAAGCGGACCGCCGCCGGGGTCGGCTTCGTCCTCCTCGCGGAGCCGGGGGAGCCCCGCACGGGCGAGCTGGTCGATCCGGCTAAGGTCAGCGCAGCCGTGGAGGAGCTCTACCGATGACCACTTCCCACAACCGCGTCGCCGTCCTGCACGGCGTCAACTTCGATGTCCTCGAGCGCCGCGACCCCGAGATGTACGGCGGGCTCTCCCTGCGCGAGCTCGAGACCAAGATCGGGCGTTGGGCGCGCGAGCTCGGCCTGGAAGCGATCTTCTTCCAGACCAACTCGGAGGGCGAGTTCTGCGAGTACCTGCACCGCGTGCCCGAGCTGGCCGACGCGGCGATCGTCAACGCCGGCGCCTGGAGCCACTACAGCCGGGCGATCGCCGATGCGCTCGGCGTCGCCGGGGTGCCCGCGATCGAGGTCCATCTCTCCGACGTCGAGGCGCGTGACGAGTGGCGCAGGCTCTCGGTCTTCGACGGCCTCGTCCTGGCGAAGGTCTTCGGCAAGGGCCCCGACGGCTACCGCGAGGCATTGCAGCTGCTCGCCGGCGAGCTCGGCACCGGCCCCTGATGCAGGCTCGCGGCGACCGCCTCGCCGCCCTGGCGGCCGAGCGCGAGCTGGACCGGCTGCTCGTCACCGACCTCGTCAACGTCCGTTACCTGACCGGCTTCGGCGGCACCAACGGGGCCTGCGTATGCGGCGGCGAGGCGCGACTCTTCTTCACCGACTTCCGCTACACCGAGCGCGCCGAGGCGGAGGTCGCGGGCTGGGAGGTGATCACGGTCAGTGACGACTGGCTCGGCGGGATCGCCGCCCACCTGGCCGGGCGTACCGGCTTCGAGGACCAGCACATGGCGGTCCGCACGCTGCGGAAGCTGGAGGAGAAGCTTCCCGGCGGCGTCACCCTGGAGGGGGCGGGGGGGACGGTCGAGAAGCTGCGCCGGGTCAAGGACGAGGTCGAGCTGGCGGCGATCGCCGCCGCCGCCGAGCTCGCCGACGAGATCTGGCGCCGAGCGCTGGAGGATGGGCTGACCGGGCGCAGCGAGCTCGAGGTCGCCCGCGCGGCCGAAGCCCGCATGCGCGAGGAGGGTGCGGAGCCGTCCTTCCCGGCGATCGTCGCCGCCGGCCCGAACGGCGCCCTGCCGCACGCGGAGCCGGGTGAGCGCGAGATCGGCCGCGGCGAGCTGGTCGTCTTCGACATGGGGGCGAAGCTCGACGGGTACTGCTCCGACGGTACCCGCACCTTCGCCACCGGCGAGCCGGGCGAGCGCGGCCGCGAGGTCTACGAAGTCGTGCGCGAGGCGCAGGAGGCGGCGCTCGACGCCGTCCGCGCCGGCGCCTCCGCTGAGGCGCTCGACGCCGTCGCCCGCGAGCGGATCGCAGCCGCCGGGTACGGCGAGCGGTTCGGCCACGGCCTCGGTCACGGGGTCGGCCTCGCGGTGCACGAGGAGCCGCGCGTCTCGCCGCGCTCGGAGGACGTGCTCGGAGCCGGCGAGGTGGTGACGATCGAGCCCGGGATCTACCTCCCCGGCGAGCTGGGCGTGAGGATCGAGGACCTGGTCGTCGTCGCCCCGGACGGCCACCGCAACCTCAGCAGCCTGCCCAAGGAGCTGCAGGTCGTCGGGTAGCGCGGCATCGCGAGTGCAGGGCTAAGCGCCGCGAGAGCAGGGGCCGATAGGGGGTCGTGGCAACGATCGCGAACAGGCTTCGCAAGGCGCTCGCCGGTCCCGAGCACGGCTCGGGCGATTCGGTCGAGTCGCTGGCGGCGATTCGTGCGGAGGCGCGCCGTGAGCGCCTGCTCGACATGCAGGTGCGACTGCGCCCCTACAGGAGCGGCTGCTTCGCGATCCTCGCCCTGGCCCTGGCTTCGGTCTCCTCGGAGATCGGCTGGTGGTGGGTCATACCGCTCACGGTCGGCCTCGCGGGGTTCACGGTCGCCGACCACTTCATGAAGCGCAGCAGCCACCCCGGCCTCTGGGCCGCCACCGCCTGGGGGATCCTGCCGCTGCTCCTCGCCGACGCGGTCGTCACGACCGGCGGCGCCGACAGTCCGGTCCTGATGTGGTTCGCGCTGCCCGCCGTGACGCTCGGCGCGCGGTTCTCTCCACGCGGGATGGCTTTGGGCACCGCCTACATCCTCGCCCTGCTGCTCGTCGCCACCGTCGGGCTCGACCAGGCAACCGCGTCAGAGCACCACAAGGACGTGATCGCGGCCTGCGCGCTGGTGCTCAGCACGGTGGTCCTCTCCGGGGCCCTGGTCGAGTCCGACCGCGCCCACCGCCGCAGCTCCACGCTCGACCCCTTGACCGGGCTCTTCAACCGCAACGCGCTCGAGCAGCGCCTCGCCGAGCTCGACGGCCAGCCGAGCAGCGACGAGGGCGGGCTCTCCCACGCTCTGCTGCTCTGCGACCTCGACCATTTCAAGCGGGTCAACGACCGGCTCGGACACGCCACCGGCGACAAGGTCCTGCAGGACGTCGCCTACACGATGCGCTCCGTTTTGCGCGCCGGCGATTCGATCTACAGGATCGGCGGCGAGGAGATCCTCGTCGTCCTGCCCGGCGCCAGCAAGGAGGACGCGGTCGCGGTCGCCGAGCGCCTGCGCAAGGCGGTGCGGGAGCGACGCCCGGTCGGGGTGGAGGTGACGGTCAGCATCGGGGTTGCGGTCTCCAGGTCGGGCGTGGTCAGCACCGACGACATGGTCGCCAGGGCCGATACCGCTCTTTACTCAGCGAAGGCTGGCGGCCGCGACATGGTCTTCATGTCGAACTGACGCCCTTAGCGGCTGAGGTCGATGCCCTCGTCCAGGCGCGAGGCGAAGGCCGCGATCAGCTCGACGGTCGCCTCGACGTCGGCCAGGTCGACCATCTCGACCGGGGAGTGCATGTAGCGCAGCGGGATCTCGACCAGGCCCGTGGGGATGCCCGAGCGGGCGAACTGGACGGCGTCGGCGTCGGTGCCGGTCGAGTTGCCGGAGGCGCCGAGCGTGTGCTCGATCCCGGCCTCCTCGGCGGTCTCGACCAGCAGCTCGAAGACCCTGGGGGAGAGGGTGGCGCCGCGGAAGATCACCGGCCCGGAGCCCAGCGTGTGGCTGCCCAGCTCCTTCTCCTCGACGCCGGGCGCGTCGGTGGCGTGGGTGACGTCGACGACGACGGCGAGGTCCGGTTTCACGGCGAAGGCAGAGGTGCGGGCGCCGTAGAGGCCGATCTCCTCCTGCACGGCGGCGATCGCGGCGAAGCTGCCGCTCAGCGAGCCGCGCTCGTGACAGCGGCGCAGCGCCTCCAGCGCCACGTAGGCACCGAGCCGGTTGTCCATCGAGCGGGAGATGGCGCGAGAGCCGGCAAGGCGCTTCGGCTCGCTCGCGATCACGACCGGGTCGCCGACCCGGACCAGCTCGGCGGCCTCCTCGCGATCGGCGGCGCCGACGTCGATGTGCAGGCCCTTCAGCTCGACCACCTTCTTGCGCGCGTCGGCGTCGAGCAGGTGCAGCGGCTTGCGCCCGATCACCCCGAGCACCGGGCCGTTCGGGCCCTGGACCTCGACCCGCTGCCCGACCAGGATCTGCGGGTCCCAGCCCCCGATCGGCGCGAACCAGAGGAAGCCCTTCTCGTCGATGTGGCGGACGACCAGGCCGATCTCGTCGATGTGGCCGACGACGGCGAGGAGGGGCGAGGCCTCGCCTGCGCGGGCGACGGAGGAGCCGATGCCGTCGGTCGAGAGGGATGCGAAGGAGGCCTCCTCGCGCCACAGCGTGGCGGCGGGCGTCTCGTATCCCGAGGGGCCGGGGACTCGCAGGAGCCTGTCGAGGAACTCTGGGGTCGCGTTCACGGCGCGGCAGTATGCCGCATCGAACAGACGTCCGCTTTTGGCCGATTCGAATAGTTTTCGGAACCGTGAGCACTTCCGGGATCACGGCGCTCGTCACCGGCGCCTCCAGCGGCATCGGCGAGGCCGCGGCGCGGCGGCTCGCCCGCGAGCCCGGCATGGAGCTGATCCTCGTCGCGCGGCGTGAGGAGCGCCTGCGGGCCCTCGCCGAGTCGCTGCCCTGCAAGGCCAGCTGCGTCGCCGTGGACCTGACCGGGGCCGACGCGCCCGAGCGCGTCCGCGCCCACGTCTCCGAGCAGGGGGGCCGGCTGACGCTGCTGGTCAACAACGCCGGCGCCGCTTGGCGCGGCACCTTCGGCGAGGGCGGCCATGCCAACGTCCGCCGCCACATGGAGCTCAACTTCGACGCGGTCGTCCGCCTCACCGAGGCCCTGCTGCCGGCGCTGCGGGCCTCGGCGCCGAGCGCGATCGTCAACGTCGCCAGCACCGCCGGCCGGGTCGCCCGCGCCGGCACCGGCTCCTACTCGGCCAGCAAGTTCGCGCTGATCGGCTGGACCGACTCGCTCTACGCCGAGGAGCGCTCCAACGGGGTCCACGTCGGCCTCGTCCTCCCCGGCTTCATCGCCACCGAGGGCTTCCCGGCGACCGAGCTGCGCGAGAAAGCGCTGACCCGCTGGATCGTCTCCGAGCCCGAGCGGGTCGCCGAGGCGATCGTCGAGACCGGGCTCCGGGGCAAGGCCGAGCGCTACGTGCCGCGCGGCTACGCGATCGCGGCGGCGCTTCGCGTCCTCGCGCCCGGCCTGGTCCGCCGGGCCCTCGCCGGCGGCTCGGCGGCGAGGCTGACGACCACGACCGCGGCAGAAGCCGAAGGGCAGCGCCGCTAGGGGAAGGGCAGGCCCGGTCGGCTCCGCTCAGGTGAAGCGGGACGGCGTGATCCGGCAGTAGTGGAATTCGAAGACGAAGCCGACGTTGTTGGCCGCGTTGGCACTGCGTTCGACCCGGATCCGTTCGTGCGCGGCGCGGATCCTGTTCTCGGCCTTCAGCGCCTTGCCCAGGCCGCGGAGGTTCTTCTGCACGATCCTCAGCTGATCGAGCCACCGCGACAGCCGCGCGTCGTCTTCGGGCGGCCGGGGCACCGCGGAGAGCTTGCCGACGGTCGAGCCGAACGCAGCCGAGGCGTGGATGAACTGCGCGCCGGCCTCCTTCAGCCTGCCGTTCCGCGCCTTGGCCTGGACGTTCTCGAGGATGCGCTCGTTGGCGATCGTGTTCGCTTCGCAGATCGGCTCGACCTGGGAGAC
Organism: uncultured Actinomycetes bacterium; assembly: GCA_946482365.1. Next base: position 88,922 of record CAMLQY010000001.1, read on the forward strand.
GTATTCGGCCCGGCTCGGGGTTGCTTCCTCAGCGACGGCTGCGCCGGCGAGCAGCAGCGTCGCGGCGACCGCAAGCAGGGCTGTTCGTGCAGACACTCCCATTCCCAGGTCGCCAAGCTTACGGCCCGCCGGCGACGAGGCCCGCTTCCAGTGTCCTGACTAGGATTTGCCGCCGTGATCTCCACCAACGAATTCAAGAACGGCTCGCACATCGAGATCGACGGCACGATCTTCCGCATCGTCGAGTTCCAGCACGTCAAGCCTGGCAAGGGCGGGGCCTTCGTGCGGACCAAGCTGCGCAAGATCGAGGACGGCTCGGTGCAGGACAAGACATTCCGCGCGGGGGAGAAGTTCCGGCCGGTGCGCACCGAATCGCGCAAGATGCAGTACCTCTACGACTCCGGCGACGCCGCCGTCTTCATGGACAGCCGCGACTTCGAGCAGGTCGAGATCCCGCGCGAGGCCGCCGGCGAGTCGATGCAGTGGGTGCTGCCCAATGCGGAGGTCGACGTGCTCTTCGTCGACGAGCGGCCCAGCGACGTGCAGGTGGCGAGCGCGATCGAGATGAAGGTGACCGAGACCGAGCCCGGCGTGAAGGGCGACACCGCCTCGGGCGGCGGCAGCAAGCCGGCCACGCTCGAGTCCGGCGTCACTGTCCAAGTCCCCCTCTTCATCGAGGAGGGCGAGACGATCCGCGTCGACACCCGCAGCGGCGAGTACGTTTCGCGCGCGTAGCGCTCGGCCGACCGGCGGAAGCGCGAGAATGAGAGCCCATGCGTAGGTCCGACCAACGCCGCGACGCCGTCTTCGCCTGCTACCAGCGCGACGTCACCGGCCGCCCGCTGGAGGAGCTGGTGGCCGAGTCGAGGCCGTTCACGCGCGAGCTGGCGGCCGGGGTCGAGGCGCACCGCGACGAGCTCGACGCGGCGATCGCCGCTCACGCCAAGGGCTGGGAGCTGGAGCGGATCGCGCCGCTGGAGCGCAACGTGATGCGGGTGGCGCTGTACGAGATCGAGCACTCCGGCGACGTGCCGACCGAGGTGGCGATCGACGAGGCGGTGGAGATCGCCAAGGAGTACTGCGGCGTCGACGCGCCCGGCTTCGTCAACGGCGTGCTCGGCGCGATTGCCCGGGAGCGGGAGGGCGTGCGGTGAGTCGCCTGCGCGAGATCTCCGAGCGGCTCGGCGCGATCGCTCGCGAGCTGGAGGCGGGCGAGGCCGGCGACGCGCGTGCCGCGGAGCTGGCCGGCGAGGCGGCCGAGCTCGCAGCCGAGGCGGTCGAGGAGGCGAACCGGCGCATCCGCGAGGGCGAGGCCGCCGCGTGACCCGGCCCTTCCGGTGCGCTTTATGCCATTCATGCCCACATAAGGCGCACCGGAAGCCGTGAGCTATCCGGAAGACCTCCAGACTCTGGTTGACGCCGAGCTGGAGCGGCTGCGCTTCGCCCAGACCGGCCCCACCGCCGGTCTGGAGGAGGCGATGCGCTACTCGCTACTGGCGGGGGGCAAGCGCGTGCGCCCCGTCCTGGCGCTGGCGACGGCGCGAGCGCTCGGCGCCGAGCCGGAGCGCTTCCTGCCGGTTGCCTGCGCAATCGAGCTGATCCACACCTACTCGCTGATCCACGACGACCTGCCGGCGATGGACGACGACGAGCTGCGGCGCGGCTTACCGACCTCCCACGTCAGGTACGGCGAGGACGTGGCGATCCTCGCCGGCGACGGGCTCTTCGCCGAGGCGGTGCGGCTCTCCTGCGAACAGCCGGGCGAGCCGGCGCGGGTGCTCGCGGCGCTGCGCGAGCTGAGCGCGGCAACAGGGGTCGAGGGGATGGTCGGCGGCCAGTACGTCGACGTGGTCGGCGGCCGTCGCGATGCCGGGGAGCTGCGGGAGCTGCACGCGCTGAAGACGGGCAGCTTGATCGCCGCGAGCGTCGGGGTGGTGCTCGTCCTCGAGGGGCTGGACGAAACTGAGACAATGCCGTTTCGCCGCTTCGCCAGCGAGCTGGGCGTCCTCTTCCAGATCGTCGACGACATCCTCGACGTGACCGGGAGCGAGGAGCGGCTCGGCAAGCCGCGCGGAAGCGACGAGCGACATGGCAAACTCACCTACGTCAGCCACTTCGGCCTCGAGCGGGCGCGCCGGCTCGCGGCCGAGTCCCATGCAAAGGCGGTCGACTCCCTCGACGAGGCCGCCGGCGACACGTCCGACCTGCGGCAGGTAGCCGACTACATCTTCACCAGGAACGAATGAGCGACAACGGAAACTCAGCAGACCGCCAGGGCGAGGGGCCGCACCTGCTCGACGGCATCGAAGGGCCGGGCGACCTGCACGGCCTCGACGACGCCCAGCTGCAGCAGGTGGCGCGGGAGATGCGCGCCTACATCATCGACACGATCGGGGAGATCGGCGGCCACTTCGGTGCCAACCTCGGCACCTGCGAGCTGGCGGTGGCGCTGCACAGCCTGCTCGAGTCGCCGCGTGACAAGGTGCTCTGGGACGTCGGCCACCAGGCCTATCCGCACAAGATCCTCACCGGCCGCCGCGAGGAGCTGCCGACGATCCGCCAGTACGGAGGGCTCGCCCCGTTCTGCTCGGTCTTCGAGTCTGAGCACGACATCATGGGCGCGGGTCACGCCTCGACCTCGATCGGCTACGCGGTCGGGCTGAAGGAGGCGATGCGCAAGGGCATCGGCGAGGATGGCAGGGTGGCGGCCGTCATAGGCGACGGGGCCCTCACCGGCGGCGTCGCCTACGAGGCGCTGCACGCCGCCGGCGGCCTGCAGACCCCGGTGGTGATCGTGCTCAACGACAACGGCATGTCGATCTCGCCCAACGTCGGGGCGCTCTCGCGCTACTTCAACCGGGTGCGGCTCAACCCGCGCCTCTACCACGCCCGCGAGGGGGTCGAGGACCGGCTCACCAAGCTGCCGCTCGGCCTCGGCAGGCGGATCGAACGGCTCGGGCCGGAGATCAAGTCGGCGATCAAGGCCTACTGGGCGCCGGGGCTCTTCTTCGAGGAGCTCGACCTGGCCTACATGGGGGTTATCGACGGTCACGACGTGCCCGCCCTGCGCGAGGCCCTGCGCGAGGCATTCGACGCCGATCGACCGGTGATAGTCCACATCCACACGGTCAAGGGCAAGGGCTTCTCCCCGGCCGAGGAGGGCGGCCTCGAGGGCATGGAGAAATGGCATGCCGCCAAGCCCAACTCGATCGTCAACGGCGCCCCCGCGCCGAAGCCGGTTGGGGTGCAGGAATCGGACTCGCCGGAGGGGATCGCGCCGGAGCGGCTCGAGGTTCCGCCGGCGCCGAGCGCGCCGCCCCAGTACACCCAGGTCTTCGGCGACGCGATCGTCGCCGAGGCGCGGCGCGACCCGCGTGTGATCGGGATCACTGCGGCGATGGCGGGGGGGACCGGGCTGCAGAAGCTCGCCGACGAGGTCCCCGGCCAGTACTACGACGTCGGCATCGCCGAGCAGAACGCCGTCCTGCTCGCCTCGGGCCTGGCGATCCAGGGCGCGAAGCCGGTTTGCGCGATCTACTCGACCTTCCTCCAGCGTGCCTTCGACCAGATCATCCACGACGTCTGCCTGCAGGAGCTCGATGTCACCTTCGCCATGGACAGGGCGGGCCTCGTCGGCGACGACGGGCCTACTCACCACGGCGCCTTCGACGTCTCCTACTTCCGTCCGATCCCCAACGTCGTCGTGATGGCGCCGCGCGACGAGGCGATGCTGGTCCACATGCTGCGCACGGCGGTGGCCCACGACGGCCCCGCGGCCCTTCGCTATCCGCGCGGCGCGGCCGAGGGGGCGGAGCTGCCGGCAGAGGCGAGGGAGATCCCGATCGGCACCGGCGAGGTGCTGGCGAGCGGTGAGCGAGTCGCCCTGCTCGGCTTCGGCTACGGGGTCCCGGTCGCCCTGGAGGCGGCGGGGATCCTCGCCGGGCACGGGCTCGAAGCGACCGTGGCCGACGCCCGCTTCGCCAAGCCGCTCGACGGCGAGCTCGCCGAGCGGCTCGCGCGCGAGCACGACCTGGTCGTGACGATCGAGGAGAACGTCCTGCCCGGCGGCTTCGGCTCGGCGGTGCTGGAGCACCTCGAGGACGCTTTCTCCGACCGGCCCGGCGACCGCGCCCACGTCATGCGCGTCGGGCTCCCGGATCGCTACGTCACCCACGGCAAGCCTGCCCTGCTGCGCGAGGAGGCCGGCCTCACCGGAGAGGCGGTCGCCCAGCGCGTCCTCGCCTCGCTGCGCTCGGGAGAGCCCGCCCTGAGCTGATCCGCCCAGTCTCCGCGCAGGCTTGCGTCAAAACGCTCAATCGGCTAGCCTCCAGGGGTCTCTTCTGGGGTTACTCGAGGGAGGAGAGACATCTCTATGTATGTGGCTCCGCACGTCAGGGAGCGTCGTGGATCCACTACTTCGACCGCGCCGGTGCCCTGGGCATCGCGTCGCGGTGCCAGATTCGCCCGGTGGCGACCTATCCTCCAGGGATGGCTGAATCCAGACCTCCGGGACCGGCGACCGACCCGCTTTCCCGCGCCATGCTCTCCGACGCCGAGCGGCGAGTCGTGCAGCGGCTCGTGGATTCGCTTTGCAAGGAGCTCGGCGCCGATCTACGCGCTGTTTGGCTCTATGGCTCGAGGGCGCGCGGCGAACGAGCCAACGCCGAGTCCGACGTCGACCTGATCGTTATCGCCGATGGGGGGGAGAGACGGTACGGCGCCAGGGTCAGCGACCTCCGTTACGAGATCGCCGAGGAGGAGGAGGGAGCAAACCCGGTGGGCTTTTCGGTCTACGTCCATGACCTCGATTGGCTGCGCGGACGCCGGGAGATTCGGTCCTTCTTCATCCAGGAGGTCGATCGCGACAAGCTCGTTCTCGCCGGAAGCGGGCTGGAATGAGCCCTCGCTCGAAAGAGTTCATGGACGAGGCGCGCGATCGAGCGCGGGCCGCCCGGGAGCTGATCGCCTCTGGACACGCCGGCGCGGCGATAAGCACGGCCTACTACGCGATGCTCTACGCAGCGCGCGCTGCCCTCTCCGAGCGCGACGAGTACGCGAAGACCCACAGCGGAACATGGACCCTCTTCAGCGAGCGTTTCGTGGCGACAGGCGCCTTCGACCGGGATCTCTACAAGTTCACCGGCCGCGCCCAGGAGGCGCGCCAGAAAGGCGACTACGAGGCGGCGCCGCTCTCGGAAGAGCTCGCCACCGAGCTCATCGATGCCGCCGAGCAGTTCATTGCTGCCGTCGAGCACATGCTCGACGTTTAGGCGTCACTGCGTGACGCTGCGAGGCTGGCGAAGGCGGATCGCCAGTCCGGCGAGCAGGTAGGTGATCGCCCCCGCCAGGAAGATGAACTTTAGGGAGGCGAATATCGTCGCCAGGAGGGGAAACGCCGCACCGGCGCCGTCGAGCGTCAGCAGCAGGCAGACGTTCTCGATCGCGTCGAAGGCGGCGGCCAGGGCGCCGAAGGAGACCACGACCCGCCCTATCGCTCCCAGCCGGTGCCAGCCCCGCCGGATCGCGAGGTCCCGAGTAGCCGCCAGGGCCAGGGTGAGGAAGGCCCCGTAGGCGAGCAGGAAGCCGAAGTCGATCCAGAGCGACTCGCGAGCCGCGTCCTGGCCGTCCTCGCCCCATTCGGCGAGGATCTCGTCGGCCCGGTCCTGGCCGCCGGTCAGCTCGAACGGGATCATCCCCGGGCCGCCGGTGTCCGTCATCCGGCTCTCGGCGGGCGACATCGCCAGGAGCAGGAGCAGGCTCGCGATTCCCGACACGATCAGCCCCCGCCTGCGAGTCATGCGGGCATTATCGCCGCCGCCTCGGTAGATCGGCTTGCCGGGCGTTGCGATACTGCCTACTTGACTGGCGAGGGAGTCGAAATACGTCGCTGTCGGCACGAGGACGCGCAAGCGGTCCTGGAGCTCTGGGCTCAGTCCCGGAGCGAGCACGCATCCACGGCCGACCGCCTGGATGACGTCGAGCGCCTGATCGAGGACTCTCCCGCCGCCCTGCTGGTGGCGGAGCGCGACGGCGAGATCGTCGGCGCCCTGATCGCCGGCTGGGACGGGTGGCGAGGGAACATGTACCGCCTCGCCGTCCGCGAGGGGCACCGGCGGCAGGGCATCGGGATCGCCCTGACGCGGGCCGGGGAGGAGTACCTACGAGGTTGCGGCGTCCGCCGCGTAACCGCCCTGGTCGCCTTCGAGGACGACGCAGCGGGAGCGTTCTGGGAGTCCGCCGGTTACCCCCAGGATCAAGAGATCGGTCGCCGGGTCCGCAATCTGTAGGCCGTTGGCGAGTCAGCGATGCCCGACCGCTACAGAGCCGGCTCCGTCCGGTCCGAACGCAATGATCGCCTAGTCCCTAGGACCTGGGGGAACGCTGGCAAGGACATACTGCGCGGCCACCCCAGATTAGCCCGTTAAAGGGGCCGAGCCATCTTTTCCAGACCTTGAGACCGTCCCAGTGGCTTTCGCCAGGGCAGGTCGGATGATGTGCGATCACGCACAGCGCGGTAAAGCTGGACCTGGACGCGCCCGAATCCGACGCCGACGGCACACGGATACCTCTCGTTCCGACGGGAATCTTCACCGCGCGGCTGCCTTCCGCTATCAGCGGGGGCAGTGCGCCTCCGATCAGCCGTTGTCCTCTTTTCCTCCGGGAATCAGCAGTCCTGCCCTCGGGGGTTCGGGGGGTGTCCCCCCGAGTTCGCTGGTGCGTCCCGGATTCCTTCGGTTTCGGGTTAAGTTGAGCCTGAGGCGCAAGCGCACAACGGGCACCTTCAGCAGAAACAAGAGGCCGCAGCCGACAGAAAATCAACCCGGCGTGCTGCGTAGCCTTGGGCACGTGAGACGCGTCAGTACCAAACTGCAGCGCAAGGCTCTGTCGTCTTTGAAGCGGGCCATTACGGCGTTCAACTCGACCGACGACGACGGCCGACAGACGGTTGTCCTCCTTCATCTGCAGCACGCAGCCGAGATGATGCTGAAGGCCGGCCTGACGAACCAGATGGTCACCGTTTTTGACAAAAAATCGGGTCGATCCATCGGCTTCGACCGCTGCCTCAACCTTGCCGCCGAGCATCTGAAAATCGACGCGAGCGATATCGGCGTCCTTCGTACGGTTGACAGTCTTCGCGACGACGAGCAGCACTGGCTCGCGGAGGTGAGTGAGGAGCTGTTGTTTCTCCATGCCCGGGCTGCCGTCGGGGTGCTCGATCGGCTGATGGAAACTGCGTTTGGCGAAAGTCTCGCCGACCACCTTCCGCCTCGCGCGCTACCGATCACGACCCAGCCGCTTGACGACTTTGACGTTCTGATCGACCGCCAATACACCCAGATTCGTGATTTGCTCCAGAAGGGAAAGCGCCGTCGGTCAGAGGCTCGCGCATTGATTCGCGGCATGCTCGCGATGGAAGGACACGCCGCCGAGGACGTGAAAGTCAGCGAGCGCGACGTGAATCGGGTGGAGAAGGGCATAAGGGACGGCAAGAGTCTCTCCGACGTGTTTCCGCGTCTCACCACCATTTCGGCTACCACCACAGCCGACGGACCGAGCGTCACGGTTCACTTCACCAAGAAAAAAGGCTCTCCCGTCCATTTCGTGGCGGCGGACGACCCCACCGACTCAGCCGCCGTCCGCGAGGTCGACCTGCAGAAGAAATTCCATTGGGCAGCCACGGACCTCGCGGAAACGCTCGACCTAACCGGGCCTCGGGCAACCGCCCTTCGCCGGCACCTTCAGATCGATGATGACCCCTCCTGCGTCCACCGCTTTGACTTCGGCGGAATGAAGCTCACCCGATATTCCGACAATGCACTCACCCGGATGCGGGAGGCGCTTGACGACCCGGCAACCGACATGGACGCGATTTGGACGGAGCACGGCTTCGGCCGTGGGCGAGCACTAGGAACTTAGGGACAAGATCTAGCGCGTCTGGGGCGTTGATCGCCTCTAACGAGTTCCTGTAGCGTCTGAGGTGACACCGTCGCTCGGCCTTGAACGGGAAAGTCTGCGCTGCGGGTTAACGTCGGCGATCACCTACTTCCTGGGGAGTACGGCCGGAAGCGGGCGATTCTCGTGGGCGGCGTCGTCGTGGCCGAATCGTCCGAATGCAAGACCTCAGGGCTTCGACGAGTCCCTTCGTCACTCGCACAGCACTGGTGCACCGATCCGGTCGCCTGCTCCCCGGCGGTCGCGTGAGATCCACGAGCGGATGGATCACTATCTGCGCGGCGGGGCTACCAATTGGCCTTCTCGCGCCACCATTGCCATCGGTAGCGCCGCAACTTCGTCGGTCGCTTGGAAAGTTCGCGAGGGTCCAGCGGAGTAGAAACCTCGTGCCGTACGCCGCGAAGGTCGGTGTAGCGTACGACCACCGCCAAGACTCCATCGCGGCTGGGATCGGTCCCGACCGATAGCCAATCCCCATCTGTCGGCGGCATGCTTTCCCCGCCCTGCAGGGTCCGGATGGCTCCCGTGTGGTCGTGCTCCAGCCACTCATTGGGCTTCTTCGGGTTGCCGGTCGGTTCAGAGCGGGCAGCTACGACATCTCGTGCCAGGCCTGGACCTCCATTATGGACGCGCACCTGAATGACTCGGGCGTTACCTTCATCGTGTCCGCGTGCGGCAAACCAAATCGAGGGCTGGATTGTCCGCTGATTCGAGGTATAGGCAATTGCTGCAGCAACAACGGAAGCGATGGCTGAAAGAAGCGCGGCTACTGCTAGGACGACCGTCACGGGGCGACCATATCCGGCTCGTGAACCTGGGCGAACGAGGCAGGAACCGTTGCCGCTGGTCTCTCTAGGCTCAGAATTCGGCTTGCCAAAGCCCTCCACAAACAGAAAACGCCCCGCCGGGGAGGGCGGAGCGTCTTCTGGGGTTACTACAGGGAGGAGAGATATTTATCTCTATATATGTGGATCCGTGGGAGGTAGGTGGGCCCTTTGATGTGCCGCTGGAACGTCATCGTGGGAGGCGATGGCGCCATGTTGGCGGCGCCGGACCCAGCCAAGAAGTTCTTTGTTCGTGCTCCTTATCGGTTGTCCTCTGTGAATCCTTGAGCACACAATACGAACGTATGTGCGCTTTGTCTGTGAGTGGGATCACAGACCCGTTGTCCAAATCGGTCGACTACCCGATCCCCCGTCATGCAATCAGGTTAAACCAAAGCTTGGATAAAAACCTGTATCTCTCGTTAAGCGGCGTCCTCGCGCCCGGCCGGCGCTACCGTTCCGGCGGATGAAGAAGGCCCGGATAGACGCGGTTTTGGCCGAGCGGGGCCTGTTCCCCTCGCGGACCGCCGCTGCGGTCGCGGTGCGGGCGGGCGCGGTGCGCGTCGGCGCCGACGGGCCGATCGCGCTGCGTCCCAGCCAGCTGGTCGAGCCGGAGGCGGCGTTCGTCGTCGACTCGGGGCCGCGCTTCGTCTCCCGCGGCGGCGTCAAGCTGGAGAACGCGCTGGAGGCGCTGGGGATCGACGTCGCCGGGCGCGACTGCCTGGACGTGGGCGCCTCCACCGGCGGCTTCACCGACTGCATGCTGCAGCGCGGCGCCGCCCGGGTCGCGGCGGCCGACGTCGCCTACGGGCAGATCGACCAGGGGCTGAGAGAGGACCCGCGCGTCACCGTGATCGAGAGGCTCAACGCCCGCGACATGCTGCCGGCGGACCTTCCCTTCGCCCCCGAGCTGGCGGCGATCGACGTCTCCTTCATCTCCCTCGCGAAGGTGCTGCCCGCGGTCGCCCGCTGCCTGACCGCCGAGGGCGAGCTGCTGGCGATGGTCAAGCCCCAGTTCGAGCTGGGTCGGGAGCGGGTCCGCAAGGGGGTCGTCCGGGACGCGGGAGACCGGCGCGAGGCGATTCTCGGCGTGGCGCTCGCGGCACGCGAGCTCGGCCTCGCGGTGTGCGGCTTCGCCTCCTCGGGCCTGCCCGGCCCGAAGGGCAATCGCGAGACCTTCGTCTGGTGCGGCCGGGGCGGCGCTGAAGTCGTGGATCTCGAGGCGGCCATCGACGCGGCAGAGGGAAACGAATGAAGACCGCCGCCCTGATCACCCACTCCCATCCGCCGGCCGCAACCGAAGCCGTCACGGTTGCCGCCGCGGTCGTGCGCGAGGCCGGCTGGCGCCTCGTCGCCACCGAGGAGGAGATCTCAAAGCACGACCGTGCCGCTGAGGGGGTCGAGCGGGTCGACTCGCTGCCGGACGGTCCCGACCTCTGCCTCGTGCTCGGCGGCGACGGCTCGATCCTCTATGCGCTGCGCCGCTTCGCGCACACCGGCGTGCCCGTCTTCGGCGTCAACTTCGGCACGGTCGGCTTCCTCGCCGCGGTCGAGCGCGACGAGGCCGAGGAGGGGATCCGCCGCGCCCTCTCCGGGGAGACCGAGACGATCGACCTGCCCGCGCTGGCGATCGAGGTCGGCGGCGAGGAGCGGCTCGCGTTCAACGACGTCAGCTTCAGCCGCCGTCCTCACGACCGGGTCGCCGAGCTGAGCTACCGGATCGCCGGCGAGGAGGTCGGCAACGTGCGCTGCGACGGGCTCGTCGCTGCCACCCCCGCCGGCTCGACCGGCTACAACCTCGCCAACCATGGCCCGATCCTCGCCTGGGGGGTGAAGGGGTACGCGGTCAGCTACATCTCGCCCCATTCCCTCACCGCACGGGCCCTGGTCGTCGCCCCCGGCGACGTGCTCAGCGTCGGCAACGCCCCCGGCCGCGAGCCGGTGGACGTATCCATCGACGGCGCCCACGCCTGCGCGCTCGCGCCCGGCGCCGCCCTCCACGTCAGCTTCACCGACTCCGCCGGCAAGCTCGCCCAGCTCCCCGGAAGCAGCTTCTATCACCGAATCAGAGAGAAGTTCGGCCACCTAGCCGTCTAAGGCCTGCCCCCAAGGGGCGAAGAAGGCGGTTCTCTACCCTGCGGCGATGGAGCGCAAGTGGTGGACCCTGGTCCTGATCTCGATCGCGACGTTCATGCTGCTGCTGGACATCACGGTCGTCAACGTCGCCCTGCCCGACATCCAGCGCGACCTCGACGCCAGCCTCTCCAGCCTGCAGTGGGTGGTCGACGCCTACTCGCTGACCCTGGCCGCCTTCCTGCTCACCGCCGGCTCGCTCGGCGACCGCCTCGGCCGCAGGCGCGTCTTCTCGCTCGGCTTCGCGATCTTCACCTTCGCCTCCTTCCTCTGCGGGATCGCCGGCGACCCGACCCTGCTCAACCTGGCTCGCGGCCTGCAGGGGATCGGCGGCGCGGCGATGTTCGCCACCTCGCTGGCGCTGATCGGCCAGGAGTTCCACGGCAAGGACCGGGCGACCGCGTTCGGCGTCTGGGGAGCGACGGTCGGCGGTGCCGTGGCGATCGGGCCGCTGGTCGGCGGCCTGATCACCGAGCACCTCGGCTGGGAGTGGATCTTCTTCGTCAACGTGCCGATCGGCGTGCTGGCAATCGCCCTCACCGAGCGCAAGCTCGCCAACGTCGCCGCCCAGGACGCCGCGCCGATCGACCTGCCCGGCCTGGCGACCTTCTCCCTCGGGCTCTTCCTGCTGATCTTCGGCCTGATCCGCGGCAACCCCGAGGGCTGGGGCAGCGTCACGATCGTCGCCTCCCTCGGCGGCGCGGTGCTGCTGCTCCTCGCCTTCCTCGCGATCGAGGCGCGCAGCCCCCACCCGATGCTCGACCTGACCCTCTTCCGCAAGCCGGCCTTCAACGGGGTCTCCGCGGTTGCCTTCGGCCTCTCCGCCGGGATGTTCGCGCTGTTCCTCTACCTGACGATCTACATGCAGGGGGTGCTCGGCTACTCGCCGCTGGAGACCGGGCTGCGCTTCCTGCCGTTGACGGTGCTCTCGTTCGTCGCCTCGCCGATCGCCGGGGCGCTCTCGCACAGGATCCCGATCAGGGTGCTGCTCGGCGTCGGGATGACGAGCGTCGGGATCGGCCTGCTGCTGATGCATGGACTCAGCCCGGATTCGGCCATCGGCGACCTTCTGCCCGGCTTCCTCATAGCGGGCATCGGAATCGGCGTCACCAACCCGGGGATCGGCCAAGCTGCGATCGCCGTCGTCCCCGTAGAGAAGGCCGGGATGGGCTCCGGGATCAACACCACCTTCCGCCAGATCGGCATCGCCACCGGCATCGCCTCGCTGGGAGCCGTCTTCCAGTCACGAGTCACGTCAAAGCTCAACGAGTTGCTTCCCAACGCTCCCGATGGCCTTGCGGAAGCCGTGTCATCCAGCGGCACCCACGCAGCCGCCGGCTTCGCGCCTCCCGGCCAGCAATCACGGATCGTCGAGGCATCCGAAGCGGCATTCGTCAGCGGCTTCAACGAGATCCTCCTGATCGGCGCGATCCTCTCCTTCGTCGTGGCAGCCGCCGGCTTCCTGCTCGTCAGGTCCAGCGACTTCGTGCAGTCGACCGAGGCGGTGCCGGAGGCGGCTGCCGCATAGAAGCCGGACCCGCCGCGCCAACTGCTACACAGACACCGTGCTGCGCGAGTTGCGGATCGAGAATCTGCTCCTGATAGAGAAGGCGGAGCTTCGGCTTGGCGAGGGGCTTAACGCCATCACCGGCGAGACGGGTGCCGGGAAGACCGTCCTCGCTCATTCGCTGGATTTGCTGATGGGAGGGAAGCCCCGATCCGGGATCGTGCGGCCGGGGGCGGAGGAGGCGTGGGTCGAGGGCGTCTTCGACCTGCCTGAAGGACTGCTGGCGGAGCCGGAGCTCGCGGAGATCGCGGAGCGGTTGCCGGAGGGGGCCGAGGAGGTCGTGCTGGGCCGACGGGTCTCCGCCGCCGGCCGCACAAGTGCCTTCGTCGGCGGGCGGGCGGCCTCGGCCTCGGACCTGAAGCTGCTTGGCGGGCGCTTGCTGGCCTTCTACGGCCAGCACGAGCACCGCAGGCTGACGATCTCCTCGGCGCAGATGGAGGTGCTGGACGGGTTCGCCGGCGCCGAGCACCTGGAGCTGCGCGTGCGCTACCGGGAGGCCCACCGCGAGTGCCTGCGGCTGGCGGCGGAGCTGGCCGAGCTGCGCGAGCGCAACGGCTCGCGCGAGCGCGATCTCGACCTCTACCGCTATGAGCTCGCCGAGATCGAGGAGGTGGCGCCCGACCCGGCCGAGAAAGCGGAGCTCGGCGCCGAGCGGGAGCGGCTGCGCCACGCCGAGGGGCTGCGCGAGGCCGCGGCGGGGGCGTACGCGGCGGCGCTCGGCACCGAGGAGGGCGGAGGGGGAGCGGCTGGGCTCCTCGCCCAGGCAGAGGCCCTTCTGCAGGGCTCCGGCGGAGTCGACCCGGATCTCGACGCGCTCTCGGCGCGGCTCGGCTCGCTGGCGATCGAGCTGGGCGACGTGGCCGGCGAGCTGCGCGACTACGCCGAGGGGCTCGAGGCCGACCCTGGCCGCCTTGCCGCGGTCGAGGAGCGCCTCGACGGGCTCGACCGGCTCGAGCGCAAGCACGGCGGCAGCGTCGAGGCCGTCCTCGAGCATGCCGAGCGCTGCCGAGCCGAGATCGTCCGCCTGGAGAGCGCCGAGGAGCGAAGCGCGGAGGCGGAGGCGGCGCTGGCCGGGGCGGAGGCGAGCCGGGCCAGGCTGGCCGCCGAGCTGAGCAAGGCGCGGGCCAAGGCGACCGCGCCGCTGGAACGCGAGGCGGCGCAGGAGCTGGAGCGGCTGGCGATGCCCGGCGCGCGGCTGGAGGTCGTGCTGGAGCCGCATCCCGACGGGTTCGGCCCAAGCGGAGCCGAGTCGGTCGAGCTACGCCTCGCCCCGAACCCCGGCCTGGAGCCGGCGCCGCTGCGCGACGCCGCGTCCGGCGGGGAGCTCTCGCGGGTGATGCTGGCGTTGAGCGGCTTTGGCGGCGGCGCGGGAACGCTCGTCTTCGACGAGATAGACGCGGGCGTCGGCGGCAAGACCGCCCGCGCGGTCGGCGAGCGGCTGCGAGCCCTCGGCGAGGGCCGCCAGGTGCTCTGCATCACCCACCTGCCCCAGGTCGCCTCCCAGGCCAAGGCGCACTTCACGCTCGAGAAGGACGTCTCCGGCGAGCGCGCCAGCGCCACCGTGCGGCGGCTGGAGGGCGATGGGGTGGTGGCGGAGATCCGCCGCATGCTCGGCGGCGAGCAATCCGACGAGGCGGCGACCCAGCACGCCCGGGAGCTGCTCGCCGCGGCCTGAGAACCTGCCGGAAGCGGTTTGTGGCGCTTGCCAGAGCGGTTAACCTGCTCCGGTGGCAACCACTGCCAGCCGTCGTCGTCTCCCCGCCCTCTTCTCTCGCCGAAACGGCGGGTCCCCTGGCGAGGCGATCGAGGGCACCGTCCGGCTCGGCCGGCGCACCAAGCACCTGGTCAAGCGCCTGGCCCCCGGCGACGTCGCCGTCATCGACCACGTCAACATCGACCGGATCGCGGCCGAGGAGCTGATCGCCACCGGCGTCGGGGCCGTGATCAACGCCGCGCCGTCCTCCAACGGCCGCTATCCGAACACGGGCCCGCTGCTGCTCGTCCGCGCCGGCGTCGTGCTGGTCGACGCGGACGGCGCCGACCCGTTCGAGCTGCTCGGCGAGGGCGAGCGGGTGACCGTCTGCGGCGGCGCCGTGCTCGCCGGCGAGCGGGAGGTCCTGCGCGGCCGCGTGCTCGGGGTCGAGGAGCTGGAGGTCAAGCTCGACGAGCAGCGCGAGCGGGTAGACGAGGCCCTCGCCGAGTTCGCCGAGAACACGGTCGCCCACGTGCGCCAGGAGACCGACCTCCTGACCGGCAGCGTCGAGTTCCCCCCGACGCGCGCCTCCTTCCGCGACCGCCACGTCCTGATCGTGGTCCGTGGCGAGCACCACCGCCGCGACCTGCAGGCGCTGCGCGCCTACATCCGCGACGTGCGCCCGCTGGTCGTCGCCGTCGACGGGGGTGCCGAGGCGGTGCTGGAGGCGGGCCTGAAGCCGGACCTGATCCTCGGCGACATGGACTCCGCGGGCGACGAGGCTCTGCGCTGCGGAGCGGAGCTGGTCGTACACGCCTATCCCGACGGGCGCGCCCCCGGCCGGCAGCGCCTGCTCGACCTCGGGCTCGACCACACCGTGCTGCCCGCTGCCGGCACCAGCGAGGACGTCGCGATGCTGATGGCCTTCGAGAAGGGCGCGGCGCTGATCGTCAGCGTCGGCGCCCACTTCAACCTGATCGAGTTCCTCGACCGCAAGCGCGGCGGCATGTCCTCGACCTTCCTCACCCGGCTGCGGATCGGCGAGAAGCTGGTCGACGCCAAGGGCGTCAGCCGGCTCTACAACCCGAGCTCCCCCTTCGGCCCGCTGGTCCTCTTCGTCGCCGCCTTCGCGATCCTGGTGGCGATCGTCGTCATCACCGCGCCCGCCCTCAGCGGCCTCTTCGACCTGGTCTGGCTGAAGGTCAAGATCTGGCTGGGGTTGTAGCACGGCCCAGATAGCCTGCCGCCGTGGGCTACAGCGCCAAATACCACGCGACCTCGATGATCGCGGTCTTCCTCGCCCTCGCGATCGGGATCCTGATCGGCGCCGAGTTCGGCGGCGACGCGCTGACCAACACGCGCCGGGACCTCGAGCGCAGCCTCACCGGCAACCTGCAGGACGCCCGCGACCGGGTTGACGAGCTGAGCGCCGAGCTGGCGCGCTCGGACGAGTTCGCCAGCCGCGTCTACCCGGCTCTGGTGCGCGACCGGCTCTCCGGGCGGCGGATCGGAGTCGTCGCCCTCGGCGATCTGCCGGGGGAGACCTCGGCGGCGATCGAGGACGCGCTGGAGCCGACCGGGGCGCGCCTGGTCGGGGTCGGCGTGGTGCGCGAGCCGGTCGACCTGCGCGCTCTCGCCGGCGACCTCTCGAAGACCCGCTTCGCCGCCCTGCGCCGCGACGGCGACACGCTCACCGCCTTCGGCGTCGGGCTGGGACGCCAGATAGTCCGCGGCGGCACCCTGCCCGAGCTCGTCCGCGGCCATCTCTTCTCCCGGGCGAGCGGCAACTTCGGCGCCCTCGACGGCGTCATCGTGGTGCGCGACGTGCCCGAGGAGATGGGGCCGGTGCAGCGCTCCAACGCGAGCCGGCTCGAATCGGCGCTGATCGCCGGCATCACCGGGACCCGGACGCCCGCGGTCGGCGTCGAGACCTCCAGCACGGAGCCCTCCTCGGTCTCCTTCTTCAACGGCAACGACCTGACCAGCGTCGACGACGCCGAGCTCGCGGCGGGCCGGGTCGCGACCGTCTTCGCCCTGCTCGGCGCCGAGGGCAGCTTCGGGATCAAGGGCTCGGCCGACCGCCTGCTCCCGGACCTGCTGCCCCCGGTGGGGTCTTCGAGTCCGTGACCTGGGTCGGGCTCCCGGTCGCCGTCGCGGTCGCCCTGCTCGTCGTGCCGGCCGGCGTGCGCGGGCTCATCGACGCCGGCCTGGTGCGCGAGAACTACCGCGGCGCCTCGCTCGCCTTCCCCCTGGGGGCGGTGCTGGCGACCGCGGCCCTGGTCGCGCTGGCGCCGCTCGCCTTCCTCGACGACCGCGCCGACCTCGACCTGCTCGACCCCGAGCTGCGTCGCTGGATGCCCTACCTGCTGGGGGTCGCGTTCCTCGGTTTCCTCGACGACTCACTGGGGCGGGGCGAGGTGGCCGGCGCGCCGCGCGGCTGGCGCGGGCACATGCGGGCGCTGCGCCGGGGCAGCCTCTCGACCGGGGCGGTGAAGGCGCTGGGGGCGCTGGCGCTCGCTGCCTACGTCGTCTCCGGGCGGGGCCTGGAGTCCTGGCGCTACCTCGCCGACGTCGCCCTGCTTATCCTCGCCACCAACGCCTTCAACCTGCTCGACCTGCGGCCGGGGCGAGCGGAGAAGGGCCTGGCGCTGCTCGGGGCCGGCCTCTGCCTGGGCGCCTGGACCCTGGCGCCGCTGGAGCTGCTCGGGATCTTCGCTGGCCCGGTGGCGGTCGGCGCCTGGTTCACCCTGCGCGAGCGGGCGATGCTGGGTGACACCGGCTCCAACCTGCTCGGCGCCGTCGCCGGGGTCTGGCTGCTGACGACGCTGGGCGCAGATGCCCGCCTGGTCGCACTGCTCGCGGTCGCCGGACTGACCATTTACGGAGAGTTGCGCTCGATCTCCGCCGCGATCGATTCGGTTCCGCCACTGCGATGGCTAGACTCGCTCGGCAGAGCATGAGTCAGCCCTCCCAAGGAGATACGAGGTTCATCTTCGTCACCGGCGGGGTGGTCTCGGCTCTCGGCAAGGGGATCGCCGCCGCCTCGATCGGCCGCCTCCTCGTCTCCCGCGGCTACCGGGTCCAGCTGCAGAAGTTCGACCCCTACATCAACGTCGATCCCGGGACGATGAGCCCGTTCCAGCACGGGGAGGTCTTCGTCACCGAGGACGGCTCGGAGACCGACCTCGACCTCGGCCACTACGAGCGCTTCACCGACGAGAACGCCTCGCGCGCCTCCAACGTCACCGCCGGCGCCGTCTACAACTCGGTGATCAACCGCGAGCGCCGCGGCGACTACCTCGGCGCCACGGTGCAGGTGATCCCGCACATCACCAACGAGATCAAGAACCGGATCCTGATCGTCGCCGAGTCCCAGGCGGTCGACTTCGTCATCACCGAGATCGGCGGCACGGTCGGCGACATCGAGTCGCTGCCCTTCCTCGAGTCGATCCGCCAGCTCAACACCGATCTCGGGCCGAAGCGGTCGATGTTCGTCCACCTGACCCTGGTGCCCTACGTCGGACACGCTGGCGAGCTGAAGACGAAGCCGACGCAGCACTCGGTCAACGAGCTGCGGCGGATCGGGATCCAGCCCCACGCGCTGGTCTGCCGTTCCGAGGGCCGGCTCGACCGCGAGATCCGCGAGAAGATCGCGCTCTTCGCCAGCCTGCCGGTCGACGCGGTGATCTCGGCCAACGACGTCGACAACATCTACAAGGTGCCGCTGGTCTTCCGCGCCGAGGGCGTCGACGACCTGGTGCTCGACCACTTCGGCATGGAGGCGCCGGCGCCCGACCTGGCCGAGTGGGAGGCGATGATCCGCCGCGCCGACGCGGCGGAGGGCAGGGTGCGGATCGCCCTGGTCGGCAAGTACGTGCAGCTCGCCGACGCCTACAAGTCGGTGATCGAGGCGCTCGAGCACGGCGGCATCCACCACGGGGCGAAGGTCGAGGTGGAGCTGGTCGACTCCGAGGACTTCGACCCCGAGCGGCTGGAGGGCGCCGACGGCGTCCTCATCCCGGGCGGCTTCGGCGAGCGCGGGATCGAGGGCAAGGTCGCAGCGGCGCGGATCGCCCGCGAACGCTCGATCCCCTATCTGGGGATCTGCCTCGGGATGCAGATCGGCGTGGTCGAGTTCGCCCGCACGGTCGCCGGCATGGAGGGCGCCAACTCGGCCGAGTTCGACCCCGAGACGCCGTTCCCCGTGGTCGACCTGCTGCCCGAGCAGAAGGAAGTCTCCGAGATGGGCGGCACGATGCGGCTCGGCGCCGACCCGGTGAAGCTCCATGAGGGGACGCGTGCGCGCGAGATCTACGGCGAGGCGGTCATCTACAAGCGCCACCGCCACCGTTACGAGGTCAACAACCAGCTGCGCCGCCGGCTCGAGGACGAGGGGCTGGTCTGCGGCGGCACCTCGCCGGACGAGCGGCTGGTCGAGATGATCGAGCTTCCCGACCACCCCTTCTTCGTCGCCTCCCAGTTCCACCCGGAGTTCAACTCCCGCCCGAACCGCCCCGAGCCGCTCTTCCGCGAGTTCGTCGGCGCCGCGGCGCGGCACGCGGGCGAGCGTCCCGCCGAGGGCGCAGAGTTGCCGCAGTCGGAGGGTTCTTCGGTAGCCCATTAGCCTGTCCCGTCGTGGAGAGGCTTTTTGAGACGTTCGTCCGGCTCTGCGAGATTCGCAGCCCGACCGGCGAGGAGCGCGAGGTCGCGGACACGGTCGCCGCCGAGCTGCGCGCGCTCGGGCTCGAGGTGAGCGAGGACGACGCTGCGGGGCCGGCCAAGGCCGGAGCGGGCAACATCCTCGCCCGCCTGCCGGGGGCGAGCGAGGAGTGGGTGATGTTCTGCGCCCATCTCGACACCGTGCCGCACAAGGGCCAGATCGAGGTGGTCGAATCCGACGGCGTCTTCCGCAGCGCGGGGGACACGATTCTCGGCGCTGACAACAAGGCGGCGGTGGCGGTCTTCATGGAGCTCGTGGCGCGCCACGTCGCCGAGCCGCCGCCGGTCGGGATCGAGCTGGTGCTGACCGTCGCCGAGGAGCAGGGCCTGCGCGGCGCGAAAGCCTTCGACGTCTCGGCGCTCCGCTCGAAGCGCGGTTTCGTCCTCGACCACGCCAGCTCGATCGGCGAGGTGGCCGTCACCTCGCCTACCCAGCAGCGTGTGCTGGCGGACTTCCACGGGGTCGAGGCGCACGCCGGCATCCGGCCCGAGGACGGCAGCAACGCGATCGCCGCTGCCGCCGCGGCGATCTCGCGGATGGAGCTGGGCCGGCTCGACGAAGAAACGACCGCAAACGTGGGTGTGATCTCGGGCGGGACCTCGGGCAACGTGGTCCCCGGGCACTGCTCGATCGTCGCTGAGGCGCGCAGCCTCGACTCGGGCCGGACGGCGGAGGTCGCGGGGTCGCTTAGCGACGCCTGCGCCTGGGGTGCCAGCGAGCACGGTTGTGACGTGGACGTGCGAATCGAAGAGCTCTTCCGCGGTTACCAGATCCCGCCCTCCTCGCCGGCGCTGGCCCTGGCCGAGGCGGGGCTGCGGAGCGCCGGGTTCGATCCCGAGCGCACGGCGACCGGGGGCGGCAGCGACGCCAACGCGCTGATCGCGAACGGCTTCGACTGCATCCTGCTCGCCAACGGCACCGAGGCCAACCACACGCCCGACGAGGCCGTGAGCGCGCGCAACCTCGACGCGATGCTCGAGGTCTGCGAGGGCATCGTCGCGGCGGCGGCCTAGGGGCTTGGCGGTCCTGTGGGCGGCCGGCTGAAGCTGCGCCGCGGCGTTGTCGTCGGCGAGGAGCCGCTGACGGTCGAGGTCGACGGCGAGCGCCGCAGGGCATGGGCCGACACGGCCCTGCTCGGCGAGATGCGCGAGGGCGACGAGGTCGTCGTCAACGTCGAGGCCCTGGACCTCGGTCTCGGCTCGGGCGGCTTCGACATCGTCCACGTCAACCTGACCCGCGGCCTGGATGCGAGCGGCGGCAGCCGCGAGCACGTGATGAAGCTCAACTACACCTCCCTCCAGCACGCCGTCGACCCGGCCGAGCTTCCGGTGCGCCTTTCCCCGGATATACGGGGGAAAGGCGCACCGGAACGGGAGGGAGCGGGGATGCCGGTGCTGGTGATGCCGCTGCACGGGCACCTGGCGCCGGCGGCCTGGGCGGCGGCGCAGGCGACCCCGGGGCTGAAGGTGGGCTACGTGCAGACGGCGGGAGGGGCATTGCCGGGCTCGCTCAGCCGCGACGTCGCCGAGCTGCGCGAGCGCGGCCTGCTCTGCGGTCACGTCACCGCGGCGCCCGCATACGGAGGCGAGCACGAGACGCTCTCGGTCGCGGGCGCGCTCGACGCGGCGGCCCGGTCGCTCGGCTGGGACGCGGCGATCGCCGGGCCGGGCCCGGGGATCATCGGCTCCGACACGCGCCTCGGCCACGGCGGCATCGCCGCCCTCGACACCGCTCACGCCTCCCTCGCGCTCGGCCTCCCGACCCTGCTCTCCCCGCGCCTCTCCGGCGCCGACCCCCGCGAGCGCCACCGCCCCGTAAGCCACCACACCCTCACAGTCCTCCAAATGCTCCTCGCCCCGGTGACGATCCCGGTCCCCTCGGACAACCCCGTCCCAACCGCGGTCCTCGCCCAGGCAGCGGGCTGGCGCCACCGTCTCACAGAGACACAAGCTGACCTCTCCGGCTACGAGACAGCGGGGCTCCCCGCCCGCACGATGGGTCGCACCATCACGGAAGACCCCCTCTTCTTTGCAGCAGCCCTGGCATCGGGCACTGCCCTAGCAGCAGCTTCCGCGGGTGGCGCGGACTGAGGGGGGCCGAGAACGGAGGCGCAGCCCCCGCCCGCAGGCCCCCCTCAGGCCGTGACGGGCCCCGCGGCCACCACGCATGGTCCCTTGCCAACCAAGGATTGCCGTGGTTCAGAGGGAACCACCCCGCCATGGCAGTCGCCACCCCATCGCCCACGCGCACAGAGTCCCGCTTCGAGGGCCTAGTCCTCGACTTCCTCTCCTACCTCGAGCTCGAGCGCGGCCTCTCCCGCAACACGCTGGACGCCTACCGCACCGACCTCCATCAGTACGGCGAGTTCCTCGCCGCCCGCGACGTCGATGCCCTCGCCGCGGGGCCGGCTGACATCAGCGAGTTCCTCGCTGGGCTGGCGACGGGGGAGGGGCGCCCCGCCTGCTCCTCGGCGACCGTCCATCGCAAGGCCGCCTGCCTGCGCTCCTTCTACAAGCAACTGCGCCGCGACGAGCTGATCGGCGACGACCCGACCGCGGCGCTGAGCGCCCCCCGGCGGGCGAAGAAGCTGCCCCAGGTCCTCAACTACGCAGAGGTCCAGAAGCTGCTTGCCGCCCCGCAGGGCAGCGCCCCCGCGGCGCTGCGCGACAGGGCGCTGCTGGAGGTGATGTACGCCTGTGGCCTGCGCGCCTCGGAGACGATCGGGCTGGAGCTAGGCGACGTCGATCTGCACGAGGGCTTCCTGCGCGCTCGCGGCAAGGGCAGCAAGGAACGCCTGGTCCCCCTCGGCCGCAAGGCGATCGCGGCGATCTCTGCCTACCTGAGGGGCGGACGCCCGAAGCTGGTCGGCGAGCGCCACGAGGTGAAGATCTTCGTCAACTTCCGCGGCGGCCCGCTCAGCCGCCAGGGCCTCTACAAGATCGTGCAGCGCAACGCCCGCACCGCCGGCCTGGCGGGTCAGATGAGCCCGCACACGCTGCGCCACAGCTTCGCCACCCACCTGTTGGCGGGCGGCTGCGACCTGCGCGCCGTCCAGGAGATGCTCGGCCACGCCGACATCGCCACGACCCAGATGTACACCCACCTCTCCGGTGAGCACCTGAAGGACGCCTACTTCAAGGCCCACCCCCGCGCCACCGCCACCTAATCCCCGCTGACTTCGTCCTTTCCGGTGCATATGCACCGTTAACCACGAAGTCAGCGTTCGATAGAACTGGGGGGTGCCCGAGCTGCCGGAGGTGGAGACCGTTTGCCGGCAGCTCGATCCGGAGCTGCGAGGCCGGGCGATCGAGGCACTGGAGGTGCTCGACGCTCGCTGGTGCCGGCCCGTTTCGCCGGCGGAGCTGGAGCGTGCGGTCGCGGGGGCGACGATCGGGGGGCTGGGCCGGCGCGGCAAGTACCTGCTGCTGGGACTCGAGGGAGCCCGGACGCTGGTCATGCACCTGCGGATGACCGGGAACCTTGTCCTGGTCGAGGGTGAGAGCAAGCTCGACCCCTCCGAGGGCCGGCGGCTGTACGAGGGCGAGCGCTCGGTCTCCGAGCGCCACCTGCGGGCCCGCTTCCGGCTTGGCGACGGGCGCGAGCTCTGGTTCACCGACCCACGCCGCTTCGGCGAGGCTTTCCTGATCGACGACGCCGGCCTCGACGAGCGCTTCGCCCGCCTCGGGGTCGAGCCGCTCTCCGACGGCTTCACAGCGGAGGCGCTGGGGGAGATGGCTGCCGGTCGCATGGCTCCCCTGAAGTCCTTCCTGCTCGACCAGTCCGGCGTCGCCGGGGTCGGCAACATCTACGCCGACGAGGCCCTGTTCCGGGCGCGGCTGCACCCGCTCTCGCCGGCCGGCTCGATGAAGCCCGAGCACCTGGAGGCGCTGCACGATGCGGTCGTCGCCGCGCTGGAAGCGGGGATCGACGGCGGCGGCGCCTCGATCGACGACTACCGCGACGGTCGCGGCGAGAAGGGCACGATGCAGGACGAGTTCCTCGTCCACACCCGCGAGGGCCAGCCCTGCCCGCGCTGCGAGAGCCCGATCGTGCGCATCGTCGTCTCCGGCCGCTCGACCTACTACTGCCCGAGCTGCCAGGTCAGGTTGCGCCGGAAACCGCGGAGGCGCCGTCCGCCCCGTCGTTCACCGTAGACCGGCCATGGCCGGAACGACGCTGAAGACAGAGGCAGTGGTGCTGCGCAGCATCCGCTACGGGGAGGCCGATCGCATCCTCCACCTCTACTCGAAGACGCGGGGCAGGATCGGCGCTATCGCCAAGGGTGCACGGAAGCCGAAGTCGCGCTTCGGCGGGCGCCTGGAGCCGTTCTTCCGCCTCGACCTGGTCCTGCACGAAGGGCGGGGGGAGCTGCTCACCGTGACCAGCGCCTCCACCACCGACGGCTACCCGCGGCTGCGCGCGTCCGGCGCGGCCCTGAACGCGGGCGCCCGCGCCTGCGACGCCGTGCTGCGCCTGCTCGACTCGGCCGAGCCCAACCTGCCCGCCTACAACCTGCTCTGCCGCTATCTGGCGCTGCTCGACGAGCCCGCGGCCGAGCGCGCGAGCACGCTGGAGACGGCGCTTTCCTTCCGTCTCAAGCTGGCGCTCGCGGCCGGCTTCGCGCCCGAGCTCGCCTCCTGCACGCGCTGCGGCGAGACCGAGCACCTGAGCGGCTTCTCCGGCGCGGCCGGGGGCGTCGTCTGCGCCAGCTGCGAAGGGGATGCCTTTCCCCTCTCCGAGGAAGCGCACCGCTTCATGGTCGAGGCGGTCGGCAGCCCGCTGGCCGAGGCGCCGGAGGCGGAGGAGCTGGCGCTGCGCCAGGTCGAGAGGGCTGTGGGCGAGACCCTGGAGCATCATGCCCACGTCCAATTGCGGGCAGCGGCGTGAGGGCCGGTTCCGGTAGGGGTTCCGCTTAACTTTTTGGAGGGTCGGATTCGGCTGGCGCCCGGAGCAAACTCGCCAAAAAGTACAAGACGCTCCACCCCTACCGGAACCGGCCCTTAGGATCGACGGATGGATGCGACGGTGACGTTTGAGGATCGGGTGTGCGCCTGGGAGGAGCAGTTCCTCGTTCCGGAGGCGACTCGGTCCTATCCGGCGCGGCGGGCGGTCGAGGAGGCCGACAGCCCGGTGCGGACGCCGTTCCAGCGCGACCGCGACCGCATCGTCCACTCCAAGTCCTTCCGTCGCCTCAAGCACAAGACCCAGGTCTTCGTCGCGCCGGAGGGCGACCACTACCGCACCCGGCTCACGCACACGCTGGAGGCCTGCGGGATCGCCCGCACGGTGGCCCGTGCGCTCGGCCTAAACGAGGACCTGACCGAGGCGATCGGGCTCGGTCACGACCTCGGCCACCCGCCCTTCGGCCACGCCGGCGAGGAGGCCCTCGACGCGGCGCTGCGGGAGCGGTGCGGCGGCGGCTTCAAGCACAACGAGCATTCCCTGCGCGTGGTCGAGGTGCTGGAGCGCGACGGGCGCGGCCTCAACTTGACCGAGCAGGTGCGCGACGGCATCCTCAACCACACCGGCTCGCGCAAGCCGGCGACGCTGGAGGGCCGGATCGTCAAGCTCGTCGACCGCGTCGCCTACATCAACCACGACATCGACGACGCCCTGCGGGCCGGGATACTGCGCACCGAGGACCTTCCCGTGGCGGAGATAGGGCTGCTCGGGGAGACCGGCTCGGCGCGGATCGACACCCTCGTCCGCGACATCGTCGAACGCTCGCGGGCGGCGGGGGACATCGTCCAGAGCGAAGAGATCGGCGGCGCGATGCTGCGCCTGCGCAAGTTCATGTTCGACCGCGTCTACCTCGGGCCGCTGGCGCGCAGCGAGCACGACCGGGTGCACCGGGTGATGCAGGTTCTCTTCGACCACTACATGGAGAGCCCGGACGAGGCACCGACGCCCGCGCCTGACTCGAGCGACTGCCAGCGCGCCGCCGACTACCTGGCCGGGATGACCGACCGTTACTGCATCGCCAAGTTCACCGAGTTGACCATCCCCGAGGAGGCGAGGTTCTGAGCGGGGGCCGGAGCGCTACGGTGGCCACGTGGCGCTGATATCGACCGAGAGCCTGGAGCGGGTCAAGCAGGCGGTTGACATCGTCGAGGTGGTCTCGGCGCACACCGACCTGCGCCGCCAGGGCGCGCGCTGGGTCGGGCTCTGCCCCTTCCACGAGGAGCGCACCCCCTCCTTCTCGGTCGACGCGCAGGAAAAGCTCTACCACTGCTTCGGCTGCGGGGTCGGCGGCGACACGATCAAGTTCGTCGAGGAGAAGGAGGGGCTGGGCTTCGCCGAGGCGGTCGAGCTGCTCGCCGACCGCTACGGGGTCGAGCTGGAGCGCGAGCGGGAGGACCCGCGGGCGGAGGCGAGGCGCCAGCAGCGGCGCCGGCTGAGCGAGTTGCTCGACCGCACCGCATCCTTCTACGCCGCCTATCTCTGGGACTCCGAGGAGGCCGGCAAGGCGCGCGAGTACCTGGCGCAGCGCGGCCTCGGCGAGGAGATCCTCCGCGCCTTCGACGTCGGCTACGCGCCCAGCGCCTGGGACAAGGTGCTGCTGCGCGGCCAGCGCGCCGGGTTCAGGGTCGAGGAGCTGCGCGGGGTCGGGCTGGTCCAGCGGGGGCGGGGCGGGGGCGAGTACGACCGCTTCCGCTCGCGGATCATGTTCCCGATCCGTGACCGCCGCGGCCGCACGCTGGGCTTCGGCGGCCGGGCGATGCGCTCCGACCAGGGGGCGAAGTACGTCAACACGGCGGAGACCGACTTCTTCCACAAGAGCACGATGCTCTATGGCATCGACTTGGCCAAGGCCGCGATCGCGAAGGCTGGCCGGGCGGTCGTGGTCGAGGGATACACCGACGTCCTCGCCCTGCACCAGGCGGGGATCGAGGAGGCCGTCGGCGTGATGGGCACGGCGATCACCGAGGAGCAGGTGGCTTCGCTCTCGGGGATGGTCGACGAGGTCGTCTTGGCGCTCGACGCCGACGCCGCCGGGCAGGAGGCGATGCTGCGGGCGCAGCGTGTGGCGGCCGGCCGCAAGATGCGGCTCCGCGTGGCGGCGATGCCGGCCGGCGAGGACCCGGCGGAGATGATGGCCGCCGAGGGCGGGGCCGAGCGCTTCCGGGCGCTCCTCGACGGCGGGGCCGAGCTCACCGCCTTCCAGGTTGGCCTCGTCCTCGACCGCACGGACATCTCCTCCCCCGCCGAGCGCGACAGGGCGCTGGGCGAAGTCGCGCCGGTCCTGGCCGGGCTGGGGGAGAGCGCCAGCCGCGACGACCTGGTGCGCCAGGTCGCCGAGCGCCTCGATCTGGAGCCGGCGATGGTGATGGGGAGGGTGGTCGCCGCGCAGCCGACCACGGGCGGGCCGGCGGAGGCGACGCGCGGCACCGCGGCGCCGGCACCCCGGCGCACCGCCGAGCTGACCTCGCGCGAGCGCCGCGAGCGCGCCCTGCTGGCGATGTGCATCGCGCTGCCGGCCGAGGGCAAGGAGTACCTGGGCCGCCTCGGCGATGAGCACCTATCGCCGACGGGGATGCGCGCCCTGGCCTGGCTGCGCGAGCACCCCGAGGACCCGGCCTCCAACCTTCCCCACGACGATTCCGAGCTCGCCGGCCTGATCGCCGAGCTGGTCATCCTCGCCCACGACGAGCCCGCCTCCCCGGAGGCGATGGAGCTCAACTACCTCCTCCTGGAGCAGCGTCGCATCGAGGCCGAGATCGCCGCGGCCGGCGAGCGCGACGAGTACGAGCGCCGCGCCGCCCTCAGCCGCGACCGCGCTGCCCTGGTCGAGCGCATAGCCCGCACCGAGAGGTCGGCCCCCAATCGGTAAATTCCTCCAGGTCGTTCCGGGGTAGCTCAATCGGTAGAGCACTCGGCTGTTAACCGAGTTGTTGTGGGTTCGAGTCCCACCCCCGGAGCTTTCTTCAGGCCGCCGCCCGGCTAAGCGCCAGCCGCTCGACCAGCTCGGCGCCGCGCTCGGCGCCGCCGTTCTCCGCGGCCCAGCCGGCCAGCCGGCCCGCGCGATCCGAGAAGGAGGGGTCCTCCAACACTCGCCGCGTAGCCCAGCGGAGCGGGGCGGGGCGGCAGAGGCGCCAGGGGAGGGAGAGGCCGCACCCGGCCCAGGCGACCCGCATCGCGGTCTCGCTCATGTCGCCGATGATCGGGCAGATCAGGACCGGCGTGCCCGCACAGAGGGCGCGGGCGACGGTGCCGTGGCCGCCGTGGGAGATGACCAGGGAGGCGGCGGGCATCAGCTGGCTGTAGCTGAGCCACTCGACCAGGACCGCGTTGGGGGGGACCGCGATCGGTCGCTGGGGGACGACGCGGTTGGTCGTCGCCACCACCCGCACCGGCTCCTCGGCCAGCGCCGCGAGTGCCGTGCGCACCAGGTGGTTCTCGGAGTCGTGGGCGGTGCTGGGCGCGACCAGGACCAGCGGCTCCTCGCCGGGCGGCAGCTCGATCTCCGGATGCGGGATCTCGAAGGTCATCGGCCCGGTGATCTCCACCCCCGTCGGCCAGCGCCGCGGGTACTCGAGCTGGGGGAAGGTCCCGACCAGCGCCAGGTCGGGGCTGATGCCGCCGTGGAAGCGGTCCACCGGGGGCAGGTCGAGCCGCTCCCGCTGGCGGTTGAGGTCGTTGCGGCCCTGCTCCAGGCCGATGTTCAGCGCTCGCTGCCCGGTGCGCCAGACCGCCCGCCCGACCGGCGTGCGCGGCGGTTGCAGCCCGACGGCGAAGAACGGCAGCCCCGGCTCCACGACCGGGTAGATGTGCGGGATCAGGGTCGCCAGCGGCACGCCCGCCTTCTCGGCCGCGAGCGTCGGCGCAAGGGTGAGGATGTCGCTGACGACCGCGTGCGGACGCGTCTCCTCGAGCAGCGGCAGCAGCGCCTTGGCCGCTTCTGCCGCGTGGGCGCCCTCGGGCGAGTCGGGGTCCGGCGGGGGGAACATGCGGTATTCCTCGGCCGCGGCGAAGCTGAGCCCGGCGCCCTCGACCGCCTCGCGCCGCTCTTCCCAGGTCTCGATCGTCACCTCGTGGCCACGCCCGCGCAGCTCCCGCCCCAGCGAGATCGCCGGGAAGACGTGGCCAGGGTCGCCGAAGGCGGCTACGAGGAAGCGAAGACGCTTGTCGCCTCCGGTTACCACCGTGCTGCCGCTGCTACGGGGTATCGAGGCCCTCGCCCGGTCTCGTGAAGACGATCTCGGGGACGTGGCAGTTCTTCGACGTGCGCAGCAGGAAGCGGACCGCCTCGCCGATGTCCTCCGGCCGGATCATCTCCTCGCCGGGGATCTGCCCCTGGACGAACTCGGTCATCGGCGTCTCGACGAAGCCCGGCGCCAGCGCCGTGCACTGGATCCCGGCGGCGCCTACCTCGCGGTGCGTCGACTGGGTGAAGTTGATCACCGCCGCCTTGGTCGCGGCGTAGATCGAGAGCCAGGCCTGGCCGCCCTTGCCCGCGATCGAGGCGGTGTTGACGATCAGCGCCTTTCCGTGCTCCTCGCCCGCCTGCCGGAGCATCGGCAGGCCCTCGCGGGTGCCGATGATCAGCGCCCGCAGGTTGACCGCCAGCTGCATGTCGAGGTGCTTGGTCTGGATCTCCTCCATCGGCGCGCCGATGCCGACGCCGGCGTTGTTGACGAGCACGTCGAGGCGCCCGTAGGCCTCGCGGTGCCTGGCGAAGACGCCGACCAGCCCCTCCTCGTCGGACATGTTGGCGGCGACGCTCTGCACCTCGAGGCCCTCGGCGCGCAGCGCCTCCGCGGCGCTCTCGAGCTTCTCCGGGCGCCGTGCGGCGACGGTCAGCGCGTAGCCCTCCCCGCCAAGCACCCTGGCGATCGCCAGGCCGATGCCGCTCGACGCTCCGGTGACAAGTGCCGCTCGCTCTGCCAACTTCGTCTCCTTCCGCTTGCCTTCTGCGCTGCGGACCCTATCTCCAGCCCGGCGAGGGTGCCTTCGGGGGCACCGCTCCCGGCTCACGGCGCTCAATAACATGCCGCCGATGCGTCGCAGCCGAGCCCTTGCCGCCCTCGCCTTCCTGGTGGCGCTCGCGATTGCCGTGCTCCCCGGGTGCGGCGGGGACTCGGACACCTCGACCGGCTCCTCGCAGGGCGGCGCCGAAAGCCGGCCGGCGCCGCCGAAGGGCGATTTCCCCAGCGCCGAGGGCAAGACCCTGGCGCAGGTCGCCGAAGCGGCCGCCGGCCCCTCGACCCTGGTCGTCTCGCCCGCGGCGAAGGTCTTCTACGAGGGTCGCAACCGCTACCCGTTCGGGGTCTTCGAACGCGACGGCGGCCAGGTCGCCGACGCCAAGGTCGCGCTCTACTTCGCCCGGGTGCCGCTGAAGAAAGGCACCGCCGCGGGCACGGAGCGGGAGAAGGAAGCGCTGGAGGAAGCTCTCGACCGGCCCGCGGCCGGCCCCTACCCGGCGGCGGTCGAAAGCCTCGAGACCCAGCCCGCCTTCCGCGCGATGACGACGACCGACGACCCCGACGCCGCCACCGCCGCCTACGTCACGCACGTCTCCTTCCCCGAGGACGGGGAGTGGCGGATCGTCGCCCTGATCGAGGAGGACGGCGAGCTGAAGTCCTCGCTACTGCCCAGCGCCTCGGTGGGCGCCTTCGCAGGGGTCCCGAGGCCCGGCCAGGAGGCGCCGCTGATCCACACGCCCACCCCCGAGGACGCCGGCGGTGACCTCAGCGAGATCACCACCCGAATCCCGCCGGACACGCAGAACGAAGTCGACTACGCCGACGTGCTCGGCAAGGAGCCGATCGTGCTGCTGTTCGCGACGCCCCAGTTCTGCCAGAGTCGGGTCTGCGGGCCGGTCGCCGACGTCGCCGAGCAGGTCAAGCAGCTCTACGGCGACCGGGCGCGGTTCATCCACATGGAGATCTACAAGGACAACGACCCGAACGAGGGAGTGCGCCCGCAGGTGCGCGCCTTCCACCTGCCGAGCGAGCCGTGGTTGTTCGCGATCGACCAGAATGGAAAGATCGAGGCTGAGATCGAGGGCGCCTTCGGCGTCGAAGAGCTGACCAGGACAGTGAAGGGACTGATCGGAGAATGAGCGAGAAGACGAGCCCGGATGCCGAGCTGCTGGCTTCCTTTGCCGAGGAGGCCCGCCGCCGCTGCGACGTGATCGCCGCCGGCCTGGCGACCGAGACGACCGACTTCGAGACGATGCGGATGGAGGCTCACGCCCTCAAGGGCGCCGCCGGCACCCTCGGCCTGCGCCGCCTGGCCGAGCTCGCCGGCCTGATGGAATCCGACCTCGACGAAGCGAAGAAGACCGGCACCATTCGCGGCGGCCGCACCCATCAGATCGCCGACGCCGCCAAGGCCCTCGCCGAAGGCGCCGCCGCCGCGGCCAAAGGCGAGGAAGAGCCCCCCGACGTCGGCCGCTCCCTGGCCCAGCTCTTCAGCGCCTAGGAGGCTCTCGCGTAGCGCTACGCTCCCAGCCACTGGGGCGGTAGCTCAGTTGGTCAGAGCAGCGGACTCATAATCCGTCGGTCGAAGGTTCGAGTCCTTCCCGCCCCATGAAAGCGCCTGCAAATGATCAGGTTCTAAGTGACGCAATTTCGCTTGGTCCCCAACTTGGTCCCGAAATGGCCGCGGCATTGACCGCTAGAATCACCGTATGAGCGACCCCCTGCACCTCACGATCCTCTACGAGGAGGGTGGCGACGGCTGGATCGTCTCTTCGATCCCCGAGGTCCCTGGCGTGCTCAGCCAGGGTCGAACCAAGGAGGAGGCCCGTGAGATGGCACTGGACGCACTCGCGGGAATGCTTGAGCTGCGCGCGGCGGAGCACGAGCCCCAGGGCAAGTCGGTTGGTAGCGAGTCGCTCAACATCGTCGCGGCGTGAAGCGACGAGACCTCGAGCGACACCTGAAAAAGCATGGCGCCCGCCTGTTGCGTGAGGGCGGCCGACACAGCTACTGGGGCATGGATGCCGAGCGCTCGACCTCGATACCCCGCCACCGCGAGATTGCGTATCCACTCGCTCGCGCGATCTGCAGGCAGCTAGGAATTCCTCCGCCAACTGGCTCGCGTTAAGGGTGGGGCGATGCTGAGTCAGGCGGAGGAGATAGTCGCCCTGCGCAGGGCGGCCGACGAGACGAAGGCGATGGTTGAAGAACGGTTCCCGTTTGTTGTCGAAGTGGGAGCCAATGACGACATTAACGAGATCGGCAAGCCGCCTCGTCCTCGATCGGTGGTTGACCTCGCCGCTCTCGTCGATCGCTATTGGTCCGAGCAGTCACGAGGCTTCCGCGATGATGACGTTCGGACTTTTCGCGGCCTCTATACCGCCGTTTACAGGCGCAGTAGCGCGCTCGTCCGGTTAGTTTGCTGAGACTTGGTCCCGAAATTGGTCCCCCGACTCCACCGAGCCCAGCCGAACTCCTTGGACGTGAGTCGCTCTATCTCGCTGGAGGCATGCCTGATACGAGCTAGGCCTATGACTGGGCCAACGCCTACATCGACGTGCTGGGCCGCGGGATTTCCTCGGGGCTGCGGGAAGGATCGGGGTGTCTTGCGCGTCTTTGGCCTGTAGACGCACTCGATCGCCATCCGAGCGGTCGTGAACTTCGATCCGGAGGTATCCCGAAATGTTTACGTTCCCCAGACGGGTGGCGCTGATCGGCGCGCTCGCGGCGGTCGGTGTCCTGTCCGCCGCGAGTGGCGCGAGCGCGACCGTCGAACCCCCAGTGGTAACCGGCAACAACTTGACGGTGACGAGCGACGCCGCCGGCGACACGATCACGCTCGCCGCCGCGGCGGGCGTCATCACGGTAAACGGCACGCCGACGACGCTCGCCGCGGATGCCAACGCGCAGGTCGTCGTCAATGCCGGCGGCGGCGGCGACACCGTCGACGCGACCGGCCTCGGCAACACGAACTACGGCACCCTGACGATCAACGGCGGCGAGGGCGACGACCTGCTCACCGGCGGCGCCAAAACCGATGTCCTGCGTGGCGATCAGGGCGAAGACCGCGTAGTCGGCTTCAGAGGCGTCGACGAACTGATTGGCGGCGAAGGCAACGACGTGCTCGTCTGGAACAACGGCGACGGCACCGACCGCGACGAAGGCGGCGCCGGCACGGACGAGGTCGAGGTCAACGGTGCCCCGACCGTGGGCGACGAATTCACAGCCAGGCCCAACGCCAACAAACCGGGCGAGGTGCTGTTCGAACGGACCAACCTGGTGAAATTCGAAATCGAAGTCCAGGCGGAGCGCCTGACCGTGAACGGGCTCGGAGGCGTTGATCAGTTCGGCCCCGACCCCGCAGTCCCAGCCGGTCTCGCCGGCCTCACCGTCCTGACCCTGAACGGCGGCAGCGCCGGTGACAGATTGGTCGGAGTCGACGGCGCCGACCAGGTCAACGGCGGCAGCGGCTTCGACACCCTCGCCGGGGGAGCAGGCGCCGACCAGGTCAACGGCGGCGACGAAAACGACGTCATCGAAGGTGGCGGCGGCGACGATCGCATCGCCGGCGGCCCCGGAGGCGACGCCCTGTTCGCAGATGCCGGCGATGACGCGATCGTCTGGAACAACGGCGACGGAACCGACCCGGTCAATCAAGGTGGGTCTGGCTTCGACCGTGTCGAGGTCAACGGCTCCGCGGCTGCAGGCGATGTCACGAGGCTCACCGCCAAAGCGCTCGGCGCGACCTTCCAGCGCACGAACCTCGTCCCGTTCACGCTGAATATCGAGCCCGACAACGAGGTCGTTGCGGTCAACGGCATCGGCGGCAACGACACCTTCAGCGTGATCGACGAAGGGTCAGCGCTGCAGGTGGTCGCCGACGGAGGTCCGGGCAATGACGAACTCAGCGGTGCCGGTGAGGCGGACAGCTTCTTCGGCGGCTCCGGGAACGACATGCTCACCGGAGGCGGCGGAAGCGACGTCCTCGACGGCAACGAGGGTGAAGACCAGCTGTTCGCGCGAGACGTGACGGGCGACCTGGTTCGTGGCGGGGCCGGCGCCGACAGCGCCCAGACCGACCAGGTAACCGTCGACGCGATCGACGGCGTCGAGGCGCTCGACGCTACCCCGGCACCGGCGCCACAGCCCGTCGGGGACACGACCGCGACCCCCCCCACAGTGGGCAAGGTCGCGGTGATCCGCAACCGTGGCAAGCTTCTCGCCCGCGCGCCGGTCTTGTGTCCGGTGGCAGAGGCGGGAGGGTGCCGCACGGCCCTCACCCTGGAGACGGCGAAGGCCGTCAAGCTGGGTCGGGTTCGCGCGGTGCTCGTGCTCGGATCGGCCACGGTCAACCTCGCCCCGGGGCAGAGGAAGACCGTGTCGGTTCGGGTCAACGGCGCCGCCGCCGGCCTCGCCAGGCGCGGCAGGCTCCCGGCCCGGCTCCAGGTCGCGAGCTCCGACGCCGCCGGCAACTCCGCGGCGCGCTCGGTGGCCGTCGGCCTGCGAATCCCACGCCGCTAGGCAAGAGGCCACCCAAAGGGGTCCCGCTGCTCGCGGGACCCCTTTGGGGCGCCGGTCCGGAGGCTCTCCATGCCTGCGTCCAGCTCCGAATCCCAGGTTGAGCCCAATGACCGCTGCTAGCCTCGTGCGGGTGCCGCCCGCCGGCCGGATCCTCGACCCCAGCACTCTGGGGGATCACATCGATCGCCTCTTCCGGGCCGCGTGGGCGCTGTCGGGGTCGCGCGTCGATGCCGAGGATCTCGTACAGGAGACCTTTGCGCTGGTCCTCGCGAAGCCGCGCACGGTTCGCAACGAAAACGACATCGGATATCTGCTGGGCGTGCTGCGCAATACGTTCATCAGCTCGCGCCGCGCAGCGGCGCGACGCCTCAGGCCCGAGGCCCTCGCCGAGGGGTTCGAGCCGGTCGACCCGAGCTCGGCCACCCGCCCGGATCTCGCCACCGAGGCTCGCGAGGTGTTCGCGGTGATCGCCGGCCTCTCCGAGCCCTATCGCGATGCTCTGGTTGCGGTCGACGTCGTGGGGCTCAGCTACGGGGAGGCGGCGGATCTCCTCGGTGCCAAGGAGGCGACGATTACCTCGAGGCTGTTTCGGGCCCGGGCGCAGGTCGCGCGCGGGATGGAATCGCCCCCCGAGGGCGTCCAATCAAGTAGAGATTGATCCATGCACAACGAAGACGACACCCCACTGAGCGACGAAGAGCTCGCGCTCGCGAAAAAGGGCGAGGCCCTGATCGCCGCCGCCGTCGCGGACACCCAGGCTCCCCAGTCCCTGCGCGAGTCGATCGAGCGCGACCGTGAGCGTGCCCGGGCGGCGCCAAAAGCCTCCTTCTGGCGCCGCAACTGGCGAGCTCTGACCGCCACCGCCACCGCGGCAGCGGCTCTGGCGGTTGTCGGTGTTGTGTTTCAGTCGGGTACCGATAGCACGGCGCCGACGCTGGCCGAGGTACAGGCCGCCGCGCGACTCGCCGCGACCCAGCCGGCTCCATCGCCAAAGGGCGGCAACCCGCCCGTCCTCGCAGCCCGCGTGGGTGCGATCTCGTTCCCGGACTGGCAGAAGAGCTTTGGCTGGAAGGCCGTCGGCGCTCGCGAGGACAGCATCGCGGGCCGGACCGTCAAGACCGTCTTCTATCGCAACCCCGATGGCGCCCGGCTCGGCTACTCGGTCGTTGCGGGCGAGCCCCTCCGTGAGCATCCGCCCGGACGCGAAGTGACCCGCGCCGGCAACGCCTACCACGTCGCCCGCAGCGGTGAGCACACCCTCGTCACCTGGGTCCAGCAGGGTCACACCTGCGCGATCGTGGCCTCCGCGGCTGTCCCCGAAGCCCGACTCGTCGAACTCGCCGCCTCGCGCAACTCCTGAGTCAATTGGTCCCCGACTCCACCGAACTCAGCCGAGTTCGCATCGTACGGGCGGTCAGCTCCGCACCCGGCGCACCCGTCAGGCACGATTCGGCTCTACGGAATGGCTTCCAACCCGACTCATAATCCGTCGGTCGAAAAGGTTCTGGCCCCGGCATCCGGCCATATCATCCGGCGGTCAACCTGGGAGAGGAAAATGGGCAATCCGTTCGATTTGTCTGGTCATGTGGCGCTGGTCACCGGCGGCAACAGCGGCAT
The DNA here is from genome assembly GCA_946482365.1 of uncultured Actinomycetes bacterium. The sequence goes on from CAMLQY010000001.1 coordinate 123,873, forward strand.
CGGGCTGGGTATGGCCGAGGGGCTTGCCGCCGCCGGGGCGAGCGTCTGCATCTGGGGGCGGACCGAGGAGCGGAACGAGGCCGCCCGGGAGCGGATCGCCAGTCATGGGGGTGAGGTCGTCGCCGTCCGCTGCGACGTCAGCTCCGCGGATGAGGTCGAGGCCGCATTCACCGAGACCCTCGACCGGCTCGGCCGGATCGACTCCTGCTTCGCCTGTGCCGGAGTGGCGGCCGGGGGTCAGCGCTTCCTCGAGATGTCGCCGGAGGAGTTCCAGCGGGTCCTGGCGGTGAACCTCAGCGGGGCCTTCCTGACTTTGCAGGGCGCTGCGCGAAACATGGTCGAGCGCGAAGAAGGCGGCAGCCTGGTCGGGGTCGCCAGCCTCGCGGCGCTCTCCGGACAGCCGCGAGGGCAGAACTACGCGGCCTCCAAGGGCGGGCTCGTCTCGATGGTCAACTCCTGTGCGGTCGAGCTCTCGAAATACGGCATCCGGGCCAACTCGATCCTGCCGGGCTGGGTCGAGTCGGCGATGACCGAGGAGATCCTCTCCTGGCAGCCGTTCATCGATCGCGTGCTGCCGCGGATTCCCGCCCGTCGCTGGGGTACCCCCGCCGACTTCGCCGGGATCGCCGTCTACCTCGCCAGCCCGGCGAGCGGGTACCACACCGGCGACTCCTTCCTGATCGATGGCGGCTACCGCGCCTTCTGAGCAGCTCGCCGGGCAGCTGCGCGCCGTGGTGGCGGAGGCGTGCTCGGAGCCGGGCGCCGAGGTGCGCAACCTGCGGCGGCTGACCGGCGGCGCCAGCCGCGAGACCTGGGCCTTCGACGCGGTCGCCGGCGGCGTCGAGCGGCCGCTGATCCTGCGCCGCGACCCGCCGAAGGCGGCTCGGGCCGGAGAGGCGATGCGGCGCGAGGCGACCGCGATCGAGGCGGCGGCGCGGGCCGGCGTGCCGGTGCCGAAGCTGATCGCCCACGGCAGCGACGACGCCGCTCTCGACGCCCCCTTCATCGTGATGGACTTCGTCGAAGGCGAGACGGTCCCCCGCCGCATCCTGCGCGACGATGCGTACGCCGGCGCCCGCCCGGGCCTGGCCGAGCGCTGCGGGGAAATCCTCGCCCGTGTGCACGCGATCCCTCCCGATGAGGTGGAGGGGCTGGAGACCCCCGACTCCCTGGGGCATTTGCGCGGCGCCCTCGACTTCTTCGAGGAGCGAAGCCCGGCGCTCGAGCTGGGGATGCGCCGGCTGGAACGGGACCGGCCCGACGCCGGGACCGCCTGCGTCGTCCACGGCGACTTCCGCAACGGCAACCTGCTCATCGGCCCCGACGGCATCCGCGCCGTGCTCGACTGGGAGCTCGTCCGCCTCGGCGACCCGATGGAGGACCTGGGGTACCTCTGCGCGCGGTGCTGGCGCTTCGGAGCCGTCGAGCGCCCAGTCGGCGGCTTCGGCGATTACGCCGACCTCTTCCGCGGCTACGAAAAGGTCTCGGGGCAGCGCGTCGACCCCGAGCTCGTCCGCTGGTGGGAGCTCTTCAGCAGCGTCTGGTGGGGCGTCGGGTGCATGGTCCAGGCCTCGCGGCACCTCTCCGGGGACGTTCGCTCGATCGAGCTGGCGGCGATCGGCCGCCGCGTCTGGGAGCAGGAGTACGACGTCCTCCTGTACCTCGACGGGCGGGGCGGCTGAGATGGCGCGCGGCGTGCCGGGCACGGCCGAGCTGGTCGACGCCCTGCGCACCTTCCTCGAGCAGGACGTGATGCCCGGCACCGAGGGGCGTCTCAGCTTCATGGCCCGCATCGCCGCCAACGTCGCCGCCACGGTCGAGCGCGAGATCGTGCTCGGGCCGGCGCAGGAGCGCGCGCACGCGGAGCGACTCGCGGCGCTGGGATTCGGCGACGACGACGAGCTGGCCCGGTCGATCCGCGACGGCGAGCTCGACGACCGCCTCGACGAGGTGGCCGAGGTCACGCGGCGGGGCGTGGTCGAGCGGCTCAGCCTCTGGAACCCGCGCTATGTCGAACCCGAGGACGCCGACCTGATCCTCCAGATGCCCGCTCGTGACGGCGGGGCCCCAGACTCGAACACCACCGGAAAAGGCAGGTAAGCGCCGATGGACTACACGCTGCCACAGGACCTCCTTGACTTCATCGCCGAGCTGGACGCCTTCATCGAGCGCGAGATCGCGCCCCTGGAAGCCGAGAACATGCAGTTCTTCGACCACCGCCGCGAGTGGAAGCGCACCGACTGGGAGAACGACGGCGTCCACTCGCGGGAGTGGGTCGAGCTGCTTGGGGAGATGCGGCGGCGGGCGGACGCTGCCGGCTTCTACCGCTACGCGCTGCCGGAGAGGATGGGCGGGCGCGACGGGACCAACCTCGGGATGGCGGTGATCCGCGACCACCTCGCGGCGAAGGGACTCGGCCTGCACAACGACCTGCAGATGGAGTCCTCGGTGGTCGGCAACCTCGTCTTCCCGCTGATCCTCGAGCAGTTCGGCAGCGCCGAGCAGAAGGACGCCTTCCTAGAGGGCTCGATCTCAGGCGAGCTGGCGTTCGCCTTCGGGCTGACCGAGCCCGACCACGGCAGCGACGCGACCTGGCTGCAGACGACGGCGGCGAGGGACGGCGGCGACTGGGTGCTCGACGGGGCCAAGCGCTTCATCAGCGGGCTGGGCTTCGCCCACCACGCGATCGTCTTCGCCCGCACCGCCGGCGATCCGGGTGCGGCCGAGGGGATCACCGCCTTCATCGTCCCCACCGACGCCCCCGGCGTCGAGGTCCCGTACATGCACTGGACCTTCAACATGCCGACCGACCACGCCGAGATGGTGCTGAGAGACGTGCGGGTGCCCGACGGCGCGATCCTCGGCGAGGAGGGGAGGGGGCTCGCCACGGCGATGTTCTTCGTCCACGAGAACCGCATCCGGCAGGCGGCCTCGGGGGTCGGCGCGGCCGGCTACTGCGTGACCGAGTCGGTCGCCTACGCGCGCGAGCGCAGGACGTTCGGCAAGCCGCTCGCCGAGCGGCAGGCGATCCAGTGGCCGCTGGTCGAGCTGGCGACCGAGATCGAGATGCTGCGCGGCTTGGTGCGGAAGACAGCCCACGAGATGGACAGCGGCGAGGGTCGCGTCAGCGGCGTCAGCGACAAGGTCTCGATGTGCAACTACCGCGCCAACCGCCTCGCCTGCGACGCGGCGGACCGGGCGATGCAGGTGCACGGCGGCGTCGGCTACACCCGGCACAAGCAGTTCGAGCACATCTACCGCCACCACCGCCGCTACCGGATCACCGAGGGCTCCGAAGAGATCCAGATCCGCAACATCGCCGGCCATCTCTTCGGCTTCGTCTCGCGCTAGCCGTCCTGAAGCAGCTCACCGCGGCGCGGCCCCGGGCAGCGTGGCTGCTGCCCGGGAGCCGTAGCGTCGACAGGCTCGAATCTGTGGTGCCTACCGACCCACGGTGACGTTGACCTTCGACCCTGACTCGAGCACCTTGCCTGGCTTGGGCCTCTGCTTGATCACCTTGCCGGGCCTGCCCTCGGCGCGCTTGACCTTGCCGAGCCTGCAGTCGGCCCGGCCCAGTGCCTTCTTGGCCGCCTTCAGCTTCTTGCCCTTCAGCCTGGGAACGGCGCAGCCTTCGTAGTGGTAACGGTCGGCCCTGGCCGTGGGGCTGGTCCCAGCCAGGGTGGTGACGGTGACGTCGACCGCGCCGACCTTGGTGCTGCGCGGGGCGATCGCCGTGATCTGGGTGTCCGATTCAACCGTGAAGCCGGTCGCGGGGACAGTGCCGAACTTGACCGCGCTCGCCGCGTTGAAGTCGGTGCCGGTGATCTTCACGCTGGTGCCGCCGGCCACCGGCCCGAAGCCGGGCTCGAGCGAGCTGACCGCGGGAGCCGGCTGGACTTCGGCGCTGAGCTCGACCTCCTTGCCGGAGACGGTGCCGCTGGGGGCGACGGTCGCCCCGTCGAACGGCGGCGGGAAGACGAAGCCGTAGCTCGCCCCGGCGACGTCGGCGACGCCGATCTTGTCGGTGGGGTTGCTCGGGTCGACCCCGATCAGGTCTCCCGCGCGGATCGGCAGGTTGGTGCTGAACGTCTGCAGGCCGGCCCCGGACGGTTTGGCCGGGTTGCTGGTCCCCATCGCGCTGTAGCCGCCGGAGCCGTTGGGCCGGAGGACGCGCAGGAAGAAGGGCCCGCCCTCGGCGCCCTGCAGGCGCCAGCGCACGACCGCGCCGTTGACCGGCGAGACCAGGTTGACGCCTTTCTCGGGCAGCGCGGTGTTGAAGAAGGTCTGCACCTGCCCGAATTCCGTCGGAGTGGACCCGGGGGGCAGGACGCTGCCGACGGTGATGGTCGAAGCCTGCGCGCCGGTTGCGGCGCAGAGCCCGAGCGCGGTCACCGATGCGATGGCCGCAGTGAGAAGCCGTCTGGCCGGCGCATGCCTGATTTGCGCAGCCGTGTTCGCACGGCCACGATGTGGTCGAAACATTCCCCTTGCCTCCTTAGGTCGTTGCACCCGGGCTCCAGGGTGGAGGTCCGGACGAGTTCGGATGCAAAAACCGCTACATCGATGGATGTTGCGGTGAGCGGGGCATATACTCGCGCCGTCATTCCAATCCGAGCTGTTTCGAGGGAGGAAGGGTGAGCGCACCAAACGAGGCCGAGCGGCTGAACCAGGAGGGCTTCGCTGCGTTCTCGCAGCGCGCCGGCGACGAGGCGCCCGTGGTGATGCTGAACCTCCTCGCCTTCAAGCCCGACGGGGGGCAGAAGCGCTACGAGGAATACGGTGCCGCCGTGGCGCCGCTGCTGGAGAAGGTGGGCGGGAGGATCGCGTTCGTGGGAGCGCCCGCCACTGCCCTCCTCGGTGACGACTCGTGGGACATGGTGGCCCTGGTCGAATACCCCACCCGGCAGGCCTTCCTGGACATGATCGCTTCGACCGAGTACCAGGCGATCGGTCACCTGCGAACCGAGGCGCTGGTAAAGGGCGAGCTGCACCCGATGGACGCCGGCGAGGTGCCAAGTTGAACGGCGAAGCGCTCGACGAGATGGGGCCGATCGACTACCTGATCGTCGAGTGGCCGGATCGCCAGCCCACCGGCGAGGCCGCTCCGCACCTGATCGACCTGGTCGACCGCGGCCTGATTCGCATCCTCGACCTGGCCTTCATCGCCAAGGGCGAGGATGGCTCCGTCGCCGCTCTGGAGATCGCCGACCTCGGCGACGCAGTGGAAGCCTTTGCGGCATTCGAGGGAGCCTCGTCCGGCCTCCTCTCTGACGACGACGTCACGGCCGCCGGCGAGGCTCTCGAACCGGGGACCTCGGCGGCGCTGCTCGTATACGAGAACCGCTGGGCGGCGCCCTTCGCCGCCGCCATGCGTCGCACCGGCGCCCAGCTCGTCGCCAGCGGCCGTATCCCAGTCCAAGACGTGCTCGCCGCCCTCGACGCGGCCGAGTCGGAATCCTGAAGGAGGAAGGGTCATGCCGGGACTGCTGCGAGGAGTTGCAAGGACCGCCGCCATCGCCGGAACCGCGACGGCGGTGAGCAATCGCGTCTCCAAACGTCAGGGTGAACGCTGGGCCCAGCAGGAAGCCGCTCAGGCCCAGCCCGCGCCGGCGGCACCCGTCGCGCCGTCCGAAGCCGGCGCCCAGTCGACGATCGACCAGCTCAAGGAGCTCGGCGAGCTGAAAGCCCAGGGGATCCTCACCGAGGAGGAGTTCGCGGCCCAGAAGGCCAAGCTGCTCGGCTCCTGAGCGCAGTCGACCTGGGGTTGGTGGCGCGGGAGACGCCCCCGACGCCTACAGCCGCACCGGCAGCGTCTTCAGCTGGTTGAGGAAGCCCGACTCGACGAACCTGGGCTTGCCGTCCAGTGTGACGTTCGGGTAGCGGGCGAGGGTCTCCTCGAAGAGGATCTTCAGCTCGAGGCGGGCGAGGGCGGTGCCGAGGCAGAAGTGACGGCCGCCGGCCCCGAACGCCTGGTGCTCGGGATTGCGCAGGACGTCGAAGCGGTCGGGGTCCTCGTAGCGCGTCTCGTCGCGGTTGGAGGACACGTACCACATCACCACCTTCTCGCCCTCTTTGATCTGCTTGCCGTTCAGCTCGACGTCGCGGGTCGCGGTGCGGCGGAAGTGGGCGAAGGCGGGGAACATGCGCAGGGACTCCTCGACCACGCCCGGGATCAGGCTCGGGTCGTCGAGGACCATCTGGAGCTGCTCGCGGTCTTCCATCAGCGCCCGCATGCCGCTGGCGTAGGTCGACCGGGTGCTGTCGTTGCCGGCGGCGACGAGAAGGAAGAAGCCCATCACGATCTCGTGTTCCTCGAGCATCTGGCCTTCGACCTCGGAGTGGACGAGGACGCTGGTCAGGTCGTCTGTCGGGTTCTCGCGCCGGGCGGCGATCATCTTGTTGCAGCGGGCGAAGATCTCGGGGATGGCCTGCTCGAGCGCTTCCTCGACCCCGCCGGGGCTGAGATCCGGATCGCCGGCGCCCAGGGTCGAGTTCATCAGCGTCGCCCAGACCTCGTCGTCCTCGGGGGGGATGCCCATGAAGCTGCCGATCACCCGGGAGACCGCGGGCTGGGCGACGTCGGTTACCAGGTCGCAGGTTTCGCGCCCCTCGAGGCGATCGAGCACGCCGACGACGATCTCCCGGATCGCCTCCTCGTGCGCGGCTATTCGCTTCGGCGTGAAGCCGGCCTGGAACAGCGCCTTGATCCGGTCGTGCTTGGGCGGGTCCATGCCGATGAACATCGCCCGCGAGAGCTCGATCGGGAAGACCTCGTTGATCGCGGTGACCCCGCCCAGCTCCGAGGAGTAGGCCTGCCAGTCGCGGCTCACCTCGTACACGTCGTCCGCCGTCGTCACCGACCAGAAGCCGGCCGCCTCGGGGAACTCGCTGACGTGTGAGGTCCAGTGGACCGGGCAGCCGCTGCGCATCTCCTTGAACAGGGCGTGGGGCGGGCCATCGACCCAGTGCTTGCGCTCCAGTACGAGCTCGTCCTCGAGCTTTGCGGCGGCAGGGTTCATCTCTGAGCTCCTAGTCGGGTTGATCCGGGAATCCTACCGGGCGAACTGGCCAGCTGGCCAGGATCCTGCGCTGCGTGGGGTGCAAAGATCAACTCAACTGCGACCCGAGAGGAGCGATTGTGTCGAGTAGAGGCTTGAGTTGGCGGGGCGGGAAGTTGGCTCGCCTGGCGGTGCTGGTGCTTGCGATCGGGGCCTTCGGCGGGATCGCGGCCGGCTGCGGCGACGGCGACGGCGGCGACGGCGTCTCAGAGGCCGAAGACCGGCTCGAACGCGGCCTCGAAGAGGCCCAACAGGGCGTAGAGAAGGCCAAGGACGAAGTGGGCAAGGGCTTCGACGAAGCCGAAAAGGCCGCCAAGGAGGGTCTCGAAGAGGGCAAGGAGGAAGCCAAGAAAGGGATCGAAGGCGGCAAGAGCCAGGCCGAAAAGACGATCGAAAAGGCCGAAGAGGAAGCCAAGGAGGGCATCGAAAAGGGCAAGGAAGAAGCCAACGAGGCGATCGAAGAGGCTGAAGAGCAGGCGGAAAGGTACGGCTACTAGGCGGGGGGGGGCCACGCTCGGGCGAACCGTCATCCTCTCCGGGGATGACGGAGCCCCAGGAGACAGACCCCTTCGAGGCGCTGGTCGCGGACGCGATCGACGCCCTGCCGGAGGAATTCCAACGCGTGCTGGAGGGCGTCGCGGTGGTCGTCTCCGACGGCGGTGCCGAGATGCACGCCTACGGCCTCTACGAGGGGGACGGGATCGCCCGCGAGCGCTACGAGGACCGGATCGTCATCTACCGCGACACGCTGGAACGCGACTTCGGCCACGACCCGGCGCTGCTCCGCAGGCAGGTCGAGCGCACGCTCCGCCACGAGCTCGCCCATCACCTCGGCTGGGACGAGCGTGGAGTCGGCGGCCTTGGGCTTTGAACCGCGTCGCCCTGCACTGCTCCCCGCACCCCGACGACGAGGCAATCGGCGCGCCGGCGACGCTGATGGCGCTGCGCGACGCGGGCTGGAGGGTGGTCAACCTGGCCTGCGGGCTGGGGGGAGCGGACCAGCGGCGGCGACGCGAGGGCGAGCTGCAGGAGGCCTGCGCCCGGGCCGGCTTCGAGCTGCGCCTCGCGGGGAGTCGCGACGCGGGGGCGGCGATCCGGGAGGCGATCGCGGAGCTGCGGCCGTCGGTTCTCGTCTCGCCGGGGCCGCACGAGCTGCACCCGGCTCACGCCCTCCTCGCCGAAGCTGCGCGCGACGCGCTGGCCGCGCCCGGCGACGGCGCTCCTCGCTGGTGGATGTGGGCGCTCTGGGGCTCCCTTCGCCAGCCGACCCTGGCGACCGCTTTCGGGCCGTCGCGGATGAAGGAGGTCCTCGCCGTGCTCGAGGCCCACGAAGGTGAGCTGAAACGCAACGACTACCGGCGGCTGGTCGAGGGCCGTGCCGCGATGAGCGCATCGCTGGCCCCGGAGCTCCTCTTCGGCTTCGGCAGCAGGGCAGACCCCGGCACCGACTATGCGGAGCTGCTCACCGAGGCGGTGCCGAGGGGCGGGCGGTGGCTCTTGGGAAGGCCTCGCTGGCTCGACGCGAAGGCCCCGCTCGCCCCTCCCGGTGAAGCCGAGGCGCTGGTCGAGTAGCTACCGGACCCTGCAGTTCCCCGGCAGGGTGCTGGTCATGACCCTGTCTTCGGGGAAGGCGAAGGTCGCCTTCGCCAGGTCGTAGACCGCCCCGGGGAAGCCGGCCGGGGCGGCGCAGCTGGCGCTGAGGAAGCTCCGCTTCCTGCCCGCGTAGCGGTACGTGCGCCCAATCGCCAGCTCGATGTCCGTGACGTATCCCAGGCCGGTGGCGAGCGTCGGGACCTTGGCCGAGAACACGGTCCCGAACTCGCCCCGGGCCCGGCGCGAGATCTCGAAGGGCAAGACGAAGGCGGCCCGGACCGGGGCGGTCCCGTAGAGGTGCAGCACCATCCCCGGGCCCTTGCGGTCGCTGCTGTTGAAGACCAGCACCCTTCCCTTGGCGGGGATCAGCGGCGTCCCCGGGAAGTCGACGTTGACCGCAAAGCGCCCGTGCCCGACCAGGGCTCCGCGGCAGAGGTCGAGGGCAGTATCGGTGCTCGTCTGCTGGAGGATGGAGGCGGGGCAGGAGGGCAGCCCCGCGACCGAGAGTCGCCCGGCGCGGTTGACCGCCACGACGAGCTCGCGCAACTGGGGCGGGCGAGTGCCGTCCACGGTGGCGACCGAGCCGTCCAGGTGCACCGTCACCGGGGCGAGGCGCTCGCGTGGCAGCGCGCGGGGAGCGAGCCGGCCGTCGAAGGAAACGCGCACGTTCCCCGACTGCACGATCTGGCGCTGTGCCGCGGCTCCGGCGATCGGCAGGCAGAGAGCGGCGAGGGCGACGGCAATGAGAAGGCGGCGCATTTCCCTTCCAAGTCTAGGTAGGTGGTGTGTTCCCCCGGTTAACCCTGGGGTCTAGATTTCGAGGGGTGGCGAGGGCGGCTCACGCGAGCATCGAGGGATGGGTCGAGGCCTACGAGCGCGCCTGGCGTACGGCGGGGACCGGGTCGCTGTGTGAGCTGTTCGCCGAGGACGCCACCTACCGGATGTCGCCCTACGAGGACCCCGCCACGGGAATCGCCGCGATCGCCGAGCTCTGGGAGCGCGAGCGCGAGGGCCCGGACGAGCCGTTCGAGATGCGTCACGCCGTCGTCGCCGCCGAGGGCGACACCGCGGTGATCCGGGTGGAGGTCCAGTACGGCGGTCCCGAGCGCCTCCAGTACCGAGACCTCTGGATCGTCCGCTTTGCTCCCGACGGCCGCTGCCGCGAGTTCGAGGAGTGGCCGTTCTGGCCCGGCCAGCAGATCGTCGCTGGCATGTGATTCCAGGTGGGCTGGGGGTGGAGATGGCGGGTACCCCTCCCCAAAACGCGCGGCAGGAGCCGCGCTTGAGTGTTTTGGGGAGGGGTACCCGCCATCTCCTCTCAAAGCACCCAAGCTTCAAGGCCCCAGCCCTGAAGCGCTGTCCCGGCTTGAAGCTTTCCCAAGCTTGGGGACCCTGGACCGGGCTTCGCAATTTCCCGGTGCCTAGCGATCCGGGGGGCGGTCGATGTGGGCCACGCGTTCGGCCCGGTGGCGCGCTTCGGCCACCGCCTCGCGGGTTGCGGCGACCGCCTCCTGCTGGGCCGCGGCGACGCCCTCGCTGGGCTTGCCGCCGACGATGTCCCGGAAGGCGTCCTTGAAGCGCTCGGTGCGCCGGTCGGGCGGGAAGCGCCCTTCGGCCCGCTCCTGCTTGGCGGGATCGCGCTCGCCGTAGCGCCGGCGGGCCCATGGCGAGGTCGGCTTGCCGAGCCGCGAGGCTCCGTAGATCGCGAGCGGGAGGAAGAAGAACCCGACCCAGCCGTGCATCAGCCGCTGCTTGGCGAAGCAGACCGCCACCATGGCGAAGACGAGCAGGGCGCCGGCGACGCTGGCGACGATCTCCGTCGCCGAGCCGGTATCGAAGTCGAACGGCGTGAAGCCGAGCAGGAGCAGGACCATGCCGGCGGCGGCGATCACGGTCGCGTCGATCGAGCTGCGCCCCTCCTCCGCCCAGTAGACGTCGTCGAGGTAGACCCAGAGCGCGAACTCGTCGATCGTCAGGCCGGCGCCGATGCCGAAGGCGAAGGCGCAGATCTCGAACCAGGGGCTGGCGCCGAGGGTGCTGAAGCCGAGCGTGCCGGCGACCATCATCGTCACGATCCCGAAGACGAGGTGGTGCAGGTGGACGCCGCTCTCGCTGACCACGCTGCCCGGCCACCAGGGGACCCTGGGGCTGCGCATCAGCCGCGTGCTCATGCGGATGAAGGCGAAGGAGAGGATGAAGCCGGCGAGGACCAGGAAGAGGCCCTGCTCGTCGTGCTCGACGAGGTCGTTCCAGAAGTCGGTGAAGATCGACGCGGCGGTCACTGTCTCGGTCTCGGCTTCGAGTGTAGTTCGACTACCGCACCCTCCTTTGCGTGGATCCGGTCGACGGTGAGCAGCACCGCGGCGACGGCGAAGAACGGGGTGAAGGCCAGATTGGACAGCACGTCGGCCAGCCACTTGGAGAGCAGGGTCTCGCCGAGCAGGTCGTGGGCGAGCTCGGTGGCGAGGTTGGTGAGGGCGTCGCCGACGAGCTCGATCGGGATCATCACCGCCGCGACCAGGAGGAACTTGCCGCGCACGAGCTCCACGCTGCGGGCGAGGGCGGCGCGCACGCCGTGGTGCTCGATCTCAACCACCGGGGCCGCGAGGGCGAGCCAGACGAAGACGAGCATGCCCGGCACGAAGAAGAGAACCAGCCCGACCGCGACCGCGACGCCGTAGATCAGGTCGATCGCGATCAGCGGGCCGTAGTTCACCATGCGCGCCGTTTCGCGCAGCGTCGGCGGCTTGCCGTCGTGGGGGTGGGTCAGCGAGATCGCCACCGCGCCGGTGTAGAAGACCTCGCCGAGCAGCCCGGTGATGGCCAGGGCGATCACGGCCAGCGCGGCGGCGAAGACCTCGACCAGGCTGTCGACGTCGAAGGAGCCGATCTCGGCCTGCACGGCGACCGCGTGCACGAGCCCGAGCGGGATGAAGACGATCAGCGCCAGCAGCAACAGGGACGGCGCCCACCTGAGATAGGTGCGGCCGATCCGCAGGTAGACGGATGCCAGCTCCGCGCGGCGGCTCACGTCAGCGGCGCCGGCGCCGGCCGGAGGGATGGCGACCGCGCTGCTCCAGCTTCGACTGCGCCGACTCGCCGGCCGGCACGCGGCGCGCCTCGCGCAGTTCGGGGATCAGGATCTCTTCGGCGCAGCGGCGGTGCCAGTGGTGGTGTTCGGTGCCGCCGAGGCGGAAGACGTACTGGACGACGACGTGCTCGCTGCCGATCTCGATCTCGCCGTGGCAGGAGGGGCAGCGGTAGAGCTTGCGCGAGATGCCGCGGATCACCCAGGCCTCGTCGCCCTCTTCGGTCAGCCCCCGCAGGCTCCAGCGCTTGTCTGGCAGCCCGGCGAGGTCCGCCAACGTGTTACCTCCGAGACAGCCAGGCGAAGCCGGCGGCCATCGCCAGGTTCGAGACCCCGGCGAGGCGCAGGCCCAGCTTCGCCCCCGGGCGGCTGACGGCCGACGATTCCGCCCAGAGCGCGTCGGTGGCGATCTCGGTGCCGCGCAGCCACGCCAGCGCCCACCAGTCGCGCTGCTCGCCGCGCCGGTCGGCCAGTGCGTGGGCCGCCGCGAAGGTGAGCCAGATCGGCCCGCAGCGACGGAAGAGGTGTTCGGCGTCCGGCGAGGGGTGCTCGTGCCCGAGCACCTTCAGGGTCGTCGCCGGGGCGAGGATCGCCGCGCTGCCGAGGACCAGGTCGAAGGCGATCATGTTGCGGTTGGTGAGGCGCAGCGCCTGCTCGAGCGTCATCGCGGCTTCCATCCAACCAGATCCTTGCGGCGGCCGCCGGAAGGGAAAGCGCGGGGTTCGGCGAATCTGAGGCCCGTGACCAAGACCGCAACCAAATCAGCGCCCCAGCTCAAGAGCCTCTCCGATTACATCCAGGAGCGCTTCGACGAGTTCTCCCGCTCCCAGAAAGACGTCGCCCGCTACATCGTCGACCACCTCGACGAGGCGGCCTTCCTCACCGCAGAGGAGCTGGCTCGGAGGGCGAGCACCTCTTCGTCCACCGTCGTGCGCTTCTCCCAGGCCCTCGGGTTCGAGGGGTATCCGGAGCTTCAGCAGGCGGCGATCGAGGAGTACCGGACGGCCGGGGCGGCGACGAATGGGGCGTCCAGCGCCGGCTCGCTCTTCTCCTTCGACCACTCCGAGCTGGAGGGCTCGCTGGGCGCCGACTACGCGAACCTCGAGGAAACCGCGCGCAAGCTGACCCGCGAGCAGGTAGACGGCGCCGTCGCGGCGCTCGCCGAGGCTCAGCGCGTGGTGATCGTCGGCGTCGACCAGATGGCCTTTTTCGCCAGCTACCTCCGGCACACGCTCAGCCTGCTCGACATCAGGGCCGAAATCGTCGCCAGCACCGGCGGCGAGTCCCTGCAGCGGCTGGGGCGAATAGACGACGAGACGCTCGTCATCATCCTCTCCTCCGGCCGCGCCCACCCTCTCCTGCTGCGTGCGATGAAGCTGTCGCTGCACCGCAACGCGCGCACCCTGGCGATCTCCGACGCGTCGATGTCCGAGGTGGGGGAGGACGCCGAGCTGACGCTCTACTACTCCTCCAACAGCCCCTCCTTCGCCCGCTCCAACACCGCCCTGATGGCTCTCGTCCAGGCTCTGGCTCACGGCTTGTATGCCAGGGACGAAGACACGCACAAAGACCGCATCAGGGCCTACAAGCTGAAGTAAGCCACAAGCTCCAAGCAACGAGGGCGTCCCGCGTCCGCTGCTGGCGCGGCGGGTCCTGTCGCGGATTTGGTGCCACCAGCCCTGCGGTAGCTAAAGCTTCCTCGGGCTGGTCCCCCAAATCCACGCCACCCCCCGCGAGGAACGGGGACCGGAGACGTATCTCCCGCGGGTGGCGCTGTAGGGGGGACCGCCCCTGAGGACGCTTTAGCGACCGGAAGGGGCGGTGGGTCCCCTGCAGCGACAGGACCCGCGGGCCAAGGCCGCCGCGCCAGAGACGTAATATCCGGGTCATGGCTGCTGAAAGAGCTACGTTTCGCTTGAAGACAGGTCTCGCCGAGATGTTGAAGGGCGGGGTGATCATGGACGTGGTCACGCCTGAGCAGGCACGTATCGCTGAGGATGCTGGGGCTTGCGCCGTCATGGCCCTGGAGCGGGTGCCGGCGGACATTCGCCGGGACGGCGGGGTGGCACGGATGTCGGACCCGGCGATGATCAAGGGGATCCAGGAGGCGGTGACGATCCCGGTCATGGCCAAGGCGCGGATCGGCCACTTCGCGGAGGCCCAGGTGCTGCAGGCGCTCGAGGTCGACTACATCGACGAGTCCGAGGTGCTGACTCCCGCCGACGAGCGCAACCACATCGACAAGCTCGCCTTCGAGGTCCCCTTCGTCTGCGGCGCGACCAACCTGGGCGAGGCCCTGCGGCGGATCGGCGAGGGGGCGGCGATGATCCGCTCCAAGGGCGAGGCGGGCACCGGCAACGTGGTCGAGGCCGTGCGCCACATGCGCGAGATCGTCGCCGGGATCAAGCGGCTCGCCCAGCTCGGCCCGGAGGAGCTTGCCGGGGCCGCCAAGGAGCACCAGGCGCCGCTCGAAGTCGTCCATGAGGTCGCTGCGAACGGCAGCCTCCCGGTGCCCCTCTTCTGCGCCGGTGGCATCGCCACGCCTGCCGACGCCGCACTGATGATGCAGCTCGGCGCCGAAGGCAACTTCGTCGGCTCGGGGATCTTCAAGAGCGACGACCCCGAGCGACGCGCCAAGGCGATCGTCGAGGCGACCACGCACTTCGACGACCCCGAGCGGGTCGCGGCGGCCTCGGTCGGGCTCGGCGGCGCGATGCCCGGGCTCGAGATCGCCGAGCTGGCCGCGGCGGACGCCTTGCTGCAAGACCGCGGTGCCTGAGCGCTTCTGGCCCGCGGGTCCTGTCATGGGGCAGGGGGGCCTGCGGGCGAGGTGTACGTCCTCGACCCCCCTGCCCCATGCCACCCGCGGGAGAGGCGGAGTCGCGCGATGCAGGTAGGGGTCCTTGCGATTCAAGGTGGGTTCGAAGCGCATGTGGTGATGTTCCGGCGCCTGGGGATCGAGGCGTCTGAAGTCAAGGTGCCGGCCGATCTGGAGGGCCTGGACGGGCTGGTGATCCCGGGCGGCGAGAGCACGACCATCTCGAAGGGGATCGCGTCGGCCGGGCTGGCCGAGCCGATCCGGGCGCACCGGGAGGCCGGGAGGACGGTGTTCGGCACCTGCGCCGGGATGATCGTCTGCGACGACGAGCACCTGGGGCTGATCGACGCGACGGCTGCGCGAAACGCCTTCGGGCGCCAGCTGCAGAGCTTCGAGGCGGACCTCGAGCTCGCCGGGATCGGCGACGAGCCCCTGCGCGCGGTCTTCATCCGCGCCCCCTGGGTCGAGCGCTGCGGTGCCGGCGTCGAGGTGTTGGCCACCTACGAGGGGCGCCCGGTGGCGATCCGCGAAGGCGCCGTTCTGGCCTGCGCCTTCCACCCTGAGCTGACCGACGATCCGCGCCTTCATGCATTGTTCATGGCGATGACGACGAGCGTTCGCGAACGAGAGGAGACAGCGCGGTGAGTGACCCGAGAGCAGAGAGCCTGGCGAAGATCCTGGTCGGGTACTCGACCAAGGTTGCCGAGGGCGAGGTGGTCTCGATCG
Organism: uncultured Actinomycetes bacterium; assembly: GCA_946482365.1. The sequence goes on from CAMLQY010000001.1 coordinate 139,156, forward strand.
ACGGGGAGATCGGCGCCGAGCCGCTGCTGCGCGCCGTCTACGAGGAGGTGCTGAAGGCGGGCGCTCACCCGATCCTCAACGTCTCCCTCGACGGCCTGGCCGCGGTCTACTACAAGAACGCCAGCGACGCCCAGCTGGAGTGGATCTCCCCGGTGACGGAATGGATGGCGGAGAAGGCCGACGTGCGCATCGCGATCGGCGCCAGCGCCAACACCCGCGAGCTCTCGGCGATCCCGCCCGAGCGGCAGACGCGGCGCCAGACGGCGGTCGGCGACCTGCTGGCGAAGATGATGGACCGCAGCGCGGCGGGCGACTTCCGCTGGTGCTACACGCTCTACCCGACCAACGCCTACGCCTCGGAGGCCGAGATGAGCCTCGCCGACTACGAGGACTTCTACTTCGGCGCCTGCCTCGCCGACGACCCCGACCCGCTGACCGCCTGGAAGCGCGCCTCGAAGGAGTGCGAACGGCTGGCCGAGTGGATCGAGGGCCACGAGGAGGTGCGGGTCACCGCGCCGGGCACCGACATCAGGCTGGGCATCGCCGGGCGCAAGTTCATTCCCTGCGTCGGCGACCACAACATGCCGGACGGAGAGTTCTTCACCGGGCCGGTCGAGGACTCGGTCGAGGGCGAGGTGACCTTTCACCTGCCCGCCGTGATCGGCGGTCGCGAGGTCTCGGGCGTGCGCCTGCGCTTCGAGTCCGGGAAGGTCGTCGACGCGAGCGCGGAGAGGGGAGAGGAGTTCCTGGTCGAGCTGCTCGACACCGACGAGGGCGCCCGCCGCCTCGGCGAGCTCGGCATCGGCACCAACTACGCGATCGACCGCGGCACCCTCGAGGTCCTGCTCGACGAGAAGATCGGCGGCACCGTCCACATGGCGGTCGGCCGCAGCTACCCCGAGTCCGGCGGCGTCAATGAGTCCGCCGTCCACACCGACCTGGTCTGCGACCTCCGCCTGGGCGGCAAGCTGGAAGTGGACGGCGTCGTGATGCAGGAAGACGGGAAATTCATCGTCTGACCAGGGCTCTCGAGCGGCGGCCCTTTCACAGGCCGCAAGTCGCATCTGGCTGGGCGACGATCAAACCCCGGTCCCGCAGACGGGGCACTCCGGCTCCTGCACGACCTCCTCTCTTTTCGCCTCCATCGTGCGAAGGTCGTAGATGTTGCTCACGCCGAGGCTCGACGGCGTTGCGAGGCCGGTCAGGAAATGCATGACGTCAAGGGCGATCTGACCGCCGATCAGGGCGCAGGCCGCCCCCAGCGTGGCCGCCGGGGAGGGCTTGGCACGCTGCTGCTCGACGACCGGGTCGTAGAGGGGGTAGGAGCGTTTGTAGGCGATCTCCTGGCACGAGTAGCAGCCAGTTTCACCTGGGACATACAGAGGCCCAACGCGGGCAATCGGCGGATAGTGGCTCATCGCTATGTAGGGGATGCCGGCCGCAAAGCAGGCCGAGTTGACCCAGAGCTCGATGTCGTGAGCCGGCCAGTCGACGGCGTTGACGACGAGGTCGCAGCCCTCGATCGACGCCGCGACCGCCGCCTCGCTGCCGAGCCGTTCTTCGCGGGTCTCGATGCGAATCGAGGGGTTGAAGTCGTCGAGCCGCTTGGCCGCGAGGCCCGCCTTTGGCTGGCCGACATCGGCCTCGCCGTAGAGGATCTGGCGGTTGAGGTTGCTCAGCTCGACCGTGTCGAAGTCGACCAGCAGCATCTCGCCTATGCCGCAGCACGCGAGCGTCAACGCGGACCACCCGCCGAGGCCTCCGACGCCCAAGACCGCGATGCGGGCTTCCTCCAGCTTCTCCTGGCATTGAGACGGCGTCTGCCCATTCGAGACGTCGCTGAAGTAGCGGAGCTGGCGGTCGAAGCGGGTCCGGGTATGTGGGTCGATCAGGTCGTCGTCGGATGCGTCCTCTCCCAGCCCCATCTCCTCGAGCTGGCCGATCAGCTCGCCGACCAGGTCGACCCCGAACTCCTCGTCCAGCTCCCGACGGGTGCGCGTACCGTCCAGCGCGCCAATGAGCTGCCTCAGCTGCGGGCTCGGATCTTTGATCCGAATGTCCGAAGCTTCGCTCGGCCTACGTAGGTAGAGGTCTCCGCCCGGCGCCTGAAACTGCTCGGTCGTGCGCTTGATCCGCGGTCTTTTCCACGTGGTTCTAGGCAGCGCGGGCAACGTAGATCGCCTTCGTGTGGGTTGTGTCGTCCAAGGGCTGGCGCGGGATGCCGTCGGTGCTTTGGCCATAGACGCCCAGGCATGTGAGGCCAGCGCGGTCGATGGCGGCAAGGACCTCGGCTTCCGTGAAATGGCGCTGGCGATGGATGGAGACGTTGCAGCGGTCACCCGCCTGATCCTCGCCGGACTGCTTCTCAAAGCATGAGAACTCATAGATCGAGCCCGGCTCGATCTCATCCATTGCGTTCCCTTGAAAGACGAAGCGGCGGCCGTCTCGCTCGACCTCGACGCCCTCTGCGTAGAAGGCGTAGACCGGCAGCTCGTTCACGTCGAAGAGCAGCAGGCCCGAGGGCGCCAAGTTGCTCCGCATTCCCTTGAGCGTCGCTTCCAATTCCTCGACGCTGAGCAGGTAGTTGATCGCGTCGTCCAGCGCCCAAACCAGATCGAACTCGCCAAAGCACGGCAGCTCGCGCATGTCGGCGACCTCGAGGCGAACGGCATCGCCGACCTTCTGCTGCGCCATGTCGAGCATGGATGCCGAGATGTCGCAACCCACGGCCCGCCACCCGCGCGGGAGCATCGGCAGGAAGCTCTTACCCGTGCCGCAGCCGACGTCGAGCAGTCGCTGGCCCTGAAGCCCCTCTCGCTCGAGGACGATGAGGAGCTGCGCGGTCCAGAACTCGTATTCGTGGTGGGCGGTGAAGTCGTCGTAGAGCGGCGCCATTGCCTCGTAGGCGCGCTCGGCCCAGTCGCCGCCAGGCCCGGCTGTCACTGCCTCCCCCGTCACCGCAAGGGCAAAGGCTATCCGAAGCTGATCGACTAGTCGAGTGGCTTCGGCTGTCTGACGACAAGGTCAACGGCGGCCGATACCCGCCGGGGCCGGGCTCGGCCCGAGCCCCCATTTAGCGGCCGTGAATGTGTCGACCCCCGGAACCACCACCACGACCGTTTCAAGCCAGTCCATAACCCCCCCTCGCCGTGGCTTAACAATGGGCTAGCCGAAATCCATAAATTAATCGAGTAGTTTCAGCTAGTTGACGAAAATCAAGGGCGGCCGATTCCCCCTTTGGGCTGAGATCGGCCGCTTATGCTTATTAAGCAGGCTTCCATGTAGAGATCGCCGGAACAACGGCATCGACCTTTTCGAGCACGTAAATCACCCCCTCCCGCTGGTTTTGGGATAACCCAGCTACCGAGGGTAATCGACTAGTCGATCAACCTTGGTAAGTAGTTCTGTGCAGATAGACAGAGCTATCTCAAATACTCGTTTGCACCTAATGAAGATCGGCTAAGGTCCGGCGGGTTCAAATTGACCCGAGAGGAGAGGGCTGTGGGAAAAACGGTGATGCCGGAGATCCGTATCGACGAGCAGCTCTTTCGTCTGCTCCATAACCCTGGACAGCTTGCGGCCCTGGTTGCCCTGGGCGAAAGTCCGGCATCAAAGAGTGACATAGCCAGGGAGCTCGGCATAAGGCTCAACAAGGTGGACTACGACGTCGGAGAGTTGGAGAAGATGGGCTTGGTCGAGCCAGTCGGCACGGAGATGAGGCGAGGGCAAAGAACGACCATCTATCGGAGCGTGATGCGACCGATATTGAGCAACGAGGAATGGGGCGAGCTGAGCCAAGAGGACCGAGAACGGCTTGTGCTCTGGACTTATCAACTGCTGTTGCGGGATGCCACGGTCGCTTGGCGCGCGCGGACCTTCCAGGCACGTGCAGAGTCGCATACCAGTCGATCTCCACTCCGTGTCGATGAGCTTGGCTGGCTCAAAATCAATGAAGGTCTGGACGATCTACTAGCCCTTTGCCGCGAGGCCGAAGTCGAGAGTGTCGATCGGGTGCGCGATGCCGGCGACGAGGATAAGCTCATCAACATCAGGGTTGCGATGTTCTCTTTCGAGATGCCATTGGAAGCAGAGAATCCTGATAAGTAGCGAAGTGTCAAACTTGATCAACCTCGCCGAGGTAAGCGAGGCCCCGAAATCGATCGACTTGTCGATTTGACAGGTTCGAAAAATGTGGACGTTTTTCTCGCGCGGCTGTGAAAGCCTCCACTACTCCGACAAAGGATGAGTGATGAGTCTCTCCCCCGAGTCGAGCAACTGTTCCAACGCCCCTGGGCGGCTTTCAAAAGTGGCCCTTGCCGTCCCAGGGCGTTTGGGGCAGAGAAAGCTATGCAAGCCGAAAGCAGCCAGCCACCACACATGGACGCGAAAATCCAAATCGTGCTGTCCCACTCCAGGCGCGCGGAGATCTTCGACCGCATACGGAAAAAGGACGGGACGAGCGAGGACGAGCTGGCCGCCGAGCTCGGCATGGGGATTCGTGCAGTCGAGTACCACCTGAAGGTTCTGCACGACGCCGCTCTGATCGCGCCCGTTGACGGTGAGCAGGGGCCGGGCGTCGGAGGCTCCTACGTAGCGACATCGACCTCCTGATCCCCCCCGCCGGAGAGCGCCAATCGCTACTGGTTCGGCAGCGGTGAGCCGGCGATGAAGAAGAACCAGACGGTCAGGCAGAAGGCCGCGAGCAGCACCGAGCCCATCAGGACCGCCTCGACGACGGTGGTCGAGCCGGCCCGGGGCGACGTGTCCCGCATGCTCTTCAGCCAGGGGGCCCGCATCGGGGCCAGCCGGTTGGTGCCGGTGATCTGGATGTAGAGGCGGTTGAGGCGGCCGATCAGCCAGGCGATCAGCAGGACGGAGACGATGATCCCGGCGGCTACGACGAAGTAGGGGCCGGTGCTGGGGAACTGCGTGTGAGAGACCTTGGACCCGATGTAGATCCAGGTCAGCGGGATCGCGGTCCAGATCGAGAGAGCGGCGAGCAGCATCGCGACGAAGACGACGCTGGCGACCAATCCCCTGGCCGGTCTGACGCTGTGCGACTCGGTGACCATGCCCTGTTCATAGAATGGCAGCTATGTCCGGTCACTCGAAGTGGTCTTCGATCAAGCACAAGAAGGGCGCCGCGGACGCCAAACGGGGAAAGCTCTTCACCAAGCTGGCGCGGTCGATCACGGTCGCGGCGCGCGACGGCGGGGTCGATCCGGACGGGAACCCGGCGCTGGCGACCGCGATCCAGAAGGCGCGCGACGCCTCGATGCCGAAGGACAACATCCAGCGCGCGATCGACCGTGGAGGGGGCGTCGGCACGGACGCCGCGGCGATCGAGCGGATCCTCTTCGAGGGCTACGGGCCCGGCGGCGCGGCGATCCTGGTCGAGGCGCTGACCGACAACCGCAACCGCGCCAGCGCCGACATCCGCCACGCCTTCACCAAGCACCACGGCAGCCTCGGCGAGCCCGGGTCGGTTGCCTGGATCTTCGAGAAACGTGGCGTGGTGGCGGTCGACGCCGGGCGCTACGGCGAAGAGGACCTGATCGTCGCGATCGACGCCGGGGCCGAGGACGTGCGCGAGGACGGCGACCGGCTGCGGGTGGTCTGCGAGCCGAGCGACCTCGGCGCGGTGCGCGGGGCGCTCGAGGCGGCCGGGGTCGAGATCGCCTCGGCCGACGTCGCGATGGAGCCGAAGAGCACGGTCACGGTCAAGGGCACCGACGCGGAATGGCTGCTGCGCCTGGTCGACACGCTCGAGGAGCACGACGACGTCAACGAGGTCCACGCCAACTTCGACGTGCCCGAGGAGATCATCGAGAGGTTCGCCGCGGCATAGCTCTCAGTGCAACGTCTTACGGTGCCCAGAGGGCCGTAAAACGTTGCACCTCGCCCAGCGCGGTCCTCGGGAAGGCATCCGAGGTGAGGCCCAGAATCAGTTTCCATGCAAGTCGTGATGGGGATCGACCCCGGTGCAGCCAATCTCGGCTTCGGCGTGGTCAGGATCGAGGGCAGTCGCATGGTCGCGCTCGACGGCGGCGTCGTCGAGACCTCGTCCGAGCTGCCGATGGAGCTGCGCCTGGAGCGCATCCACGGCGCCCTCTCGGAGCTGATCGAGTGGCATGAGCCAAAGGCGATGGCGCTCGAGGACCTCTACTTCGGCAAGAACGTCCACTCGGCGATGGCCGTCGGCCGGGCCAGCGGGGCGGCGATGCTGGCGGCGGCCCAGCGCGGCGTGAGTTGCTTCACCTACACGCCGCAGGCGATCAAGAAGGCCGTATGCGGGTCCGGTGCCGCCGGCAAGGAGCAGGTGCAGCGGATGGTCGGCACCCTGCTCGGCTTGCCCGAGCCGCCGGTGCCCGACCACGCCGCCGACGCGCTTGCCGTGGCGATCTGCCACGGCGGCGGCACCGGGCACCAGACGGCCGTCGCGGCCGCGGGTGCCGCGGCGCAGGGCTCGAGGCCGGCGGCATGATCGCGGCTGTTCGCGGAGAGGTGATGGTGCGCCGTCCCGACCACGTGGTCATCGACGCCGGCGGCGTCGGCTACCGGCTGGCGGTCTCGGCGGAGACCCTGAAGGCGGTGCCGGCAACCGGGCGCGAGGCCTTCCTGCATGCCGAGCTGATCTCCCGCGAGGACTCGCTTTCCCTTTTCGGCTTCGCCTCTGAGGAGGAGCGTGACCTCTTCGGCGAGCTGATCTCGGTCAGCGGCGTCGGGCCGAAAGTGGCCCTCGCCGCGCTCTCGGGCGGGCCCGCCCGAGAGCTCCTGCGTGCGATCGCGGCCGGTGACGCCAAGCGCTTCCAGGCCGTGCCGGGCATCGGCAAGCGGACCTCCGAGCGGATCATCGTCGAGCTGAGGGAGAAGATCTCCGGCGCGCTGGAGGAAGAGGTGACGCCGGCCGGCGGCGGGGAGGATCCCCGCTCCCTTGCTCGCGATGGCCTGGTCAACCTCGGCTACGCGCCGCTGGAGGCGGAGCAGCTGCTCGACGGGATCGACAGCGGTGACGCCGAGGAGCTGATCGCCGCCGCCCTGCGCAAGGCCGGCGCCTCGCGGAGCAAGGCATGAGCGACATCGGCCCGAAGCGAATACGCACGCCCGGCATCGACGACCTTCCGGAGCCCGACGACGACGTGCGGGTCCACGACGCCCGGGCGGACCTGCCCGACGAGGACCTCGACCGCTCGCTGCGCCCACGCAGGCTCGCCGATTTCGTCAACCAGACCCAGGTCACCGACCAGCTGGCGATCTTCATCGAGGCCGCGCGCGGTCGCGAGGAGCCCCTCGACCACGTCCTGCTGGCCGGTCCGCCCGGTCTCGGCAAGACCTCGCTGGCCCACATCGTCGCCGAGGAGATGGGGGTGCCGATGGTCCAGACCGCCGGCCCGGCGCTGGAGCGCAAGGCCGACGTCGCCTCCTTCCTCACCGCCCTGGAGCCCGGCAGCGTCTTCTTCGTCGACGAGATCCACCGGCTCGGCCGCGCGGTCGAGGAGACGCTCTACCCGGCGATGGAGGACGGCGAGCTGCCGGTCGTGCTCGGCCAGGGTGCCGGTGCCCGCACCGTCACCCTGCCGCTGCCGCCCTTCACGCTGATCGGCGCCACCACCCGGGCCGGACTGCTGACGACGCCGCTGCGGGATCGTTTCGGTCTCTCCCACCGGCTCGAGCACTACAGCCCCGAGGACCTGGGGGAGATCGTCGTCCGCTCGGCGGGCATCCTCGGCGTCGCGATCGACGCCGAGGGGGCGCAGACGATCGCCGAGCGCTCCCGTGGCACGCCCCGGGTCGCCAACCGGCTGCTGAAGCGGGTGCGGGACTTCGCCCAGGTCAAGGAGCGCGGGGCGATCGACGCCGAGGTCGCGGCCTCCGCCCTGGAGATGCTCGAGGTCGACGCCGGCGGGCTCGACCGCAGCGACCGCGCCCTGCTCGACACGGTGGCCAGCAAGTTCGCCGGGGGGCCGGTCGGCCTCTCGACCCTGGCCGTCGCGATCGGCGAGGAGGCCGACACGATCGAGGACGTGCTCGAGCCGTACCTGCTGCAGCAGGGCCTGCTGAAGCGGACCCCGAGGGGCCGCGTCATCACCCCGAGGGCCTACGAGCACCTGGGCCTGCAGGTTCCCGATGCCGCAAGAAGCCTCTTCTAAAAGTCACTCTCAGTAACCTGGCGGGGGATGCCGTTCTTCATCTGCCCCAACTGCGGCCACAGGGAGGCCAGCGCGGAGCGAACCGCGGGCTTCAGCACGCGTCCCAAGGGCTGCTCCAAATGCGGCTTCGGCTTCGTCTTCGAGCTGCTCGATGACTACTACCCGGCGCCGAACGCGGCCTTCTTCGTCTGCGACCAGCAGGCCAGGGTGATCGACGCCGGCCGTGGCAGCTTCGAGCTGACCGGCCTCACCGACGAGGACGTGATCGGCCGGCCGGTGCAGGAGGTGCTCGGGCTCGAATGGCGCGAGCCGGACGAGCGCCGCGAGCCGCAGGCTGGCAACGGCGGCGACTCGGGCGACCCGATCGAAACATCGCTGGAGTGGGGAGTGCGCTCGCTGGGCAAGCGGGTTTCGGTGAACGCCGAGGGCGACCTGCCGGCGGAGGCCGTTGCCGATGTGTTCCCCGCCTACGACGACGACGGTGGGCTTCTCATCGTCCTCACGCCGGAGGGTTAGGACGATGCCGGGGAGATGGGCCAGATGAGGAGGATGGGACGCTGGAACCGCTTCGTCCTCGTCTTCGTGGCGGGCCTGATCGCTGCTTCGCTGCTGGTGATCAGCTCGACCTCGACGAAGCTCGGGCTCGACCTGAAAGGCGGGGTCGAACTGATCTACCAGGGCACGCCCACCAACCAGGTCGAATCGGTCAGCGGCGAGGACATCGAGCGCTCGATCGAGATCATCCGCGAGCGAATCGACAAATTCGGCGTCGCCGAGCCCGAGGTCTCGCGCATCGGCGAGGACGGGATCGCGGTCAGCCTCCCCGACGTCAGCAACGCGCAGCGGGCGATCGACCAGGTGGGCACGACCGCCCAGCTCTTCTTCTACGACTGGGAACCGAACCTGATCGGGCAGGAGTACGCGATCGCCGGCCGTCCTGGCTCCCAACCGCCCGAAGGCGCCCTGCGGAAGGCGTCCGAAGAATGGGAAGACGCCGGCCGCAACATCGCCAAATTCGAAAACCAGCAACTGCTCTACTCCGGTGCCTTCCCCGCCGCCTACAACGCGGCCAAGCTTGCCTCCGAACAGAAGCCGGTCGAGGACTGCACGACCTGCTCGACGAGCCGGCCGCGCTTCTACCTCTTCACCGAGTCCAAACAGCATGAGCTGATCGCCGGGCCGGAGTTCGCCAAGAAGGACCTCTACCTGAAGCCGACCGGGGAGGAGCGCCCGCACAAGGGCATCGAGATCGAAGTCCCTCCGGGCACGATCGTCGTCTCCGAGCTGCCCAGCGACCGCGGCGGCCAGGTTCTCGAGAACGGCGAGCCCGGCTGGTACGCCCTGAAGGACCGACCGGCGCTCTCGGGCCTCGAGATCACCGACCCCAAGCAGGAATTCGACTCGGTCACCAACCAACCCAACGTCAACTTCAAGTTCACCGACGAGGGGCGCCAGGCGTTCCAGGAGGTGACCCGCACGATCGCCCAGCGCGGTGCCGCGCGGGCGATCGGCCCCGCCGCGGGAGAAGAAGCGGAACAGCTCTCCGGCCGCTTCGCCGTCGTCCTCGACAACGAAGTCAAGACCCGTCCGATCATCAACTTCGCCGAAAACCCCGACGGGATCGACGGCCGCACCGGAGCACAGATCTCGGGTGGCTTCACCAGCATCACCGAAGCCCAGGACCTGGCGACCGTGCTGCAGATCGGCGCGCTGCCGATCAACCTGAAGCTGATCAGCCAGTCGGAGGTCTCGGCGACGCTGGGAGAACAGGCGCTGGAGCAGGGGCTGCGGGCAGGGATCATCGGGCTGCTCCTGGTGGTCGCCTTCCTGATCGTCTATTACCGCTTCCTCGGTGTGGTGGCGGTGCTCGGCCTGGCGGTTTACGCGATCTTCTTCTTCGCCCTGATCAAGCTGATCCCGATCACGATGACCCTCCCGGGCATCGCCGGTCTGATCCTGACGATCGGCGTCGCGGCGGACTCCAACATCATCATCTTCGAGCGGATCAAGGAGGAGGTGCGGGCGGGGCGCAGCATGTCCGCCGCGATCCCGGTGGGCTACAGGCGCGGGATCGCGACGATCGTCGACGCCAACGTCATCACCCTGCTCACCGCCTTCATCCTCTTCGTCCTGGCCACGGCCGGCGTCAAGGGATTCGCCTTCACGCTCGGCGTCGGCACCCTGGTCTCGCTGTTCACCGCCGTCGTCTTCACCCAGGCGCTGCTCGCCGCCTTCGGCCGCGGGCGCCTGCTCAACTCTCCGCGCTTCCTCGGCGCAGGCACCGAGGACTCGGGGCTCAGGTGGCACTTCGACTTCATCGGGGCCAGCCGCTGGTTCTTCTCGGTCTCGGGCGTGATCCTCCTCGTCGGCGCCCTCTCGCTGTCGATCAGTCAGCTCAACCTGGGAATCGACTTCGAGTCGGGCACGCGGCTCAACTTCGCCCCCGAGCAGAGCGCCACCATCGAGGAAGTGCGGGACACGCTCGACACGGCGGGGCTCGGCGACGCAGAGATCCAGGAGACCGAGGACGAGGCGTTCGGCGCCGGCTTCCAGATCCAGGCGAGCGAGCTGCAGCCGGGAGGGGTCGCCGACGTGCGGGCAGCGATCCAGGCGGATTTCGGCGTCCAGCCCGGCAGCTTCGAAAACACCAGTGTGGGCCCGACCTTCGGCGAGCAGGTTGCCCGCAGCGCGATCCTCGCGATCATCTTCTCGCTGCTGCTGATCTCCGCCTACGTCGCCTTCCGCTTCGAGGCCAAGTACGCGGTGCCGGTCCTGATCGCGGTTGCGCACGACATCCTGATCACCGCCGGCGTCTACTCGCTCACCGGTCGCGAGGTGTCCAGCGCCACGGTGGCAGCCTTCCTGACGATTCTCGGCTACTCGCTCTACGACACGATCATCGTCTTCGACCGGGTGCGCGAGAACGTGCCGCGCATGCCGCGCGCCGCCTTCTCGCAGATAGTCAACCGCTCGATGAGCGAGGTCTTGACCCGGTCGCTGATCACCGGCCTGTCGGCGGTCTTCCTGGTCACCGTGCTGCTGATCTTCGGCGGCGCGACGCTGCAGGACTTCGCCTTCGCGATGATGGTCGGGATCGCCTCCGGTACCTACTCGTCCATCTTCATCGCCTCGCCGGTGCTCAACGCATGGAAGGAACGCGAGCCGAGCTTCGTGCGCAGGCGCGAGCGGATCGCCGCTGCGGTTGGGAGCGTTCCCGCCTTCGCCGACGAGCTCGAGGTCGCGCGGCTTGACGAGGAGGAGAAGGAGAGCGACGCCGAGCTCGAGGAGGAGATCGCGGCAGAGCGGGAGGAGCGACCCAAGGCCAGTGCGGTGGCGACGGTGGAGCCGGAGCCGGCGACAGATGGCGGCAAGCCCTCGAGCAATGGCGAGCCGCCGACCGCCGACCCGGATGAGGTCGCCCGGCGCGAGCGAAACGAGCGCCGGCGCGAGCGACGCCAGCAGCGACGCAAGCACGGGAGGAACAGATGACCGTCTCCACGACCCCGCACGCGGCCATGAAGGCGGTCATCTAGCGATGGCAATGGTCGTCTGGTTCACGATGGGTCTCGCCCTCTGGCACTTCACGGTCTTCATCCCGGACCGCTTCTGGCAGGGAATCGTCGGCGCCCTGCTCGGCGCCACGACGGGAGCCGTGATATTCGGCGCGATCGTCCAGGCCGCCTCGGGTCGGAGCCTGGGCGACACTGACCTGCTCACCGCGCTGATCGCGATCCCCGGGACGGTGCTCGGCCTCGCCGTCGTCTGGTGGGTCGGGTCGCGCGAAGAGCGGGCTGTCGAGTAGGGATTTGCCGGGCGCCGGGGGTGGGTCCCCGGGGCCGGCTTCGCCGGGAGTTCCCCGGGGACCCACCCCCGGCGCCCGTCGAAAGCCCTGCTTTTTACGAGCTTTATGTAGCGGGAATCCGTCTCGGGCGGTTTCTAGCCTGCTTGCGTGGCGGAGACCCTGCGCGCATACAAGGCCGAGCCCTACTCCTACGCGGAGGCGAGAGAGCTTTCGGCTGAGCTGGAGCTGAGCGAGCCGGTGGCGATCGCATTGGTCCGGCGTGGCTACCGCACGCCAGAGGCAGCCCGGACCTTTCTGGCCGCTGACGAGTCGCACGAGCCCTACGCGTTCGAATCGATGCCCGCTGTGGTTGAGCGGGTGCTCGGTGCCGTAGAGGCTGGTCAGCGCATTACCGTCCACGGAGACTTCGACGTTGACGGGGTCTGCGCGACCTCGATCCTGGTCGGCACGCTGCGTGAGCTCGGCGCCGATTGCGACTGGCTGATCCCGGACCGGATGGCCGACGGCTACGGCTTGAGCGCAGACAACGTGCGCAAGCTGGCCGATCGCGGAACCCAGCTCGTGATCACCGCCGATTGCGGCATCACCGCTGTCGAAGAGGTGAAGCTTGCGAAGGAGCTCGGCCTCGACGTGATCGTCACCGATCACCATCAGCCTGGCGAGGAGCTTCCTGACTGTTCGATCCTCCACCCGAGCATCGATGGCTACCCGTTCGAGGAGCTCTGCGGGACCGCTGTTGCCTGGAAGTTGGCGTCTGCGTTGCGGGGGGCGCCTCGGGGGGGGTCCCCAAAACGCTCGGCAGGAGCCTCGCTGGAGTGTTTTGGGGACCCCCCCCGAGGCGCCTGGCACGACGCTGACCTCGACCTCGTAGCCCTGGCCACAGTCGCTGACGTGGTGCCGTTGGTGGGGGAGAACCGGGCCCTCGTGAAGAAGGGGCTGGAGGAGGTGCGGCGGGCACGCAGGCCTGGGATGCGGGCGCTGCTGCAGGCGGCGAAATGCGATCCGAGTCAGTTGGACGAGGGCGATTTGGCGTTTCGGTTGGGGCCACGGATCAACGCCGCAGGGAGGCTGTATCGAGCCGACGCGGGAGTTGAGCTTTTTTTGACTGAGGACGAGGGGCGGGCCGAGGAGATTGCTGTTGAGCTGAGCAGGGCCAACGGGGAGCGGCGGGCGACCGAGCGTGAAGTCGCCAATGAGGCTGAAGCGGCGTTGCGAGATCTGCCCGAGCACCTGCGGGAGGCACCTGGGCTGGTGCTTGCGGGCGAAGGATGGCACCCGGGCGTGATCGGGATCGTCGCCTCGCGGCTGGTTGAGAAGCACCATCGGCCCGTGGTGGTGATCTCGCTCGATGAGGACGGGAGCGGTCGGGGCTCCGGTCGCAGCATTCCGGGCTTCGACCTGCTGGCGGGGCTGGAGGCTTGCTCGGAGCATCTGACGGGGTTTGGGGGCCACAAGGCCGCCGCCGGACTGCAGATCGAAGAGTCGAGCCTTGCTGCCTTCCGCGAGGCGTTTGCCGCGCATGCGGCCAGCGTGCTTGGGCCCGAGGACCTGAAGCGGACGGAGCGGATCGATGCGATGGTGGGGGGGGCCACGATCGGGTTGGATTTGGCCGAGGAGCTGCGTCAGCTGGCGCCGTTCGGGATGGGCAATCCCGGCGTGCGATTGCTCGTGCCGTCGGCCCGGGTCAGGGACGTGCGTTCCATCGGCGAGGGGAAGCACGCGCGCTTCAGCCTGCATAGCGGTGCCCACCGCGCTCTCGGGGTCGCCTTCGGGCGGCCCACGCTGGGGGTGGGTGAGGAGGACGTGGTTGACGTCGCCGTGCGACTCGAGGTGAACCGCTGGAACGGGGCGGTCGAGCCGCAGGTGGTCCTGCGTGAGGTCTATCCCCGTGACAGCGGTGCGGACTCAGTCGAGGCGGAGGAGTGGTGGCGGCGCTTCGAGGCCGAGCTGGCACGCGACCCCGGCGAGTGGCCGCCGGCTCACGAGCCCTCACCGGGAATCCACCAGCGCCGAGTCCTCGCCGGCACCAACGCCCCCGCCGCAGTGGTGGGGGAGCTCGCCTCGAGCGGAGAGAGCGTCCTCGCCCTTTGCGCGGACGCCACGCTGCGGGCGAGCATGGCTCGCGAGGGGGTACGCCTGGCGGACTACCTCGAGCTGGAACGCGATCCGAGCCTCGCCGCCGGCTTTTCCCACGTCGTCCTCGTCGACCCGCCGCCCTTCTCCCACCTGGCCGGCCTGGCCTCGCGGGCGACCGCGGAGGGCTGCTACCTGCACCGGGCCTGGGGAGAGGCGGAGTGGCGTTTCGCCCTCAGCTCGGTCGCCGACCAACTGGCCCAGCGACCGGCTCTGGTCGCCGCCTTCCGCGACCTGCGCGAGGCCGGCGTGGCGAGCGGGGAGGACCTGCGCGAAGCGTTGCTAGGGAACGGGCCCCACCCGCGGCGGGCCGAGACGGCCGCCCGCTGCTTCCGCGTTCTGGCCGAGCTCGGTCTGGTGCGGGGAGTGCCGGAGGGGGGCGCGGGTGAGGTCGGGGTCGTATCCTCAGAGGAGACCGATCTCGAGCGCTCGGCGTCGTTTCGCGCCTTCAGCGCCCGCTATCAGGAGGCAAGCCGATTCCTCGAAGGACAGAGACAGCCGTAGCGAACCGGGAGCTCTTGGGCGACCTCTTCGCCGTGGTCGAGGAGTTCGACTTCGTGCCGGACAGAGACGGCGGCACCGGGAACGGCAGCGCTGAGAGGGGGGAGGCGGCCCCGGAAGTCGACCGCGAGCTGATCACCCGCGCCTTCGACTTCGCCTGCGATCGTCACGCAGACCAGCTGCGGCGGTCGGGCGACGAGTTCATCACCCACCCCGTGGGCGTCGCCCAGATCTGCGCCGGGATGCGGCTCGACACCCAGACGCTCTGCGCCGCGCTCCTGCACGACACGGTCGAGGACACCAGTGCCAGCCTGGAGGAGATCAGGGCGGAGTTCGGCGCCGAGATAGCGCAGCTCGTCGACGGCGTCACCAAGCTGACCGGGATCACCTTCGAGAGCCGCGACGAGCGCCAGGCGGAGAACTACCGGAAGATGATGGTGGCGATGGCCACCGACGTCAGGGTGATCCTGATCAAGCTGGCCGACCGTCTCCACAACATGCGTACGCTGGGTGCGCTGCCCAAGCAGAAGCAGCTGGCCAAGGCTCGCGAGACGCTGGAGATCTACGCCCCGCTGGCCCACCGGCTGGGGATCCACGCGATCAAGTGGGAGCTGGAGGACCTCGCCTTCGCCACCCTGCACCCGCGCAAGTACGCCGAGATCAAGCAGCTCGTCGCCCAGCAGCGCGACGAGCGCGAGAGCTATGTCGAGGAAGCCGGCAGCTTCCTCGCCGGCGAGCTGCGCCAGGTCGGGATCGAGGCGGAGATCTCCGGCCGGGCCAAGCACTTCTACTCGATCTACACGAAGATGACCAAGAAGGGGCGCGAGTTCAACGAGATCTTCGACCTCACCGCGATGCGGGTGATCGTCGGCTCGGTCAAGGACTGCTACGGCGCGATCGGCGTCATCCACTCGCTCTGGAAGCCCCTGCCTGGCCGCTTCAAGGACTGGGTCGCGATGCCGAAGGCGAACATGTACCAGGCGCTGCACACGACGGTGATCGGTCCCGAGGGCAAGCCACTGGAGATCCAGATCCGCACCGAGGAGATGCACAAGCTCGCCGAGTACGGGATCGCCGCCCACGTCGCCTACAAGGAGGGCGAGGTCGAGGACCCGCAGCGGGAGAAGATGACCTGGCTGCGGCAGCTGGTCGAGTCCGAGGGGGACCAGGACCCGGCCGAGTTCCTCGAGTCGCTCAAGGTCGACCTCTTCGAGGAAGAGGTGTTCGTCTTCACCCCGAAGGGCGAGGTGAAGAGCCTCTCGGCCGGCTCGACCCCGCTCGACTTCGCCTACGCGGTCCACACCGACGTCGGCCACGCCTGCGTCGGCGCCAAGGTCAACGGCGCGATCGTGCCCCTGCACTACCAGCTGCGCTCGGGCGACATCGTCGAGGTGCTGACCGCGAAGCAGAAGCGCGGTCCCTCCCGCGACTGGCTGAAGCTGGTGCGGACCAGCCGCGCACGCAACAAGATCCGTGCCTTCTTCAAGGAGGAGAGCCGCGAGGACGCCGAGCGCAAGGGGCGGGAAGGCCTCGAGGAAGCGCTGCGCACGCGTGGCTTGCCGATGCAGAAAGTGGCCGCCTCGCCGCTGCTGGTCGACGTGATCCGCGAGATGGGCTTCCGCAAGGCGACCGAGTTCTACATCGCCCTCGGCCAGGGCAAGGTCTCGACCAAGGCGGTCGCCAACAAGCTGATGCAGCGGCTGAAAGCTGGGGAGGCGGTCGAGGAGACCGACCCGCTCGGGCTCGCCGGCCACCGGGAGGAACAGGCGCGGCGCACCAAGGATGCCGCCAACTTCGGGATCAAGGTCAAGGGCGCGTCGGGCAACGTCGCGGTGCGGCTTGCCAAGTGCTGCCGGCCGGTCCCCGGCGACGAGATCGCCGGCTACGTCTCGCTCGGCCGCGGGATCACCATCCACCGCAAGGACTGCAAGAACATGAAGGCGCTGAAGCGCGCGCCCGAACGCTTCGTCGACGTCGGCTGGGACGGCGACAACGAGTCCTCCTATCGGGTCGAGCTGCAGATCGACGCATACGACCGCACTCGCCTGCTCGAGGACCTCTCGCGCACCTTCGCGGAGGCGGGGATCAACATCCTGGGGGCGAGCTGCATGACCAGGGACCCGATGGTGAAAAACCGCTTCGTGGTCGAGGTGGGCGACACCGAGCAGCTGAAGCAGTGCATCGCCCGCCTGCGGAACGTCGAGTCGGTCTTCGACGCCTACCGGATTACGCCGGCGGCTTGAGCGCTGTTTTCCTGCTGACCGTTTAGGGTCACGGCGTGCGAAAGTCGATCCTGGCGGCGCTTGCGGTCCTTTCCCTCGTTGCGATCGGCTGCGGTGAGGGCTCATCCACCGGCGAAGAGGACGTCCCGGTCCCCGTTTCGGAGCGAGTCGACCCGCTTGCCCAGCGCTACGCGCCAGTCGTCTGGATCCACCCCAAGGAGAGGTTCGGGCCGACCGCGGTCGACCGCTTTCTCACCCGCTCCGAGCTGACCTGGCGCACGGCCCCGCGTCTCAGCCGCGACCCCGATCTCGCCGCTCGCGGCGCCCTGGCGCCCGCCCGGCTTGGATCCGGCTGCGCGGAGCAGGGGGGCGGCTGCTATCTCCACGCGGGCTTCGCGGCGAGCGAGCTCACCCGTCCCCACCACGAGGATCCCTCCAGGCCTCCAGGCCTGGGCACCGGGGACGGCTTCTACCTCGACCCCGACGACTCGGTGCGCAGGGGCGAAACGCAGGACCCCGTTCGGGCGCCGGTCTACTACGAGATTCGCAAGGGCGCGGCGACGCGGATCGATTTCTGGCTCTTCTTCGGCTACAGCCGGCCGAACGAGACGATCGCCGGGGTCAACGTGGCGGCTCCCTTCAGCCACGAGGGCGACTGGGAGAACATCGAGGTGGTCCTGGGCGCCCGCGGCAGGCCCCGCGCGGTCCGCTACTTCGGACACGGCCATCCCAGGAGCTTCCCCTGGGCCGAGATCTGCAAGGAGGTCGAGGGCGGCGAAGAAGCCTGCGGCACGGCCGAGATGGGCCGGCCGGTCGTCTACAGCGCCCTGTTCAGCCACGCCTCCTACGCGACCCCGGCGCAGGAGCGCTCGCAGGAGACCAAGGTCTGTGCCAAGGGCCGCCTCGGGTTCCTCTGCTCGCACGACTTCCGCGGCAAGGGCCTGCGCTGGGACCCGCTCGCCCCCGGCGGCGCCTTGCGCGACGCCCGCCTGCAGCCGTGGTACGGCTTCGGCGGGGCCTGGGGCAGCGCCGGCCTGACCGCGGACACCACCGGCCCGCTGGGGCCCTCGCCCTACAAGCTGCCGGGCGAAGCCGAACCGGGCGAACTCGAATCGGTTGCCCCGGAGCAGCCACCCGCTCCGTAGCGGCGTCAGGAGACGACCGTGAGCGCGCCGGGGTCGACCTTGAGCGTCAGCTCGGTCTTCTCGCCGATGTAGTCGCCGTCCACCTGGATCGGGAAGGGCCGCAGGACCCCGTCCCTGGTCTCGGAGATCGAGCCCACGGTCGCCTCGGCGATGCCGGGGAAGTGTTCGATCTGGCGGTGCTTGGCGGCCGGGCCGCGCTCGCCGAAGAGGCGGGCGATCAGGGTCGGCATGTCGCGCACGGCGGCGCGCTTGAGGACGCCGAGAGCAAGCGTCCCGTCGTCGATCGCCACCCCCTCGCAGACACGCACCGGGCTGCTGGCGAAGAAGGTGAAGGGGTCGGAGTTCTGGGCCAGGGCGGTGACGCCCTCGGCCTCCCCGCCATCGCCGGTCAGCACCCGCATCCGCACCGGGTTGATCAGGTAGGAGCGGTAGAAAGCGGAGACCGTCGCCCAGGTGTAGTAGTAGGGCCCGGCCCGGGACTTCAGCTTCGGGTGGGCGTCGACGCGCTTGACCACAGTGGCGTCGATGCCGACTCCGCAGGAGAAGACGAAGTGGCGGCCGTCGGCCATGCCGAGGTCGATCTTCCGCGGCTGCCACTCGTCGACCATCGCCAGCAGGTGCTCGGTTGCGTCGACCACGTCGTTGGGGATGCCCAGGGTGCGGCAGACGACGTTGGTGGAGCCCCCCGGCAGCACCGAGACCGGCACGTCGGTCCCCGCCAGCCCGTTCGCGACCTCGTTCAGGGTCCCGTCGCCGCCGAAGGCGACGACGATGTCGTAGCCGTGGTCCCGAACCTCGCGCCCGATCTCGGTCGCGTGGTTCTGCGCCTCCGTGTCGACCGTCTCCACCTCATAGCGCCCCTGCAGCGCGTAGACCACGAGGTTCTTCAGCCGGTCCGAGACCGTCGTCGCGTAGGGGTTGACGATCAGCAGCATCTGCTTCTTGGCGGAGCGGGACCTACCGGGTCGCCTCATACCGGATCACCTCCCCGTCGTCGGCTTCGCGTACACGCCCTTCGTTGACCAGCAGGTCGGCGTGGCCGATCACCTCGGAGAGGGTGAGGAAGGCCTGGGTGACGGCAACGTTGCCCCAGATAGCCTGGGCCAGCTCGTAGCCGCTGCGCGTCTGCTCGGCGATCAGCTCGTGGATCTTCTCCTTGCGGCGCTCGTGCCCGGCGATACGGCTGTCGATCAAGGCGACGTGGTCGACGATCGGCTCGCCGTGGCCGGAGAGGACGATCTCGGCCGGCATCTCGCGCGTCTCTCGCATCGACTCGATGTAGGTGACCAGGGCCTGGGGCCGCTCCTTGGACCCGTCGAGCGGAGGGGAGATCAGGGGGTTGGAGGAGATGTGGGCGATCAGGTGGTCGGCGGCGATCAGGATCCTGCGCTCCTCGTCCCAGAAGACGGTGTCGGAGGGGCTGTGGCCGGGGCGGTGGAATGCCTGCAGGGTGCGGTCGCGGAAGGGGAGGGGCTGGCCGTCCTCGAGCGGTTTGGTCACCTCGGCCCGCGAGCCCCAGCCGCGGAAGCTCCGCGAAACGCTCTGCAGCGCTCGCGCCACCTCCTCGGGGATGCCGTTTCGCAGCATCAGCTCGACCGCGAAGGCGTCTTCGCGCTCTGCGTCCTCGCTGAAGTTGGCGAGGCGGCCGGCGGCGATGCCGAGCGCCGCCACCGCGGCGCCGGAGCGATCGGCGACGATCTCGGCCAGCCCGAGGTGGTCGATGTGCTGGTGGGTGATGATCAGCAGCTCGAGGTCCTCGATCGAGCGATCGCGCTCGGCCAGCTGCGACTGCAGCTCGTCCAGCGCCTTGCCCGAGTTGGGCCCGGTGTCGACCAGGGTCAGCGGCTCGTCCTCGATCAGGTAGCAGTTGACCCGCCCGACCGCGAACGGGGTCGGTATGCGCAGGCAGTGGATGCCGGCTAGCGCCGCCTGCTCGAGGGCCTGCTCGGGGGTGAGCGTCACGCGCGGATGAGCCCCAGGACCTCGTCGCGCCTGGCCTCCATGTCCTCTCGCGAGACCAGCGACTCGAGGTTGAGCCGCAACAGCGGCTCGGTGTTGGACGGGCGCACGTTGAAATGCCACTCGGGGTAGTCGACCGAGATCCCGTCGAGGGTCGTCTGCTCCCCGTCGGAGTAGCGCTCGGCGATCTCGGCCATCTTCGCCTCCTGGTCGGCGACCTCGGAGTTGATCTCGCCGGAGATGAAGTAGCGCGAGCGGAACTCTTCCATCAGCTCGGCGAGCGAGCGGCCCTCGACCGAGAGCAGCTCGAGTATCAGCAGCGCCGGGATCGTGCCCGAGTCGGCGTTCCAGAAGTCGCGAAAGTAGTAGTGGCCGGAGACCTCGCCGCCGAAGATCGCACCCGCCTCGCGCATCCGGGCCTTGAAGAAGGCGTGGCCGACGCGCGAGAGGCCGGAGCGCCCGCCCTCGGCGGCGACCAGGTCGGGCACCGCCCGGCTCGATCGCGGGTCGTAGAGGATCGTCGCCCCCGGGCTCTTCGCCAGCGCCGCCCGGGCGAGCAGGGCGCAGACGAAGTCGCCGTCGCAGAACTCGCCAGTGCCGTCGATGAAGAAGCAGCGGTCGGCGTCGCCGTCCCAGGCGATGCCGAGGTCGGCGCCGCTGCTGCGCACGCGCTCCATGATCAGCGCACGGTTCTCGGGCAGCAGCGGATTCGGCTCGTGGTCGGGGAACTCGCCGTCGGGCTGGAAGTACATCTCCTCCAGGTCGAGGCCGAGGCCGTGCAGGGTCGGCCCGACCATCGGCCCGGCCATGCCGTTGCCGCCGTCGACGACGACCACCATCGGCTTAATTGACCGTGGTTCGATGAAGGAGAGCGCGTGGGAGCGGAACTCGTCCCAGACGTCGACCTCCTCCAGGGAGCCGCCGCCAGGGGCGTGGCCAAGCCCAGCTTCGATCTCCGCCTTGACGTCGCCGATCCCGGCGTCGCCGGAGAGGGGCAGGGCGCCCTCGCGGACGAGCTTGACGCCGGTGTAGGCCTTGGGGTTGTGCGAGGCGGTGACCATCGCGCCCCCGTCGAGCTCGCGCGAGCCGACCAGGTGGTAGAGCATCTCGGTCGCGACCATCCCGGCGTCGAGCACGGTGGCGCCCTCGAAGATCAGGCCGTCGCGCAGCTCGGCCGCCATCGCCGGCGCGGTGAGGCGCATGTCGCGGCCGAGGCCGATCCGCAGCTCCCCCGGCTGCTTGCCGCGCAGGCGCGCCAGCACGCGGGCGAAGGCGCGGCCGATCGCGTGCGCGGTCGTCTCGTCCATCTCCTCTCCATAGAGGCCCCTGATGTCGTAGGCCTTGAAGATCCCGGGAGGCGCCAGGGCGGGTTGCTCGCTCAAAAAGCCCCCTTCAGCGCCTCGTAGCTCTGCTCGAGCGTCTGCGGCATCACTTTGGTGTCGGCGATCACGGGCATGAAGTTGGTGTCGCCGCCCCAGCGGGGGACGACGTGCATGTGGATGTGGTGCTCGACCCCCGCGCCGGCGACGCGGCCCTGGTTGAAGCCGACGTTGTAGCCGTGCGGGTCGTAGACGTCTTCGAGCCGGCTCATCGCCCGCTGCGCCAGGGTCATCATCTCGGCGACGGTCTCCTCGGGCAGGTCCTGGATCCGGCCGATGTGGTCATAGGGGGCGACCATCAGGTGGCCGTTCGTGTACGGGAAGAGGTTGAGGATGACGAAGCAGCTCTCGCCCCGGTGGACGATCAGGCTCGCCTCGTCGTCGTCCGCCGCCGGCTTGGCGCAGAAGATGCAGTCCTCCTCGATGTCCTTCCCTGCGTCCTTCACGTAGGCGAGGCGCCAGGGCGCCCAGATTCGAAAGTTGGCCACAGGTTCGCATCCTACGAGGAACAAGTCGCACCTCCTCCGCTCCCGCGCGGGCGCGCTAATCACACCCGGAGATCTCGCGCCCGCGCTCCCGCGTCCGGGGGTGCTAAAGCCAACCGCGACGGCGGAAGTAGCCGACCATGCCCACCAGCATCGCGACCATCGCGCCGAGCAGGATCCAGAACGCGGTCGAGTCTCCCTCGCCTGGGACGTGGACGTTGGCGCCCCAGATGCTGGCGATCAAGGTCAGCGGCAGGACGATGACGCTGATCGAGGTGAGCACGCGGAGGATGTCGTTGACCCGGTGGGAGATCACCGACTCGTTGGTCTCGGCCAGCGCCCCGACCACCTCCTTGTAGTTCTCCAGCATGTCCCAGATCCGCTCGTGGGCGTCGACGATGTCGTCGAAGTAGATCTCCAGGTCGAGGTCGGTCGCGAGGTAGCGCTGCTTGACCTTCTCCAGGTCGCGCAGCACCGGCCGCTGCGGCCGGATCACCTTGCGGAAGTTGATGATCTCCTGCTTGACGTTGGAGATGTCGCGCACGACCTCCTCCGAGCGCCCCTCGAAGATGTCGTCCTCGAGCGCGTCGAGCTTGTTGCCGATCTTGCGCAGCATCGGGAAGCAGTAGTCGAAGCTGTCGTCGACCAGCCGGTAGAGCAGGTAGCCCGAGCCGCGTGAGAAGAGCTGCTCGCGAAGCTCCTCCTTGGCCCGGCAGCGCTCGAAGAGGTACTCGACCGGCTGCAGCGGCTGGTTGGGGATCGTCACCACGTAGCCGGGCCCGACGAAGAGGTCGAGCTCGCCGGTGCCCAGCCGCCCGGCGGCGGGGTCGAAGACGGGGAAGTGGAGGACGATGAAGAGGTAGTCGTCGTAGACGTCGATCTTCGGCCGCTGGTTGCGCGAGAGCACGTCCTCGAGGTCGAGGGCGTGGAAGTCGAAGTTCTCCTCCAGCCACTCGCGCTCCAGCGCGCCCGGGCGCTCGATGTTGACCCAGCGCAGGCCGGAAGCGTCGATCTGCTCGACGCGCGGTGCCTGCGGCTCAGCCTGCGCAGCGGGGTGAGCCGGCTCGCCGCGCCGCGGGACCCGCCGCAGCCTCGGCTTCGGAAGGTTCGGCATCGGTCTGGCCTATCAGCTGGGCGGGCATGGACGCACTAGGTTAGACAGGCGGGAGAAAATGCGTGGGCGATCGCTATCAACGGTTGCCGCGCGGCAACCATTTCGATATCGTCGTCTTTACATAAGCGCCACATCAAGAGGGGTGGAGGGACTGGCCCGTAGAAGCCCCGGCAACCATCTCGAACCTTCGGGTTCGGGGCAGGTGCCAACTCCAGCAGGTCGTCGTAGAGGCCTGGAAGATGTGGGGGACGTCCGATCGGACCTCTGCCCCACAAGGCGGAGGTTTTTTTCTTGGCAACGGAAAGCGAGATCGGATGGCAATCGAGAACCTGAAGTGCAAGGAGTGCGGGGCTACGTACGACCTCGGCGCTCATTTCGCCTGTGAGAACTGCTTCGGGCCGCTCGAAGTCGCCTACGACTTCTCCGGCCTCGACCCGCAGGAGACCAAGCGCAAGATCCAAGCCGGCTCGCAGGGAATCTGGCGCTACGCCGACTTCCTCCCCTTCGAGGGACGGCCCGGCGACCCGCTGGAGCCCGGCCTGACGCCGCTGCTGCGCGCCGACCGGCTCGCCGAGCGTCTCGGCCTCGACGCCGAGCTCTGGATCAAGAACGACGCCGCCAACCCGACCCACTCCTTCAAGGACCGGGTCGTCGCCGTCGCCGTCGCCAAGGCGCAGGAGCTCGGCTTCGACACGGTCGCCTGCGCCTCGACCGGCAACCTCGCCAACGCGGTCGCCGCCCACGCGGCCGCGGCCGGACTGCGCTCCTACGTCTTCGTGCCCGCCAACCTCGAGGAGCAGAAGCTGCTCGCGACCGGCATCTACGGCACCAACCTGGTCGGCGTCCGCGGCAACTACGACGACGTCAACCGCCTCTGCACCCAGCTCGCCGAAACGCGGCCCTGGGCCTTCGTCAACGTCAACCTGCGCCCCTACTACGCCGAGGGCTCCAAGACGCTCGCCTACGAGACGGCCGAGCAGCTGGGCTGGGAGCTGCCGGATCGGGTGGTCTGCCCGATCGCCTCGGGGTCGCTCTTCACCAAGGTCGGCCGCGGCTTCCAGGAGTGGCTGGACATCGGGCTTCTCGAAGGCGGGCAGCCGGTCTTCAACGGCGCCCAGGCGGAGGGCTGCAGCCCCGTCGCCACCGCGTTCGCCGAAGGCTGGGACGTCTGCAAGCCCCAGCGCCCCGACACGATCGCCAAGAGCCTCGCGATCGGTGACCCGGCCGACGGGCCCTACGCGGTCGACCAGGCCCGCAGCACCGAGGGTTCGATCGACTCCGTCACCGACGAGGAGATCCGCGACGGGATCAGCCTGCTGGCGGAGACGACCGGGATCTTCACCGAGACAGCGGGCGGGGTCACGATCGGCGTGCTGGCGAAGCTGGCCGAGCGCGGCGAGATCGCCGCCGGTGAGAGGGTCGTCGTCTACATCACCGGAGAGGGCTTGAAGACGCTCGACGCGACCCGCGATAGGTTCCAGATGCACGAGATCGACCCCGACCTACAGAGCTTCGAGTCCGAGTTCCGCCAGGAGGTAGCAGCCTGATGCCAGTCACCGTGAAGATCCCGACCCAACTGCGTGCCGCAACTGGGGGCCAGGCAGAGCTCGAGGTCGCAGGCTCGACCGTCGGCGAGGTCCTCGACGCGGTCTTCGAGACGCACGACGGCCTGCGCGAGCGGATCACCCAGGACGGCGACCTCCGCCGCTTCGTCAACGTCTACGTCAGCGGCGAGGACATCCGCTTCCAGCAGGGGCTGGCGACCCAGATCGACGACGGCGCAGAGGTGACCATTCTTCCCGCAGTCGCGGGTGGCTAAGCCACCGGTCGTCATCCTCTGCGGCGGCCGCGGGACGCGGCTGCGCGAGCGGACGGAGACGGTGCCCAAGGCGCTGGTCGAGATCGGCGGGCGGCCGATTCTCTGGCATGTGATCGGGATCTACGCGGCGCAGGGGTTTGAGCGCTTCCTCCTCGCCACCGGCTACCTGGGTGAGATGGTCGAGGAGTTCGTCGCGGCCGAGGCCTGGCCGGAAGGCGTGAACGTCGAGTGCGTCGACACCGGAGTCGACACGCCGACCGGGGGCCGGATCGCCCGGCTCGACGAGCGACTTGGCGACGTGCCCTTCTGCGCCACATACGCAGACGGAGTCGCCGACGTCGACCTCGACGCGCTGCTCGGCTTCCACCGGGGGCACGGAGCCCTGGCGACCGTGACGGTGGTCCAGCCCTCGCTTCAGTGGGGCGTCGCGCGACTGGGCGGCGAGGACCGCGTCGAAGGCTTCGTCGAGAAGCCCCGCAGCGAGCACTGGATCAACGGCGGCTTCTTCTGCTTCGAGCCGGGGGCGCTCGACTACCTGGACGAGGGCAGCGTCTTGGAGCGCGAGCCGCTCGAGCGCCTGGCCGCGGACGGGCAGCTCCGCGCCCACCGCCACGAGGGCTTCTGGGACTGCATGGACACCTACAAGGACGCGGTCGAGCTCAACGACCTCTGGTCCTCGGGCGATGCTCTCTGGCCGACCTTCGCCGATGAGAGAGTTGACCCCTCTAGAGGTGGGTCAACTCTCTCATCGGCGGTGAGGGGCCGGCCGTGAGGGCTCTCGTCACCGGTGCCCATGGCTTCGTCGCTTCGCACCTGGCCAAGGCCCTGCTGGAACGCGGCGACTCGGTGCGGGTGCTCGACCGGCCAGACCCGCGGATCGCCGACGTCGGCGGCCCGCGCCTCTCGGCACTCGACATGCTCGGCCTGCGCGGCGAGGTGGAGCTCGCCGAGGGCGACCTGCGCGACGCCGATGCCGTGAGCGCGGCTGTGGCCGGTTGCGACGCGATCTTCCACCTGGCGGCGCAGACCATCGTCGGGGTCGCGCGCGAGTCTCCGGCCGAGACCTTCGAGGTCAACGTGCGCGGCGCCTGGAACGTCTTCGAGGCCTGCCGCGAGCACGACGTCGCCCGGGTCGTCTTCGCCTCTTCCGACAAGGCCTACGGATCCAGCCCCGAGCTCCCCTACAGGGAGGATTTCCCCCTTCGTGCCTCCTACCCCTACGACGCGAGCAAGGCGGCCGCCGACGTCATCGCGCGCAGCTACGCCCACGCCTACGGGGTGCCTCTCGCCGTCACCCGCTTCGCCAATATCTACGGCGGCGGTGACCTCAATTTCTCGCGCCTGATCCCGGAGGCAGTGGTCGCGGCCCTCGACGGTCGTGCGCCGGTCATCCGCTCCGACGGCAGCCCGGAGCGCGACTTCCTTCACGTCGACGACGCGGTCTCGGCCTATTTCGCGATCGAGGGAGCGCTCGAAGGCGACGGAGCGAGGGGAGAGGCCTTCAACGCCGGCGGCGAGCGTCCCCACTCGGTGCGCGAGGTCGTCGATCTGATCGCGACAGCCGCGGGCACCGGGGTCGAGCCCGAATACCTCGGCAGCGGCACGCCCGACGGCGAGATCGACCGCCAGTACGTCGACTCGGCCAAGCTGCGTGAGCTGACCGGCTGGCGGCCGCAAGTCGAGCTTCGCGAAGGACTGCGCGAGACCCTCGACTGGTACCGCCGGCACCCCGAGGCGCGGCCCCTCGCGGGCGAGCACCCCGGGAGCTTGACGGCGAGCGTTGGGGACTAGGAGGACGCCCAGGTGGGAACGCCAGGTCGGTGGTCAGGGGTCATCTGCGGTGCGCTGCTCGCGCTGATCCTCCTGCCTGGCACCGCCAGGGCGGAGAGCACTCGGTGGGTCCACGACCTTTCCTTCGACTCGCGTGGGCGCCTCATCGTCGCCGTCTTGGGCGGGCCGAGACTCGAGGTCGTGCGGCTGAATGCGAATGGGGAGCCCGATCCCTCCTTTGGGACGAATGGGCTCCTGCGCCCGCGGTTTTCCGGAGGCGGCGCGCAGGTGGTCGTCCAGAAGGACGACCGGATCCTCGTCGGGGGGCGAGCCGGGAAACGCACGTTCATGCGCAGGTTCCTTCCCAGTGGCAAGCCGGATCGCTCCTTTGGAGCCCACGGCAAGGTTCGCCTGCCCGTCTATGCCGTGAAGCGGCTGATGGTCCAGCCCGACGGGCACATCGTCGTCCTCTCGACGGTCTCCTGTTCGGCAGAGCGCTGCGGCTACGCGTTCACCAGGCTCGTCATCCTCCGCTACACCCGCGGAGGGCAGCTGGCCTCCGCGCAGCTCCAGTACTCGGAACGCTGGAGCATGAGCGCGGCGGACATGGGCCCCAAGGGGCGGTTCGTCGTTGCGGGTGGAGATTGGGAGCTCGAATTCAGCACGCTGGCGAGGTTCATGCCGGGCGGCCGCTTCGATCCGAGCCTCGGCGGCAAAGGGGGGCTGACGATCGACAACGAAGATCTGGAAGAAGCCCCCGCCCTGACGGGAAGGGCACTGACGGTCCAGTCCGACGAAAAGATCGTGTTTGCGACTGGCTACGGGCCCTCGGAGCTGGTGCGCCGCAACCGGGATGGCTCCGTCGACCTCGGATTCGGGAACGGCGGAGTCGTGCAGTGCGGTACGCGCCCCCCGTTCGGAGCTCCGAACCCACTGTTCAGCGCCGTGGAGGCCCTGGCGGGCAACTCGCTGCTCGCGGCCGGTGGAAACGCCGAGTGCGGTCTCGTGCGCTATCTCGCCGACGGCACCCCGGACCCCGCCTTCGGCGTGGGCGGGACGGTCGATGTCGAAGCGGCCGGGATGACCCATCCCCAGGCGATGGCGGTGCGGGCCGGGATCGGCATCGCTCTGGCGGGGTGGGATGCGAGCGCCCGGACGATCCGGGTGGCTCGCTACACCGACGGCGGTGGCTTGGACCCCGCGTTCGGAGCCGGCGGCATCGTTTCGCTGACGGCTCCCTAGCTGCCATCCTGCACTGACATGTGCGGGCGCTTCACGGTCACGACGAAGGACACGAAGTCGATCGCCGACCGCTTCCAGGTCGAGCTCGAGAAGGCGCTGGAGCGAAACGCGGCAGGTGACGCGCCGCCGCCGCGGGCCGAGCGAGTGAAGGAAGTCGAATCGGGCTTGGGGCGCTTCAACGTGGCGCCGACCCAGGAGGTGCTGACGGTGCGCGCCTCTCCCGACC
This sequence comes from uncultured Actinomycetes bacterium, assembly GCA_946482365.1. Next base: position 167,103 of record CAMLQY010000001.1, read on the forward strand.
CCGAGGAGGCCGCGCGGGGAGAGCGCGAGGCGCGACTGATGCGCTGGGGGCTCGTCCCCCGCTGGGCGAAGGACCTCGAGGTCGGCTACCGGATGATCAACGCCAAGGCCGAGAATCTCACCTCGAGCCGCGCCTACTCGCCGCTGGTCGGCAAGTTTCGCCACCGCTGCCTGATCGTCGCCGACGGCTTCTACGAGTGGATGGTGGCGGAGGACCCCAAGCAACCGCGCCAGCCCTGGCGCTTCACCGTCGACGGCGGTGAGCCCTTCGCCTTCGCCGGGCTCTGCACGCGCAAGGAGTGGGAGGACGAGGAGGACCGGGGCTTCGACGACGGCTGGCTCTACAGCTGCACGATCGTCACCACGACGCCGAACGAGGTTGTCGCCAAGGTCCACGACCGGATGCCGGCGATCCTGCCCAGCGCCGAGGCGGAAGCGGCCTGGCTGCATCCGAGTCTCGGGGCCGAGGACGCGGTGGCGATGTGCCTGCCCCTGCCGGCCTCGCGCATGGAGGGGGCGCCCGCCAACCCGAAGCTGAACAAGGTCGGCAAAGGGATCGAAGGCCCGGAGCTGCTGGTTGCGCCTTAGGACCGGCCGAGTGTGCCGGTGGTGTCGACCGTCGCCGAGCCGGCGGCGGTCTCGATCGTGCAGGAGATGCGCGCAGCGGGGGTGACCGTGGTGCGCCAGATCGAGACGAAGGGGAGGCTCAGCGCTTCCTTCGGCTGTCCGCCGGGAAAGCCCAGCCGCCAGGCCTGGCGCCCGATCCGGTAGGGCGCCCACTCGACGACTATCCCGGGCTCCCGGGTGTAGCGGGAGCTGATCACGTCGCCGATTTCGACCGATGCCAGGTCGGTGCTGTGGGAGCTGAACTCGACCAGCGAGGTGTCGTGGACTTCCTGGTCGGCGAGGTCTTCGCTGGAGCGCGGGTAGGAGGCCCGGCTGTCGTGGGTCTTGGCGACGATCGTCCGCTTCGGCACCGAGATGACGCAGGTGAGCCGGCCCTGGCCGATCGCCGATCCCGCGTCGATCGTCAGCAGCGCCGAGGAGCGGAAGAGGGTGTACTCGCCGGCGTTCGGCTCGGTGGAGCGGATCTGCCCTTCGGAGAGCGTCATGCGCCCGCCTCCCGGGACCTCGACCGGCTTCGGGTCCGGCATGCGCGCTTCCTCGGCCCATTCCAGGCTCGCCGCGCCGAGCGGCTTGTCCGTGCTGAGCAGCGCCGCGGCAAGCGTGGCGAGCAGTCCCACCGCGATAACGATCAACGCTCCCCGCGGCGGCCGGTTTTGCTTCTCGTCGGCCATCGGCCGCGACAGTATTGGAAGTCCGGGCCCGAGTGCGGGGATCTACGCCGGGCCGCCAGGGTGGCTACGGTGGAGACTTGGCTCAGCGCCCGACATCCCCCGATCCTGCCGAGGTGACCGTCCAGGCGACTGGGCTGCACGGTCGCGTCATCAGCTACCTCGGCGGCGGAGACGGGCCGGTCCTGCTGTTGGTTCACGGGATGGCTGGCAGCTCTGAGAACTGGCGCGAGGTAATCGAGCCTCTGGCGCAACGACACACGGTCATCGCGCCCGACCTCCCGGGTCACGGCGCCTCGACGGCCGGACCGGGCGACTACTCGCTCGGGAGCCTCGCGTCCTCCCTGCGAGATCTGCTGCTGGTCATGGGCCACGAGCGAGCAACGGTGGTGGGCCACTCGCTAGGGGGCGGTGTCGCGATGCAGTTCGCCTACCAGTTCCCCGAGATGGTCGAGCGCCTTGTGCTGGTCTCGAGCGGCGGGCTCGGACCTGAGGTCAGCCCGGTCCTGCGAGCCGCGGCGCTGCCGGGGGCGGAACTGTTCATTGCGGCGACGGCCGGCCTGGGGCAGAGGGCGGGCAGTGCGATCGGCCGGCGTCTCGCGGCTGCCGGTATCAAGCCATCTGCCGACGTGGCCGAGGTCGCGCGAGGATACGCCTCCCTCTCAGAGCCACTACGCCGCAAGGCCTTTCTGGCGACCCTGCGCTCCGTGGTCGGCACCAAAGGGCAACGCGTCGCCGCTGTCGACCGCCTCTACCTGGCGGAAGCGGTGCCCGTGCTCATCGTCTGGGGGGCCCGCGACCGGATCATCCCGGTGAGTCACGGAAAGGAAGCCCACGACGCGATCCCCGGCAGCCAGCTGGAGATCTTCGAGGACGCCGGGCACCTTCCCCAGGTGGAGCAGCCGGGACGTTTCGTCGTCCTCCTAGAGGGCTTCGTGGCTGAGTCGGACCCCGCGCATTTCGATCGCGAGGAGTGGCGATCCAGGTTCAAGACCGGCTGACCCGGTAGACGAAGAGCGCGCCCGACAGGATTCGAACCTGTGACCTCATGCTCCGGAGGCATGCGCTCTATCCAGCTGAGCTACGGGCGCTCGAAAGCCAGTCTAGATGGCGTCTGGGTAGGGGATACCGGTGCCTCTCCCCAAAACGCTCGGCAGGAGCCTCGCTTGAGTGTTTTGGGGAGAGGCACCGGTATCCCCTCGGGCAGCGCACTAGCTTCGGAAGCTCTTGCCCACGGGACGCCCACCGGCTCCCCGAAAGCTCCAGATGCCTAGGTTCCATTTCGGGCGCCCCCAGCTCTTTTTAAAAGCTTGGGAGATCTGGGGCGGGTTCGCGGTCTGGGCGGAACTCGGTGACGTGTTGGAAGGAGCCTGGTCGCCCTCCAGGCGAACCTCGCGAAGCGGCCTATGCAATCTGTCCTGGGGCGCGGCGCAGCCGCGCACGAGGTTCACCCCACGCGCGCAGCGCGTGGGGTGTGGGTTCGAATGGAGGGCGACCAGGCTCCTCCTAATACCCCGCCTGCTTCGCGTAGGCTCGCAGGCTCCATGGACCTATCGGCGATCTTCCTCGGCACCGGCGGCTCGGTGCCCTCGGCGCGGCGCTCGACCGCGAGCGTGATGCTCGTCCGCGGCGGCAGGCGGATGATGTTCGACTGCGGGGAAGGGACGCAGCGCCAGCTGCAGCGGTCGGTCGGGCTGGCCCAGGTCGACGAGATCTTCCTCACCCACTTCCACGCCGATCACGTCCTCGGCCTGCCCGGGCTGCTGAAGACCTACGACCTGACCGCGCGGGAGGAGCCGCTGACGATCTACGGCCCGCGTGGGCTCCGTGACCTCTTCGTGATCTTGGGCCGCCTGATCGGGCGCACCGACTACGAGATCGACCTGGTCGAAATGGACCCGGGCGACGCGGTCCCCCACGACGGGGCGAGGGTGGAGGCCTTCGCGGTCGAGCACAGCGTGCGGGCGAACGGATACGCGCTGGTCGAGGAGGAGCGGCCCGGGCGCTTCGACCCCGAGGCCGCCGAGCGCCTCGGGGTGCCCGAAGGCCCTGCTTTCGCCGCCCTCCAGCGCGGCGAGCAGGTCGACGGCGAATCCGGCACCGTCCGCCCCGAGGACGTGATGGGCCCCTCCCGCTGCGGCCGCACCGTGGCGATCACCGGCGACACGGCGCCCTGTCACTCGACGGTCTCGGCTGCGGCCGACGCCGACCTCCTGGTCCACGACGCCAGCTTCGCCGAGGAGGAGGTCCAGCGGGCCGCCGACACCGGCCACTCGACCGTTGGCCAGGCGGCCGCGGTGGCCCGCGAGGCCCACGTGAAGATGCTCGCCCTGGTCCACATCTCCTCGCGCTACCACGTCGGCAAGGTCCTCGAGGAGGCCCGCGAGGTCTTCGAGTCGACCCTGGCCCCCCGCGACTTCGACGTCATCGAGATCCCCTTCCCCGAGCGCGGAGAGCCGGAGCTGGTGCCGAACGGCGCCCGCAGCCAGGGCAATGGGGAGCCGGAAACAGCGGAATAGCCGAGGGCGCCATCTCCCTGCGCTGCTACTCTGACCCCGTCCTTTAACCAGGTCCCGCGAGGCCAGGAAGGAGCAAACCGAGGTGAGCGACAAGGTCGTGCTGACGCACGACGACCTGAGGCGAACCCTGCAGCGGATCGCCCACGAGATCGCCGAGAAGAACCCCGAGCCCGGGGAGCTGGCGATCGTCGGAGTTCACACCCGGGGTGCGCTCCTGGCCCGCAGGCTGAGCGGGTTGCTCGCCGAGCTGACCGGCTCCGAAGTGCCGATCGGCGACGTCGACATCTCCTTCTACCGCGACGACGTCGGCGTCAAGCCTCGCTCGGGCCAGCCGGTCGTCCACGCCTCCCACATCGACTTCGACCTGACGGGCAGGACGGTGGTGCTCGTCGACGACGTGCTCTTCACCGGCCGCACCGTGCGTGCCGCGATCGACGCGCTCTTCGACTACGGGCGCCCCGAGCGGATCCAGCTCGCGGTGCTCTGCGACCGCGGCCACCGCGAGCTGCCGATCCGACCCGACTACGTCGGCAAGAACCTGCCGACCGCGCGGGAGGAGCGGGTCAACGTCCGCCTCGAGGAGATCGACGACTCCGACGAAGTGACGATCTCCGAGCCGGTGGAGGTGACCGCATGAGGCACCTGCTCTCGATCGATCAGCTCTCCAAGGCGGAGATCGAGGCGATCCTCGACCGCGCCGAGAGCTTCGCCGAGGTCGGCCGGCGTGACATCAAGAAGGTGCCGACACTGCGCGGCCGCACCGTCGTCACCCTCTTCTACGAGGCGAGCACGCGGACGAGCTCGTCCTTCGAGCTGGCGGCGAAGCGCCTCTCGGCCGACCTGGTCTCGGTCAAGGCGGCGGGCTCCTCGGTCGACAAGGGCGAGTCGCTGAAGGACACCGTCGCCACGCTGTCCGCCTACGAACCGGCGGCGATCGTGATCCGCCATCCGCACGCCGGCGCCGCCCAGCTCGTCGCCGAGTGGGCCGACGCCGCGGTCGTCAACGCCGGCGACGGCAAGCACGAGCATCCGAGCCAGGCCCTGCTCGACGTCTACACGCTGCGCCGCCGGCTCGACTCCCTGGAGGGGAAGCGGATCTGGATCGTCGGCGACGTCCTGCACAGTCGCGTCGCCCGCTCCAACCTGATCGCCTTCAGGGAGATGGGCGCCGAGCTCACCGTGTGCGGCCCGCCGGCCCTGATCCCGCGGGGGCTCGGGGAGCTCGGCTGCCGGATCGAGCACTCGCTGGACCGCCTCGGAGAGGCCGACGTCGTCTACGCCCTGCGCCTCCAGCGCGAGCGCATGGCCGAGAGCTTCGTCCCCTCGCTGCGCGAGTACGCGGCCCGCTTCCAGATCGACTCCCGCCGGCTCGGGCGGCGCCAGCTGCTGATGCACCCGGGGCCGGTCAACCGGGGCGTCGAGCTCTCCGGAGAGGTGATCGACTCGCCGCAGTCGCTGATCGCCGAGCAGGTCGCCTCCGGCCTGGTCGTGCGGATGGCGATCCTCTACGAGCTGCTCGCGGCGCGGGACGACGAGTCCGCGCCAGCGGCCGGGGACGGGGCGGGGCGGCGGCCGACCCCGATAGGGCAGCCCGCGTGAGCGGCACGCGAATGGAGATGCGCTCTGCAGGGAGCGCCGACCTCCTCCTGCGCGGGGCCACCGTGCTCGACCCGGTCGCCGGGATCGAGGGCAGCCACGACGTGGTCGTCCGCGACGGCTCGATCGCGGAGCTGGCGGCGCCCGGATCGGCCGACGCGACCGGCCTGGAGGAGATCGACGCGATCGGCCTGCACGCCTTCCCCGCCTTCTTCGACCCCCACGTCCACCTGCGTACCCCGGGCCAGGAGCACAAGGAGGACATCGAGACGGGGAGCCGCTCGGCCGCCGCGGGCGGCTATTGCGGGGTTCTAGCGATGGCGAACACCGACCCGCCGGTCTCCACTCCCGCCGACGTCGAGGCGCTGCGCGAGGACGCCCGCTCGGCCGCCTCGGTGAAGGTCGGCTTCCTCGCCACGGTCACCGCCGGGATGAAGGGCGAGGAGCTGACCGAGATGGCCTCCCTGCGCGACGCCGGGGCGGTCGGCTTCAGCGACGACGGGCTTCCCGTCCGCAGCGCGCTCGTGCTGCGGCGCGCGCTCCAGTACCAGCGGCTTTGCGGCGGCACGATCGCGCTGCACGAGGAGGACCCGGAGCTCTCGGGCAACGGCGTGATGCACGAGGGCCCCGTCTCCGCGGTCCTCGGCCTCGACGGCATCCCCTCGGTCTCCGAGTCGACGATGATCGCCCGCGACGCCGCCCTCGCCGGCTACGAGGACGGTCGGATCCACGTCCAGCACCTCTCGGCCGCCGAGTCGGTCGAGGTCGTGCGGCGGGCCAAGGAGGCCGGCGTGCAGATCAGCTGCGAGGCCTCGCCCCACCACCTCTGCCTCACCGACGAGGCGGTGCGCAGCCTCGACCCGCGCCGCTTCAAGATGAACCCGCCACTGCGCTCGGAGGTCGACCGCCAGGCGCTGATCGAGGGCCTGCGCGACGGCACGATCGATTGCGTCGCCACCGACCACGCCCCGCACGCGCCAGAGGACAAGGAGGTCCCCTTCGAGCAGGCGGCGATGGGGGTGACCGGCCTGGAGACCGCTTTTGCCGCGCTCCACACCGAGCTCGTGCTCCCCGGCGTGCTCGACCTCGGCCTCGTGGTCGAGCGGATGTCGGCCGGGGCCGCCCCCTTCGGCGTCGAGCGCTCCTCGCTTGCCCCCGGGAGCGAGGCGAACATCGCCCTCTGCGACCTCTCGGCGGAGTGGACGGTGGGGGAGAACGGCTACGAGAGCCGCTCCTCGAACTCCTGGTGCGCCGGCCGCAGGCTCACTGGCCAGGTCGTCCTCACCCTCGCCGGCGGCCAGGTCGCCTTCCGGCTGCGCTCCTTCAGCCTGGGGGTGGCGGCATGACCCCCGTTCCGGTGCGCTTTATCCCCCCTATACCGAGTAAAGGCGCACCGGAATGAGTGGGGCGGAGGGCTTCCTGCTGCTCGAGGACGGGGCGCGTTTCGACGGGATCTGCTGCGCCCATGAGGAGCCGGTCACCGGCGAGGTCGTCTTCAACACGGCGATGACCGGCTACCAGGAGTCGGTCACCGATCCCTCCTACGCCGGCCAGATCATCGTCTTCACCTATCCGCTGATCGGCAACTACGGCGTCTCGGCGGAGGCGATGGAGTCGGATCGGGTCCACGCTCGCGGCGTCGTCATGCGCGACCCGAAGAACGGGGAGGACGTCGCCACCTCCGAGGGCGGCTGGCTCGACTGGCTCGCCGACTGCGGGGTGCCGGGAATCGGCGGGGTCGACACCCGCGCGGTGGTCCGCCACATCCGCGATCGCGGCGCGATGCGCGGCGGGATCTTCCCCGCGGGAACCTCGGAGCCCGAGGCGCGCGAGCGCGTCGCCGCCGAGCCCTCGATGGACGGGGCCGACCTCGCCCGCACCGTGACCCCGCCCGAGCCGGTCCGCTTCGAGGGCGCCGGCCCGCACGTCGTCGGCATCGACACCGGCGTAAAGCTCAACATCGTCCGCCAGCTGCGCGAGCGGGGCTGCCGGGTGACGCTGCTCCCCTGCACCTCCTCGGCCGAGGCGGTGCTCGGCGAGGACCCGGACGTCGTCTTCCTGGCCAACGGCCCGGGCGACCCCGCCGCCCTCGGCTACGTAGTCGAGACCGTTCGGGACCTGATCGGCAAGCGGCCCGTCTTCGGCATCTGCCTCGGCCACCAGCTGCTCTGCCGCGCCGTCGGCCTGGAGACCTACAAGCTGCCCTTCGGCCACCGTGGCGCCAATCACCCGGTCAAGGAGCTGGCGACGGGGAGGATCGACATCACCTCCCAGAACCACGGCTTTGCCGTGCGGGGGCCGGGCGGCGAGCCGCGGATCGAGGCCGACGAGCCGGTCCGCTGGGAGACCGACTTCGGTGCCGCCGAGCTCTCCCACCTCAACCTCTACGACCGCACCGTCGAGGGCCTGGTGCTGAGGGACGTCTCCGCGGCGACCGTCCAGTACCACCCGGAGGCCGGCCCCGGCCCGCACGACGCCCGCCACCTCTTCGACAGCTTCCTGGAGCTGGCGCATGCCTAGGCGCGACGACATCGAGAAGATCCTCCTGATCGGCTCCGGCCCGATCGTGATCGGCCAGGCCGCCGAGTTCGACTACTCGGGCGTGCAGGCCTGCAAGGTGCTGCTCGAGGAGGGCTACGAGGTCGTCCTCGTCAACTCGAACCCGGCGACGATCATGACCGACCCGGAGTTCGCCACCTCCACCTACATCGAGCCGCTGCTGCCGGGCCCGGTCACCCGGATCATCGAGAAGGAGCGCCCCGACGCGCTGCTGCCGACCCTGGGCGGGCAGACGGCGCTCAACCTGGCGATGACCCTGCACGAGGACGGAACGCTGGAGCGCTTCGGCGTCGAGCTGATCGGAGCGGACGCCGCCGCGATCCGGCGGGCGGAGGACCGCGAGGAGTTCCGCCGCACGATGACCGAGGCCGGGCTGCGGATCCCCTGGTCGATGACGGTGGAGGGCCTCGGCGAGGTCGATGCCGCGCTGGCCGACGGCCGCATCACGCTGCCCGCGATCGTCCGCCCGGCCTTCACGATGGGGGGGCAGGGCGGCGGCGTGGGGAGGACCGAGACCGAGCTGCGCCAGGTCGTCTCCGAGGGCTTGGCCGCCAGCCCGATCAACCAGGTCCTGGTCGAGGAGTCGGTGATCGGCTGGGGCGAGTTCGAGCTCGAGGTGATGCGCGACCGCAACGACAACGCGGTGATCATCTGCTCGATCGAGAACGTCGACCCGATGGGCGTGCACACGGGGGACTCGGTCACCGTGGCGCCGGCGCAGACCCTCACCGACGCGCTCTACCAGGACCTGCGCGATCAGGCGCTCGCCGTGATCCGCGCCGTCGGCGTCGAGACCGGCGGCTCCAACGTCCAGTTCGCCGTCGACCCCGAAAGCGGCGAGATCGCCGTGATCGAGATGAACCCGCGCGTCTCCCGCTCCTCGGCCCTGGCCTCCAAGGCAACCGGCTTCCCGATCGCCAAGATGGCGGCGAAGCTGGCTGTCGGCTACGCGCTGGAGGAGATCCCTAACGACATCACCCAGGCCACGCCCGCCTCCTTCGAGCCGACGATCGACTACGTGGTGACGAAGATCCCGCGCTTCGCCTTCGAGAAGTTCCCTGGCGCCGAGGGGCGCCTCTCGACCCACATGCAGAGCGTGGGGGAGGTGATGGCGATCGGCCGCACCTTCCGCGAATCCTTCGCCAAGGCGTTGCGCTCGCGCGAGCTCGACTCCAAGGCCGAGGTCCCCGCCGACGACGAGGCCCTGCTCGAGCTGCTGGAGAAGCCGTGCCCCGAGCGCTTCGACCTGGTCCTGGCCGCCTTCGAACGCGGCATCGGGGTCGAGGCGGTGCACGAGCGCTGCCTCGTCGACCGCTGGTTCCTGCGCGAGCTGGAGACGCTTGCCCGCGAGGGCGACGGCACCGACGGCCTCGTCCGCACCTACAAGTCGGTCGACACCTGCGCCGCCGAGTTCGAGGCGGCGACGCCCTACTACTACTCCGCCCACGAGCGCCCCTCGGCAGGCGCGGCGGCTTCGGAGGTGCGTCGGGGGAGCCGCGACTCGGTCGTCATCCTCGGCGCCGGGCCGAACCGGATCGGGCAGGGGATCGAGTTCGACTACTGCTGCGTGCACGCAGCGATGACCGCGCGCGAGCTCGGCCGCGACGCGGTGATGGTCAACTGCAACCCGGAGACGGTCTCCACCGACTACGACACCTCCGACCGCCTCTACTTCGAGCCGCTGACGGCGGAGGACGTGCTTGCGGTCTGCGAGCAGGAGCAGCCCGAGGGCGTGATCGTCCAGTTCGGCGGACAGACCCCGCTGAAGCTCGCAGGCGCCCTTCAGGAGGCGGGCGTCCCGCTGCTCGGCACCCCGGTCGACGCGATCGACCTGGCGGAGGACCGCGGTCGCTTCGGGGCGCTGCTGCGCCGCCTCGGCATCAAGCACCCGCCCTACGGCACCGCGCTCTCGGCCGGGGAGGCGACGACGATCGCCCGGGAGGTGGGCTTCCCGTTGCTGGTCCGGCCCTCTTACGTGCTGGGCGGACGGGCGATGGAGATCTGCTACTCGACCGCGGACCTGGAGAAGTACCTCGACGCCAACGTCAAGGCTGACCCCGAGCACCCGCTGCTGCTCGACCGCTTCCTCGAGAACGCGATCGAGGTCGACGTCGACGCGCTCGCCGACGGCGCCGACGTCCACGTGGCCGGGATCATGCAGCACGTCGAGGAGGCCGGCGTCCACTCTGGCGACTCCGCCTGCGTGATCCCGCCGCTGAGCCTGGGCGAGGAGATGCTCGAGGAGATCCGCGCGACGACGCGGCAGATCGCCCTGGAGCTGGGCGTGGTCGGCCTGATCAACATCCAGTACGGCGTCGCCGCCGGCGAGCTCTACGTGATCGAGGCCAACCCGCGCGCTTCGCGCACCGTCCCCTTCGTGTCCAAGGCGACGGGCGTGCCCCTGGCCAAGGTCGCGGCCAGGCTGATGCTCGGCGAGAAGCTCTCCGACCAGGAGCTGCGCGACCCGCCGGCCGGCATGGTCAGCGTCAAGGAGGCCGTTCTGCCCTTCGCCCGCTTCGCTGGCGCCGACTCGGTCCTCGGGCCGGAGATGAAGAGCACCGGCGAGGTGATGGGGATCGCCGCCGACTTCCCGGCGGCGTTCGGGAAGTCCCAGGCGGCGGCGGGCGTCTCGCTGCCGGTGGAGGGGTCGGTATTCATCACGGTCACGGACACCGACAAGCCGGCGGCGACGCAGATCGCCGCCCGCTTCCACGACCTCGGCTTCGAGCTCATCGCCACGAGCGGCACCGCCCAGGCGATCTCGGCGATGGGCGTTCCCGTGACCACGATCAGCAAGATCGCCGAGGGCTCGCCGAACGTCGTCGACCTGATTCACGAGCGACGCTGCAGCCTGGTGATCAACACCCCGACGGGATCCGGCGCCCGTACCGACGGCTACGAGATCCGCACCGCGGCGGTCCGTCACGGCATCCCCTGTGTAACGACGATGACCGGCGCATCCGCCGCGGTCCGCGCGATCGCCGCGAACATCGAAGGCGACTCCGACGTCCGCTCCCTCCAGGAGATCCACGGCCTGGAGAGGGCGAAGCAGCCTCGATGACCGCGCCCTTCGGGCGCAGGCTCTGCACCGTCTCCGAGAGCAAGCCCTCGGGCGGCTACAAGCTCTTCTCGCTGATCGACGAGGAGGGTCCCGAGCCCCAACCGGGCCAGTTCTACATGCTCGCCACCGAGCGTCACTGGGAGCAGCGGGACGGCCGCCCCTATCTCCCGAGAGCTCTCTCGGTAGCCGAAACCGGCCCAGCCGCATCCGGAATCCGCCTCGACTTCCTGATCGAGGGCATCGGGCCGGGCACCGACCGGCTGTGCGAGCTGGAGCCGGGCGAGCGGGTTTGGGTGAACGGCCCGCTGGGCAACGCCTTTTCGGCCCCCAAGGAGCTTTCGCCCGATGCCGCTGGCGCAATCCTCGTCGGCGGCGGCATCGGCATTGCGCCGCTGGCCCTCTTGCGTCGCACCTTTGCAGCTCGCAACATCCCAACCCGGGTTCTCCTGGGCTTCCGCGACGAAACCCACTCCGGCGGCCTAGACGACCTCTTCGCCTGCTGCGAGATCAAGCTGGCCAGCGATGACGGTCATGCAGGGCACCACGGCTACGTAACCGACCTGCTGGAGCAGATGCTCGAAGGCGACGACGCTGGTACGGCAGCTGTCTACGCATGTGGCCCTCCCGCGATGCTGGAGAGCGTTGGAAGCATGTGCCTCGACGCAAGCGTTCCCTGTGAGCTGGCGATGGAGTCTCCGATGGCCTGCGGCTACGGCGCCTGCTTCGGCTGCGCCGTGCCCAAAGGCGACGGCACCTATCTCCGCCTGTGTGTGGACGGCCCTGTGTTGCGGGCTGGGCCGGCGGGTCCTGTCGCCGCAGGGGACCCACCGCCCCCTGCGGTAGCTAAAGCTTCCTCGGGGGCGGTCCCCCCTGCGACGCCACCCCCCGGCAGGGACGGGGGAGAGGGGCCGTCGATGACGGTCGACTTCTGCGGGATCGAGTTGGCGCATCCCGTCATCAACGCATCGGGCACTTTCGACGCGATTGCGGCGCATCGGGTGTATGGGGATGAGCTTCTGAGGGACTTTCCCTTCTCGGCGTTCGTATCCAAGACGATCACCCCGGAGCCGCGGGCGGGCAACGAGCCGCAGCGGATCTGGGAGACGCCTGCCGGGATGATCAACTCGATCGGGCTGCCGAACAAGGGCTTGGAGGGGTTCCTGGCCGAGAGCCTGCCTCAGCTTGCTGAGCTTCCGGTTCCGTTGATCGTTTCCGTCATGGGCACGAGCAAGGAGGAGTTCTCGCGGCTGGTCACGGGCGTCGGGGAGAGGGACGAGGTCGCTGCGATCGAGCTGAATGTGTCCTGTCCCAACGTCCATTCGGGCCTGATCGTCGGGGAGCAGCCGGGCGAGACGGAGGCGCTGCTGGAGGCGCTGCGGCCGCTGACGGAGAAGCCGTTGATCGTGAAGCTGACGCCCAACGTGGCCAATCCCGCCGAGGTCGCCGTCGCCGCGGAACAGGGAGGCGCCGACGCGGTATCCCTGATCAACACGCTGAAGGCGAGCGCGATCGATCCCGCGACCGGAGAGCCGGGGGTAGCTGCGGGCCACGGAGGGCTCTCGGGGAGCGCCGTGAGGCCGATCGCCGTTGCACAGCTGCGTACTGTCTCGGCTGCGGTCCAGATCCCGATCGTGGGCATGGGGGGAGTCGCCAGCGGTGCCGACGCGATGGAAATGATCGCTGCCGGGGCGACGCTCGTTGCCGTGGGAACCGAGAGCTTCCGCGACCCACGGGCGGGACAACGGGTTGTGGGTGAGCTATCCATAGCGCTCGAGGCAGGTCGAGCAGTGCCCCAGATGCCTTTCCAAAGCTGAACCTCGACTTTAGGTCGAGGTGAATTTCCCCCGAAAAGACCCCGAAGCCCTTGCACCCGAGCGGCCCGCGGCTATACTCGCCGCCCACATGGTCAGCCCAGTCAAGACCTCCGCCGCGACCCCCGAGCGATCGCTGGACCAGCGGATGGACGCGCTGAAGCGCGCCAACGACATTCGCACCGCGCGCGCCAAGCTCAAGAAGGACCTCAAGGCGGGCAAGGCCAACATCCACACGCTGCTGCTCGACCCCCCTGACTACCTGCTGACCGCGAAGGTCTTCGACATGCTCCTGGCGGTACCCAAGTACGGCAGGGTGAAGACCAACAGGATCCTCAACCAGTGCCGGATCTCTCCTTCGAAGACGATCGGCGGCATGTCTGAGCGGCAGCGCGGCGAGCTCGTCTCGCAGCTACGCAGATAAGCGACCCGGCCGCTGCAAACCGGCGCATATCGCCGTCCTCGGTCGCTCGCGTGCAGAGCACGCCACGCTCCCTGCGTCCGGGCGATCTGCTTGGTTTTCGCGGCCGTCCTATGTCCAAGGTCTTTGTAATCACAGGTCCATCTGGCGTTGGCAAGGGAACGCTGATCGCCAGGCTGCTCGAGCGTGTGCCGGGCCTGGAGCTGTCCGTGTCCGCCACCACCCGCGAGCCGCGTGAGGGGGAGGTCGACGGGCGGGACTACCACTTCCTCACGCCGGAGGAGTTCGACCGCCGGATCGAGGCCGAAGACTTCCTCGAGTTCGCCACCTACAGCGGCAACCGCTACGGCACCCTGCGCTCCGAGGTCCGCCGCCGGCTCGACGAGGGCCACTCGGTGGTCCTCGAGATCGAGGTGCAAGGAGCACGCCAGGTCCGGGCGGCGATGCGGGAGTCCGTGCAGGTGTTCATCGCCCCTCCGGATCCAGCCTCGCTGCGACACCGGCTGGAGTCGCGGGGCACCGACAGCCTCGAGGCGATCGACTCACGGCTCGAAGTCGCCGAGCAGGAGCTGGCCGCCCAGGACGAGTTCGCGCACCGGGTCGTCAACGACGAGCTGGAGCGGGCCGCCGGCGAGCTGGAAGGGATCGTGCGCGCCGAGCTCGGCGTACCACTAGACTCCGGGGCCGAATGATCAAACCACGCGTCGACAAGCTCCTGGACCACACCGACTCCCACTACGCGGCCGTCGTCGTCGCCGCCAAGCGGGCCCGACAGATCAACAGCTACTACCACAACCTCGGCGAGGGCAGCTTCGGCGAGTACCCGCCCCCGATGGTGGACGTGCCCGGCGAGCGGAACTACCTCTCGATCGCCCTCGAGGAGGTCGCCGAGGGCAAGCTCAAGTACGAGTACCGCTCCTAGCCGCGCCACCGGGCCCGGCCGGAACGAGGAGACAAGCCATGGCCAGAATCCTGCTCGGGGTCAGCGGAGGGATCGCCGCCTACAAGGCGCTCGAGCTCGCGCGCCTGGCCACCTCGGCCGGCCACGGGGTGAGAATTCTGATGACCGAGGGCGCCGGCCGCTTCGTCGGCGCCGCCTCCTTCGAGGGCATCGTCGGCGCCCCCGTGCTGACCTCGGAGTTCGAGCGAGACCCGATGCGCGGCGCATTCCCCGGCGACCGGGCACCCGAGCACGACCCGATCGGCCACCTCGCCCTGGCCGCCAACTGCGACGCCTACCTCGTCGCCCCGGCCTCGGCGAACACGCTGGCGAAGCTCGCGGCCGGGGTCGCCGACTCGATGGTCACCACCTCCTTCCTCGCCTGCACGGCGCCGCGCCTCCTCGCACCGGCGATGAACGACCGGATGTACGCGGACGCTGCGACGCAGGCCAACCTGGCGACCCTGCGCGAGCGGGGGGTCGTCGTGATCGAGCCTGACGAGGGTGCCCTCGCCTCCCGCGGCGAGCGCGGCAAGGGCAGGCTCCCCGACCCGTCCCGCCTCCTCGCCCTGATCGAATCCGAGCTCCCCACGGGTCACCGCCCCTGGGACGGCCTGCGCGTCCTGGTCACGGCGGGCGGCACCAGGGAGCCGATCGACTCGGTCCGCTTCCTCGGCAACCGCTCCAGCGGCCGCATGGGCATCGCCCTCGCGGCTGCGGCAGCCCGCCGCGGCGCCGAGGTCACCCTGATCGCGGCCAACGTCAGCCTCCCCGAGCCCCCCGGAGTCCACCGCATCGACGTCGAGACGACCGCGGAGCTTGCTGCGGCCACGCGCAAGGAGTTCGCCGCCAAGCACGTTCTGCTGATGGCCGCGGCCCCCGCCGACTTCCGCGCCGCCGAGTCGGCACCGGGCAAGATCGAGCGCACGGCCGAGGGGCTCGAAGTCCCCCTGGAGCCCACCGAGGACATCCTCGCGAGCCTCAAGGCCTCTCGTGCCGAGGACCAGACCATCGTCGCCTTCGCCGCCGAAGCCGGCGAGAACGTCGACCGGGCAAGGGAGAAGCTCCAGCTCAAGGGCGCGGACCTGATGGTCCTCAACGACATCTCGAACCCAGAAATCGGTTTCGAGAGCAAAGAAAACGCTGTGACGCTTATTGACCTAACGAGCGAGACCCCGGTCCCACAAGCTCCAAAGAACACCATCGCTGAGGCAATCCTCGAGAGAGTCGACCAGCTGAGAAGCAACTCAAGCTCTCGGGCGAGATAACTGCTGGGGCCCGGCCTGGCGGAAGCGGCTCTCCAGCGGGTGGCGCGATGGCGGGGGTCCCCCATAGCGGAGGACGCCGCAGGCGTCCGAGCACATGGGGGAGGGCCATCGCGACAGGACCCGCTGGCCAGTCACCTCTCCCGAGCTATACTGGCCCCCAGCTTTTAGTAAGTCCCGATGTACCCGAAGTGGGCCTGGCCCACTTTTTTTACGGCCTCACCCAAGTGCAAGATCTTCAGCAAGACATCCAAGGGCAGCTTCGCGAACTCGACGCCGAGCTTGATCTCGTCGCGCTCGAGCAGCCGGGCAAAGAGGTTCTGCGGCTCTTCATCGACCACCCCGACGGGGTCGACCTCGCCCTCTGCGAGAAGGTGACGAAGCACCTCAACCATCTCCGGGCCGAGTACTCGCTCGAGGTGTCCTCGCCCGGTCCCAAGTACCGAAAAGACAAGGAGCTTCCCCAGTGAGCAAGGAGATCGTCGACGCAGTCAAGGCACTGGAGCTGGAGAAGGGGATCTCCGCCGACAAGCTGATGGACGCGCTCGAGGACGCGCTCCTCTCCGCCTACAAGAAGACCCCGGACGCGGCCAAATACGCCCGCGTCGACCTCGACCACGAAACCGGCGATTTCCGGGTCTTCGAGCTGATCCTGCCGCCTGAGCTGGAGGAGAAGCTGCTCGCCGAGGCGGCGGAGGCGCAGGAGGCCGAAGAGCGCGAAATCGACCCCGAAACGGGCGAGCTGCGCGAGCCCGAGGAGCCCGAGCTGGATCCGGAGATGATCGCGCCCTACGAGGACCAGATCTCCACCCGCGACGTCACCCCCGAAGACTTCGGCCGGATCGCCGCCCAGACCGCCAAGCAGGTGATCCTGCAGCGGATTCGCGAGGCCGAACGGATGATGATGTTCGACGAGTACCAGGACCGCGTCGGCGAGCTGATCACCGGGATCATCCAGCAGTCCGACAAGCGCTACACGCTGGTCCAGCTGCGCGAGCGGGTCGAGGCGCTGCTGCCCAAGTCCGAGCAGGTCTACAACGAGCGCTACGACCACGGGATGCGGGTCAAGGCCGTGATCACCGACGTCTCGGACTCGACCAAAGGGCCGGCGATCGTCGTCTCCCGGCGCAGCTCCGAGCTGATCAAGAAGCTCTTCGAAATGGAGGTGCCGGAGATCGCCGACAAGCTGGTCGAGATCGTCGGGGTCGCCCGCGAGCCCGGCTACCGCTCGAAGATCGCGGTGATCTCCCACGCCGACGGGGTGGACCCGGTCGGCGCCTGCGTGGGCCCGCGCGGCTCACGGGTGCGGATGGTCGTCTCGGAGCTGCGCGGCGAGAAGATCGACATCATCCCCCACAACGAGGAGCCCGCCCGCTTCGTCGCCAAGGCGCTCTCGCCGGCCCGCGTGCGCGAGGTGATCGTCGACGACGAGGAGCGTCAGGCGACGGTGATCGTCCCCGACGACCAGCTCTCGCTGGCCATCGGCCGCGACGGCCAGAACGCCCGTCTCGCCGCCCGTCTCACCGGCTGGCGGGTTGACATCAAGTCCGAGACCGAGTTCTCCCAGGAGGACCAGGACGTCGAGTACGAGGGCGAAGAAACCTTCGACGGGCGCTGCATGGCGGTGCTCTCCAACGGCCGCCGCTGCCCCAACGCGGCGATCGAGGGCTCGACTTACTGCGGCCTTCCCCAGCACCAGGCCCTGAGCCGCTTCGAGACCAGCCAGATGGCCGTGCTCGGGGCCGTTTCCGAAGCGGAGGTCGAGATCCTCGCGGACCCCGATGCTGATCAGGGGCAGGTCGCGGAGATCGTCGCGCGTGCTGAAGCCGAGTTCGTCGAGGAGGCTCCCGAGGAGGAAGTCTCAGAGGAATTGGCCGCGGGGCCCGACGAGGCCTCGGAGGGCGATTCCAACGGATCAACCGCGGGTCCTGTCGCGGAGGAGGACTCCTCGTCCTCGCAAGCTGCGGGCGAGGAGCCCACCTCCACGCCACCCGCGGAAGATGCCGCTGAGAGCGAGCTGTCTCAGGATGGAGCGGATGAAGAACCCGTCGAGCATGTCGATGCTGAGGAGCCCAACGCGGAGCCTGTTGCCGAGGAGGCAGAGCAGTCCTAGTGGCGAAAAAACGGGTTCATGAGATCGCGAAAGCGCAGGGGCTGACCAGCAAAGAGCTGCTCGCCGCCCTGAAGGGAGCCGGGATCGAAGCGAAAGCAGCGGCTTCGAGCGTCGAGGAGGCCGATGCGCTGAAGGCGATCGAGGCGGCTAAAGGGGACGGGGGAGCCCCCGCCGCCGCCGAGGAGAAGCCGAAGGCCGCTGCCAAGCCGAAGGCACCGGCAAAAGCCGCTGCGGAGCCCAAGCCTGCCGCGAAGCCGCCGGCCGCCAAGCAGGCCGGCGCTTCGAAAGGGCCCGTGCGGCCCGCCGCCAAGCCTGCTTCCGGCGGGGGTGCCGGCGCCGCCGGCGGGAAAAAACGCCGTGTCGTGATCGACTCGCAGGCCGCCAGAAGGGACCAGATGGGCGGCCCGCCGCCTCAGCGCCCGCCACGCAGGCGCGGAGGCCGTCGCCGCCGGCCGATGCTGGAGGAGCCGCCGCCCAAAGTCGAGGAGGCCGCCGAGCCGGAGGCGACCAAGGTCCCGGCCGGCGCGACCGTGCGCGAGGTCGCCGAGCTGCTCGGCCTCGGCAGCGCCGAGGTGATCAAGAAGCTGATGATGATGGGGGAGATGGCTACCCTCACCCAGACCCTCACCGACGAGTCGATCTCGGCGATCGCCGACGAGTACGACCGCAAGGTCGAGATCGTCACCGCGGCTGACGAGGAGCCCGAGGCGCCCGAGTTCGAGGACGCCGCGGAGAGCCTCGCCGAGCGGCCGCCAGTGGTCACGATCATGGGCCACGTCGACCACGGCAAGACCTCGCTGCTGGACGCGATCCGCGAGACCGAGGTCGCCGCGGGTGAGGCCGGCGGCATCACCCAGCACATCGGCGCCTACCAGGTGCACCACGACGAGAAGACGATCACCTTCCTCGACACCCCCGGCCACGCCGCCTTCACCGCGATGCGCGCCCGCGGCGCCAAGGTCACCGACATCGCGGTCGTCGTCGTCGCCGCCGACGACGGCGTGATGCCGCAGACCAAAGAGGCGATCGACCACGCTCGCGCCGCCGACGTGCCGATCCTGATCGCGGTCAACAAGATCGACAAGGAGGGCGCCCAGCCCGACCGCGTCCGCAACGAGCTCGCCGCCGACGGCCTCACGCCCGAGGACTGGGGCGGGGAGACGGTCTACGTCGACGTCTCGGCCAAGACCCGCGAGGGCCTCGACAAGCTGCTCGAGATGATCCTGCTCGTCACCGAGCTGGAGGAGCTGGGGGCCAACCCCGACGCTCCGGCGTCCGGCACGGTGGTCGAGTCCCAGCTCGACCCCGGCCGCGGCCCCGTGGTCACGATCCTGGTCCAGCGCGGGACGCTGAAGGTCGGCGACTCGCTCGTCGCCGGGCCGCAGTGGGGCCGGGTACGGGCGATGCAGGACTTCACCGGCACGCGGGTCCAGAGCGCCGGTCCGGGGATGCCGGTCGAGGTGCTCGGCTTCGACGGGGTCTGCGACGCGGGCGAGTTCGTGCGGGCGGTGGAGAACGACCGCCGCGCCCGCCAGGACGCCCAGGAGCGTGCGAACAGGCTGAAGACGGAGGCGCTGGCGCGCCGCCAGGCGCGCAAGGTCAGCCTCGAGGAGGTCTTCTCGCGTGTCCAGGAGGGCGACATCAAGGAGCTCAACATCGTCCTCAAGGCCGACGTCGCCGGTTCGCTGGAGGCCCTCCAGGACGAGATCGCGAAGGTGCCGCAGGAGCAGGTGGCGATCAACATCATCCACTCGCAGACGGGTGGCATCAACGAGTCCGACGTGATGCTGGCCTCGGCCTCAGAGGCGATCATCATCGGCTTCAACGTGCGCCCGCTCGCCGACGCTCGCCGCGCCGCAGAGCGCGAGGGCGTCGACGTGCGCACCTACTCGGTCATCTACAAGATCACCGAGGACCTGCGCAACGCGATGGAGGGCATGCTGGAGGCGGTCGAGGTCGAGGAGGTCCTCGGCGAGGCCGAGGTCAAGCAGACGTTCAAGGCCTCCAAGGTCGGCCGCATCGCCGGCTGCGTCGTCAGCGAGGGCAAGGTCGCGCGCGACGCCAACGTCCGCCTGATCCGCGAGGGCACGGTCATCTGGGACGGCAAGCTCGGCTCCCTGCGCCGCTTCAAAGACAACGTGCAGGAGGTCGAGGAGGGCCAGGAGTGCGGTGTCGTCCTCGACGGCTACGCTGACGTCAAGGAGGGCGACGTATTGGAGTTCTTCAAGACGAAGCAGGTCGAGCAGACGCTGGCGTAAGATGGCCACTCCTCGCATGCGCCGGATCAACGAGGTGCTTCGCGAGGTCCTCGGCGCTGCGATCGCCGAGCTGAGTGACCCCCGCATCGGCTTCGTAACCGTGACATCGGTCGAGACCAGCCCAGATCTGCGCGCCGCCAAGGTGCACGTCAGCGTGCTCGGCTCCGAGGAGGAGCGGGAGGCGACGCTCGAGGGCCTGCGCTCCTCGCATGGGGTGCTGCAGTCGAAGATCGCCGCCGAAACGCGGATGAAGCGGACCCCCACGCTGACCTTCCACTACGACGAGACCGTCGAGCAGGGCATGAGGATCTCGCGCCTGCTCGAGGAGGAAGGGGAAGGATGAGCCAGCTCGGGACGAGGCCGTCGAGCCTGGAGGACGCCGTCGCCGAGCTGCGGGCGCGCGACCGCTTCCTGCTCACCGCCCACGAGGGCCCCGACGGCGACGCCCTCGGCTCGCTGCTGGGGATGCACCATCTGCTCACCCAGCTGGGCAAGGACTCGGTGATGTTCATGGCGGCGAAGGAGTTCCCGCTGCCGGTCGAGTACCGCTTCCTCCCCCTGGAGGAGGTCTTCCACGAGGCCCCGGCGGACATGGCCGACCGCACGATCGTCTTCCTCGACTGCGGCAACGTCGACCGGATGCCGGTCGAGTTCCTCACCGCCGGCGACAACTTCAGGATCAACGTCGACCACCACCACGACAACACCCTCTTCGGCGACGTCAACCTGCTCGACACCGGTGCCTCGAGCACGGCGGAGATCGTCTACCAGCTGGCGATCGCGCTGGGGGCCGAGGTCACCCCCGAGATCGCCTCGGCGCTCTACGTCGGCCTCGTCACCGACACCGGCAAGTTCATGTACGAGAACACGAACGCCCACACGCACAGGATCGCCGCCGAGCTGATCGACGCGGGAGTCGCGGTCGACGAGACCTATCGCCGCCTCTACGAGCACGTGCCGATCGAAAAGCTGCGGCTGCTCTCCCGGGCGCTCGACGGCATCGAGCGCCACTGCGACGACCAGCTGGTTCTCACCTACATAGCCGAGGCCGACTACGAGGCCACCGGCGCCGGCGAGGAGATGACCGAGGGGATCATCGACCACCTGCGCTCGGTCGAGGGGGCGAAGGTGGCGGCGCTGATCCGTGACCAGGGCGATCGCGGGCGCGCCGCCCGCAAGGCGAGCCTGCGCTCCAGCGGCGGTGAGGTCGACGTCTCGGCGATGGCCCGCAAGCACGGGGGAGGGGGGCACAAGCGAGCCGCCGGATTCTCCACCGACCTCGGGTTGGACGAGCTGATCGCCTTCCTCTGCGAAGAGGTCACGGCCCAGCTCGGCTCCTGACGATGCCGGCAGGCGGCAAAGGGACCGTGCTGCTCTGCGACAAGCCAGCCGGGATAACCTCGCACGACATGGTCGTGGCGGTGCGGCGAGAGCGCGGGTGCAAGGCGGGGCACGCGGGCACCCTCGACCCTTTCGCGACCGGGCTGCTGCTGGTCCTGCTCGGCCGCGCGACCCGGCTGCAGCGCTTCCTCACCGGGCTGCCGAAGACCTACGTGGCGCGGGCTCGGCTGGGCTGGCGCTCGAGCACCGGCGATCCCGACGGCGAGCTGACCGAGACCGGCCGCGTCCCGGAGTCGCTGGAGCTGCCGACCGGGCGGGTGCGCCAGCGGGTGCCGATGACCTCGGCGGTCCGGGTCGGCGGCGAGCGCCTCTACCGCAAAGCCCATCGCGGGGAGACGGTCGAGACCCCCGAGCGGGAGGTCGACGTCTACCGCGCCGAGCTGCTCGAGAGCGACGCGGGGAGCGCCGAATACGAGATCGAGTGCTCGGCTGGCACCTACGTCCGCACTCTGGTCGAGACGCTCGGCGACGCCTACTGCGAGAGCCTGCGACGCACGGCGATCGGCCCCTTCCGGGTCGAGGAGGCGGGCCGGGAGCTCGACCTGGCGGAGATCGGGGAGCTGGTCCCGGCCGCTGCTGAGGCGCTGCGGTGACGCAGATCGAGGTCACCTCGCTGCCGGACGCCGAGCCGTGGCCGCGCCACGTCGCGATCGGGACCTTCGACGGGGTCCACCGGGGGCACCAAGCCGTGATCGACGAGGCGGACACGGTTCTCACCTTCGACCCGCACCCGCTGGAGATCCTGCACCCGGCGGCCCTGCCGAAGCTGATCATGCCCTTCGGCGTCAAGCGCGACGTGATCGAAGGGCTCGGCGTGCGAGAGCTCGTCGTCATCCCCTTCGACCGCGAGTTCGCCGGCCGCAGCGCCGAGGAGTTCGTCGAGGACGTGCTGATCGCCAGGCTCGGCGCGGAGAAGGTCTCGGTCGGGGAGAACTTCCGCTTCGGGGCGAAGGCGCAGGGCGACCCGGAGATGCTGGCGGCCCGAACGGAGTTCGAGACCAGGGTCGTGCCGCTGGTCGAGGTCGACGGGGAGACGGTCTCCTCGACCCGGATCCGGGCCCTGATCGCCGCCGGCGACATGGAGGGGGCCCGGCACTGCCTCGGCGCCCCGTTCATGGTCGAGGGCGAGGTGGTGGGAGGCGACCAGCGCGGCCGCGAGCTCGGCTTCCCGACCGCCAACATCGTCCCCGACGATCGTCTCGCCATCCCCGGGCACGGCGTGTACGCGGCCTTCGCCAACGGGGTTCCGGCTGCCGTCAACGTCGGCGTCCGGCCCACCTTCGAGACCGGGCGCGGCGTGCTGATCGAGACCTACCTGATCGACTTCGAGGGCGATCTCTACGGCAGTCACCTGCGGGTCGCCTTCGTCGCCCGCCTGCGCGGCGAGAAACGCTTTGCCGGGGTCGAGGAGCTGATCTCCCAGATGCGCATCGATGTCGAGGACGCAAAGCGCGTCTGTGCTAGCTTCCAGCGGCCGTGAGCTCCACCTGGAGCGCGGCACTTTTTTCGAGATGAGCCTGACCAAGGAGAAAAAAAGCGAGCTGATCGGCAAGTACGGTCGCGCCGACGGCGACACCGGCTCGGCCGAGGTCCAGGTCGCCCTGCTCACCGAGCGGATCAACGAACTCACCGAGCACTTGCGCACCCACGCCAAGGACCATCACTCGCGTCGTGGCCTGCTGATGCTGGTCGGCAAGCGCCGCCGCATGCTGCGCTACCTCGAGCGTCACGACCTCGAGCGCTACCGCTCCCTGGTCGCCGAGCTCGGCTTGAGGCGATGATCGCCGCCGGCGAGCCGGCACCCGATTTCACGCTTCGCAACCAGGACGGCGAGAAGGTCTCGCTCTCGGACTTCCGTGGCGGCAAGGTCCTCCTCGTCTTTTATCCCCTCGACTTCAGCCCGGTCTGCAGCGACCAGCTCTCGGTGTACCAGGAGGTCAAGCCGGAGATCGAGGCCAAGGGGGTGACGATGCTGGGGATCAGCGTCGACCACGGCTTCGCCCACAAGGCCTTCCAGGAGTCCCTCGGCATCGACACCCAGCTGCTCGCCGACTTCGAGCCCAAGGGCGAGGTGGCGCGCGCCTACGGCGCCTACATCGAGAAGGCGGGCACCGCCAACCGCTCCCTCGTCCTGATCGACGAGGAAGGCGTGGTCGAGTGGGTGCACGAGCCCCCGACCCCGCTCGAGATCCCCGGCGCCAACCTGATCTTCGACGCCCTCAGCCCTGCCCCCTGAGCTGACCAGCGCCGCGGTTCCGCCGGCGGGGCCGGAGGACCACCGCAGGGGGAAGGGGGCGGAGCTGATCGTCTACGCCGACCTCGGCTGCCCGCGCTGCGCCTCGGCCTGGGCGGAGCTCTCCAGCCGCGAGGCGACGATCGTCTTCCGCCACTTCCCGGTCGCCAGCAAGCACCCGCGCTCACCGGCCCTGCACGCGGCGGCCGAGGCGGCCGGCCTGCAAGGGCGCTTCTTCGAGATGGTGGACTCGCTCTACGCAGACCGTAGCCACGTCGACGACCCGCACCTCTGGCAGCGGGCCGAGCGCCTCGGGCTCGACCTGGAGCGCTTCGAGGCCGATCGCCGCTCCGACGCCGTCGCGGCACGGGTTCGGCGCGACTTCGAGTCGGGGATCCGCGCCGGCGTCACCGGCACTCCCGCCGTCTTCCCCTAAGCACCTGTACTCTCTTCTGCGAAAGAGAACGAGAGTTCTGAAAGCAAATGGCCGTCATCCGGACGGCCGGAGGTAGGACAACTAAATGAGCATGTTTGACGTAACCCGCGTTTCGGCGGATGTCGGCGACAGCCAGATTTCCTTCGAGACCGGAAAACTCGCGAAGCAGGCGGGTGGCGCGGTCATGGTTCAGGCCGGCGACACCATGGTGCTCTGCACCGCAACCGTCGGGAATCTGCGCGACGTGGACTTCCTTCCCCTCACCGTCGACGTCGAGGAGCGGATGTACGCCGCGGGCAAGATCCCGGGCTCGTTCTTCCGTCGCGAGGGTCGCTCGGGCGAGAAGGCGACGCTGACCGCGCGCATGATCGACCGCCCGATCCGGCCGCTCTTCCCGAAGGGCTGGCACTACGAGACCCAGCTCGTCGCGATCCCGACCTCGGTGGACCAGATCCACCCCTACGACATCCTCGCGATGAACGGCGCCTCCGCGGCGCTGGCGATCTCGCCCGTCCCCGTCGCCGCCCACGTCGGCGCGGTGCGGATCGGCAAGCTCGACGGCGACTTCGTCGTCAACCCCTCCGAGGAGGACCACGCCGAGCTCGACCTCGACCTGATCGTCGCCGGCACCGACGAGGCGATCCTGATGGTCGAGGCCGGCGCCAACGGCGTCACCGAGCAGGAGATCCTCGACGCCCTCGACATCGCCCACGGCGAGATCAAGAAGCTCTGCGCCGCGATGGAGGAGCTGCAGCAGAAGGCCGGCAAGGAGAAGATGGAGGTCGAGGCGCCCAGCATCGACGAGGGCCTGATCGACGACATCCGCTCCTCGCACGGCCAGGCCCTGGTCGACGCGATCGCCACCGAGGGCAAGCTCGAGCGCTACGAGGCGATCGACGCGGTCAAGGACGAGGTGGTCGGCAAGTACGCCCTATCCGACGATGACGGAGAGGTCGACGAGGAGCAGGTGGCCGAAGTCAAGGCAGCCTTCGGCTCGATCGAGAAGGACACGATCCGCAAGGCGATCGCCGTCGACAAGAAGCGCCCCGACGGCCGCGCCGCCGACGAGATCCGGCCGATCGAGTGCGAGGTCGACATCTCGCCCCGGGTCCACGGCTCGGCTCTGTTCACCCGCGGCGAGACCCAGATCCTCTCCAACGCCGCCCTCGGCACGACGCGCATGGACATGCGCATCGACACGCTGGGGCTGGAGACCTCGAAGAAGTTCTGGCACCACTACAACTTCCCGCCCTTCTCGGTCGGGGAGGCCGGCTTCATGCGCGGCCCCAAGCGCCGCGACATCGGCCATGGCGCGCTCGCAGAGCGGGCGCTGGTCGCCACGATCCCCAGCGAAGATGACTTCCCCTACGTGATCCGGGTCGTCTCGGAGACGCTGGAGTCCAACGGCTCCTCCTCGATGGGGTCGGTGTGCGCCTCCTCGATGGCCCTGCAGGCCGCCGGCGTCCCGGTCAGGGCTCCGGTCGCCGGCGTGGCGATGGGGCTGATCAAGGAGGGCGACGACTACATCGTCCTCACCGACATCGCCGGCGTCGAGGACCATCTCGGTGACATGGACTTCAAGGTCGCCGGCACCGCGGACGGGATCACCGCCCTGCAGATGGACATCAAGATCACCGGTGTCACCTTCGAGATCCTCACCGACGCGCTGGAGCAGGCCAACAAGGGCCGCCAGTTCATCCTCGGCAAGATGGCCGAGGCGATCGACGGCCCGCGCGAGCAGCTCTCCCAGCACGCCCCGCGGATCGAGGCGATCAAGATCGACCAGGAGAAGATCGGCGCCGTGATCGGCAAAGGCGGCGAAACGATCCGCGCCCTCTGCGAGGAGTTCGAAGCCGAAATCGACGTCGAGGACGACGGCACGATCCGCATCTACGCACCGACCGGCTCGCTGGTCGAAGCCTGCGTCGCCCGCATCCAGTCGATGACCAAGGAGGCCGAGATCGGCGACCGCTACAACGCCGCCAAGGTCGTCAAGACGACCACCTTCGGCGCCTTCGTCGAGCTGGTCAAGGGCACCGACGGCCTCCTGCACATCTCCAACGTCAAGCCCGGCGAGCGGGTGGACTCGGTCGACGACGTCCTCACCGCCGGCGAGGAGATCGACGTGACCGTGGTCGAGGTCGACCGCGAGCGCGGCCGGATCGGCCTGCGCCTCTCCGACGACCCCTCGGTCGCCGGCAAGAGCCCGGAGGAGCTGGCCACGGTCGGCTCCGGCGACGGCGGCTCGCGTCGCAACGGAGGGGACCGCGGCGGCCGCGGCGGCCGCGAGCGACGTCCCCGGCGCGAACGTGAGCGCCGCGACTAGATAGTTGAGCGAGGCAGTCCTAAGCACGCAGGGCTCGGGCGTCCGGGTCGTCACCGAGGAGGTCCCCTCGGTGCGGTCCGTGGCGCTCGGGCTCTGGGTGCGCACCGGCTCGCGCGACGAGACGCCAGCGCAGGCGGGCGTCTCCCACTTCCTCGAGCACCTGCTGTTCAAGGGCACCGAGAGGTTCTCGGCGATCGAGATCGCCGAGCGGCTCGACGGCCTCGGCGCCTCGGTCAACGCGGCCACCGGCAAGGAGACCACGCACATCCACGCCCGCTTCCTCGACGAGCACACCGAGGAGGTCTTCGACCTGCTGGCCGAGATGCTGCTGGCGCCGACCTACCCCGAAGTCGACTCCGAGCGCGAGGTCGTGCTGGAGGAGATCGCGATGTACGAGGACGAGCCGCAGGACCGCGTCCACGACATCCTCGCGGAAGCGGTGTTCGGCGAGCACCCGCTGGGCAGGCGCGTCCTCGGCGAGGCGGAGGTGATCAGCTCGGTCCCCGTGCCGGCGATCGAGGCTTACCGCAGCGGCCGCTACACCGGGCCCAACGTCGTCGTCGGCGCCGCCGGCAACGTCGAGCACGCGCGCATCGCGAGCCTCGCCGAGCGTCTGGTCCAGCCACCGGCGACCGGAGCGGATGCCCGGGCGGCCGGCGGACTCGGCGGCGAGGCGCGCCTGCGCTTCTACGAGAAGGACACCGAGCAGTACCACATCTGCTTCGGGGCGCCCGGGATCACGCGCGAGGACGAGCGCCGCTATGCCCTCGCCGTGCTGGACTCGATCTTCGGCGGCTCGAGCTCATCGCGGCTCTTCATCGAGGTCCGCGAGAAGCGCGGCCTCGCCTACTCGGTCGGCTCCTACAGCGAGCAGTACACCGACTCCGGCCTGGTCGCGACCTACGTCGGCACGCGAGAGGACAACGTCGAGGAGGCCTGCTCGATCATCGGCGCCGAGCTGGCGCGGCTACGCGAGGCCCCGGTGACCGGCGCCGAGCTAGCCCGTGCCAAGGAGAGCGTCAAGGGCCGCCTCGTCCTCTCCTCCGAGTCGACCGCTGCGCGGATGAGCAGGATCTCCCGCGCGACGCTGTTCGGCCTGCCGATCGACAGCCTCGACGAGATGCTGGCCAAGATCGACGCCATCACGGTCGAGGACCTGACCGCGCTCGCCGCGGAGCTCTACCGCCCCGAGCGCCTCTCCGCCGCCTGCGTCGGTCGCGACGAGAGTCGCTTTCGCGAGGCCGTCGGCCCGGTCAGCGAGACCCTGGTGGCAGCGTGATCCGGGTTGCCGTATCCGGTGCTGCCGGTCGCATGGGCCAGGCCGTCTGCGAGACGGTCGAAGCGGCCGACGACGTCGAGCTCAGCGGCAGGGCCGACCCCGCCCTTGGCACCGGCCTGGCCGACGTCCTGGGAGAGGCCGACGTCGTCGTCGACTTCACCACCCCCGACACCGCCCTCGCCAACGCCGAAGCCTGCCTGGCCGCCGGCGTGCACGTGGTGATCGGCACCACCGGCTTCGACCTCGGCGCGCTCGAGGCCGCCGCCGAGGCGTCGCAGGCGAACTGCTTCGTCGCCCCCAACTTCGCGATCGGCGCCGTCCTCCTGATGGAGGTTTCGCAGACGATCGCCCGGCACATGCCCGAGTGCGAGATCGTCGAGCTGCACCACGACGGGAAGCTGGACGCGCCGTCGGGGACCGCAAAGCGCACCGCCGAGCTGATCGCGGGGGCGGGGGGGAACGTGCACGAGCCGATCCACTCGGTGCGGCTGCCGGGCCTGGTCGCCCACCAAGAGGTCATCTTCGGCGGCGAGGGCCAGACCCTCAGCCTCCGCCACGACTCGATCGACCGCCGCTCCTTCATGCCCGGCGTCCTGCTCGCCGTGCGAAGGGTCGCCGGCCTGCCCGATCGTTTCACGGTGGGGCTCGAGAAGCTGCTGTAGGACCCAAGCGATACCCTGGCGAGATGAAGGAGATTCGCGGCGTTATCACGGCGATGGCGACCCCGTTCGATGCGGACGGGGCGGTCGACGAGGCGGCAGCGCTGAAGCTGGCGACGCACCTGCTCGAGCACGGCTCGCACGGGCTGGTCATCTCGGGCTCGACCGGCGAGGCCCCGACCCTGACCGACGAGGAGGCCCTGGTCCTGGTCCGCGCGATCCGCAGGGAGGTAGGCGAGGACGTCTTGCTCATCTGCGGCACCGGCACCAACTACACGCAGCACTCGATCGAGCTGACGCAGGGCGCGGTCGAGGCGGGCGCCGACGCGGCCCTGATCGTCACCCCCTACTACAACAAGCCCAACCCCGCCGGGATCCTCGCCCACTTCGAGTCGATCGCCGCCGCGGTTCCCGGCTTCCCCCTGATCGCCTACAACATCCCCTCGCGGGTCGTGGTCAACGTGCCGCCCGAGCTGCTCGCCGAGCTGGCCGGGATCGAGAACGTGGTGGCGGTCAAGCAGGCCAACAACGACGAGCTGCAGCCGATCGAGGGGCTCGAGATCCTCGCCGGCAACGACGACATCTTCCTCAGGACGCTGGAAATCGGCGGGGCGGGGGGGATCTGCGTCGCCTCGCACCTGGTCGGACCCCAGATGCGCGAGATGTGGGACGCCGCCCAGGCGGGAGACCTCGACCGGGCGCGTGAGATCGACTCGGGGCTGCGCCTCCTCTACGCGGCGATGGGCGTGACGACCAACCCGATCCCGGTCAAGGCGGCGCTGGCGATGACCGGTCTGATCCCCACCGACACCCTGAGACTTCCCCTCGTGCCCGCCGACGCGGAGCAGCGAGCGACCGTGAGGGCGGCGCTGGAGAGCGTCGGCCTCACCCCGGTGACGCCCTAGTGTCCGCCGACAAGCTTCGTGTGCTGCCGCTCGGAGGGCTGGGCGAGATCGGCAAGAACATGACCGTGGTCGAGTACGGCGGCCGCATCGTCGTCGTCGACACCGGCCTGATGTTCCCGACCGCCGAGATGCTCGGGATCGACCTCGTCCTGCCCGACTTCTCCTACCTGCGCGACCGCGTCGACGACATCGAGGCGATCGTCCTCACCCATGGGCACGAGGACCACGTCGGCGCCCTGCCCTACGTGCTGCGCGAGCTCGGCTCGCCTCCGGTGATCTACAGCGGCCAGCTGACGATCGGGATGGTCCGCTCCAAGCTCGACGAGCACAAGCTCGCCGACGCCCCGCTCCAGGACCTCGCGGCAGGGGAGAAGGTCAAGGCCGGGCCCTTCGAGCTGGAGCTGATCCACCTCTCGCACTCGATCCCCGACGCCCGCGGCGTCCTGCTCACGACCGAGCTCGGCTCGGTTCTGATGACCGGCGACTACAAGTTCGACCAGACGCCGGTCGACGGCCGCCCCGCCGACATCTCCCGGCTTGCCGAGATCGGTCGCGACGGCCTGCTGCTGCTCTGCGGCGACTCCACCAACGCCGACCGGCCCGGGATCGCGCCCTCGGAGTCGAGCGTCGGGCCGGCCCTGCTGGAGACGTTCTCCGGCTGCAAGGGCCGGATCATCGTCACCTCTTTCGCCTCCAACATCCACCGCGTCCAGCAGGTGATCGACGCCGCGGTGATGCTCGACCGCCGCGTGGCCCTGGTCGGCCGCTCGATGCGCAAGAACTTCAACATCGCGTCGAACCTGGGCATCGCCGAAGCGCCGAAGGGCCTCTTCATCCAGCCACGCGAGATCGAGAACTTCCCCGACGAGAAGGTCGTCGTGATCTCGACCGGCAGCCAGGGCGAGCCGCTCTCGGCGCTGCGACGGATGGCCAACAACGACCACCGCGACGTCGAGCTGCACTCGGGCGACACGGTCGTCTTCTCGGCCACGCCCGTCCCCGGGAACGAGCGTGCGGTCAACGAGACGATCGACCGCATCTACGAGATCGGCGCCAGCGTCGTCACCGCCAGGAGCGCGCCGATCCACGCCTCCGGCCACGGCTGGCAGGAGGAGCTGAAGCTGATGCTCAACCTGACCAAACCCCGCTACGTGCTGCCCGTGCACGGCGACCACCAGCGGCTCCGCCTGCACGCCGAGCTCGCCGAATCGGTGGGAGTAGAGCCCGAGCGCATCTTCCAGGGCCGCAACGGTCTGCCCCTCGAGATCGACGAGGACGGCGCCCGCTTCGGCGAGGACGTCCACGCAGGGGTGATCTACGTCGACGGGGTCAACGTCGGCGAGCCCGATGACGTCGCCCTGCGCGACCGCCGGGAGATCTCGGCCGACGGGATCTTCATCGTCGTCGCGACGATCTCCTCCGAGGACGGCCACGTGATCGCCGACCCGGAAGTGCTCTTCCGCGGCGTCGCCTTCCTCGACGAAGCGGACGCTCTCGTCGACGAGCTGAAGGACGTGGTCGAGGACTCGCTGGAGGACGCGGCCTCCGCGGGCACCCGCGAGCTGCACCTGATCCAGGAAGACCTGCATGACGCCGTGGCGGGGCTCGTATACGACAAGCTGAAGAGAAGGCCCATGATCATTCCGGTGGTCGTCGAGGTATGACGGTTTTGGCGGGCGGGTCCTGTCGCGCCGCGAGGGGGGCCTGCGGGCGGGCGCACTGCGTCCGTTCTCGGCCCCCCTCGCACCGCGCCACCCGCCCGAGGGACGTTGAGACTCGGACGTCCGGGGCGAGCGGTTGGCCTTGAAGGGGAGAGGGTGAAATCTTTGGCCCGCCGGAGCTGCGTTGGGGAGAGCTCCGGCGGGCTGTGTGTCTCGTCCAGAACCGAATTTAGGTCGGTGGGGTAAAGCGGGGCTTAAGCCGGGGTAACTGTTTGCTCAGACCTGGCGAGCGGGAGGCGGACGCGGAAGAGGGCGCCGCCCGCCTCCGACTCCTCGACCTCGACCGAGCCTCCGTGCGAGGAGGCGACGGCGGCGACGATCGCCAGGCCGAGGCCGCTGCCGGCCCCGACGGCGGTGTCGGCCGGGCCTTCGCCGCGGACGAAGCGGCCGAAGACCTGCTCGCGCAGCCCGGCGGGGACGCCCGGGCCGTCGTCGGAGACCTCGACCACGGCGTCGCCCCCGGTTGCGCGCAGGCGCAGCTCGATCCGGCTTCCCGCCGGCGTGTGCCGGGCGGCGTTGTCGAGCAGGTTGAGGACCATCCTGTGCAGCTCGTCCGGGTTGCCCTCGACCGCCAGCGGGACGCCGTTGTCGACGGCGAGCTCGTGGTCGACCAGCGTCGGGGCCACCTCGACCGCCGCGTTGCCGGCGACCTCGGCCAGATCGCAGGGCCGGTGCTGGCTGACCCTTCCGGCGTCGGCGCGGGCGAGCAGCAGCAGGTCGGAGACGAGCCGGCTCATCCGCCGGGAGGAGCGCAGGGCGGAGTCGACCATCGCCCTCTCCTCCTCGTCGCGCGGCTCCCGAAGCGAGGCCTCGAGCAGTTCGAGGTTGGCGAGGACGCTGGTCAGCGGCGTGCGCAGCTCGTGCGACGCGTCGGCGACGAACTCACGCTGCTTCTTCATCGCCGCCTCGCGCTCGCTACGGGCGGCGTCGAGGGAGCGCAGCATCTGCTCCAGGGTCCGGGCCAGCTCGCCCACCTCGTCGTCGACCTGGGGGTCCGGCATGTGGGGGGAGGGATCGCCGGTGTCGGCGACCTCACGCGCCGTGGCCGTCAGGGCCGAGATCGGCCGCATCGCGCGCGCGGCGATCGCCAGCCCGGCGAGGCTCGCCAGGAAGGTGCCGCCGAAGATCCCGGCGGCGATGAAGAGCCAGAGCCGGTCGACGGTCGACTCGACATGGGTGAGGCTGCGGCCGTACTGCACGTAGCCGGTGACGATGCCTGTCGTGCCCGTGATCTGAGCGGTGGCAACGCGCATCTGCCCATGGTCGGAGAGGCCGGGGGAGAGCGCCCCCATGCCGGCGGCGCCGCTGCTCTCATCGACCAGGTTGCCGTTCAGGTCAAAGACCCTGGCGCTGGCGTTGTCGGGGCGCACGAAGTCGTCGAGGCTGGGCCCCCGCTTGAAGGAGACCCTGCCGACTGGCGTGTAGACGATGCGAAATTCCCCGGCCAGGGCCTGCGCGGCGTCGCGCACCTCGCGGTTGAAGTCGTTGCGGACGCGGTTCGTCGTCATCTGGCCGATCACCGCGCCGAAGGCGAGCAGGATCACCAGCGTCATCCCGGCGGAGACGCCGGCGAGGCGCCAGCGGACCGGCCAGGTACCGGGCTTGCGCAGGAGCTTCTTCATCTAGATGGTTGATCCCACGGTCGCGTGTGACTGGGGATGTGTCTGGCCAAGCAGATCGAGGACGCAGGGCGCAGCCTTTGGTGGTGCCAAAGGCAAGCCCGAGGACGTGGAGATGCGCAGTGCCAGGCACATCATCCAGGTGTGCGGGGTCGTGGGATCAACCATCTAGCCCTTCAGCACGTAGCCGGCTCCCCGCTTGGTGTGCAGGAGTCGCGACTCGCCGCCCGCCTCGAGCTTGCGCCTGAGGTTGGAGACGAAGACGTCGATCGTGTTCGTGGCGGCGGTCGGGTCGTAGCCCCAGACGTCGTCGAGCAGGCGCTCGCGCGAGATCACGAGGCGCTCGTTTCGCATCAGGTACTCGAGCAGCTCGAACTCCCGGTTGGTGAGCTCCAGCTCGCGCTCGCCGCGCCTGACTTCGCGCGTGCCGGGGTTGAGGGTGAGGTCCTCGACGGCGATCGAGGCCGATCCCCGCGGGGGCCGCCGCCGCAGCAGCGCCCTGATCCGGGCCAACAGCTCCTGGCGCTCGAAGGGCTTGACGAGGTAGTCGTCGGCGCCGCTGTCGAGACCGTCGACCCGGTCCTCGGTCTCCGAGCGGGCGGTCAGCATCAGGATCGGCACGTCGCCGTCCGCCCGCAGGCGGCGGCAGACCTCGATCCCGTCGAGGCGGGGGAGGCCGAGGTCGAGGACGACCAGGTCGGGAGCGAATCCCGAGGCGACGTCGAGCGCGTCGACGCCGTCGGCGGAGGTCTTCACCTCATAGCCCTCCTGGCGCAGCGAGCGGCGCAGGACGTCGGCGATGTCGGCGTCGTCCTCGACCACGAGTACGCGGGCGGTGGCCGTTTCGGAGTCGATTGTGAGCATTGCTACCGATGTTAGAGGCGAAAACCCGGATCGGGTGCGAGTTTTAGGGCCCTTTTAGGCCGACAGGAGGGGAATCGGGGGGAGGCTTCCACTTAACTTTTTCGGTGGAGCGGGGGATCGGCTGAGCGCCCCGGGCGGATCGACGAAAAAGTACAAGACGTTCCAGCCTCCCCCCGATTCCCTTCGGTCGGCGCAGGGGAGCTTCTCTCGGCGTCGAAGCGGGGCTCTATGTTCGTGCGCAAGAAGAAGACTGCTGCTCGTCGGAAGCCGAAAAGCCGGGCGAAAGCCGGCAAGCCGCGGGTGCATCTGCCGCGGGCCCTGGAGCAGCGGCACTTGGACTTGATCGGGCTTGGGTTGATCGCCGCCGGGGTTTATTTGAGCTTTGTTTTGTTCTTTGGTTGGGATGGGGGGAAGGTCGGGAGTGGGGTTGAGACCGGGCTGACTTATTTGGTTGGGGACGTGGGGGCTCGGATTGCGACGGTTTTGATGCTCCTCGTCGGGGGGCTGCTCGTTACGGGGACTTCGATCTCGACGCTGCTCAGAGGCCTCGGGCGTGGACTTCGGGCGGTCTTTGTGGGGAGCCGGGGAGTCGCCGACACGGTGGCCCGGACTCGCGAGGCCCGGCGCGAGGGGAAGACGTTCGCCTTCGAGACCGAGGCCGGGCCGACGGACGTGATGAGCGCCTATCCGGACGAGGAGGAGATGGATCCGACCGTCGCTCTCGCCGAGGAGGCCGAGGAGGTTGCCGAGGAGCCGGTCACCCAGGACTTCGACCAGGAGCTGGCCGGGATCGAGGCCGAGGAAGAGGCCGCCTCAGAGGACGAGCCGCCCGAGCCCGAGCAGGCGGCGCTGACGCCGCAGGGCAACGAGCGCGGGGTGACGATCTCCGAGGGGATCGACTACCGGCCGCCGCCGGCGAAAGCGCTGGAGCGGGGGAAGGGCGACAGAGGCGTCGACCCGCGCGATCACGAGGCGGTCGGGCGCAAGCTGGTCGAGACCCTCGGGCACTTCGGGGTCGAGGCGAAGATCGTCGGCATCGTCAGCGGCCCGCACGTCTCGCGCTACGAACTTCGACTCGCCCCCGGCACCAAGGTGAAGAAGGTGACCGAGCTCTCCAACGACCTCGCCTACGCGCTCGCCTCGACCGACATCCGCATCCTGGCGCCGATTCCCGGCAAGCAGGCGGTCGGGGTCGAGGTGCCGAACACGCGCCGCCGCATCGTCCGCCTCGGCGACATCTACGCCGGCCGGCCGGAGAAGACCTCGCCGCTCGTCGCCTGGCTCGGCAAGGGGATCGACGGCAACGCGGTCTGGACCGACCTGGCGAAGATGCCCCACGTGCTCGTCGCCGGCACCACCGGCTCGGGCAAGTCGGGCTGCGTCAACGCGATCCTCTCCTCGATCCTGATGCAGGCCTCGCCCAACGACGTCCGGCTGGTCCTTGTCGACCCCAAGCAGGTCGAGCTCAACCACTACGAGAACGTCCCCCACCTGCTGACCCCGGTGGTCACCTCGCCGCGCCTTGCGGCCAACGTCCTCGCCAACCTGATCGGCGAGATGGAGAACCGCTACGGGATCATGGGCCAGGCCCGCTGCCGCAACCTCGCCGAGCTGAACCGCGCCCGGGCCAAGGCCGGCGAGCCGCCGCTGCCGCACATCCTCTGCGTGATCGACGAGCTCGCGGACCTGATGATGGTCTCGCCGGCCGAGGTCGAGGACTCGATCATCCGGCTGGCGCAGAAGTCCCGCGCCACCGGCATCCACCTCGTCCTCGCCACCCAGCGGCCGTCGACCGACATCATCACTGGGACGATCAAGGTCAACATCCCCGCGCGGATCGCCTTTGCGGTCTCCTCGCAGACCGACTCGCGGGTGATCCTCGACCAGGGCGGGGCGGAGGCCCTGCTCGGCCAGGGGGACATGCTCTTCCGCGGCGCGGGGACCTCGAAGCTGCAGCGGATCCAGGGCGCCTTCGTCACCGAGGAGGAGATCGCCCGCATCACCGGCCACTGGGCCAAGCAGGGGGAACCCGAGTTCGAGGCGGAGCTGCTCGAGGTGCACGAGGAGAAGGGCGTCGAAGCGGAGGGCGACTACGACCCCGACAGCGACGACCTGCTCGACGAGGCGATCCGCGTCGTGGTCGAGACCGAGACCGCCTCGGTCTCGATGATCCAGCGTCGCCTGCGCGTCGGCTACACCCGCGCCGGACGCCTGATCGACATGCTCGAGCGGCGTGGCGTCATCTCCGGCTACGAAGGCTCCAAGCCTCGCCAGGTGCTGGTCACCCAGGCCGACCTGGCGCGGCTCACCGGCGGCGCCGCTGTGGACCCGGGTTCGGAAGCCGAGGAACCGGTCGCGCACGAGTAGCGGCTGCCTTCTCCCCGGGTAGACAATGGGGGAATGGAGCGTGGTATCGGCGCAATCCTCCGCGAGGCGCGCAAGCGTCGCGGGATCGAGCTCGGCGAGGTCGAAGCCACGACCAGGATCCGGCTCAAGTACCTGCGCGCGATCGAGGACGAAGACTGGGCGGTCCTGCCCGGCGACGTCTATGCGCGGGGGTTCATCCGGGCCTACGCCTCCTTCCTCGGCCTGGACGGGGAGCGGCTGGCGAGTGAATACCGCGAGGCGGTCGAAGGCGGGCGGAGCGCCCCCGACAGAGTGCGCGAGCTCGCTCCCGGGCCGGTTCAGCATACGGGTGCTTCCCCGCGTCGTTCGCCCGCCAGCGCGGGGCTGGTCGCCGTCGCCGGCGTGATCCTCCTCGCCCTGGGGGCGATCCTCGCTCTCCCCCTGGACGAGGACGGGGGCGAACCGGGAACGCCCGCGCAGCAGCGGGCGAAGGGGCTGGTGGAGGGCGCCGGAGACCGGCCGGGAACGCCCGCGCCCGATCGCGCCGGGGTTTCGGTGAGGGTCGCCGCCGACGCCGAAGTGTGGGTCTGCGTCCTCGGCGAGAACGGGGAACGGCTGGTCGACGGACAGGTGCTCGAAGCGGGAGCCGAAGAGGGCCCCTTCCACTCCGGTAGCTTCACCGTCTCCTTCGGCAACGGAGAGGTATCGATGCTCGTCGACGGCAAGGAAGCTGAGATCCCCGCGACGCCCAGCCCGCTCGGGTACGCGATCGACGCCGAAGGGAAGATGACCCGGCTCCCGGAATCGGCGCGGCCCACCTGCACGTGAGATGAGCCAGCTGCGGGCCGGGATAGTCGTGACCGGGACCGAGGTCCTGACCGGGCGGATCGCCGACCGCAACGGGCCGTGGGTCTCCGAACGCCTGGCCGAGCTCGGGATGGAGGTTGCCCACATCCTCGTCGTCGGCGACCGCCCGGACGACCTCGAGGCGGCGCTGCGCTTCATGGCCGCCGAGGGGATGGACCTGATCGTCACCTCGGGGGGGCTGGGGCCGACCGCCGACGACCTCACGGCGGAGGTGGTGGCGAGCTTCGCCGGTCGCGAGCTCGTCCTCGACGAGGAGGTGGAGGAGAAGATCGCGACGATCCTGCGCGGCTTCGCCCGCCGCTTCAACTTCGACCCCGAGGCGGTGCGCGAGGCCAACCGCAAGCAGGCGATGATCCCGACCGGCTCGATCGCGCTCGACCCGGTCGGCACAGCGCCCGGCCTGGTCGTCCCGGCCGACGGGCGCGTCGTCGTCGTCCTGCCCGGGCCGCCGCGCGAGCTGCAGCCGATGTGGCCCGCGGCTCTCTCCGCGGAGCCGATCCGGGAGCTGCTCCAGCGCGCCTCGCCGCTGCACGGGTACACGCTGCGGATGTTCGGGGTGCCCGAGTCGGAGATCGCCAAGAGCCTGCGCGAGATGGAGGGCGCCGGGATCGCGCTGCCGGAGGTCGAGATCACGACCTGCCTGCGCCGCGGCGAGATCGAGATCGACGTCCGCTACCGCGACGAGGCGGCCGCCACCGCGGAGGCGGTGCGCGCCGGCCTCGCCGAGCGCCATGAGCGCCACCTCTTCAGCCTCGACGGCGAGACGATCGACTCCCAGGTCGCGGGGCTGCTGCAGGGGCACCGGCTGGGGCTGGCGGAGTCCTGCAGCGGGGGGCTGCTGGCGGCG
Source organism: uncultured Actinomycetes bacterium (assembly GCA_946482365.1). Next base: position 204,443 of record CAMLQY010000001.1, read on the forward strand.
CGGATCACCGACCTGCCGGGGGCCTCGGGCTATATGGCCGGCGGCGTCGTCGCCTACTCGAATGAGGCGAAGGCCGAGCTGCTGGGGGTCGATCCCGCCCTGATCGAGGCGCAGGGCGCCGTCTCGCCGGAGGTTGCGGAGGCGATGGCGACGGGAGCGCTGCAGCGCTTCGGCGCCGACGTGGCGGTCTCGATCACCGGCATCGCCGGGCCGGACGGCGGCAGCGAGGAGAAGCCGGTCGGCTACGTCTGCTTCCACGCCCGCCTCGCCGACGGCACCTCGCTCGCCCGCGACCCGGTCATCCCCGGCGGCCGCGCCGACGTCCGCGAGCGCTCGGCGCTGGTCGGGATGCACCTGCTGCGCATCCTCCTCAGCGGGGCGGAGGCGCCTTTGTAGCGAGAGCCGGCACGCTCTCGGCGGCGAGTGGAGTTGTTCCGCGCGTCCCGTCCCCCTAGCGTTGGCGGGGATGGCGAAGGAGAGACTGAAGAGCCCGCGGGCGCGGTTGTTCATAGCCCTGGACCTGCCCGAGGGAGTGAGGGAGGGGGTCGTGGCCTGGGGGCGGCGTGAGCTGCGAGACCCGGCTCTGCGCCCGGTGGCGCCCGAGTCCCTGCACATCACGCTCGCCTTCCTCGGCTACCTGCCGGAGAAGGAGATCGGGCGGCTGGAGAAGATCGTCGAGGGTTTGCGGTCGCCGGCGCCTGAGATCCGGCTGGGCGACCCCGTGGCCAGGCCGCCGGGCCGCCACCCCCGGCTGTTCGCCCTGCCGGTCGAGTCGCCGGGGGCCGTCGAGCTGCAGGCCGAGCTGCAGGAGAGGCTGGTCTCGGCTCGGCTCTACGAGCCGGAGAAGCGCCCCTTCTGGCCGCACGTGACGGTGGCCAGGGTCAAGTCCGAGGGGCGGGGATCGAAGCGGCCGCGGCAGGTCGCGAGGCGCCCGGGTGGGCTCCCGAAAGACCTCTTGCAGGCGACGCGGGCCGTCCGGACGCGTCTCTACCGTTCTGAACTCAAGCCGTCGGGTGCGGAATACCACCCGCTGGCGCAAGTCGAGCTGAGGTGAAAAAGAGATGGCAGACAAGAAAACGACTCTGAAGGACGCCTCGGCGAAAGAGGCGAAGGCGAAGGACGCGGCCCTCGAGGCCGCCGTCACCGGCATCAAGAGGGAGTTCGGCGAGGGTTCGCTGATGCGGCTCGGCGCAGACAGCGCCCTGCCGGTACAGGCGATCCCGACCGGGGCCCTGGCGCTCGACCTCGCGCTCGGCATCGGCGGCGTCCCGCGCGGGCGGATCGTCGAGATCTACGGCCCGGAGTCCTCGGGCAAGACGACGCTGATCTACCACATCATCGCCGAGGCCCAAGCGAAGGGCGGGATCTGCGTCTTCATCGACACCGAGCACGCGATGGACCCCGTCTACGCGCGGGCGATCGGTGTCGACACCGACGAGCTGCTCGTCTCCCAGCCCGACTACGGCGAGCAGGCGCTGCAGATCGCCGACCGCCTGATTGCCTCCGCCGCGGTCGACGTGGTGGCGATCGACTCGGTCGCCGCGCTGACGCCGAAAGCCGAGCTGGACGGCCAGATCGGCGACACGACAGTTGGCCTACAGGCCCGGCTGATGTCGCAGGCGATGCGCAAACTGGCCGGCAACCTCAACCGCGCCAACACCGTCTGCGTCTTCACCAACCAGATCCGCGAAAAGGTCGGGGTGCAGTTCGGCTCCCCCGAGACCCAACCGGGCGGACGGGCGCTGAAGTTCTATGCCTCTCAGCGCCTCGACATCCGCCGCATCGAGACCCTCAAGGACGGCACCGAGGCCGTCGGCAATAGGGTGCGGGTCAAAGTCGTCAAGAACAAGTGCGCCGCGCCGTTCCGCCAGGCCGAGTTCGAGATCGAGTACGGCCAGGGCATCTCGCGCGAAGGCGAGCTGCTCGACTTCGGCATCGAGCACGACATCGTGCGCAAGTCGGGTGCGTTCTTCTCCTACGGGGAGACCCGGCTCGGCCAGGGGCGCAACAACGCGAAGCAGTTCCTGGTCGAGAACCCCGAGGTCGCCAGCGAGATCGAGGGCAAGATCCGCACCGCCCTCGGCATCGGCGCCGAGGTCGCGCCCGCCGAGGTGGAGACCCCGCCGGTCGAAGAGGCGCAGGCTGCCTGACGACGCTTGCATGAGGGCGCCTGGATAGGATGCGCGCCGCATGAGCAACGGTGACCTCTTCTACATCTGCGGGATCGCGCTGGCGGTCTCCGCCGTGCTGTTCAGCTTCATGGGCCTGCGCGCCAAGGGATTCCCGGGGCGGTTCGGAGCGCTCGTCGTGCTCTGGTTCGTCCTCCTGATCGGCGGCGCGGCGACTTTCTCCGTGCTTCACGCTCAGGACGAGGAGGAGGCCAAGGCTGCCGAGTTCACCAAGGCGAACGAGGAGAATGAAGCGGAGGAGGCCGAGTCGGTCGACTCCGAAGCCGGGGGCGAAGAAGAAGGGGCGGCCGAAGAGCCGGAAGCCGCGGCCGCTGGGCCGGGGGGAACGTTGCAGTTGAAGGCTTCTCCAGTCGAGATCGCCTACGACACCACCGAACTCAACAGCAAGCCGGGCAAGGTGACGATCGACTTCGAGAATCCCGCCGCGATCGAACACGACGTGGCGATCGAACAGGACGGCGAGGAGATCGCCAAGTCTGAAGTGATCACCGAAGGCAAGACCTCGGTCAGCGCCGACCTCGCTCCCGGCACCTACACCTTCCTCTGTACCGTCCCCGGGCATGCCGAAGCCGGCATGGAAGGAACGCTGACGGTCCGGTAGGCGGCGCATTTCTGCGTCCTCAGTCGCTCGCGTGCTGAAGCACGCCACGCTCCCTGCGTCCTTGAACTGCTTGCCTAACGGACCGTCAGTACCCTCATAGCGTGGGAATGCGCTACCACGTAACGACTTTCGGCTGTCAGATGAACGTGCACGACTCCGAGCGGATGCGCGGAATGCTCGAGTCGCTGGGCTACGAGGAGGCGCCGAGCCGCGAGGGCGCCGACCTGATCCTCTTCAACACCTGCTCGATCCGCGAGTCGGCCGACAACCGCTTCGTCGCCCACCTGGGCGAGGCCAAGCGGCTCAAGTCCGAATACCCCGACCGGGTCGTCGGCGTCGGCGGCTGCTGGGCCCAGTCGGTCAAGGACGAGGTCTTCCAGCGCTTCCCCTTCGTCGACGTCGCCTTCGGCCCGGGTCAGATCCACAAGCTCGCCGAGTTCCTCAACTCCGACTCGCTCGGCGCCCAGGGCTACTTCGAGTTCGAGGACTTCTCGGCCAGCCTGCCGACCCGGCGGGTCCGCGAGTTCCAGGGTTGGCTGCAGGTCTCCCAGGGCTGCAACTGCAAGTGCTCCTACTGCATCGTGCCCTCGACCCGTGGCCGCGAGGTCAGCCGCGACCCGGCCCAGCTCGTCGCCGAGGCGGAGGCTCTCGCCGCCGACGGGGTTCGCGAGGTGACCCTGCTCGGGCAGAACGTCAACAGCTACGGCCGCGACCTGCCCAAGGAGGCGCGGATCGGCTTCGCCGAGCTGCTCGGCCGTGTCGACGCGATCGACGGGATCGAGCGCATCCGCTACACCAGCCCGCACCCCAAGGACATGAAGGAGGACGTGGTCCGGGCCCACGCCGAGCTGCCGGCCGTCTGCGAGCACATCCACCTACCGCTGCAGGCGGGCTCCAGCGCGGTCCTCGAGCGGATGCGCCGCACCTACGACCGCCGGCGCTACATGGACCGGGTCTCGCTGATCCGCGAGCACGTCCCCGACTGCGCGATCACCACCGACATCATCGTCGGCTTCCCGGGCGAGACCGAGGCCGACTTCGAGCAGACGCTGGAAGTGGTCGACGAGGTCGGCTACGACGGTGCATTCACCTTCGTCTTCTCGCCGCGGCGCGAAACCGAGGCGGCCGGGCTGGACGAGCAGGTGCCGCACCCGGTCAAGGTCGAGCGGATGGAGCGCCTGGTCGAGCTGGTGCAGGCGCGGGCGGCAGAGCGGGCGCAGAGGTTCGTCGGGCGCGAGATGGAGGTGCTTGTGGAAGGCACGAGCAGGACGGACGAGACTCGGCTGCGGGGGCGGACCCGGCACAACAAGGCTGTGAACTTCGACGGCGAGGCCAGTCCCGGGGAGTTCGTCAAAGTCGAGATCACCGAGGCGACTTCGCAGACGCTGGGAGGGGTGGCGGCGCAACCCCTCGGCAGCCTTCTTTGACGGTAGTCGCGATATTCGGGCCGACGGGGGTCGGCAAGACCGGCGTCGCGGTCGCGCTGGCGGAGGAGCTCCGGGAGCGGGGGGAGGATCCGGTGGCCGTTTCCTGCGACGCGCTGCAGGTCTATGAAGGCCTCTCGGCCCTGACCGGCGTCGCCAGCGCCGAGGAGCAGGCCAAGCTCGAGCACCGGCTGGTCGGGTTCGTGCCGGTTTCGGAGACCTTCAACGTGGGGAGCTACATGCCGCTGGCCCATGCGGAGATCGATGCGGCGCTGGCGGCCGGGCGGCGGCCGATCGTGGTGGGGGGGACGGGGCTCTACCTGCGAGCGGCGCTGGCGGAGCTCTCGCTGGTCAAGGCGCCGCCGGAAGCCGAGGACTCGGAGCTGTGGTCCCCCGACACACGGCACCCGACGACGATCTTCGGCCTCGACATGGACCGCGAGGAGCTGTACCGGCGGATCGACGCGCGGACCGAGGCGATCGTCGCCGCGGGCGCGAGAGAGGAGGTATTGCGCGCCGAGGCCGCCGGCCCGTCGCGCACGGCCCGCAAGGCCCTCGGCTTCGACGAAGTCCTCGCCGGCGACGTCGAGCTGATGCAGAAACGCTCGCGCAACTACGCAAGGCGACAGCTCACCTGGATGCGCAAGATCCCCAACCTCCGCTGGATCGACCGCACCGCCCTCTCCGATGCCGAGGTAGCCGCCCAGATGGCCCACCACCTCCGCTGACTTCGCCTTTCCCGGTGCATATGCACACCTAACGACGAAGTCAGCGAACGGATGCGTAGGGTGCGCGATGTGAGATTCGAGAAGTGGCAGGCGCTGGGGAACGACTATTTGATCGTCGAGGCGGACTCGCTGCCCTGGGAGTTGACGGGGGGGCGGGCACGGCGGCTCTGCGACCCGCACTTCGGAGTCGGCGCGGACGGGGTGCTGCTGCTCTCCCGCAGCGACGACCCGGCGTACGTCGCCGAGCTGCGGATATTCAACCCGGACGGCTCCGAGGCGGAGCTGTCGGGGAACGGAGCGCGTGAGGCGATCCTCTACCTGCGCAGGCACGGCTGGACTGATCGTGACGAGTTCACGATCGGCACTGCCGCCGGGCCGATCACGCCGACGATCGCCTCCGAGCGGACCTGCACGGTCGAGATGGGACGCGCGTCGACCACGTCGAAGGACTTTCCCTCCGGTGGCCCCGAGGGCACCGGGACGCTGAGCGCCGCCGGGCGCGAGTGGGCCTTCCAGCACGTATCGATCGGCAACCCGCAGTGCGCGATCGAGGTGGGCGAGGGGCTGGAGTCGCTCGACCTGGCCGAGATCGGGCCGCCGATCGAAGGCCACGATCTCTTCCCCAACCGCACCAACGTTTCCTTCTACCGCGTCGAAGGCAGCCGGGTGCGGGCGCGGATCTTCGAGCGCGGAGTGGGGGAGACGCTCTCTTCTGGAACCGGCGCCAGCGGCGCCGCGGTCGCCGCCTTCCTGCGCGGCGCCCCCAGCCCGATCACCGTCGAGCTCGACGGCGGCGAGCTGGAGGTCAGGATCTCCAGCGACCTCGGCGTGACGCTCACCGGCTGGGCCGAGCCGATCTGCTCCGGCGAGCTCTCGCCGGAGCTTCTCGCCGCGCTCGGGCGCTCTGACGAATAGATTTCCCCGCCCGTGGGAATCTCGGACCCGTCAAAGCGCCTGGAGGCGATGCCTCCCTACAAGTTCCAGGAGCTGGAGCGGACGATCGCCGACAAGCGGGCCGCCGGCATCGACGTGATCAGCCTCGGCATCGGCGATCCCGACGAACCGACCTACCCGCACATCGTCTCGGCGATGCAGGAGGCGGTCGCCGACCCCGGCAACCAGCAATACCCGAGCAACCGCGGCCGCGAGGAGTTCCGCCGGGCCTTCGCCGAGTTCTACGACCGCCGCTTCGGCGTCGAGATCGATCCGGAGGACGAGGTGATCCCGGCGATCGGCGCCAAGGAGTGCATCTACAACCTCTGCTTCGCCTTCCTCGACCCCGGCGACGTCGCGCTCGCCTCCGACCCCGGCTACCCCGTCTACACCGGCGGCCCGATCCTCGCCGGGGCCGGCGCGGAGCTGCTGCCGCTCGTTCCCGAGCTCGGCTTCGCGCCCGATCTCAGCGCGATCCCGGCTGGAGTCGCCGCCAAGGCCCGGCTGATGTTCCTCAACTTCCCCAACAACCCGAGCGGTGCGATCGTCCCCGAGGGCTTCTTCGAGCGAGTCGTCTCCTTCGCCCGCGAGCACGAGATCCTCGTCGTCCACGACAACGCCTACTCGGAGACGACCTACGACGGCTACGTGGCGCCGAGCTTCCTCGCCACCCCAGGCGCCAAGGAGGTCGGCGTCGAGGTCTTCTCCCTCTCCAAGGGCTACAACATGACCGGCTGGCGCTGCGCCGCGATCCTCGGCAACCCCGAGGCGGTGCAGACCTACTGGCGGCTGAAGACGAACGTCGACTCCGGCCTCTTCGAGGCCGTGCAGATGGCGGGCGTCGCGGCGCTGCAGGGGCCGAGCGGCCCGATGGAGCGGATGAACGAGACCTACACCCGCCGCCGCGACCTCGTGGTCTCCGCGCTGCGCGAGATCGGCGTCGAGGTGACGCCGCCGAAGGGCACGATCTACGTCTGGGCCCCGGTCCCGGAGGGCCACACATCGACCTCCTTCGCCGAGCTGGTGCTCGAAGAGGCGGCCGTCGTCGTCTCGCCGGGCTCGATGTACGGGCCGAGCGGCGAGGGCTTCTTCCGGATCTCCCTCACCACGCCCGACGACCGGATCTCAGAGGCCGTCGAGCGCATGCGCGAGCACCTGTCCTAGCGGTTACTGGACCTCGACTTCGTCGACCATGCCCTCGAGGGCGTGAGGGGGGCCGCCTTCGCGGTCGCTGATGAAGCAGAAGAGGACGTAGCGGCCCGGCTCCAGGTCCAGCGTCACGAGCTGGGCTTCGCCTCCTTCGATTACGGCCGTGGACTGAAAGCCCTCTTCGTCGAAGGGCGGCTGGCCTTTTTCGCTTTCAAACGCTTTCTCCACGTCGTCCGCCGTGCTCTCGCCTGTCAACGGGGCGGCAAGCAGGTGGTGCGGCTGGGCGCCGGTGTTGTCGAAGGCCACCTCGACTTCGCCTGCCGGGAGCCGGTCCGCCTCGAAGCCGTACTCGAAGGCCTCGACGGTCTCATCCGCCTCGACGGCCTCGTCGGAGGGCTCGCCGCTGACTTCGACCGCGGGGACCTCATTCGCCGCCGGCAGGTCGCCTTCGGTGTTGAAGGCGTAGTAGATGCCCGGCTCGAGCACCTGGGTCACGGTCTGGCTCTCGCCCCCGGCGGTGGTGCCGACCCCGCCGCCGGCGAAGAACCACTCGGGGAAGGGTTTGCCGTTCATCGCCGCTTCCAGCCCTTCGATCGCCTCTTCGGCGGAGCGGTCTCCCTCGACCCGGATCAGCTGCAGTTCGCCGTCGCCTTTGCCTTCGTTCTCGAAGGTGATCTCCGCCTCGCCCGCCTCAGCGCTTTCCGGCCCGGACAACTGACCGTCTTTGCCTGCGCTCAAGGTGAAGGTCAGTGCCTGGTCCTCTTCGGAGTCACCGCAGGCGACCAAGGCGGATGCCGCGAGGACGAGGACGAGGGCTACGAGGACGGGACGAAGGGAACTCGGACTCACACTGGCCTCCCGGTTAGCTGACTGGATCGGGGGACACGTACCCGCGTGCCCTCCGCCTAACCCTCCCGCTTGCGCCAGTAACGGTCAAGCCCGCGCCACTGGTACTCGGGCGGGACGCACTGGATCAGGGTCTCGGCCGTGATCGGGTCGGCGTTCTCGGCGACGCGAAGCCGGTGGCGGTGCTCGTATTCCTGCTCGGAGAGCTCGCGCGCCAGCGCGGCCTCCTCGCGCAGGCGTTCGCGCACCTTCTCCAGGTGCTCGATCGGGTCGTCGACCTGGCCGAAGTGGGTGAGGGCGAGGCGCTCCGGCCTCCAGGACTCGACGATCGCGATCGAGTCGATCCAGGCCTCGACGTCGATGTCCGGCGGCGGCGTGGGGGGGACGATCAGGCCGGAGGGCGGGATGCGGACCGCGGCGACGTCGCCGACGAAGGCGGTGCCGGTCCCTTCGTGCAGGTAGCAGACGTGGTGCGAGGCGTGGCCGGGCGTGTAGGCGACGCGCATGCCGAGCACGTCCTCGCCGCCCGCGAGCGGCTTCACGTTCGACTCGGGCACCGGCACGATCTCGCCCCAGAGGCGCTCCATCGCCTCGCCGTAGAGGCGCTCGGCGCTGGCCAGGAGCCGCGAGGGGTCGATCAGGTGCGGCGCGCCGCGCTCGTGGACGTAGACCTCCAGCTGGGGCCAGCGCCGCACCAGGGCCCCGGTCGCGGCGGCGTGGTCGAGGTGGATGTGGGTGAGCAGGAGCGCCTGCGGCTGCTCGTCGCCGAGCGCCTCCAGCAGCGTCTCCATCGAGGACTGGGGCCCCGGGTCGACCAGGCATCCGTCGACCTCCCAACAGCCGATCACCCGAGGGCGGCCGAGGTGCTCTACGTCGATGACCCGCACGGCGCCGCGGCGCTCAGGCCGCCGGAGAGGGGAAGCGCTCGTCGGCTTCCAGGGTCTGGCGCATGCCCTCCTCCATGCCGCGAGGCGCGTATCCGAGCTCGCGGCTTGCCTTCTCGTGGCTCGCCCAGAAGGTGACCCCGTCGGCGGAGGAGATCAGCTCGTGCAGGTTGGGCGGCTGGCCCATCAGCTTCCCGACCAGCGGCCCGAAGGGCGCCATCGCCTTGATCAACCCGGTCGGCAGCGCCCGCTTCGGCGCCTTTCGCCCGGAGAGGCCGGCGACGGTCTCGATCGCGTCGCGCATCGTCGTCACCGGCCCGCTGAGCACGTAGGCCTCGCCGCTCCTGCCCTTGTCGAGGGCGAGCAGGATGCCGCCGGCGATGTCCTCGACGTGGGTCATGCAGATCCCCAGCTCGGGGAAGGGGAGCAGCGGCAGCCGGCCGGCGAAGAACTGCTCGAGCAGGTCGGCCACCTGAGAGGTGTCGCCGGGGCCGTAGACCCCGCCCGGCTGGACGATCACGCAGGGCAGGCCCTCCTCGGCGATGAAGCGTTCGGCGATGCGCTGCGATTCGAGCTTCGTCTCCTCGTAGTAGGAGGTGAATTCCTTGCCCGGGTGCCTGTAGGTCTCGTCGACGACCTTGCGGTGCGTGTTGCCGAAGGCACCCACGGTCGAGACGTGGACGACCTTGGGGACCTCGGTCTCCAGGGCGGCCTGCATCACCCGCTCGGTGCCCTTGACGTTGGCCTCGTACATCGCCGGGTGCCGCTTGACCGGGATCCCGACCTCGTACATCGCGGCGACGTGGACGACCGCGTCGGCGCCCTCCATGCCCTGGCGGAGCGCCGCCTCGTCGCCGAGGTCTCCGGTGAGGAGCGCGCAGCCGAGCCCAGACAGCTTCGCGCCCTTCTCGGGGCTTCGCACCAGGCAGGCCACGTCGTCGCCGCGGGCGCGCAGCTGGCGCACGACCTCGCCGCCGATGAACCCCGTCCCTCCTGTGACGAAGACCTTCACGCGGGGGAGCCTAGCTGGCCGGCCAGTCCCGCACCTACAATCGAAAGTCGATGCAACGATCGCGGAACGGACGCACGGCGCAGACGCGCTACGCCACGAAGGAGGCCGGCGTCTCCAACCCCCGGGCCCGGCAGCGGGCTCTCGCGATCGGCATCGCAGGCGGGCGGGCCGAGGCCGACCCGCTGGCCGAGCTGAAGGAGCTGCTGCGCACCGCCGGCGTCGCCACGGCGGGCGAGGCGATGCAGCAGCGCGACGCGCCCGACCCCGACCGCTACGTCGGCCGCGGCAAGCTGGACGAGCTGAAGGAGCAGATCGCCGCCTGCGACGCAAACCTAGTCGCCTGCGACGACGAGCTGGCGCCGCGGCAGGAGCGCAACCTGGAGGCGGCGCTCGGCGTGCCGGTGATCGACCGCACCGCGGTGATCCTCGACATCTTCGCCGACCACGCCCACTCGGCCGAGGGCAAGCTCCAGGTCGAGCTGGCCCAGCTGGAATACAACATGGCCCGCATGCGGGGGCTCTGGACCCACCTCGAGCGCCTCGGCGCGGGCAGGATGGACGGCGGCATCGGCACCAGGGGCCCGGGCGAGAGCCAGATCGAGACCGACCGCCGCCTGGCCCGCGACCGCATCGCCGCCCTGCGCCGCCGGCTGGCGCGGCTGAAGCGCAACCGCGGCGTGATGCGGGCCCGCCGCGAGCGCTCATCGCTTCCCCGGGTCGCCCTCGCCGGCTACACCAACGCCGGCAAGTCGACCCTGCTGAACGCCCTGACGGGCGCCGACGTCGCCGTCGCCGACCAGCTCTTCCACACGCTCGACCCGACCACCCGAAGCCTCGAGCTGTCGGGGCGCGACTACCTGCTGACCGACACCGTCGGCTTCATCGAGAAGCTGCCCCACCAGCTGGTCGAGGCCTTCAAGGCGACCCTGGAGGAGACCGTTCTCGCCGACCTGGTCCTGCACGTCGTCGACGCCGCCGCCTCCGAGGAGCGCCGCCGCGCCGACATCCGCGCGGTCGACGAGGTGCTGGAGGAGATCGAGGCCGGCGGTAGCCCGCGCCTGCTCGTGCTCAACAAGGCCGACCTGCTCGACGCCGAGGGCCGCGAGGAGGCCCTCATGCGCCACCCCGGCGCCGTCCTCGTCTCGGCTCTGACCGGTGAGGGGCTCGACGAGCTGCGGGGGCGGATCGAGGCGGCCTTCGAGGACACACTGGCCGAGGTGGAGCTGCTGGTCCCCTACGCCGAAGGAGGACGGCTACACGAGCTTCATGAAGTCGCCGGCAAGCTCGACCGCAAAGACCGAGCCGACGGGGTCCTCGTTCAGGCCAAGGTTCCGCTGGCGGAGCTGCACCGTTTCAACGACCTCAGGACCAACGGAGATGGCGCGGCGGGTCCTGTCGCGGATTTGGTGCCACCACCCCTGCGGTAGCTAAAGCTTCCTCGGGGTGGTCCCCCAAATCCACGCCACCCCCCGCGAGACACCGTTAGGGTGGAGCGCCGTGGAGCTGCCGGTAGCAAGGTTGAATGACCAAGCGGTCCTGCCGACTCGTGCCCACCAGGGCGATGCTGGGTTGGACCTGTATGCATGCGAGGCTGCTCATATCGGGCCGGGCGAGAGATGGAGTGTCGGCACCGGGGTGGCTGTGGAGATCCCGGAGGGGCATGCAGGGCTGGTGCTTCCTCGGTCCGGCTTGGCGAAGAAGCATGGGATCTCGCTGGTCAACGCGCCGGGCCTGATCGACTCGGGGTACCGGGGCGAGATCCGGGTGCTGCTGCTCAACACCGACCCGGCCGAGACCTTCCGGGTCGAGCCCGGCGACCGCATCGCCCAGCTGGTGATCTCTCCGATTGCGCTCGCCGACCCTCTCGAAGCGGAGTCCCTCGCGGACTCAGCTCGGGGAGATGGCGGCTTCGGCTCAAGCGGCTGCTGAAGCCCATCCCGGCAGGGGTGGAACGTCTTGTACTTTTTCGCGAGTGCGGTTCGAGCGCCAGCAGTATCCGCTGCTCGAAAAAGTTAAGTGGAACCCCTGCCGGGATGGGCTTCACGCACCAAGAGCAGCCAGCCGCGCCGACTCGTGAGCCGCCAGCTCCAAGCGGTCGTCGAGGGGCTCCAACTCGGGGCGCTTGCCGTAGCGGTGCTCCAGGGCGAGGGCGATCAGGTGGTCGGCCAGCCAGGCGTTCTTGGGGAGGAGGGGGCCGTGCAGGTAGGTGCCGATCAGGTTGGCCTTCCTGACGCCCTCGAGGCCGTCCTCGCCGTTGTTGCCGAAGCCCTCGAGCACGCGGCCGAACGGCTCTTCGCCGGGGCCGAGGTAGGTGCGGCCGCCGTGGTTCTCGAAGCCGGCGACGGTGCGGGCGCCACCGCCGAGGTCGACCTCGATCGCGACGTTGCCGATCAGCCGCGGGCCGGGCTTTCGCACCGTCTCCAGGTCGGCCAGGCCGAGGCCCTCCAACCGCTCCTCGCCGAGCTGGTAGCTGTGGCCCAGCAGTTGGTAGCCGCCGCAGACCGCGAGCACCGCGGTCCCGTCGCCGACCGCGGCGCCCAGCGCCTCGCGCTTGGTCTCGACCATGTCGGCGGCGACGGCGCGCTGGTCGCGGTCCTGGCCGCCGCCGAGGTAGACCAGGTCGTGGGAGCCTGGCTCGAAGCGCTCGCCGGGCCCCGCGGCGGCGTACTCAAAGCCGATGCCCCGCCACTCGCAGCGCCGCCGCAGGAAGAGGATGTTGCCGCGGTCGGCGTAGATGTTCATCTGCTCGGGGTAGAGGGCGAGCAGGCGCAGCGCCGTCACGGCGCCTTCTCCAGCAGCACCACGGTCGAGCCGACATGGGCTTCGGTGGCCGGGATCTCGCGCCGGCCGATAGGCAGCAGCCCGGCCTCGGCGGCTTCGCCTTCGAGCTGCTCGGCGCCGAGCATCCGCAGCTCGACCTCGTTCATCTCGTCCTCCATGTTCCCCTCGGGGTCGACGGTCTGGCGCAGGCGGCGCAGCACGATCCGGTCGGGTTCGACGACCGGCTCCAGCGGCAGGCTCGAGTAGATCCAGCCGTCCACCTGGCGCACGTCGGGCAGCGGCGGGGGCGCTCCTTGGGGTGCCGGCGGCAGCTCCTCGACGATCGCGAAGGCGGCGCGGCTGCCCGGGTCCATGCAGTCGGCGGTGCAGCGAAGGCAGTCGCCGCGCTCTTCGCCGTCGCTCAGCAGCTGGATCAGCTGCATCGGCGCGAGGACCAGGCTGAACATGGTCCCGAAGGGGCCGAAGTCGCGGACGTCCTCCACCTCCGCGTCGCCACTGGTTCCCCGGCACTTCTCCCACACGGCCCCGACCAGCTCGGGGTCCCAGTCGAGGCCGATCACCAGGTTGGGCAGGCGAGCGGAAAGGTGTTGGACGACGCGGCCGGCACCGCACCCGAGCTCCATGATCGCGTCGTTCTCGCCCAGCGGAGCGGCCAGCTCCTCCCAGAGCGGCAGATCGGCCTCGTAGTCGCCGCACTCCACTTCGTTCCAGATGACCGCCTCGGGGTCGCTCTCGAAGGCCTCCCTCATCGCCAGAACTCCTCTGCGTGCCCGCGGTCCGCGAGCAGCTTGCGCAGCTCCAGCAGGGCGGTGTAGGTGGGAAGGGCGAAGAGGCGCCCGCCGGCGCCGTCGAGCGCCCGGTCGAGCGAGGCCCCGATCCCCGGCTCCACCTCGATCGCCTCCACTGGCCATCCAGAGTACTTCAGGCGTACCGCAAGCTCCGCCGCCCGCGTCCCGGCGCAGACGACCCTGCGCACCGCGCCCTCCAGCAGCTCGAAATCGGCGTCCCAGACCCAGGAGACGTCGCGCCCGTCGGCGATCCGGTCGTTGAGGGCGATCCAGAGATCCAGCCCTTCCTCGCCGGCCTCGAGGCGGAGCGTGCGCAGCACCTCGTTGGCGCCGGCCGGGTTCTTGATCAGCAGAATCGAGAGCGACGTTCCGCCGACCTCGATCGTCTCGACCCGGCCGAACGCCGTCCTCATCCCGGCCAGGGCGGAGGCGATCCGCTCCGGCGCCACGCCGAGCTCCAGCCCGGCGGCGACCGCGGCCAGGGCGTTGTAGACGTTGTAGAGGCCGGGGAGGGGGAGCTCCAGCCGGATCGGGCCGGAAGGGGTGCGCAGCGCCACGCGCGAACCCTTCATGCCGAGCAGCTCGATCCCGGTCGCCGCCACCGCGGGCTCCGGGCGCCGCGCGCCGCAGCCGGGACAGGAGTAGTGGCCGAGGTGGCCGACGAAGGCCCGCTCGTAGGCATAGGGATGGCCGCAGCGGCGGCAGTGCTTGGCATCGAAGGCGTGCTGGAGCTCGGGCAACGCCTGCGCGGCGTCCTCGATGCCGAAGTAGGCGACGCCCTCGCGCGGCTCGCCGGCCGCGTCGCGGCCGAGGTCGGCGATCTCCGGGTCGTCGGCGTTGAGGACGAAGCGCGTGCGGCCCGCCCGCGCCTCGACGACCCGTGTCCAGTCACCGGCGAGGGCCTCCATCTCCCCGTAGCGGTCGAGCTGGTCGCGGAAGAGGTTGCCGAGGACGATCAGCGAGGGGTCGAGCTGGCCGGCCACCTGCCCGAGCCAGGCCTCGTCGACCTCGAAGAGGCCTTCCTGCCCCTGCTGCTCGAGCAGGGCAGTGGCGACGCCCCAGGTCATGTTCGAGCCGGCCCGGTTGTGGATCGGCCGGCGACCGTCGGCCTCGAGGAGGGCGGCGATCATCCCCGCCGTGGTCGTCTTGCCGTTGGTGGCGCTGACGATCGTCGTGCCGCCGTCGAGACCCGCCCCCAGGCGCCGCAGCGCCTCGGGCTCCAGCTTCAGCAGGAGGCGCCCGGGGAGGGTGGTGCCGCCGCCGCGGCCGCTCCTGCGGCTGGCGGCGCCCACCGCGCGGGCGAGGGCGACCTTCGCGCCGAAGGCGGTCAAGGGCCGGCTGCGGGCGCGAGCACGCTGAGGGCGCGGGGGAGGACGCGCAGCGAGGCGGGGAGCTCTGTCAGGTGCTCGCCGTCCGCGTAGACGGGGAACGGGCGGCTCGCGGTCAGTTCGAGGTGGGGGGCACGGAAGACGCGCACCTGGCCCTCCTCGACGTGGGTGCCCTTGAACACCTTCGGCAGGTTACCCACGAAGCGCAGCTTGCTTCCCTCGCCGATGGTGACGACGTCGAACTCGCCGTCGTCGAGCTCGGCGTCGGGCGCGATGTACATGCCGCCGCCGAAGGCGCGGCTGTTGGCAACCGAGACCGAGTAGCCGGTGAACCGGTAGCGCTCCTCGTCGACCCGGATCGTGAAGCGGCCGGGCTTCCAGGCCAGCAGCGTGCGGACGGCGGCGTAGGCGTAGACGAGGTTGCCGCGCATGAAGGAGGTCTCGTTGGCCACCCGGTTGGCTTCGGAGTCGAAGCCGACGCTGACGATGCCGAGGAAGCGCTTGCCGTTGGCCTCGCCGACGTCGATCCGCCGGGTTTCCCCGGCGGCGAGGACCGCGACGGCGCCGGCCGGGTCGTCGGGGATGCCGAGCACGCGGGCGAGGTCGTTGCCGCGACCGCCCGGGACGATCCCCAGCGGCGTCTCGGCACCGGCCATCGCCCCGCCGACGGCGCCGACGAGGCCGTCGCCGCTGCAGACGACGGGCAGCTCACCCGCCTCGACCGCGTGCAGCGCCCGCTCCACGCCGTCCTCGAGGCCCTTGGTCCGCTCGACCCGGAAGGGGATCCGCCGCTCGTCCAGCTCCTGCTCGACCCTGGGCAGCAGCTTCAGCGTGCGGCCGTGCGCGGAGTGCGGGTTGACCAGCAGGGTGAGCGGCAGTCCCTCGATCGCCATCGAGTCGGCAGCCTAGTGCCGCGGCGCGGGTCAGCCGGGCCGGCCGAGGCGGCCGACGTAGAAGTTGCCGTTCCCGGCCTCCCCGGTCCGCACCGCGGCGAAGCCCTGCCTCGCGAGGCCCCGGGCAAGCGAACGGGGTCGCGGACGCAGGGGCCACCTCGGGCCCTCCAGGTAGATCAGGTGACCGCCGGGGCGCAGGACCCGCACGATCTCCCTTGGCCAGAGGCCCCCGCGCAGCTGGGCGACGAGGTCGAAGAGCTCGTCTGGGTAGGGGAGGGAGGAGGGCTTGCCCACCTTGAACGCAACCCGCCCCTCGGGGTCGAGGCCGGTCCGGGCGGTTGCCTCCCGGATCAGCTCCGGCGACGGGTCCAGCCCCCGGACCCGCGCCGCTGGGAACTCGCGCGCCAGCAGCAGCACGGCCTCGCCGTCCCCGCAGCCGACGACTAGAGCACGTTCGGGGGCCGGCACGTGCAGCACGGCAGATGCCAGCGAGATCAGGGGTGAGGCGGGCACGGTCCCCGATGATCGCAAGCGCCGGGGCAGCCACCCGATCATCTAGGCTTCCGCCGCGATGGACGGGGATCCGCAGCAGCCGCAGCGACAGGGGTTCGACCAGCGCATGATCATCCTTGGCGTCTTCGCCCTGATCGCGGTCGGCGTGGTCGCGGCGATCCTGATCGGCCGCAGCGGGGACGGCGAGGACTCGGCCACGACGGCAAGCGCGGACGAATGCCGGGAAGTGGAGGCGCCGAAACCGAAGACGGTCAGCTTCGAGGCCCCGAAGCAGGTCATCTCGAAGGGCGAGCAGGCGACGGCTGTCGTCGAGACCAGCTGCGGCACCTTCGAGATCGCGCTGGACACCGAGCGCGCGCCGAAGACGGCCAACTCCTTCGCCTTCCTCGCCGAGGAAGGCTTCTACGACGACCTCACCTTCCACCGTGTCGCGCCCGGGTTCGTGATCCAGGGCGGCGACCCGGAAGGCACCGGCACCGGCGGGCCCGGCTACAGCGTCGACGAGAAGCCGCCGGCGAACCTCGCCTACACCAAAGGCGTCGTGGCGATGGCGAAGAGCCCCGCGGAGCCGCCGGGGCGCTCCGGCAGCCAGTTCTACGTCGTCACCGCGCCGGACGCGGGACTTCCCCCTGAATACGCGCTCGTCGGCAAGGTCAGCGAGGGCTACGACGTCGTCGAACGGATCGAGGCGCTCGGCCCCAGTGGGAGTGACGGGCCGCCCACCCAGACGGTCCTGCTCGAAGGGATGACGATCGAGAAGGGCTGACTGCCCTAGGCTCTGGTCCGTGGCCAAGGTCGACGTGGGAGACACGGCACCGGACTTCGAGCTGCCGGGCACCGGCGGGCATACCTTCAAGCTCTCCGCCCACCGCGGGCGCAACGTCGTGCTCGCCTTCTACCCCGGTGACGCGACCACCGTCTGCACCAAGCAGTTCTGCTCCTACCGCGACAACGCCGAGAGGCTCGACGGGCTCGACGCCGAGGTGGTCGGGATATCGCCGCAGTCGGTCGACTCCCACGAGCGCTGGGTCGAAGAGCAGGAGCTCAACGTGCCGCTGCTGGCCGACGAGCAGCTCGAGGTGAGCAAGCGCTACGGCGTCACCGGCTGGATCGGGCCGCTGGCGCGCTTCACCCAGCTGGAGGATGCGCCGGGCGGCCGCTACGTGATGCGGTCGATCTTCGTCGTCGACCGCGAGGGGGTCGTCCGCTACCGGCACGTCTCGCGGACGGGGGCGACCTTCCAGTCCGTGGGCGACATAGAGCGCGCCCTCGCCGGCTTGGGCTGATGCCGGACGGCAGCGCCGAGCCGCGTGCGTTCACGGCCGGCGAAGGGCCTGCGATCCATGGCGAGGCGGCGGGGGAGGGGACGCTGGTCGTTCTCTGCCATGGGCTGACGGCGACCCGCGGCTCGGTCGTCCATGGTTCGCGGGCGCTGGAGCGCGCCGGGCATGCCGTGGTCACGTACGACGCGCGCGGTCACGGCGACTCCGGCCCCGCCCCGGGGGACGGGGGTTATGGATACCCGGAGCTGGTGGACGACCTCGAGGCGGTCGTCGAGTCCCAGGTGGGCGAGGGCCGCTTCCTCCTGGGGGGCCACTCGATGGGCGCCCACACGGCGATCGCATACGCCTTGCGCCATCCGGGGCGGCTCGCCGGGCTCGTCGCGATCGGGCCGAGCTACCCGGGGTCGGCCGCTGGCGAGGAGTCGCTCGGCTACTGGGATGGCCTCGCCGGGGCGCTCGAGCGCGAAGGGGTCGAGGGCTTCGTCTCCTATCTCGACCGCCACCAGCAGGTCGACTCGCGCTGGCGCGACTCGGTCCTGCGCTTCACCCGCGAGCGGATGCTGCGCCACCGGCGCCTCGACGCGATCGCCGAGGCGCTGCGCCAGGTCCCGCGCTCGCAGCCGTTCGGAGGCTTGGAGGACCTGGAGTCGATCGAGGCCCCGGCACTGGTCGTGGCGAGCCACGACCCGGCCGACCCCGGCCACCCATACGAGATCGCGGCCGCCTATGCCGAGCGCCTCCCGCGAGCGCAGCTGATCAGCGAGGAGGAGGGCCAGTCGCCTCTCGCCTGGCAGGGCGGTCGCCTCTCGCGCGCCATCATCGACTTCGCCACGCGCCTCTAGCGTTCTGGTGCGCTTTATGCCACCTATGGGCACATAAAGCGCACCGGAACGGGTGGTTGCAATAGCGTTGCGCCCGATGAAGGCGCCGGCGGAGGGGACCTTGAGGGGGGTTGCGACCTTCCTGGCGACCTTCGGCATCGGCGTCGCCGCGTACATAGCGATTGCCGAGTCCGGCGGCGGCTCGCCCGTCTGCCTGGCTGGCGGGCGCGGCTGCCAGACGGTCGCCGAAAGCTCCTACTCGCACCTGCTCGGGATCAACATCGCCGTCTTCGGCATCGTCGGCTACGTGCTGCTGCTCGGCTGCGCGCTGCTGCGCGGCGACGTCGCCCGCATGGCCGGCTTCGCGATCGCCCTCGTCGGCTTCGGCTACAGCCTCTACCTGACCTACCTCGAGGTCTTCACGATCGAGGCGATCTGCCAGTGGTGCGTGGCCAGCGCGGTTTTGATGACGCTGCTCTTTGCTACCAATTCCCTCCGCATGCTTGCCTACGTGGGTACCGAGCCGTGAGCGACCGCCAGGACCAGGAGGCGCGCCGCCAGAACCTGATCAAGCTCGCCAGCGCCCTCGCCTTCATCGCCGTGGCCGTCGTCGTCGTGCTGATCGTGGTCAGCCAGAACCAGAGCAGCGGCGGCGACAGCAGCGAGATCGAGGGCGTCGCCGAGGTCAAGCGGGAGCTCTCCGGCATCCCGCAGAAGGGCATGGTCCTCGGCGACCCGAAGGCCAAGGTGACCGTGCTCGAGTTCGCCGACCTGCAGTGCCCGGTCTGCAAGGGCTACGCCGAAGAGGTGCTGCCGCAGGTGATCGAAAGCCAGGTGCGCAGTGGCGAAGCGAAGCTGAGCTTCCGCAACTACACGATCATCGATGCAGAGTCGATCCCCGCCGGCGCCGCGGCCCTCGCCGCCGGCAGGCAGGGCCGGGGCTGGAACTTCGTCGAGCTCTTCTTCCGTAACCAGGGCATCGAGCGCTCCGGCTACGTCACCGACGAGTTCCTCACCGCGATCGCCGAAGGCGCCGGGGTTCCCGACATCGCCAGGTGGAACAGGGACCGGAAAAGCAACGCCGTCCTCGACGAGGTCTCAGCGACCACCGCGGAAGCGAGGGAGCTGGGCTTCACCGGCACGCCGTCGTTCGCGCTCGACGGCCCGGCCACGAACGGCGTCGCAGCCCTGGGAACGCCCGAATCGGCCGAGGTGCTCGAAGAAGGCATCGAAGCGGCGGGCTAGAGGGCCCGCTGCGGCGCCCAGGAGAGTCTCCTCGCGCCCTTTGGCGCCGGCTGCCCTCCAAGTAGACATAACCACCATTATCGTGCGTTGAATCCGCGCGGCCCGCTGTTCCGGTGCGCCTTTGCCCCCCAATAAGGGGATAAAGCGCACCGGAAGCTAGGCGGCGAGGGTGGCCTGGCCGTGCACGAGCGGCCGGACCAGCGGCGGCGACTTGGGGAGCTCGTCCTTGACGACCTCCTCGACCTGGAACGGCGAGGCTTCGATGCTGGCGACGGTGTCGCGATTGCAGTGGCAGCCGTCGCCGAGGAAGCGCCAGGGGCCCTCGAGGCGGTCCTGCCAGCGCGCCAGGCCCGGCTCCTCGGAGCGGACGTGCTCGACGAAGAGCAGTTTGCCGTCGGGTCGCAGCACGCGCGCCGCCTCGCGCAGGGCCGCCGCCGGGTCCGGCACCGTGCAGAGGACCAGGGTGAAGACGGCGGTGTCGAAGCTGTCGTCGTCGAAGGGGAGCCCGTCGGCGGGAGCCTGTACGACGGAGACTTCCCTCCCCCACGTCGCCACTTTCGGTCGAAGCCTGTTGAGCATGTGCTCGTCGGGCTCGGCCAGCACCAGCTCGGCGACGCCCTCCGGGTAGAGCTCGACGTTGATCCCGGTGCCGGCGCCGATGTCGATCGTGCGCCCACGCGCCGGGGCGAGCGTCTCGCGCCGGATCTCGCGCATGCCGGCCTCCTCGGTCGACTTCATCAAGCCGTCGTAGACGGCCGAGAAGAACCTCCCCCAGGTCGCGTCGTAGAGCCGGCCCATTGCCGTCAGCTCGCTCAGGCCGCCTTTTGCTCCGCGGACTCGGCCGCGCTGGCCTCCGGCTCCAGGCCAGGCTCGCTATGCGCCACGCGCTCCTCGTATGCGTGACGGGCCCCGTGGTCGACTTCGGTCATCAGCTTGTCGATCTTCATCAGCCGCCCGATCGCCTCGCGCAGGCCGCGCGGGAGCAGGCCGACGAACTTGAACATGGCGCCGTTGGCCCGCGGCACCCAGACGTCGAAGCGCGGGACCTCGAGCGCGTCGACGATCTCGTTGGCGACGTCCTCGGCCTCCACCGGCTTGACGAACCGCTGGCCGACCCCCGCTGTCAGTTCGGTGTTGACGACGGTCGGCATCACGCAGCTGACCTCCACCCCGCTGCCGCGCAGTTCCTGGCGGACGGCCTCACTGAGGCCGACGACGGCGTGCTTGGTCGCCGAGTAGGTGGCGATGCCCGGGACGCCGCCCTTGCCCGCCTGCGAGGCGATGTTGACGATGTGCCCGCCGGCCCGCGGGCGCAGCCTTTCGATCCCCAGCTGGGTGCCGACGATGACGCCGTAGACGTTGATGTCGAGCTGGCGCTTGATCGAGTCGTCCCGCTCCTCGACGAGCGGCGTCACCGGCATGATCCCGGCGTTGTTGACGATCACGTCGACGGGGCCGAGCTCGCGTTCGGCGGCGTCGAGGAAGG
Source organism: uncultured Actinomycetes bacterium (assembly GCA_946482365.1). Next base: position 225,347 of record CAMLQY010000001.1, read on the forward strand.
CGGTGAAGGAGCCGCGGTCGGTGACGTCGAGCGCCAGCGCGACCGTGCCCCCGCCCAGCCCCGTGGCCGTCTGTTCGGCCAGCGCCAGGTCGACGTCGCCGATCGCGACCCGGCAGCCCTTGCGGACCAGTGCCGTCGCCGTCGCCTTGCCGATCCCCCGGGCGCCCCCGGTGATCGCCACGACCTTGCCGCTGAGTGAGCGCCGCTCCTTCTTCGCCATCGGGTACCTCCTCCTCCGGGCGGCCTCAGGCCGCCGGCTTGTAGACGGTGACCACGGCGGCGCCGCCGAGGCCGATGTTGTGCTGCAGCGCAGTCTTCGCGCCCTCCACCTGGCGCTTGTCGGCCTGGCCGCGCAGCTGCCAGGTCAGCTCCGAGCACTGCGCCAGCCCGGTCGCGCCGAGCGGGTGGCCCTTGGAGATCAGCCCGCCCGAGGGGTTGACGACGACCTTGCCGCCGTAGGTGGTCGCTTCTTCCTCGACCAGCTTGTGCCCCTCGCCCTCGGCGGCGAAGCCGAGCGCTTCGTAGGTGATCAGCTCGTTGGCGCTGAAGCAGTCGTGCAGCTCGCAGACGTCGACTTCCTCGGCCGCGACGCCCGCCTCGGCGTAGGCTTCGTCCGCCGCCTGCCTCGACATGTCGGCGCCGACGATCTTCATGCAGTCGGTGTCGTCGGCAAAGGTCGAGGAGAGGTCGGTGACCATCGCCTGGCCGGCGATCTCGATCGCCTGGCCCCAGAGCCCGTGCTCCTCGACGTAGCGCTCGGAGGCGACGATCGCGCAGGCCGAGCCGTCGGAGGTCGGCGAGCACTGCAGCTTGGTCAGCGGGTCGTGGATCATCTTCGCCGCCTTGATGTCCTCGATCGTGTACTCGTCCTGGAACTGGGCGTAGGGGTTGTTGACCGAGTGCTTGTGGTTCTTCCACCCGATCCAGGCGTAGTGGTCGGGGTTGGAGCCGTACTTCTCCATGTGGTCGCGGCCGGCGTTGCCGAACATCTGCGGCGCCGGCGGCGAGGCCTCGGGGTCACGGATCTCGAACATCCGCATCGCGTGCTTGTCGAGCGCGTTGGTGCGGTCGGTGTACTTGACGCCGAGGCTGCCCGGCTCCATCTTCTCGAAGCCGACCGCGAGCGCGCAGTCGACGAGGCCGCCCTTGACCGCCTGGCGGGCGAGGAAGAGCGCCGAGGAGCCGGTCGAGCAGTTGTTGTTGACGTTGACGACCGGGATGCCGGTGAGGCCGAGCTGGTAGAGCGCCCGCTGGCCGTAGGTCGAGTCGCCGTAGCAGTAGCCGGCGTAGGCCTGCTGGACGTCCTCATACGGGATGCCGGCGTCGGCGAGCGCCTTCTCCCCCGCCTCCTTGGCCCAGTCCGGGTAGTCGCCCTCCTTGCTGCCGGGCTTCTCGAACTTGGTCATCCCGACCCCGATCACGAACGTGCGGTTGCTCAAAGCCTTCTCCTGTGTCGTCGCCGCGCCCCGCGGGCGAGTTTGGCTGCCTGGCCAGTAAATCTACCGGGTACCCTGGTGGCCTGTGATCCTCGCTGCATCGAGCATCGATCCCGCCGCCGGGGTGGGCATCTTCGCCGCGCTTGCGGCGGGCGTCGTCTCCTTCCTCTCCCCCTGCGTGCTGCCGCTGGTCCCGGGTTACCTCTCTGCGGTCAGCGGCGTCTCCGCGGCCGAGCTCGACAGCGCCGGCTGGCGCCGCATCCTCGGCCCGAGCCTGCTCTTCGTCGCCAGCTTCTCGACCATCTTCATCCTCCTCGGCTTGACCGCGACCGGCCTCGGCTCGGCCCTGCAGGACCACCAGCAGCTCCTGACCAAGATCTCCGGCGCGCTGATCGTCGCCATGGGCATCCTCTTCGTCGCCTCGCTCTTCGTCACCCGCCTCAACCGCGAGTGGCACGTCGACGCGCTGCTGGAGCGAGCCGGCAAGGGCGGGCCGATCGTCGCCGGCGCCGCCTTCGCAATCGCCTGGACCCCCTGCATCGGCCCCACCCTCGGCGCGATCCTCTCCGCCGCCTCGCTCTCGGGCTCGGCCGGCCATGGCGCCTTCCTGCTCGCCGTCTACTCGGCCGGCCTGGCGATCCCCTTCCTGCTCACCGCGATCGCCTTCTCCCGCGCCACGACGGCCTTCGCGGTGGTCAAGCGCCACTACCAGGCGATAGTCGCCACCGGCGGCGCGATCCTGATCGCGATGGGCATCCTGATCTGGACCGGACAGCTGACCCAGCTGAACGCCGAGGCCCAGAGCTGGCTGTCGGGCCTGGGCCTCGACTTCTGGAACAGCGTCTGAGCGACCGCGCTAGCCTCCTTTGGCCGCCGCTTTCCCCAGCGCGTCCTTTTTCTTTTCAATCGAAGTGATCATGTCGTGCAGCTGCTTGCTGCCACCGGTGATGATCAGCGCCGTGACGAAAATGTCGAGGCCGCGGAGCGCCTTGTCGCTGTCGTTGCCGAACACCCATTTTGCGGCCTCGCCAGTTCCTTCGAGGGCACCGATCTGCACACCCATCGTCTCTAGGAAGTAGAGCCCGAACACAGAGCTGACGACGATTCCGACGATGAGCGCGATGCAGTAGGCGAGTAGAGCCCTGTCGGCTTTTGCCTTTTCGTTTCCTTCCTTCACCGCGGCTTTCGTCGCCGTAGAAGCGTTCGCATCGGCTTTCTTTTCATAGGGCGGCAGCACAACGAGCAAAGGCTCGAGGAAACGCTCGATGGCTCCGGCAACGACGATGAAGGCAGCAAAGAGGGCGAAATTCGCCTCTGTCTGGAAGGGAATGTTGCGAGACCACTCGGCCAAGCCGGCGAAGAGTATGCAGTACGCGAGGCTGCCCACGAGGACCGAAATGGCGAGCGTCTTCGCCCAATCGTCAGCGATTTCCGCGCCCTTCAGCGGGATGAGGGTTCCTGACTCCTCCCCGGCAGCGGCCTCTTTGACCGTTGTGTCCGTGGTCGTCGTCGTAGCCGTCGTGCCAGTACTTCCCTCCATCGGCCAGCAACCTATGTGGTCATCTCGACTATGTCAAGTTTGACTGTGAAATCAGGTTTCAGACATCAATTGCGAATAACCGGCGCCACGGTCTCGAGCTCTTGGCCAATGGCCTCGACCTCCTCGAGGCCTTCGCCGTCGAGGTCGCGAGAGCAGACGATCCGGAACCGCCCCGTGCCGATCTCCGCATCGGGCACGACCGGCAACCCCCGGATGTGGTCCCAGCCCAGCCGCTCGACCTCGAATGGGTTCATCCGCACCTCCGCCGCGGGGAACGGGCAGTTGGAGTTGTGCTGGTCGATCGCCTTGGAGATCGCCTCCAGGTTCTTCGCCTCGGGGGAAGCCATCGATCCAGTCTAGGCCCAAGGCCAACCAAGGTGAACGCAGCCGTTCCCAATTCCACCAGAGAAGATCCATAGAATTCCGCCCCGTGTCGACTATCGCCGCGGACCCCCAACTGCGCTCTCTTGCCATCCGTATCGTCTTTGGATCTGCCGACGGCATCAGCGCGATGTCTTTCGCTGGTCACGAGTCGATGCAAATCATTGACTCAACTCCCACTTTGGATGACGTCATAGAAACGTTTCTGCTGCTCGATCATGTGTACGCATTCGCGAATGATCCTCGCAGCATCGAGATAGCCGGTATAGGCAAGGCCCTGAGCGTTCCCCCGATGCTGAGGCACATGCAACTGCGCCTCTACCGAATCTCAATGAATTCGCCCCTAGAGCTCCTAGCCGGCATCCCGCCAACGCTCATGGCTGTCGCGGGATCTGGAGGCCTGCTCACCTTCCTGAGCTTCTTCGAGCGTGTCTTCAACTTGCCACTTGTCATTCAGGTGGGCCGAGACCGCCTCCTCGCCGAAGGTCAGGGCTATAAGGCAGATCTACTGGAGCAGGAGCTCCGCACGCTTGAGTGCGAAGAAAAGCTGGACGCACTGCGACAACGAGCTAATGAGTTGAAGCTCGTACCGAAAGAAGCGACAGTTCTAGAGTTCGATGAGGTAATCGGATCAGCCAAGCAACAGGAAGACGCTCTTCGACGGGCTCATGACATTCGCCAGAGACGGGCCGAGCTTAAGAAAAAACTGCGTTCAGGTGAAGTCAGCATCCAACAAGTCTTGCTCGATCCGCCGGACTACGTACTGACAGCAAAGGTCTTCGACCTGCTCCTCGCTGTCCCTCGGTACGGCCGCATAAAGACGAACCGCATTCTTACCCAGTGCCAAATCACTCCGTCGAAGACGATCGGTGGTCTCTCAGAGCGTCAGCGAGCCGAGCTCGCCTCGCTACTTGGCTAGCTCTATAGCCTGCCGCCGGGATCGTAGGCCTCACCGGGGATGGCGCCGAGGGCGAGCAGGCGGAGGCCGTCGGGGCCTGCGGTGACCTTGCGCTTGACGGCCGGGCCAACCCGGACGATGTGATCCTGGTCGAGCGGGTATCGCTCGCCGTCGGCTTCGAGGGTGCCCGAGCCGCGGAGCGCGACGTAGACCTCCTCCTGGCCCAGCTGCTGGGGTCGCTGGGCGAACATCTGGCCGCCGATGCCGTCCTCGGAATGGTCGTGCTCGGGATATTCGTCGGCGCCGGGCTCCATCTCCTCGATCGAGATGCCGAACGAGCTGACGCCGAGGGCCGCGGCGGCGCGGCGGAGGCTGACCCTGTCGAAGCCCTGCAGGGCCTCGATCTCCTCGATCCTGGTGTGCGTCACGTCCGCGATGCGTGGAATCTACCCGCGCCCGGCGCGTTCAACCCCGTCCTCGCCCCCTCCTACCATCGACTTGTGGCCTTTCAGCGCATCGTCGCCCACCTCGACATGGACGCCTTCTACGCGTCGGTCGAGCTGCGCCGGCGGCCGGAGCTGAAGGGGAAGCCGGTCGTCGTCTGCGGCTCGGGGCCGCGGGCGGTGGTGACGACGGCCAGCTACGAGGCGCGCAAGCTGGCCGGGATCCACTCGGCGATGCCGGCCGCCGTGGCGCGGCGGCGGCTGCCCGACGCCGTCTACCTCCAGCCTGACTTCTCCGCCTACCGGGAGGCCTCTGGGCAGGTGATGGCGATCCTCCGGCGCAACGCGGAGACGGTCGAGGTCGTCGGGCTCGACGAGGCCTACGTCGACCTGACCGGGCTCTTCTCGCCGAAGGCGACGATGCGGCGGATCGCCGCCGAGATCCGCGAGGAGACTGGGCTGACCTGCTCAATCGGGATCTCCGAGAGCAGGATGCTGGCGAAGATCGTCAGCGAGCTGGGCAAGCCGGCAGGCCTGGTCGTGCTCTCGCGGGCGGAGGCCCTGGAGCGATTCTCCGCTGAGTCGCCCGGCCTGATCCCCGGCATCGGGCCGAAGTCCGTCGCCAGGCTCGAGGCGATGGGCATCCGCACGCTGGCCGAGCTGGGCGCTCGCGACCCGGCCGCGCTGGAGCAGTCCTTCGGACCGCGCCAGGGGCGCTGGCTGCACCGCCGCGCCCGCCTCGAAGACGACACCCCGGTCACGGTCGTGCGCGAGACCAAGTCGCAGTCGACGGAGATCACCTTCGACGTCGACGTCGGCGACCGGGCCGAGATGGAGAGGCACCTGAGCGAGCTGGGCGAGGAGCTCTGCCGGCGGCTGCGCTCCCGCCATCTGGAGGGGCGCACGATCGGGATCAAGGTGCGGCTCGACGACTGGACGAACGTGACCCGCTCGCACACGCTCGACGCGCCGACCAGCGACCCGGCCGTGGTCGTGCCGGTCGCCCTCGACCTGCTGCGCGCCTACGACCCACAGCGGCCGGTGCGGCTGCTTGGCGTCCGGCTGGCCGGCTTCGACGGCGGCGCCGGAGAGGCGGAGGAACCCGAGTCGCCGCCGAACGGCCAGCTGCAGCTCGGCCAGGCGGCCTGAGCGGGTTCACAACCGCTTCGCAGGACCTCCCGGGGCGTGTGCGAACATCTGACCCGTGAACGGCGACAGGCTGAGCGGACTCGACTCCTCCTTCCTCCACATGGAGAGAGCCGGCGCGCACATGCACGTCGCCTCGGTCAGCACCTTCGAGGGACCGGCGCCGAGCCACCGGGACTTTCAGAACCACATCGCGGCTCGCCTGCACCTCGTCCCCCGCTTTCGGCAGAAGCTCCGCTTCGTCCCCTTCAACCAGGGACGGCCCGTCTGGGTCGACGACCCCTTTCTCAACCTCGACTACCACGTGCGGCAGACCGCGCTGCCCTCCCCGGGCTCCGAGGAGCAGCTGCGCAACCTGGCCGCCCGGATCTTCTCCCAGCAGCTCGACCGCAGCAAGCCGCTCTGGGAGCTGTGGCTGGTCGAGGGGCTCGACGGCGGCCGCTTCGCGATCATCGGCAAGAGCCACCACGCCCTCGTCGACGGCATCTCCGGGGTCGACATCACCACCGTCCTCTTCGACGTCGAGAAGGAGCCGGCGAACCCGCCCGCGCGCCCGCCCAAGTGGGCGCCGCGCCCCGAGCCGACCGACCTACAGCTGCTCGGCGACGCCCTGCGCGAGCGCGCTACCAGCCCACGCGAGATCGTCCGCGGCGTGCGCGCTGCCCTGCGCGGCCCGCGGCAGGTTCTGGGCGGCATCGGCGACGCAGGCAAGATCGTCGGCGCCGGCATGTCAGCGCCCTCGACCCCGTTCAACGTCGAAATCGGCCCGCACCGGCGCATCGCCTTCGTCCGCGCCGAGCTCGAAGCCTTCAAGGCGGTCAAGAACGAGCACGGCGGCACCGTCAACGACGTCGTCCTCTCCGTCGTCACCGGGGCGATCGGCAACTACCTGCGGGCTCGCGGCCACGACACCGAAGGCCTGGAGATGCGCGCCATGGTCCCGGTCAGCGTCCGCGCCGAGGAGGAGCGGGGGGCGCTCGGCAACCGCATCTCGGCGATGATGGCGCCGCTGCCGGTCTGGTGCGAGGCGCCGGTCCAGCGCCTGCACCTGATCACCGAGACGATGGGCGACCTGAAGGGCTCCGGACAGGCCGTCGGCGCCGAGATCCTCACCCGCATCGTTGACTTCGCCCCGACCACGATCGCCTCCCAGGCCGCTCGCCTGCAGCCCGCCCAGCGCTTCTTCAACCTCGTCGTGACCAACGTGCCCGGGCCGCAGTTCCCCCTCTTCGTGCTGGGCCGGGAAATGGAGTCGATCTTCCCGCTCGTGCCGCTGGCCCGGCGCCAGGCCCTCTGCGTCGGGATCATGTCCTACAACGGGCAGGTCGACTTCGGCCTCATCGGCGACTACGACTCGATGGCCGACCTCGAGAGCTTCGGCCTCGACCTCGAAGGCGCGATCGCCGAACTCACCGGCGCCACGGCGGCGGCCGGGGAGCGGGCTCAGCGGGCCAGCCGCGCCGAGACGCGGAACGGCGCGCTGTCGGTCAAGTAGGCCCAGTCGAGCCGCCGGGCGCTGAAGCCGGCAGACCTGGCGTCGGCGTTGACCAGCACCGCGGTGATGCGATCGAATCTCCCCGGTCGCGGGAGGCGCACGGTCATCCGGCCTCCGCGCCGGGCGAAATCGAGGGCCCGGACGGCGCGGCCGCGGCGCTCGCTGCCCGTCCTGCCCACCAGGGCCAGCCCGGTGGCGATCCCCCGCGGCGCCGTCGCCTCGACGACGAGGGCCCTGCCCGTTGGGGCGTGGACCCGCAGCAGCTGGAAGGTCGTGTGGTTGAGCCGCCGCTGGCGGGCCTTGCCCCCGACCGGCAGGCTCCCCTGCCTGGAGACGTCGGGGTATGAGTCCCCCTCGGAGAAGACCCGCTCCGTGCGCCACTCGGGCAGGTCGGCGGCGAAGCGGGCGAAGTCGCGGCTGAAGTCCGACCCGCCGGCGGCCTCGATCGCCGAGCCGTAGGCGGCGACCGAGAACCCCCCCGGCTTCGTGTGAACGGCGCGGGACCAGGCGTCGCGCACGACGTCGCGCCCGTAGCGATGCGACAGCCACTCGTTCCAGACCGCCGAGCCGTACTCCTTGATCGAGTTGGCGGTCAGCGGGACGTCGTAGCGCTTGACCCAGCGCCGCACGTAGCGCAGGTAGTCGTCGATCCCGTCGTAGACCAGGTCCTCCATCCAGACGGCGGTCGACTCGGCGAACCAGGCGTCCTGGTAGGCGTCATAGCCGAACTGAAGGATGTGGGTGTACTCGTGGGCGAAGGTGACCTCGAGGTCCTGCTGGGGCGAGGTGCCGGGGAACTCGCGCGGGTCGTAGTCGTTGTCGAGCACGAGGTAGCCGTGCAGGTGACGCGGCAGGCGACCCTTCACCCCCTGCCCGCGGTCGGGCGCCGCGTAGCCGAAGAGGGCACCGCCGATCTGGTCCAGGTAGACGTCGGTCTTCCCCTGCCCGCCGCCCTCGCGCCCGTCGGACTTCGGCGGGCGCCAGCCGAGCTTCCCGTTCTCGATCCCGTAGACGTGCTCGGCGACCTCCTGAACCTGGACGACGTAGTCGGGAACCCCGTCGCCGTCGCCGTCGGCCAGCTTCGGCGCGTCGATCCCCTCCGCGACCCAGTGAACGCAGAAATGGCGGGTGCAGGCGGGCGAGCGCGGCGCCTCGGGGACCGTGTAGGCATTGCGGTTGGGGTCCGGTCGGTCGGTCGGTCGCGCCGCCGGCGCGCGGAACACCCGCTGGTCCGCCGCGGTGGCCACGGAGGGAAGGGCAAGCAGCAGAACCGCGAAGGCCAGCGACACCCCTATCAGCCGCCGGCGAGCCCGCACGCAGGGCAATCTACCGCCGTCCCCCCTCTCTTCCTCTGCTGAGTTCGCCTTTTCCCGGGTCATAGCCCCGGAAAAGACGAACTCACGGCTGGGCCGAGATACTTCGGGGGTGAATCCCCGCCGGAGCGCACCGTGCGCGTAGCGCTCGCCCAGATCGACCCCACGGTCGGCGACGTCGACGGCAACTCCGCCAAGATCGCGGAGTGGATCGGCCACGCCCGCGCCGAAGGGGCGGAGCTGGTCGTCTTCCCCGAGCTCTGCGTGCCCGGTTACCCGGCCGAGGACCTCTACCTGAAGCGGCACTTCGTCGAGGCGAACCGGCGCGCGGTCGAGGAGCTCGCCGGCGAGACCGCCGGCCTGGTCGCGCTGGTGGGCTTCGCGGAGCCGGTCGCGGGCGGCGGCGAGAGCCGCCACGCCCACAACTCGCTCGCCGTGCTCGCCGACGGCGAGCTGCGCACCGTCTACCGCAAGAACCGGCTGCCCAACTACTCCGTCTTCGACGAGCAGCGCTACTTCGTCCCCGGCGCCGAGCCCGCGACGATCGAGGCCGGTGGGCAGCGGGTCGGCCTCACCGTCTGCGAGGACGTCTGGGCGCCGGGACCGCCCGCCTCCAGCGAGGCGGAGGCGGGCGCGAGCCTGATCGCCAACCCGTCGGGATCGCCGTACCACCGCGGCAAGGGGCGCGAGCGCGAAGCCATGTTCGCCGAGCGCGCCCGTGCCTACGGCACCCACTTCGCCTTCTGCAACCTCGTCGGCGGCCAGGACGAGCTGGTCTTCGACGGGCACAGCCTCCTCGTCGACCCCAGCGGGGAGGTGGTCGCCCGCGCGGCCCAGTTCGAGGAGGAGCTGCTGGTCTGCGAGGTCCCCTCCCCCGGCCCGGGCAGACTCGCCGAGCCGCTGTCCGACCTCGCCGAGGTCTACGCCGCCCTCGTGCTCGGCCTGCGCGACTACGTGCTCAAGAACGGCTTCCGCCACGTCGGCGTGGCCCTCTCCGGCGGCATCGACTCCGCCCTCGTCGCGCTGCTGGCCGTCGACGCCCTCGGGCCCGACCGGGTCAGCTGCGTCGTGATGCCATCGCCGCACTCGAGCCCTGAAACACAGGCCGACGCACGAACGATCGCCGGCAACCTCGGCACCGAGCTGATCGAGATCCCGATCGCGCCGGCGATGGCCGAGTACGAGAGCTCGCTCTCGGACGCATTCAGGCGAGGCAACGGCAGGGATGCGGTCACCGAGGAGCTGCCGCGCGACCCGAGCCGGCCGTCAGCGCCCGACCTCGCGGCCGAGAACATCCAGGCCCGGATCCGCGGCAACATGATGATGGCGCTCTCCAACAAGCACGGCTGGCTGGTGCTGACGACCGGCAACAAGAGCGAGATGTCAGTCGGCTACGCGACGCTCTACGGCGACATGGCCGGCGGCTTCGCCGCGATCAAGGACGTGCCGAAGACGCTGGTCTACGAGCTGACCCGCCACCGCAACGAGCGTGCGGGCCGCGAGCTGGTGCCAGCGTCGGTGCTGGAGCGGGCGCCGTCGGCGGAGCTCCGACCGGACCAGCTCGACAGCGACTCGCTTCCGCCCTACGACCTGCTCGACCGCATCCTCGAGTCCTACGTCGAGCGCGACGAGGGTCGCGAGGAGATGATCGCCGCCGGCCTTCCGGCCGGGGTCGTCGACGACGTCATCCGCATGGTCGACCGTTCCGAGTACAAGCGCCGCCAGGCGGCTCCGGGCATCCGGATCACGCCGAAGGCCTTCGGGCGCGACCGACGGTTGCCGATCACGAACAGGTACGGGGGCTAATCCGACTTCGGGATCGGCCTGACAGCAATTGTCATTTGGGCCAGCGCGCAAAGTTTGCCGTTTGCGTCTGTTACTTCCGCGTCCCAGACCCAGGTCGTGCGGCCGCGGTGCCGGGCCTTGGCCTGGACTTCCGCGTGACCCTCGGTCACAGGGCGGATGAAGCTGACGCTGATCGACTGGCCCATCGCCATCATCCCGTCGTCCAGCACCGCCAGCGCAGTCGCCCGCGAGCAGACGCTCTCGACCAGGCTCGACATCACGCCGCCGTGCAGGAGGCCGACCGGCTGGCGCAGCTCGTCGCGCATCTGCACCCGCACGCGGGCGTGCTCGGGATCGTCGTCGAGCCACTCCGTGCCCAGCAGGGCGTCGAAGTGGGAAACCAGCTCAGGCGCGTCGTCGGCCATCGCACCGGACCCTATCTCCAGGGGCGTCTGTGCTCATCGGCCATATCGCCCCTTAACCTCAGACACGCCCTCTGAGGGACTCGCTCGCGTAGGCTTCCGGCCCTTGGCACTGACCGACGACCAGAAGGCGATGCTCCGGCTGCTCGCGCAGCGCGAAGAGGGCTACGAGGACATGGCCGCGCTGATGGGGATCAGCGTCGAGGAGCTGCGCGCCCGGGTGAAGGACGCGCTCTCGGAGGTGGAGGAGCCCGAGACACCTGCCCCGCCCCCCGCGTCGGCGATGCCGCCCAGCCCTCCCCCGCCTCCGCCACCGGTCGCGCAACCGCCTGCGCCCGAGCCGCAGCCTCAGGTTTCCGAGCCGGTCCCGACCCCCGCGCCCCCAGCGCCCAGGCAGGCCGCGCGGCCCTCGCCGCTTGTCCGCTTGCGCGAGTCAAAGGACCGCGGCGCCCTGATCGGCGTCGGTGCGGGCGCCCTCGTCGTCCTTGCCCTCGTCCTGGTCCTGGTCCTCAGCGGCGACGACGGGGGTTCGTCGTCCTCGTCTTCAGCGACGAGCGACGGTGGGACCTCCCTCACCGCGGCCGAAGAAAGCAAGCTCACCCAGGCGATCCTCGAGCCGACCGACGGCAGCGACGCCAGCGGCCGGGCCTTGTTCGGGCGCTACAAGAAGAGCGTCCTGCTGCAGGTCGAGGCCGAGGGGCTGGAGCCCTCTCCGCCCGGCGAGACCTACACGATCTGGCTCTACCGCTCGCCAAAACTGGTCCTGCGGATCGGCGCGGTGCCGGTCGGCGAGCAGGACGAGGGGAGGCTGGCCGTGCAGCTGCCGATCCCGACCCAGGTTCTCAGTTACGTCGCCGGCGGCGCCTTCGACCAGGTCGACGTCTCGCTCACCTCGAGCGCCGCCTACAAAGCCGCCCTCGCCAAAGCGAAAGCGGAACGCAGGCTGCCGCCGTACACCGGCGAGTCCGTTCTGCGCGGCGAGATCACCGGTCCCGCGATCCAGAAGCAGTAGCTCAGGGCAGCAGCTTGCCTGGATTCATGATGCCGGCGGGATCGAGCCGTTCCTTCGCCGCGCGTAGCACCTCGAGGCCCGTCTGGCCCACCTCCGCCTCCATGTAGGGGGCGTGGTCGCGGCCGACGGCGTGGTGGTGGGTGATCGTGCCGCCGTGGGCGACGATCGCCTCGCAGGCGGCGCGCTTGACCTGCTGCCACTGGGCGATCTCCTCGCCTCGGCGGGCGCGGGAGATGAAGGTGAAGTAGAGCGAGGCGCCGTCGGCGTAGGCGTGGGAGAGGTGGCAGAAGACGAGCCCGGGTGTGCCCTGAGCGCCGAGGGAGTCCCGTATCGCGGTACCGACCGCGGCGTGCAGCTCGCCGAGCCTGCTCCAGGTGTGCGAGGTCTCCAGGGTCTCGACCATCGCCCCCATCTCCATCAGCGTGTCGCGCAGGTAGGGGCCCTGGAAGCGCCCGTGCTCCCAGGAGCGCCCGGCAGACTGGCCCAGGTAGACGGCGCCGCCGCGGCGCAGCTCGCGCACCGAGAGCGCCCGGCGGCGGGCGACTGCCTCCTCCCCGCCCTCGAGCCCGACGACGACCAGGCAGCCACCGCGGCGCTTGCGCAGGCCGAGGTAGCCGCCGAAGAGCGTGCCGGCGAGGCCGCGGGGGCCGGAGAGGGCCAGGGAGACCTCGGTCTCCTCCTCGTCGGAGACGCGGATCACGTCGGGCAGGCCCGGCCCCTGCGCCAGGGCGCGGACGATCTCCGCCCCGGCCTCGAAGCTCTCGGCCATCCAGGCCTCGTAGCGCCGCACCCGCGGCGCTGGCCGCACGCGCACGGTCACCTCCGGGATCACGCCGAAGACCCCCTCCGAGCCGACGACGAGCTCGCGCAGGGAGGGGCCGGCGGCGGTGTGCGGCGTCTCCAGCGTGCGCAGGTCGCCGGCCGGGGCGATCAGGCGGACCGAGCTGACCAGGGCGTCGAAGCGCCCGTAGCCGCTCGACGCCTGCCCGGCGGAGCGGGTCGCGGCGAAGCCGCCGATCGTCGCGTACTCGAAGGACTGCGGGTAGTGGCCGAGGACGAGCCCGTGGGCGGCGAGCTCGGCTTCGGCCTCGGGCCCGCGCAGGCCGGCGCCGAGGCGGGCGGTGAGCGAGCGGTCGTCCACCTCGATGCCGCGCAGGCGGGCCAGGTCGAGGCTGACCACACGTGAGTGGTCACCGCGCAGCGGCGCCACCCCGCCGACGACGCTGGTGCCGCCGCCGAAGGGAACCACCGCGACGCCCTCCTCGGCGCAGGCGAGGAGGGCGCGTCTCACCGCGTCGGCGTCGGTGGGCAGCAGCACCGCATCGGGGGCCTCATCGAGACGACCGCCGCGCAGGCGGGCGAGGTCGGCGTAGCCGCAGCCGGTCGCGTGGCGGACGCGGTCCTCGAGGCCGGTGAAGACGTTCTCCTCGCCGACCGAGTCGAGCAGCGCCCGCGGCAGCGGCTCCGGTGCCGGCAGCTCGAATCCATCCAGCTCCGCCGCCCGCGGAGAGGGGCTGAGCTCGCCGACCCGCTCGCGCAGGGTCGCGAGGGCCGCCTCGTCGAGCTCCGGGAGGACCGACGGGTCGCCCCACCCCCACCACTTAGAGTCGCGGCGGGGCCCGGTCACGTGAGGGCCCGCTCGATCCCGTCGAGGGCTTCCTCGAGCAGCGACCCCTGCCCCCGCCGCATCATCGGCCCGCCAAGGCGCGAGAGCCCGCGCAGGGCCTGCGCCGCGGTCAGCGAGACCTCCGTGCCCTCCCCCGCGTCTTGGAGGGCGACCACGACCTCATAGCGGCGCAGGTGGCGCTCGAACGGCGTCCCCTCCAGCTGCTGCCCCCACGCGTATCGCTCGCCCTCGGCCGACTCGGTGCAGCGGAAGTCAGCCCGCACGCCCCGCCCCTCGGCCGTCCCCAGGACCTTGGTCCACTGCGCCCCCGCCCCGCTCCCTTCGACGCCCTCGACCCGCATCGTCCGCGGCCACCAGCGCGGCAGGCTGTACGGATCGGAGACAAGCCCCCAAACCTCAGGGCGCGGTGCGTCGATCGTCCTCCGGCGGGTCGCTCGCGGCACGATCGGCCGAATCAGTCGCCCGCGAGACGCCGCAGATCGCGCACTAGAAGAAGGTGCTTGAGGTGGCTGACGGTCGCGGCCAGGCTCTCCAGGCTCTCCAGGGCCTCCTTGCGCCGTTCGGGATTGCGCGAGCGCAGCGACGGCCCCAGCAGCGCCTCCAGCAGGTTCGCCTCGCGGTCGGCCGAGGAGCGGAAGACGCGCAGGTTGCGGGCCGCCACGCCGAAGCGGGAGAGCTCGTTGGAGGCGCGGATCACTTCGCGGTCGGTCTCGTCGTAGACGGTCTTGCCGTCCCGCTTCTCAGGCTGCACGATGCCGAAGTTCTCCAGCTCGGCGATCAGCTCCTCGCGGGCGCCGGTCTCCTCGATCACCTCCTCGAGGGTGAGGTAGGCGCGCGAGGTGTCGATCAGGATCGCCCTGCGCACGGCGCCGCCCGCGGTCCGCTTGTCCGCGCTGCCGACCGCGGCGGTGATGTCGCCGCCCGCGGCCAGCTCCTGGCGGATCACCCGCAGGGGCAGGAACTCGTCGCGCTGCAGGCGCAGGATCGTGCGCAGCCTTTCGACGTCGGACTGGCTGTAGAGGCGGTAGCCGCCCGGCGTCCGCCGCGGCGTCAGCAGCTTCTGGTCCTCGAGGTAGCGGATCTTCGAGATCGAGACGTCGTCGAACTCGCTCTGCAGGATCTTGCAGACGGCGCCGATCGTCAGCGCCTTGCGGGGGCGCGAGTCGCGCTGGCGGACCTGCTGCTCGGATACGGCCAAAGGGTCCCCCTACTTCTCCAGGTAGCTGAGCTTGTACTTGCCGACCTGGATCTCGTCGCCGTCGGCGAGCCGGTGGGACTCGATCCGGCGCCGGTTGACGTAGGTGCCGTTGAGCGAGCCGAGGTCGTCGATGTAGAGGCCGTCGCGGCGCCGCACCAGCAGCGCGTGGTTGCGGGAGACGGTGACGTCGTCGAGGAAGACGCCGGCGTCGGGGCTGCGCCCGATGCTGACCCGGTCCTCGCCGAGCGCGAAGCTCTCGCCGGCGCGGCCTCCGCCGGCGCGGATCACCAAGGCGGCGCCGCTGCGCTCGATCGTCTCGTCGATGTCGACCGGCTGCATCTCACCGGTGTCGTCGACGGTGTAGGTCATCGTCGTCGGTTCCTCTCCCTCGGCTCCCTCGGCCGGGCCGCCGACGTAGGCACCGCACTTCTGGCAGTAGTTGGCGCCCTCGGGGTTGACGAAGCCGCATTCGGGACAGTGGACGGCCATCGAGCGTCTCCTCTAGGCGGGCTGGTCCTCGGGCTCGTCCTCTGGCGCCTGCGCCTTGCCCGCCAGGATCTCGGTCAGCTGCGTCACGTCGTCGCCGGAGAAGAGAGTGTCCCCGCGCTCTCGCTTCTGCCGCAGGCGGTTGACCAGCTCCGCACGGAGGATGTCGATCTTCCCGTGCAGGACGCGGCGCTTGTAGGAGATCTCGTCCTCTTCCTGCGTGAGCTTGTCGATCAGGCCCTTCAGCTCCTCGTCGCTGAGTGAGCCCAGGTCGGGAAAGGTGTCCTCCATCTCGCTCCTTGGTTGAGTTGCGGCCTTCGCGGCCTCGTCCGGCGATTATAGGAGCCCCGGCACCGAAGGTTCAACTGCAGGTTGAAGGTTGAGACCTCTTTGACCGCGCCCTTGCAAATGCTGACTTCGTCTTTTGTTCCGCTATCCGGCAGGAAAGACGAAGTCAGTGTCTGGGGTTGGCGGCGCGCACTTCACGGATTCCGGTGCGCGCGTAGAGCACCGTGGCGACGATCGCGAGGCCGAGGCCGACGATCAGCAGCGCCGCCGGGACCCACCCGGCGAAGACCATCGCGAAGAAGATCCCGCCCATGATCGGGAAGACCGAGATCCGGCCCGGCCAGTTGACCCGGATCTCGACGCCGTGGCGCAGGCCGTACTGGGCGAGGACGAGCATCGCCAGCTCGCGCGCGGCGAGCAGCGCCAGGGCCCAGCGCGGCAGCAGCTCGAAGTGCCAGCAGACGACGGCGCCGGCGAGGATCGTGAGCCGGTCGACGAGCGGGTCGAGGATCGAGCCGAGGCGGCTGTACTGGCCGGTGACGCGGGCGAGGAAGCCGTCGACGTAGTCGCCTGCCGCGATCAGCCAGAAGACGGTCGCCGCGCCGGCGCTGCGGCCGTCGCCGGATTCGAAGGCGAGCCAGAGGAAGAGGGGGAGCGCGGCGAGGCGCAGGTAGCCGACCAGGTTGGGCAGCGTCCAGGGGTTGAGCGGTTCGCCCTTCTGGGTCTGCCGGGGCGGCGGGCCGCTGCGGTCGAGGCCGAAGAGGCGGCGCACCCGGCCGCGCCCGAACGGCGCGGAATCAGGAGCCATCGACGCCCCGGAGGAGCTCCTCAGCCTGAGCAGCGGCCTCCCCCACGGGCAGCTCGTGCTCGGCGCCGCCGGCGCGCTCGCTTGCCTCGACCACGCCCTCGGCCAGGCCGCGGCGGCCGACGACGATCCGCAGGGGGCAGCCGAGCAGCTCGGCGTCGGTCAGCTTCTCCCCGGTTCCCGCGTCGCGGTCGTCGTACAGCACCTCGACACCGGCGCTCCGCAGCTCCTCGTACAGGGTGTCCGCCGCGTCGCGCTCCTCCTCCCCCGCCTTCGCCAGCGAGACGAGGTGGACCTGCCAGGGGGCGAGCGCCCGGGGCCAGACGATCCCGCGCTCGTCGGCCCCCTGCTCGATCGCGGCGGCGACGATCCGCGCCGGGCCGATCCCGTAGCTGCCCATCACGATCGGCCTCTCCGTCCCCGACTCGTCGAGGTAGGTCGCGCCGAGCGGCTCGGAGTAGCGCGTGCCGAGCTTGAAGATGTTCCCCACCTCGATCGCCGGCTCGATCTCGATCGTGCCGCCGCCCGGCGCGGTGTCGCCGGCCTCGACCGTGCGCACGTCCATCTCGTATGACTCGAAGTCGCGCGAGGGGTCGATGCCGCGCAGGTGGGTGTTCGGCTTGTTGGCGCCGGAGACGTAGGAATCGCCGCTCAGCGCGGCGTCCTTGATGATCGGCAGGCCGCTGCCGACCGGTCCGAGGTAGCCGACGGGGCCGAGCTGGTCCTCGATCTCCTCGGCGCTGGCCTGGCGGAAGTCGGTCTTCATCCCGTTGCGCAGCTTGATCTCGTTGAGGCGGTGATCGCCGCGGAGCAGGACGAGGACCATCCCCCTGCCCTCGACGACGATCGGCAGCGTCTTGATGAAGGCGCCGTGCGGTAGGCCGAGGTGGCCCGCCACCTCCTCGACCTTGGCCAGGCCCGGCGTGTCGACCTCCTCCGGCGCGGCCAGCGGCGCCGGCAGCTCGACCGGCTGCGCCTCCGCCGAGGCGACCTCGACGTTGGCGGCGTAGCCGGGCGCGAGGGCGACCTCGTTCTCGCCCGCCGCGCAGGGCGCCATGTACTCGTGGGCGCCGGAGCCCCCCATCATCCCGACGTCGGACTCGACCCGGTACCAGCGCAGCCCGCTGCGATCGAAGATCCGCGCGTAGGCCTCGCCCTGCAGCTCGTAGGACCGTGCCAGCCCCTCCTCGTCGCGGTCGAAGGAGTAGGCGTCCTTCATCGTGAACTCGCGCGTGCGCAGCACCCCCGCCCGCGGTCGCGGCTCGTCGCGCTCCTTGGTCTGCAGGTGGTAGAGCATCAGCGGCAGGTCGCGGTAGGAGCGCACCTCACGCGCCACGTGATAGGTCAGGCACTCCTCGTGGGTCATCGCCAGCACCATCGGCGACCCCTTGCGGTCCTCCAGCTTGAACAGCTCGTCGATCGAGTACCGCCCGGTCTTCTCCCAGCTCTCGGCGGGCTGCAGCACCGGCATCAGCATCTCCTGACACCCGATCCCCTCCATCTCCTCCCGGAGGATTGCTTCGACCCTGCGATGAGCCCTCCACCCTGCGGGCAAGTAAGACCACAGTCCAGCCCCAACCTGCCGGATCAACCCAGCCCGCACCATCAACTTGTGCGAAACCGCCTCAGCATCCGCAGGCGGATCCTTCAGCGTCGGAATGAAGCTCTGGCTCAACCGGGTCACGCGAGAAACCTATCCGCTACTCGCGGCGGGTGGCGCGGATTTGGGGGACCACCCCGAGGAAGCTTTAGCTACCGCAGGGGTGGTGGCACCAAATCCGTGACAGGACCCGCCGCGCCGCAGCCGTCGGTTATTCGGCGTACAACCCCTCGATCTCCGCTTCGTACCGATGCTCGATCGGCCGCCGTTTCAGCTTCATCGTCGGCGTCAGCTCGACACCCCCCGGCTGCCACTCGGTCGGCAGCAGCTCGAACTTCTTCACCTGCTCGACCCGGGCCAGCCGGGCGTTTCCCCGCTCGACCCCGGCGGCGACCTCCGCCAGCACCGCTGGCTCGGCGGCGAGCTCCTCGGCCGAAGAGGCCTCGATCCCGTTCTGAGCGGCGAAGGCGGGCGCCGCGTCGGGATCGAGCACGACCAGCGCCACGTTGTAGGGGCGGTTGTCGCCGACCACGCAGACCTGCCCGATCAGCGGGCTGGACGCCTTGATCTTCGCCTCGATGTTCGCCGGCGACATGTTCTTGCCGGCCGAGTTGATGATCAGCTCCTTCTTGCGGTCGACGATGCTCAGGTAGCCGTCCTCGTCGAGTTCGCCCACGTCGCCGGTGTGCAGCCAGCCCCCGGCGTCGATCGCCTCCGCGGTCTTCTCGGGGTCGTTGCGGTACCCGGTCATCAGGACGTCGCCGCGCAGCAACACCTCGCCGTCCTCGGCGAGCTTCAGCTCGATCCCCGGAGCGGGCGGGCCGACGGTGCCGATCTTGATCCTCTCCAGCGGGTTGCAGGTTCCGGCCGCACAGCTCTCCGAGAGGCCCCAGAGCTCGGCCAGGGGGACGCCGATCGCGTGGAAGAACTCGATCACCTCGCGCGGCGTCGGCGCGGCGCCGACGTTGACGGCCGCGATCTGGTCGAGGCCGATCCTCTCGCGCAGCTTGGAGAGCACCAGCTCGTCCGCTTTGGCGTATTCCCCGGCGAGCTCGCCGGGGACCGGCCCACCGTTCTGCTCCGCCTCGACCTTGCGCCTCCCCACGTCCAGCGCCCATTCCACCGCCTTCTTGCGGTTCTCGTCGGGCTCCGCGCCGATCCCGATCTCCATCGCCGCCTTCAGCTTCTCCCAGATCCGCGGCACGGCGAAGAACCAGGTCGGCCGCACTTCGGCCAGGTAGGCGGCCACCTGGCGCGGGTCCGGGCAGCAGGTGGTGGTGACCCCGTGGACCATCGGCATGTAATGGGTGACGTTGCGCTCCGCGACGTGGGCCATCGGCAGCCAGGAGATCAGCCGGCCGCCGTCGGGGAAGGGGATCAGCTCGTTGAAGGAGCGGGCCGCTGCCAGCAGGCTGCCGTGGGTGAGCTGCACCCCCTTCGGCGGCCCGGTCGTGCCCGAGGTGTAGATCAGCGTCACCAGGTCTTCCGGCTCGACTTGGCGCCAGGCGGCCTCGAAGTCGAACTCCTCCTCGCCCATCGCTTCCAGCTCCGCGAGGGAGATCGTGCCGTCGCGAGCGTCGGCGTCGACGACCACGACGTGCTCGAGCGCCGGCGCCCCGGCGCCTGCCTCCAGGACCGCGTCGAGGAAGGCGGCCTCGGTGAACAGGACCCGGTTGGCGGCGTCGCCGATCAGGTAGGAGATCTGCTCGACCGTGGAGGTGTTGTAGATCGAGAACGGCGTCGCGCCGAGGTGCATCGCTCCGGCATCGGCGAAGTGGAACTCCGGCCTGTTGACGAGCATTAGGCCCACCGTGTCGCCGCGGCCGACGCCGAGCGCCGCCAGGCCCGTGGCGATTCGCCCCACCCGCTCCGCGTATTCCGACCAGGTGGCGGTGAACTCGTCGTCCTTGGTGCGGATCGCCGCGCGCTCGCCGTGCTCGGCAGCCGTCAGCTGGAAGGCCTCGGCCAGGGTCGTCGCCTCTGTCAGGGCTCGATTGCTCGGCATCTCAGGCTCGTGTGAAGCGGCGCCCCGCCGTGGGCGAGGCCTCCTCGTCGAGCAGCACCCGGTCGGACTCGCCTTTTTCAGCCGCTTCGTGCTCCATCCGCGCGATCTTCTCAGGTGTCAGCTCGCCCGCGTTCTCCGCCTCGATCTTCGCCAGCCAGGCGGCCCCCTCGCGCGATTCCTCCTCGTCGAACTCGACCCCGCCCCGGTCCAGCGACTTGTCGATCTCCTCGAAGAGGGTGTCGACGAGCTTGGCCTGAGGGACCTTGCGCAGCGGCTTGCCGTGGGCGTAGATCAGGCCCTCGTTCTTGGCGCCCGCGATGCCGAAGTCGGCATGGGAGGCCTCGCCGATGCCGTTCACGGCGCAGCCCAGCACGGCGACCTCGATCGGCTCGGCGTAGCTCTCCAGCCGCTGCTCGATCTCGGCGACGACGGAGTCCATGTCGAACTGGAGACGGCCGCAGGTCGGGCAGGCGATCAGCACCGGGCCGCGCTCGCGCAGCTGCAGCGCCTTGAGGATCTCCCAGGCGACCTTGACCTCCTCCTCGGCGTGGAAGGTCGAGAGGCTGATCCGGATCGTGTCGCCGATCCCGTCGGCGAGCAGCGCGCCCAGGCCGACCGCGGACTTGAGCGACCCCGACCACTTGGTCCCCGCCTCGGTGATCCCCAAGTGCAGCGGGTAGGGGATCTTCTCCGAGAGCAGGCGGTTGGCGGCGATCGTGTTGGGCACGTTGGTCGACTTGATCGAGACCTTGAAGTCCTCGAACTCCAGCGACTCCATCAGCTCGACGAACTCGACCGCGGCCGCGACCAGCGCCTCGACCGGGCTCTCGCGCTCGAGCGCGTGCAGGTGCTTGGGCAGCGAGCCCGAGTTGACCCCGATCCGCATCGGCACCCCGGCGGCGGTCGCCCGCTGCGCCACCTCGGCGACCTTCTCGCGGCCGCCGATGTTGCCCGGGTTGAGCCGGATGCAGTGGGCCCCCGCGTCGATCGCCTTCAGCGCCAGGGTGTGGTTGAAGTGGATGTCGGCGATCACGGGGATCGGCGACTCCTTGACGATCGTCTTCAGCGCCTCGACGTCCTCGTCGCGCGGCACGGCGCAGCGCACCAGGTCGGCCCCCGCGTCGGCGACCTTGCGGATCTGCTCCATCGTCGCCGCCAGGTTGGCGGTCTCGGTCTTGGTCATCGTCTGCACGGCGACGGGGGCGCCGCCGCCGATCGGCACGCCGCCGACGAATATCTGCCTTTTCGAAGCCATGTGCGAAGGGTATCCGGGTGCGCGGGCGCGCCGGCTAGCGGACGTTGAAGCCCTCGCCCGTGAGGCGGCCGATGTCGTTGGTGAGGCCGAGGACGAAGAGCATGATCACGAGGACGAAGCCGAGCGCCCCGGCGCGCTCCATGACCCGGAAGGGCACCGGGCGGCCCCGCGCTTTCTCGACCAGGCTCCAGAAGATGTGGCCGCCGTCGAGCGGCAGGAAGGGGAAGAGGTTGATCAGGCCCAGCGAGAGGCTGACCACGGCGAGCAGGGTGAGCGCCTCGCGGGCGCCGATCTCGATCACCTGGTTGGCGACGTCGCTGGTGCCGACCACGCCGGACACTTCCTTGCGCTGTTCGGGGTCGAGGAGGTTGGCGAAGACGGTCACGGTCTTGCTCGTCACCAGCCAGATCGCGTCTGCGGCCCGCTCGGCGGCACCGCCGGCCCCCAGTTCCGCCGGCGCCGTGCCGTAGGAGAAGCCGATCCTGGTGCGCCCGGCTGCCCTGTCGTACTCGGGCCGCACGGAGATCGTCCGGACCTGGCCGTTGCGCTCGACTCTCAGCGTCACCGGCGTGGCGGCCTTGCAGCCCTCGACCTGCCTGCCCGCGCACTCGTGCTTGCCCACCGCTTCGAAGAAGCGTTCGAGGCGCGCTTCGGTGGCCAGGTTCGGGTAGCTCTTCCCGTCGACGGCGAGGACGCGGTCGCCCGGCTGGAGCACCTTCGCGGCCGGCGAGCCGGGCACGACTTCGTCGACCCTCTGGGTCGGGTCGCTCGCCCCCAGCGCCAGCACGAAGAGGATCGCGAAGGCGAGCACGATGTTGACCGCCGGCCCCGCTCCGATAGTGACGATCCGCTTCCAGACCGGCATTTCGTAGTACCCGCGGTGCTCTTCCCCGGGCGGCAATTTGTCTTCGGGGTGCATGCCGCTGATCTTCACGTAGCCCCCCGCTGGGATCGCGGCGATGCCGTACTCGGTCTCGCCCCGCTTGACCGAGACCAGCTTCGGCCCGAAGAAGAGGAAGAACTTCTCGACTCGCATCCCCGTCGCCTTGGCGGCGAAGAAGTGCCCGGCCTCGTGCAGGATGATCAGCAGCGAGAAGCCGAGGAAGATCAGGACCCAGTTCATACCCTGGCCAACCCCCCCACCTCTGCTTCGGTGCGGCGGCGGGCCTCGGCGTCGACCGCGAAGAGGTCTTCGAAGTGGGTCGGCTGCAGCACCGGCATCGCGCCCAGGACCCGTTCGATCGCGGCCGCGATCGAGGTGAAGCCGATCTGCCCCTCGAGGAAGGCGGCGACGGCGACCTCGTCGGCGGCGTTGAGGACACACGGCGCGGTCCCCCCCGCCCTGCCGGCCTCGAGGGCGATGCGCAGGCAGGCGAAGGTCTCCAGGTCGGGCGACTCGAAGCTCAGCTCCCCGACCGCGGCGAGGTCGAGGCGCGGCACGTCGACGTCGGCGCGCTCGGGGTGGTGCAGCGCGTAGGAGATCGGCACCCGCATGTCGGGATGGCCGAGGTGGGCCAGCGTCGCACCGTCGTTGAGGTCGATCAGGGAGTGGACGATCGACTGCGGGTGGACGACCACCTCGATCCGCTCGAAGGGGACGCCGAAGAGGTGGTGGGCCTCGATCGCCTCGAAACCCTTGTTCATCAGCGTCGCCGAGTCGATCGTGATTCGCCCCCCCATGCTCCAGGTCGGGTGGGCGAGCGCCTCCTCGACGCTGACGCTCGCCAGGTCGGTGCGGCCGCGGAAGGGCCCGCCCGAGGCGGTCAGGACCAGCCGGTCGACCGTCCCCGGGGGCTCGGCGCCGATCAGCTGGAAGAGGGCGGAATGCTCGGAGTCGACGGGGAGCAGCCGTGCCCCGGTCGCCTCGGCAAGCGCCATCGTCAGCTCGCCACCGATCACCAGGCTCTCCTTGTTGGCGAGCGCGACGTCGATCCCCTCGCCGAGCGCGACGATCGTCGGCCCCAGGCCGGCGGCGCCGACGATCCCATTCAGCACCAGGTCGGCGCCCGAGCCGAGGATCAGCTCGCGGATCCCGTCCTCGCCGGCAAGCACCCGGCCCTCCCATGCCCTGCTCGCGGCCGCGGCGGCCTCGGGGCCGGAGAAGGCGACGGTGCCGACGCCGTGCTCGGCGGCCTGCGCAAGCACCCGCTCCCAGCTCGACCCGGCCGCCAGGCCGACGACCTCGAGCTCCTCCGAGCCCGCGACGATCTCCAGCGCCTGCGTGCCTATCGAGCCCGTCGAGCCAAGGATTACGACCTTCTTCATCATCGAGAGCATACGGACGGGACGATCCCGGCAGGGGTGGAACGTCTTGTACTTTTTCGTGAGCGCCGCTCGAGCGCCAGCCGTCGCCGCTTCTCGAAAAAGTTAAGTGGAACCCCTGCCGGGATCGTCCCTCAATAGACGAACTGGATCGAGAGGTAGTAGCCGACGACGACTGTGAAGAAGACGGCGTCGAGGCGGTCGAGGATGCCGCCGTGGGGGCCGAAGAGGGTGCCGGTGTCCTTCTTGCCCAGGTCGCGCTTCAGCATCGACTCGAAGAGGTCGCCGACCGGGGCGATCGCCGCCACCGCCGCACCCATGATCAGGGCGTCCACCCCGGAGAGCCAGTCCTGGTAGAGGCCGGCGAACCAGAAGGCCATCGTGCCGATCACGAAGCCGCCGAGGAGGCCCTCCAGCGTCTTGTTCGGGGAGAGGGTCGGCGCGATCTTGTGCGAGCCGAACATGCGCCCCGTCGCGTAGGCGCCGGTGTCGGCGGCGAAGGTGCCGACGAGGACGTCGACGAGGAGCGCGGCGCCGTGGTCGGGGAGGTCGCGCAGGAGCACCGCGTGGACGAGCGGGATCCCGATCCAGACGATCCCGAGCATGGTCACCCCCATCGACATCGTGATCCCGTCGCGGTGGTGGCGGTCGGCGCCGAAGGCGAAGAGCACGGGGAACGAGGCGGCGAGGACCAGCAGGACGTTGAAGGCGGTACCGAAGTGAGCGGCGAGGATCAGCGCCGGGACGGCGATATAGGCGGCCCGCTGGACCGGGCGCATCTCCCCCGTCAGCGAGAGGTACTCGCGCAGGCAGAGCAGGCCGATCCCGACCATCGCCACGGTGAAGACCAGCTCTCCGGCGACGATGATCGCGATCGCGAAGACGCCCCAGGGGATCGCGACTAGGACGCGCTTGAGCGTCTCTCCACTCCGTGCTCCCCCCCGTCGGCGGGGCTTCCGCGGCGGTCGCGGAGGCGGTTTGGGAGCCGGCTCCTCGAAGAGGTCGTCGTCGAAGAGCTCCTGCATCAAACCCTCGCCCCGAAGCGGCGCCGGCGCTCCTCGAACTCCCGCAGGCATTCCTCCAGCGCCTCGCGGCCGAAGTCAGGCCAGAGCTCGTCGCGGAACACCAGCTCCGAGTAGGCGCACTGCCAGAGCAGGAAGTTGGAGATGCGCCGCTCGCCGCTGGTGCGGATCAGGAGGTCGGGGTCGTGCATCTCGGGCGCGTAGAGCCGGCGACGGAACTCCTCCTCCGAATCTCCCTCGAACCCCCGAGCCGCGTCGACGATCTCCGCCCGTCCGCCGTAGTTGAAGGCGACGAAGAGGGTGATCCGGTCGTTCGCGGCGGTCTTCTCCTCCGCCCATTCCATGCGCTCGACCAGCTCCGGCGCGACGCCCTCGCGCCGTCCGGCGAAGCGCATGCGCACGCCCTCGACGTCCAGCTCCGGGGTCTCCGCGTCGATCCTCTCCCCGAACATCGCCATCAGAGCCGCGACCTCCTCTGCCGGGCGCGACCAGTTCTCGGTCGAGAAGGAGAAGACGGTGAGCTCCTCGACCCCCAGCTCGACGGCGTCGCGAAGGCGGGCCTTCACGGTGTCGGCGCCGGCCCGGTGCCCCTCCACCGTCGGCACGCCCCGCTGCTCTGCCCAGCGCCCGTTGCCGTCGGTGATGATCGCCACGTACCGCGCGGAGGCACTCACACCTCCAGGATCTCCTCTTCCTTCCCCTTCAGGAGGGCGTCGATCTCGGCGATCGCCTCGTCGGTCTGCTTCTGCAGGGCGGTCTCGGCGCGGCGCTCGTCGTCCTCGCCGGCTTCCCCCTCCTTCTTCAGCTCGCGCAGGTCGTGCATCGTGTCGCGGCGGATGTTGCGGATCGCGACCCGGCCCTCCTCGGCGACGCCGTGCACCACCTTGACCATGTCGCGGCGGCGCTCCTCGGTCAGCTCGGGGACCTGCAGCCGGATCACGTTGCCGTCGTTGCTCGGGGTGAGGCCGACGTCGGACTCCTGGATCGATTTCTCGATCGCCCCGATCGAGGACTTGTCGAAGGGGGTGACGGTGAGCAGCCGGGCGTCGGAGGTCGCCACGTTGGCGAGCTGCTTGAGCGGCGTCTGGGCGCCGTAGTAGTCGACGACGATGCGGTCGAGGAGGTGCGGCGAGGCGCGGCCGGTCCGCACCGTGGCCAGCTCGCCACGGCTCGACTCGACCGACTTGCCCATGCGGTCCTTAGCGTCTTCGAGCAGTTCGTCGATCAGCGCCACCGTGCCCCCGTTCTCGTCACCGGGAGGGCTCGCCGGAAACCAGCGTGCCCACCCTCTCGCCGCTGACGATCCTATCTATGTTGTCCGCGTCCCCCATGTTGAAGACGTAGATCGGCAGGTCGTTGTCCATGCAGAGCGAGAGCGCCGTCGAGTCCATCACCCTGAGCCCGCGCTCGATCGCCTCGCGGTGGCCGATCTCGGCGATGAACTCGGCGTCCGGGTTGGTCGCCGGGTCGGAGTCGTAGACCCCCTCCACCCCGTTCTTCGCCATCAGGATCGCTTCGGCGTGGATCTCCAGCGCCCGCAGCGCGGCCGCGGTGTCGGTGGTGAAGAACGGGTTGCCGGTGCCAGCGGCGAAGATCACCACGCGGCCCTTCTCCAAGTGGCGCATCGCGCGGCGGCGGATGTAGGGCTCGGCCACCTCCTTGACGTCGATCGCCGAGAGGACCCGGGTGTGCTCGCCGGTCTTCTCCAGCGCATCCTGGAGGGTCAGGGCGTTGAGCACCGTCGCCATCATCCCCATGTAGTCGCCGGTCGCCCGGTCCATCCCTTCGGCGGCGGCGGAGAGGCCGCGGTAGATGTTGCCCGCGCCGACCACGATCGCCACCTCGACCCCGCGCCCGCGGATCGCGGAGACCTGCTCGGCGATCCTCTTCACCTCGGCCGCGTCGGTGCCGTAGGAGAGATCGCCCATCAGCGCCTCGCCCGAGAGCTTCAGGAGGATGCGTTTGAACTGGGGGTCGCTGGCCAAACCAGGCCTGAGCCTATTCGCCGACGCGGAAGTAGGCGAAGCGCGCGATGCGGATGTTCTCGCCGGTCTTGGCGGCCAGCTCCTGGCGCAGCTCCTCGATCGACTTCGAGTCGTGCTTCTCGGCGTTGACGTGGGCCTGGTCGAGCAGGGCGACTTCCTTGCCCCACTTGGCGAGCTGTCCTTCGACGATCTTCTCGACGACGTCGTCGGGCTTGCCGTCCTCGCGCGCCTTCTCCTCGAAGACGCGCTTCTCGGCCTCGCGCTCG
Organism: uncultured Actinomycetes bacterium; assembly: GCA_946482365.1. The sequence goes on from CAMLQY010000001.1 coordinate 252,017, forward strand.
GACTCGGGGATCTCGTCCATCGTGACGAAGCGCGGCGCCATCGCCGCGACATGGAGGGCGACCTCGTAGGCAAAGGCCTTGAAGTCCTCGTTGCGGGCGACGAAGTCCGTCTCGCACTGGACTTCGACCATCGCCCCGACCTTGTCGTTGGCGTGGATGTAGGAGGCGACGACCCCCTCGTTCGTGCCGCGCCCCTCGCGCTTGGCTGCCGAGGCCTGGCCCTTCACCCGGAGGATCTCGATCGCGCGGTCCACGTCCCCCTCGGACTCGGTCAGCGCGGCCTTGCAGTCCATCATCGCCGCCCCGGTCCGGTCCCGAAGCGCCTTCACGTCAGCAGCAGTGACGCTCATTTCCCCTCCTCAGCTTTCTCCTCGGCGGCGGGCTCCTCAGTCTTCTCCTCGGCAGCTTTTTCGTCCGCGGCAGGCTCCTCAGCCTTCGCCTCGGGAGCTTTCTCGGGCTCCGCAGCTTTCTCCTCCGCAGCAGGAGCTTTCTCCGCCTCGGGAGCTTTCTCACCCGCCTCAGCCTGGCCCGCTTCCTCTGCGGGTGGCGCAGCCGATACGGCCGGGGCCGCAGCAGGAGCCACCGGGGCCTGAGCCGGCGCTTTAGCAGCAGCCTGCGCCGCCTCTGCTTTCTTCGCCGCCTCTTCCTCCGCTTCGGCTTTCTGAGCAGCCTCCTCCGCGGCAATCCGCGCTTTCTCTTCTTCCTCGCGCTTCTTCCGCTCTTCCTCTTCCTTCTTTCGCCGCTCCATTTCCTCGGCGATACGGCGCTCCTCTTTTACCCTCCAGGAGCTGGCGCCCTCGTCGACCGCGCCGCCGATCGTGCCGATCACCAGCTCGCAGGAGCGGATCGCGTCGTCGTTGCCGGGGATCACGTAGTCGATCGGGGTCGGATCGCAGTTGGTGTCGACCAGGGCGATGATCGGGATCCGCAGGCGCGCCGCCTCGCGCACCGCTATCTCCTCGGTTTTGAGGTCGGTGACGAAGACCGCGTCGGGCAGGCGCTGCATGTCACGGACCCCGCCGAGGTTGAACTCGAGCTTGGCGAGTTCGGCCTGCATCCCCATCCGCTCCTTGGTCGGCAGCAGCTCGAGCTTGCCCTCTTCGCGCCACGAGATGAGCTCGTGCAGGCGCGCGATCCTGGCGGACATCGTGTTGAAGTTGGTCAGCAGCCCGCCCAGCCAGCGCTGGTTGACGTAGGGCATCTTGCAGCGGTTGGCCCAGTCTTCGACCGGGCCCCGGGCCTGCTTCTTGGTCCCGACGAAGAGCAGGGTGCCGCCACCGGTGGCCAGCTCGCCGGCGAAGCGGCGCGCGTTCTCCAGCAGCGCCTCGGTCTGGACGAGGTCGATGATGTGGATCCCGTCCAGCTCGCCGAAGATGTAGCGGCGCATGTTCGGGTTCCAGCGACGGGTCTGGTGGCCGAAGTGGACTCCGGCCTCCAGCAGCTCTTTGAGGCCTGCCTCTGGCATGGGTGAAGCTCCTTGGTTGTGAGATGCGTCCCGCCGCCCTCCCCGGGAGCCGGCGCGATGCCGGTCAGGATCCGGTTCGGCACCGACGGGGGTCGGTTTCCGAGCCGGTGGATTGTAGAGGGGCGGGACTAGACCGCGCGGGCCGCCTGCAGAGCGGCCTCGAGGTCCGCCGGCAACCCGGAGGAGAAGCTCAGCCGCTCGCCGCTGGTGGGATGGTCGAAGGCGAGGCGGTGAGCGTGGAGGAACTGGCGCTCGAGCCCGTGCTTGCGCTCGCCGCCATAGGTCGTGTCGCCCACCAGCGGATGGCCGATCGCCGCGAAATGGGCGCGGATCTGGTGCGTGCGGCCGGTCTCCAGCTTGGCCTCGAGGTAGGTCTCCGCGCCGAGCAGCTCGAGCACCTCGAAATGGGTGCGAGCCTGGCGCGAGGCGGCGCCGGAGACGGCCATGCGGTGGCGCTGGCGCGAGGCGCGCCCGATCGGGGCGTCGATCGTGCCGGTGCGGGAGGCGAGGCGGCCGCGCGCCAGGGCGAGGTAGGCGCGTTCGACGTCGCGCCGCTGCACCGCCGCCTGCAGGGCCGCGTGGGCCTCGTCGGTGCGGGCGACGACGAGCAGGCCGCTGGTTCCCTTGTCGAGCCGGTGCACGATCCCGGGCCGCTCGGGGTCGGCTCCCCCTCCGAGCAGGTCGCCGAGCTCCTCGACCAGGGTCGGGCCGCGGTGCGAGGGCGCCGGGTGGACGACCAGGCCCGCGGGCTTGTCGACCACGGCCAGCGCCTCGTCCTCGTAGACGACTCGCAGCCCCCCGCTCACAGCACACACCCCCCCTTCCGGTGCGCTTTATCCCCGGATAGCGAGGGAAAGGCGCACCGGAAGGTCATTTGGCCTCTTTCTCCCGCAGGTAGGAGAGGACGAAGAGGAGGACGCCGGCGGTCACGGCGACGTCGGCGAGGTTGAAGGCCGGCCAGGCGCCGATCTGGACGTAGTCGGTCACGGCGTCGGTGCGGACCCGGTCGACGAGGTTGCCGAGGGCGCCTCCGGCGAGCAGCCCCACGGCGATCCACATCCCCCGCCGGGTCGGGTCCCGCGAGAAGACCACGCCGATCGCAACCAGCGCCAGGAGGGGAAGCGCCACCAGGAGAGCCCCGCCTCCGCTGGCCAAGCCGAAGGCGATCCCGGTGTTGTGCGAGAGGGTCAGTTCCACCGGGCCGAGGACGCCGACGTCCTCGCCGGGCACGAGCTCGGCCTCGACCACGGCCTTCGCGACCTGGTCGAGGGCGAGGACCAGCCCGGCGAGCGCGCCGGCCAGGCCCCAGGCGCGGGCGCGGAGGCCGGTCACCCTTCGATCAGGCCGACGACGATCGCGCGCAGGATGAAGAGCGCGATCACGCCGACGATCGGGCTCAGGTCGAGCGCGAAGCCGCCACCGCCGATCGGCGGCAGGAAGCGCCGGAAGAAGCTCAGGTAGGGGTCGGTCGTCTCTTTGACGAAGTCGAGCGTCGCCCGCAGCGGCCGGTTGTAGGGCATGCGCGGCACCCAGGAGATCAGGATGTTGAGGAAGATCAGGATGATGTAGACGAGGAACAGCGCGCTGACGTACGCGGCTATGTCGCTGCGGGCGATCGCGAGGAGGGTCATCCGCGCATCCTCTCCAGCGAGGCCTTCACGGCGGCCGCGAAGGCCTCACGGACGCCTTCGCGGTCGAGCGCCTCCAGCCCGGCCTCGGTGCTGCCCCCGGGGGAGGCCACCGCCTTCCGCACGTCCGCCGGGTGGCGCACCCGCAGCAGCTCCGCCGTCCCCGCGGCGGTCTCCACCACCAGCTCCCTCGCCAGCTCCTCGTCCAGCCCGTCGGCGGCGCCGGCGCCGGCGATCGCCTCGACCGCGAGCGCGAGGTAGGCGGGGGCGCACCCCATCACCGCCGTCGCCGCGTCGAACTGGGAGTCCGGCAGGTCGACGACGTGGCCCAGGGTCCCGAGCACCGCACGCAGGTCCGGACTGGGAGCCCCGGCGACGCAGAGCACGCCCCTGCGCACCTCCACGCCGACGTTCGGCATCAAGCGAGTGACCTCGGAATCGGGAAAGGCCGCCGCCACCTTCTCCAGCGAGGTCGCCCCGAGCAGGGAGACGACCGCCTTCGCATCGCCCAGCTCCGCCGCGGCGGCGTCGAGCGCCGCCGGCTTCACGGCCAGCACGACGACGTCCGCGCGTTCCGCAAGCTCGCGGTTCGTGGCGAGGGCCTCCCCACCGACCTCGGCTGCCAGCTCGGCGGCCCGGCCGGAGCCGCCGTCGGTGAAGACCATCGCCTCTACCGCACCGCGCAAGCCGCGCGCCATGGCGGCGGCCATGCTGCCCGAGCCGACGAATCCGACGATCATCGTCCGGGAGACTAGTCGGAGCTAGGACTGGTTGAAGAAGCCTTTGTCGAGGAGGCGAGCCTTCTCCTCGGCCGAGACCTCGACGTTGCGCGGCGTCAGCAGGAAGATCTTCTCGGCGATCCGCTGCATGCCGCCGTCGAGCGAGTAGGTGAGGCCGGAGCAGAAGTCGATCATCCGCTTGGAGAGCTCGTGGTCGGTCGTCTGCAGGTTGAGGATCACCGGCACTGAGCGCTTGAACTGGTCGGCGACCTGCTGGGCGTCGTTGAAGTTGCGCGGGATGACGAGGTGGACCTGGACGTCGGAGTCGCCGTTGGACACCGGCCGCAGCGTGCGCGTGCGCGAGGCCGAGATCGGCTCGTCGTCGGCGAAGATGTCGTCGATCTCGTCGCGCCGTGAGCGCCTCGAGGTGGGCAGGCGGCGGACCTGGCTCGAGTCGCGGCGCCCTTCGTGGGCGTCTTCGACGCCGGTCTCGTGCTCGAACTCTTCGTCGTACTCGGGGCCGTAGTCGTGGTCCTCGGCAAGGCCGAAGTAGACCAGCGCTCTATGCCATGTATCGCGTAGGGCCATGGTTAACCGCGTGTTTCGGCCTTTATTGGCCGATTCCTTTACAGATTATGGCTGACTTTGGGCTGTGCCCGCGGGTCCTGTCGCTGCAGGGGACCCACCGCCCCCTGCGGTCGCTAAAGCGTCCTCGGGGGCGGTCCCCCCTACAGCGCCACCCGCGGGAAGAGGCGTCGGATGTCAGATGTACAGAGCCGTGCCCAGGCGGATGATCGTGGCGCCCTCCTCGACGGCGACCTGCCAGTCCTGGGAGGTGCCCATGGAGAGGCGCTGGAGGTTGTGCTGAGCTGCTAGGTCTCGGAGGCGGGCGAAGTAGGGGCGGGAGGCCTCGGGGTCCTGGCTGAAGGGGGGCATGGTCATCAGGCCGGTGACGCGCACGGGGCAGCGTTCTATGAAGGCGGAAAGGTCGTGTGGTGCGACGCCGGCCTTGCCTTGCTCGCCGGCTACGTTGACCTCGATCAGTACCTCGGTGTCCGGGTCGGCGTGGCGGGCGAGCTGTTCCAGTGCGGAGTCGGTGGCAACGGAGTGGATCAGGCGGCAGGCAGGCAGCAGCTGCTTCACCTTGCGGCTCTGCAGGTTGCCGATGAAGTCCCACTCGAAGGCGTCGCCCCAGCGCTCGTGCTTGGCAGCCAGCTCCTGCTGGCGGTTCTCGCCGACCAGCCTCACCCCGGCTTCGGCGAGCGCCCCCATCTCCTCCAGGGGCACGTACTTGGTGGCGGCGAGGATCTCCACCCCGGGCCCGGCGACCTCGCGGGCGCGCGCCAGGTTGGCGGCGATCTTCGCCGCTTCGAGCCCGTGGATCAGGCCAGGCACGTCAGGCCCTCTCCCCGTCGAGCCAGACGAGGCCGGCCTGGCGCCTCGTGTCGCCGTCGCGCCGGTGCGAGAAGAAGAGCTCGGGCTCACAGCAGGTGCAGAGGTCCGCGGACTCGACCTCCCCGACCCCCGCCTCGCGCAGCTGCCGCCGCGCCTCGCTCCAGAGGTCGACCTCGTAGCAGCAGGGGCCGATACCCGGTCCGATCGCCGCCGCGGTCGCTCCCACGGCAGCGGCGCCGAGGAGGGCTAGCTCCTGCTCCAGGCCGCGCCTGCCGCAGTGCAGGATCGCCGCGCCGTCCGGGCCTGCGACGGCAACCGGAAGGCAGTCGGCGCCGAAGACGAGGCCGATCGTCTCGCGGTCAGTCACCACATGGCCGTCGGCCTCCACCGGAACCTCGCCACGACCGTGGACCGCCAGCTCGACACCGTGCACCTGGCGGGAGGTGACGATCCGTCCCGGGTCGATTCCCAGCGCCGCCAGCGGCGCCAGCGTCTGCTTCGCCGAGCCGAAGGCACGGGTGGTGAAGGCGGCGGTCGATCCAGGCAGCTCGGCCTCGAGCCAGCGCATGCCGTCGATCTCACGCCACTCCATCGCTGCCTCCGGCCGCCTCCAGGGCCACGGCCAGCTCCTGCTCGCGTCCCGCGATCTCGCCGTCGAGCTTGCGGCGCTTCGCCTCGGCCAGGCCCCGCCCCACCGCGGGCCCCTCGGCGATGCCAGCCGCGATCAGGTCCTCGCCACCGATCTCCAGCCTGACTTCGCTCCACTTCTCGAGGTATTCGTCCAGCCACCCGGCTCCGCTGGCCCGGGCGAGCACCATCTCGATCGCGCTGTAGGCGGTGAGGAGCGCGACGGCCTCAGAGGGACTCGCGGGATCGGCGCCGGCCAGATCGACCTCGCCCCCCGGCGCTCCCGTGGCCGCTGCGTGCACCGCGCGGTTGCGCTCGGCTCGCAGCTTCCACAGCGGCAGGTCCATCAGCTCCCCCACACGCTGCGCCAGCTCGACCCCCTCCTCCCTCAGCTCGACCAGTCCCCACTCGGAGAGCAGGTGGTAGGCGCGAGGGGCGGTTGGTTCACCGGCCAGGCGCAGCAGCTCCGCCTCCTTCCGGTTCTCGGAAACGGTGCTCAGGTCCACATCGCTCAGGAGGCTCGCCGTCCCGGGCTCCAGCTCGAAGCCGAAGCGCGCCGCGTAGCGAGCGGCCCGGATCGCCCGGGTGGGGTCGTCCACGAAGGAGCCGGGGTGCAGGACCCGGATCAGGCCGGCGGAGAGGTCGGCCTCGCCGCCGTGGGGATCGATCAGCTTCAGCTCCCCGTCCAGGGGCACCGCCATCGCGTTGATCGTGAAGTCCCGCCGGGCAAGGTCGGCCTCGATCGTCGCCGCCGGTCTCACCTCGGGTAGCGCGCCGGGGTGCGGATAGGTCTCCGAGCGGGCCGAGGCGATGTCCACCTCGTGCCCGTCCAGCTCGACCTTGGCTGTGGCGAAACGCTCGTGCGAGACCCCGCCGGCACCGAGCCTCTCGGCCAGGGCGGCGGCATCTCCCTCGACGACCAGGTCGACGTCGGCGCGATCGCGGCCGAGAAGGAGGTCGCGCACCGCGCCGCCGACGAGGTAGACCGGCTCCTCGGCGACCGTGCGAACGGCGGCCAGCTCAGGGTGCAACCGGGGCAGATCGGTCAGGGCACTTGGCATCAGAGCCGGACCGGGATGCCGTCGGCGGCGAGGCGCTCCTTCGCATCGCGCACGCGGAAGGTGCCGTAGTGGAAGATCGAGGCGCAGAGGACGGCGTCGGCCCCGCCCTCGGCGATCGCCTCGCTCAGGTGCTCGAGCGTGCCGGCCCCCCCCGAGGCGATCACCGGGACCGGGACCGCGTCGGCGACCGCGCGGGTCAGCTCGACGTCATAGCCGTCGTTGGTGCCGTCGCGGTCCATGCTGGTCAGCAGCACCTCGCCGGCGCCGCGCTGCACCGCCTCGCGCGCCCAGCCGACTGCGTCGCGCCCCTCGACCCTCTTGCGGCCGCCGTTGACGTAGACACCCCAGCCATCGCCTTCGCGCTTGGCGTCGATCGCAATCACCACGCACTGGGCGCCGAAGTGGTCGGCCAGCTCGGTCAGCAGCTCGGGGCGGGCCAGCGCCGAGGAGTTGACCGAGACCTTGTCGGCGCCGGCGTCGAGCACCGCCTGGGCGTCCTGCACCGAGCGAATCCCGCCGCCGATCGTGAAGGGGATGAAAACGTTGTCGGCGGTGCGCCGCGCCAGCTCGACGATCGTCTCGCGCTTCTCGTGCGAGGCGGTTATGTCGAGGAAGACCAGCTCGTCGGCGCCCTCGGCGTCGTAGCGCTCGGCCAGCTCGACTGGGTCGCCGGCGTCGCGCAGGCCGACGAAGTTGGTGCCCTTGACCACGCGGCCGGCGTCTACGTCCAGGCAGGGGATTACTCGCTTCAAAACCATGGCGACAGGCTAGAGGCCATCGAGGGAGGGGTTCCACTTAACTTTTTGGATAGGCGGGAACGACGGCCCAGCCTCTTTGACCAAAAAGTACAAGACGTTCCACCCCTCCCTCGATGGCCTCTGCTCAGCGCCGCAGAGCCGCGATGGCTTGCGCGACGGTGAACTTGCGCTCGTAGAGGGCTCGGCCGACTATTGCGCCCTCTACGTTGGGGGCGGCGTTGCGGGCTAGAGATTCGAGGTGGGCGAGGGTGCCTACTCCGCCTGAGGCGATTATCTGAGCTTGGGTGGCGGCTGCGATGCGGGTCAGCTCGGCGAGGGCTGGGCCCTCCATGGTTCCGTCTACCTCGATCGCAGTGCAGAGGAAGCGGGTTACGCCGCGGTCGCTGAGGTCGGCGACGGCCTCGGCGACGTCTACGTCGCTGGTCTCGGTCCAGCCCGCCAGGGAGACTTTTCCGTCGCGGGCGTCTACGGAGACGACTACGCGGTCGCCGTGGGCCTCCAGCGCGGCGGCGAGGAGCTCGGGGTCGCGCAGGGCTGCCGTGCCGATCACGACGCGCTCGGCACCGGCGTCCAGCACCGCCGAGACCGAGGCCAGGTCGCGCAGGCCGCCGCCGGCCTGGATCGGGCACTCGACCGCGGTGGCGATCCGTTCGATCGCGTCGAGGTTCTTGGGCTCTCCTGTCTTCGCTCCGTCGAGGTCGACCACGTGGAGGAACTCGGCGCCTTCGTCGGCCCAGCGCTTCGCCGCGTCTACCGGGTCGGCGTCGTACGTCGTCTCGCGCTCGTAGTCGCCCTGGGTCAGGCGCACGGCCTGGCCGCCGCGGACGTCGATCGCGGGATAGAGGATCACGCCATGCCTACGCGGGAACGGAGGCGCAGATGCCGGCGAAGTTGGAGAGCAGCCGCAGGCCGGCCGCGCTCGACTTCTCCGGGTGGAACTGGACGCCGAAGACGTTGCCGCGCTCGGCTGCGCAGGCGAAGCGGCTGCCGTACTCCGCCGTGCCCAGGAGATCGCCGGGCTCGGGGTGCGGCGCGAAGGAGTGGACGAGGTAGAAGGGGGTCTCGCTCTCGATCCCCTCGGTCAGCCGCGACTCGCGCTCCCAGCGGACCGGGGACCAGCCGATGTGCGGGACCTTGAGCCCGGGCGCGTCCAGCTCCACCACCCCGCCGGACAGCAGGCCGAGGCCCTCCGCCCCGCCCAGCTCCGTGGTCGAGTCGAAGAGCAGCTGCAGGCCGAGGCAGATCCCGAGGATCGGCACGCCGGCGTCGCGGCGCTCGCGGACCAGCTCGTCCAGACCGAGCTCGCGCACACCCCCCATCGCCTTGGGGAAGGCGCCCACGCCGGGCAGGATCAGCCCGTCTGCGGCACGGACGCTCGCCGCGTCGCTGGCGATGGTCGCGCTCGCACCGACGTGCTCGAGGGCCTTCTCGACCGAGCGCAGGTTGCCCATCCCGTAGTCGAGGATGCAGATCTTGGCCGTCATTCGCTCAGGGTGCCCTTGGTCGACGGCACGCCGCTCTCCTCGGGGTCGACCGAGACCGCCACGCGCAGGGCGCGGGCGAAGGCCTTGAAGCAGGCCTCGATCATGTGGTGGGCGTTGGCGCCGTAGCGGACCGAGACGTGCAGGGTCAGCTTGGCGCTGTTGGAGACGGCGCGGAAGAACTCCTCGGCGAGCTCGGTGTCGAAGCCGGCGATCGAGGTCGCCGGCAGGTCGGCGTCGAAGACGCAGTGCGGCCGGCCGGAGACGTCGATCGCGCACTCGGCCAGCGACTCGTCCATCGGCACCACGGCCGAGCCGTAGCGCCGGATCCCGGCGCGGTCGCCGAGCGCCTCGTCGAGCGCCTGGCCGAGCACGATGCCGACGTCCTCCACGGTGTGGTGGGCACCGGTCTCGAGGTCGCCGTTCGCCTCGACCTGCAGGCCGAGCCGCCCGTGGCGGGCGAGCAGGTCGAGCATGTGGTCGAGGAACCCGACCCCCGTGGCCGCGCTCGACTCGCCCCCGTCGAGGTCGAGGGAGAGCTTGACCTGCGTCTCGGCCGTGCTGCGCTCTTTCGTCGCCGTTCTGCTCATTTCTCCGTCCTAATCATCGCCGACTCGCCGTGGACGGGGAATCCCTCGGCCCGGGCGAGGACGTCGACGTGTGGGGCTAGCTTCGCCGCGGCCTCGGCGGAGACCTCCACGGTCGAGATCTTGCGGCGGAAGGTGCCGGGGCCCAGGGGCCCCGAGAAACGACCAGCGCCGCCGGTCGGCAGCACGTGGTTGGAGCCGGCGGCGTAGTCGCCGAAGGCGGTGGCCCCGTAGCGGCCGGCGAAGACACAGCCGGCCGCAGTGACCCGGTCGGCGAGCAGCGCCGCGTCCTCCTCGAAGAGCTCGAGGTGCTCGGGCGCGAAGGCATTGGCAAGGTCGATCGCGTCGCTGAGGTCGGGGACCTGGACGAGAGCCAGCGGGGCGTCGCCGATGCCGGCCCGCTCGGCGGCGATCCGCTCGACCGTCTCCCCGATCGCCTCCAGCACAGCGCTCTCGACAGCCACCGCCACCAGCGGCCCCTCGGCCCCGTGCTCCGCCTGCGCGCAGAGGTCCAGGGCCGCCCACTCGGGGTCGGTGTCATGACCCGCCACCACCATCAGCTCGGACGGCCCGGCGTAGGAGTCGATGCCGACCCGTCCGTAGACGGAGCGCTTCGCCTCCTGGACCCAGGCGTTGCCCGGCCCGACGATCACGTCGACCGGGTCGACGGTCTCCGTCCCGTGCGCGAGGGCGAAGATCGCCTGCGCCCCTCCCACCGCGTAGACGTCGTCGACCTCGCACAGCTCGGCCGCCGCGAGAACGACAGGGCTGATCGTGCCGTCGGGGCCCGGTGGCGTGGCGAGCGCCAGGCGCCCGACCCCGGCGACACGCGCCGGAATCGCGCACATCAAGACGCTGGAGGGATAGGCGGCCCTCCCCCCGGGGGCGTAGATGCCCGCCGCGTCAACTGCTGTCTCGCGCAAAGTCACCACCTGTCCCTGGGCCAGGTCGATCCTGCTTGGCGCGATCGCTACCTGCGCCTCGGCGACCGCGCGAACGTTCGCCGCGGCCACCTCCATCGCCTCGCGAAGAGCCGGGTCGAGGCCGTCCAGGGCCTCGACCGTGCTTTGCGGAGCGACCCGCAGCACCAGCGACTCGGGCACCGCCTCGGTCGCGTCGAGCTGGGCGGTCAGTCGCAGGACCGCCTCGTCGCCGCCTTCGACGACTTCCCTCTCGATCGTGCCGACGTCCCTCGGCGCCACCGACCACGAGGTCCATGCGCGCAGGTCGGCGGCGACCTTTCCCGGGTCGCCCCACTCGAACCGCTTCACCCTCATTTGGTCGTCGCCTCCCGCAGCTTCGCGGTCAGCTCGTCGACCTCGGCCGCCCGCAGCTTGTGCGCCACGCGGTTGGCGACGAACCTCGCCGTGCACTCGAGGATCTCCTCGCGCACCTCGAGGTCGTTCTCCTCCAGCGTGCGGCCTGTGGCGACCAGGTCGACGATGCCGTCGGCGAGGCCGATCAGGGGGGCCAGCTCTACCGAGCCCTTGACCTCGATCACCTCGACCTGGCGGCCGGTCGACTCGAAGTGACGTTCGGCCGTGCGCGGGTACTTGGTCGCGATCCGCATCATCCCCAGGCGGCGCTGGGACTCGCCGAGGCTCTCGTCGCCCTTGCGGGCGGCGAGCACCATGCGGCAGCGGCCGAAGCCGAGGTCGAGCAGCTCGTAGACGACCCTGTCGGCCTGCTCGAGCAGCACGTCCTTGCCGGTGAGGCCGACGTCGGCGGCGCCGGCCTCGACGTAGGTCGGCACGTCGGAGGGGCGCATGGTGACCAGCGTGATGCCCTCCGTCTCGAAGATCAGCGAGCGCGACTCGCCGCGCACCTCGCTCGTCTCGATGCCGATCGCGTCGAGGACGTCGAGCGTCTCGCCGAGCAGGGCGCCGCGGGGCACCGCCAGCTTCAGCGGCCCCTCGGCCTTCGCCTGACCCAGCCCGGCGACCTCGACGCTCATTGGCTGTCCCCCGTGCGCGACTCCTCCGCCTGGGCGACGTGCACCCGTTCCAGGTACAGGGCGAATCCGGCCGCGGGTAGGTCGAGGCCGAAGCGCTTCAGCAGGCCGTCGTAGCGGCCGCCGCCGCCGAGGACGTGGCCGATCGCCGGGTCGTAGACCTCGAGGATCGCGCCGCTGTAATAGCCGAGGTCACGCAGCAGGCCGAGGTCGATCTGGACGCGGTCGGCGACCCCGCGGGCCTCCAGCGCCTCGAACGTCTCGCCGATCCGGGCCGTGGCACGCTCGACCGCCGCGCCTCCCAGCGAGCGCGCCGCCTCCAGCACCTCCTTGCCGCCGCGCAGCTGCGAGAGCGCGACGCAGGTCGCAACCTGCTCGGCACCGATCCCCCCGAGCTCGGAGAGCTCGGCCTCCAGGCCGACCAGGTCGTGGGCGGCGAGCCGGCCGAGCACCGAGTCGCGGGCCTCGCCCTCGACGCCCAGCTCGCTGAGCAGCTGGCGGAAGAGGTCGGAGTCGCCGAGGCCGATCACGGCGCGGTTGAGCCCGGCGGCGTCGAGCGTCGCCTCCAGCACCTCGATCACCTCGGCGGTGCCCTCCGGCGCGGGGGCCCCGATCAGCTCGACCCCGGCCTGGGCGAACTCGCGCATCTGACCGCGCTGCGGGCGCACGGCGCGGAAGGCGTTGGCGAGATAGCAGAGGCGGATCGGCGGATCGGCTCCGGCATAGCGAGTGGCGACGAGGCGGGCGATCGGCACGGTCATGTCGGAACGCAGGGCGAGCAGGTCGCCGCGCTCGTCGAAGAAGCGGTAGGCCGAAGCGGTGGTGCGGCCGTCGCCGCGCGCCATCACCTCGTCGTACTCGATCGCCGGCGTCGCGACCTCGCCGTAGCCGCGGCTCTCGAAGACCTCGATCATCGCCAGGTGCAACCGGCGAAGCTCGCGCATCTCGTCGGGCAGCACGTCGCGGGTGCCGGGTGGTATCGGGTGGATCATCCGCCGGACCTTACGAGAGCGGGCGGGAAAGCCCTGCTAGGCCGGGACCTCTGACGAGCGCCGTTCAATCTGAGCGCCGAGCGCGCGCAGGCGCTCGTCGATCTGCTCGTAGCCGCGGTCGATCTGGCGGATGTTGCC
>CAMLQY010000002.1 GCA_946482365.1 uncultured Actinomycetes bacterium
TTTGGTCAGGGGGGTGGCGCTACCGGCGAAGACGCCGACCTGTTCGTAGGTGGCGTGGGCGGGTGTGGAGAGGGCAAGAGATGAGATCGCGAGCGCAAAGACACTGAGTACCGCCTTCACTGCCCCGCGCCCGATGATCTTTCCGTCTCTCATACTCGTCCTGTCCTCTCCCTGGTCTTGTCTTGTCCCGTCGCCCCCTCCCCTGGGGCGGCGCTTCGGCGGCGGGGCCAAAGGCCCCCGGGTCCGTGACTCCCGGGGGCTTTGGCTTGCCGTTGCTTCTTGTTGCGTTACTCGTGCTGCGTTACCTCGCTATTTGAATTCCGCGTTGACGGTTTTCTCTTTGCTGAGCGCGACTTTGCAGGTGCCGGTGCCCGAGCAGTCGCCGGACCAGCCGCCGAAGGTCGAGCCTTTGCCCGGCGTCGCGGTCAGTTCGACTTCCTGTCCCTGGAAGTAGGCCGCTGTCATCGAGGAGCAGATCGCGCCGCAGTTGATGCCGGCGAGGTTGCTCTTCACGGTGCCGTTGCCACCTCCGCTCTTGCCGAGGATGAGTTTGTGCTGTGCGACGGCGGTGAATTTGGCGCCGACCGTCTTGTTGGCATCCATCGTCAGCGAGCAGGTGCCGAAACCGGAGCAGGCGCCCGTCCATTCGGTGAAGACGTAGTTTTTGGACGGTGCCGCCGACAGCGTGACCGAGGTGCCTTCCTTGAAGGCGGTGTTGGTCGATGAGCAGTTGCTCAGGCAAAGCACCCCGCCCGGGGAGCTCGAGACCTTGCCGAGGCCGGTGCCCACCCGGGTTACCCCGACGTTATAGGTTTTCGTGAATTTGGCCGAGACGTTCTTGGCTTCGCTCATCGTCACCGTGCACTGGCGCCCGTTGACGCCGCCTTTGTCGCAGCCTTTCCAGCTGACGAAGGTGGAGCTCGGTCCGGGAGACGCGGTCAGGGTGACTTTGGTGCCTTGTTCGAATTTCTTGGTGCAGGCGGTGCCGGCGGTGCCGCATTCGATCCCCGAGGGATTGGAGACGACGGTTCCCAAGCCCGTGCCTTCTGTGGCCACGGTTAGCACGGGGCACGTGCCGAGGCAGAAGGTGACGGTTACTTCGAGTTCTTCTTCTTCTTCTTCGCTGGCGAGGAGGCAGGTTTCGGGGAAGGTTTCGCTTGGGCTAGGTTCAAAGGGGCACAGTCCTACTGGGAGTTCGTGCCCTGTCCCTTTCTGAACAGCCCAGCCGGCGATTTCGGAGCCGGGGGCGGGTTTGGCCACCAGCTTGATCGCGTAGTAGAACGATTCTTTAAAGGTTTCGCCGGGCGTGTTTTCGCAGACCCCGCTTGTGCTCGTGCCGTTGTATGTGCACGCGATCGGCGGGGTGCCCGCGCTTTCGTAAGGGAATTCGTCGGCTTCGCTGATGACTTCGCCGCTGCCGGTCCCAACGATGTTGACTTTCGCGGTTTCCGCTGTCGCCTGCGCAACCGGCACGAGCATCAGCGCCCCCACCGTCGCGAGCAAGATTGTCAGTCGTCTCACTTAACTCTCTCCTTGTGTGTGAGCCCCTGCCGAGCCGCTCGAGGCGGCCTTTTGGGTGACTCGGTTTCCCTGTGTGATCGACAACGGGCGGACCGGGAACCCATCCCCATCCGACCGGGAGGAAGATCGAGTTGGGACCGCCGCCTGGAGAGATCGGTGCAAGCGCAGCGTTGTGCCGCCGATGCCGGCGCAGCGCGGGTCGGTTCCCGCGAGGGTGCGAACGACGCGCTTCCCACCAGCTGTCTCCTCTCCGTGAAGGTCCCTGTTGACCGGGCCCTTCCCGTTCCCGCGCTGCTCGGCGTGGGAACCCTGGCTAGGGCGACGGTCCTTGCGGTGACCTTCCCCGGTGCCCTGGAGGCGAGATCTCGCGCGTCCTTGGCTAGGAGACTGCCTACTTCAAGGGTGGATAAACGTGTTTACCGACCCGAGGAAGAGAGTAGATACTCGTGTTTCCTTTGTCAAGGGATTGCCAAGATCCCTGTAAATCGCGCGTTTTACGACTCTTTCGCCTCCAGCAGGAAGATGTCGACCGCCATCTGGGGGTCGAGGTTGACCTGGCTGAAGAAGGCGAGAACGCGGCGGCCGGTGGCCTTCTCGACGACCGCGCTGAACTCCTCCTCCATCGCCGCCTGGGCGCTGCGCCGCAGCAGGGCGACCGTTTCGCCGCGCCCGCTTGCGATCAGCGTCTCCTCGACCGTGGTGAAGCCGTCCCAGAGGAAGGTGGCGACGGCGTCGCCCATGTAGTAAGTCTTGGCCGAGGTCGGGCCCTTGCCGTAGGAGCGGGCGTGGAGGGCGACCAGCCCGTCGGTGATCGAGGCCGTAACTTCTCCCACCGAGCGGTCGGAGCTCATCGCCGGAAAAACCCTAGCGCCGATGGTGGGGCTGCGCTACAGTGGACCGGTCCGGCCGAAATGCGGGCCAGCGCGAGCACCTGCGCAGCAGGACTGATCAGGTGGCGAGGGTTCTAACGGGCCAGCGCCTCCCGAGCGTAATTCGCGCGAGGAGCGATCACCGGTTGGTGCGACGCAAGTCGCCGCATGCAACCTAGCTCCTACTCGACCTCGATCTCGGGTCCAGCGAGGGGCTACAGCTCCAGCGAATCGAGGTTCCGCAAATGGGCACAGAGGAAGTCTCCCAACGCCGGGCAAACCCGCCCCTGGTCGAGTTCTCCAACACGATGGTCGCGATGCACCGCGAGCACTTCGGCCGTGGGCCGGCGGCCGCGCGGGCGTTCATCGCCGACGGTTTCGCGATCTGCGTCCTCACCGACGTCTACACGAAGGTCGAGCAGACCCTGATCGAGGCGGGCCGGCTCGATCACGTGCGCGACACCCGGCTCCTGCACCAGGAAAGCCTGGAAGAGGAGTACAAGAGCGCCGCCGAAGCGGTGCTGGGACGGCAGGTGCTCGCCTTCGTCAGCGCCACCCACGCCGAGCCCGACGTCGAGATCGAGGTCTACCTGCTCGGCGATCCCACCGGCTCCGGCGAGAACGGAGCGAGCGGGGAGAGCCAGGCCGCCGCGCTCGCGGATTAGCTCCAGACCGAAGCCTCAGTGCCCCGGGCCCGTGGATTCCTCGGGCTCGCTGGGCTGGCCGGTGTGCTCGCAGATCACCTTCAGATCTCGGTCGAAGCACCAGAGGACGATTTCCGGCCCCGCCGCCTCGGCCACGGCCGCTATCAGGAAGTCGATAGCGGGACGGCGGTGGCCCCCGTCGGACGCCTCTGCAAGTGCGCGCTGGACTTCCAGGGCGCGCTCGGTGCTTGCGTCGTCCAGCGGCAGTCGATCGAGGGGCGCAAACAACTCCTCGAAGCGCTCTTTGTATTGAGCCCCGGCCTGTGGCCGGTGCATCGCCTCGAGGATGACCGGGACGCAGGTGACTATCTCGCCCGCCTCGTAACGATCGGCGAGCCTCTCTCGTATGTCGGGACGCTCAGCCTTCTGCGCCCAAGCCCAGATCGAGGTGTCGGCGAGGTAGAGGGGCACTAGACCCGAGGCCGGCGCTGCTCGTCGAGCTCGGACGGGGTGATCAAGCCGAGCTCGCCGGCACGAATAAGCGACGCGCCGCGATGCAGCTGCTCGCCCCGGCTCACGACCTTCAACGCTTGGTTCACCGTCTCCTTGTATCCCGCCGTCCCCAAAACCTTGCGAGCGCTCTCGAAGGCGGGCACCTCGATCTCGATCGTCGTTCGGTGCATGGCGATAGCTCGATCCATGTCGTCACTATAGCAATAACCTCAGAATTTATATAGCAGCTATGAGCTGATTTATATGCTCAGCACGGGGTCATTCGGCGAAGAGCATCTCGGCCTGAGAGGAGTCCGCCGGGGGAGCGAGGAGAAAGACCTCGGTCCCCCAGGGGCGCTCGGGCTCGAGCGCCACGCGGCTGATGAAGGCTTCGACGCGGCGGCCGGTGGCGCGTTCGACCAGGGCCTCGTAGACGGGCCGGATCGCGTGGGAGAATTCTTCGCGGGTCTTGCGGACGGCGGAGCGATGGCCGCCCTGCACCATCTCTTCTTCGGCAGGGGTCAGCGTCACGTCCATCACCACTGCGACGAATGTCTCCTCGATCCCGACTTGGAGGTTCGTGGCGGGACGCCCGTAGGCCTCCTCGTGAACGCGCATCACCTCACGAACCAACTCGTCTTCAACCGGGTCCAGCGACGGCCAGTTCTTTCCCACCTGACCCCAAAACCTTCCTCCGCTGCCCTATTACGAGGAAGGATAGCGCGCGTCAGCTCGGCTGCTGCAGGACCGAGAGGATGTTGCCGGCCGGGTCCTTGAACCAAGCGACCTGGGGGCCGGGGCCGCGGGCGATTCCCTTCTCGTCCTGTTCGAAGCCGTCGTAGCGCTCGAACGTCACGCCCTTGGCCGCGAGCTCGTCGACGGCCGCGTCGACGTCGTCGACTTCGAAGTTGAGGATCGTGTAGGTGGCGGGGGCGAAGTCGTCTTTGCGGTAGGCGAGCACGTCGCGGCCGCCGGCCAGCTGGATCGAGATCAGGCCGAACTCCTCGCTGAGGTCGGTCGTCCCCAGTCCCAGCGTCTCACCGTAGAACCGCTTCGCCGCCCCGACGTCGTCGACGGCGAAGCCGCTCGTTGCCTTCGTGTTCGCGAACATGCCTGCTCCCTTCGTCTGGTCTGTTCCGACTACCCGGAGAGCTCCGGGATATAGCTATGCAAGCTGGTCGCAGCAGCGGTGGCGAGGGCAAACCCGTCGGCGAGACTGATCCCCAGGCCTCGTAGCCGGGCAGCGTTTCTGGCAGTCGTCGCTTCGAGGACAACGACCCGTATTCCCAGCGAGGCAATCGCGTCCACGGCCGCGCGAAGAGTTGCCAAGTCTTCAGCGGGCCGAACCAGCGACTCGGCACGTGGTGCCTCCCGCCTCGAGGGCGGCAATGACTACGTCCGTGTTGAGTACGCCTCCTCAACGCGCTCTTCGGAACGGAGCAGATCAAGGTAGTCCGGCCCATACAGCCCGTCAAAGATTCCAAGCGCTTGAGCGAGATCGGGCTCGCGCTGCATCTGATCGTCTGCGTGAGTCATCGCCTTTCAGCCTACCCCGACAGCTCCGGGATATAGCGGCGCAGGTGCGCGTCGATCGTCTCGCGGACCCATTGCTGGGTGGCGGGGTCGGCCATGCGATAGCGGCCGAGCAGAAGCTTCTGGTCCTCCAGCGGCAGCCCGGCGATCTCCCAGCTGACGGCGAGGCGCTCGAAGAGCAGCTCCGAGCGCCGGCGCCAGGCGTCGTCCTGCGTCGTCGCCGCGGTCGCCGGCCCGTCTTCGAGCTTGGCGATCGTGCCCCGGCTGAGCGTTTCGCGCAGGGTGAGGACGTTGCCCTCGGCGTCGGCGTACTCGACGGTCGGGGCCTTCTGCCGCGGCGGCCGCTTCCTGCGCTTCGCCATCAGTGGTCCCCCGCCGGCCGCCGCCGGCCCCGCTTGCGTTCCCCCGCCCGGCGCTTCTCTTCCAGGCGGCGCTCGCGCGAGGCGCGGGTAGGCCTGGTCGGGCGGCGGCTGCGCGGCTGCGCCAGGCCGGCGGCGATCTTCTCCGCCAGGCGCCGCAGCGCCAGCTCGCGGTTGCGAGCCTGGCCGCGCGCGTCCTGGGAGACGGCCGTGAGGACGGGCCCCGCCCGCCCGACCAAACGGTCCTTCTGGCGCTCGTCCAGGGCCCGCGAGGCCTCGACGTCGAACACCGCTTCCACCCGCGAGGCGGTCACGTTCGCGTGCTGCCCACCCGGCCCCGAGGAGCGGCTCGCCCGCAGCTCGATCTCGGCCAGGGGGATCGAGAGCCGCGCGTCGATTCTCAGCTCGTCGGCGATAGTGCGTCGACCTTCCCGGCCAGCTCGAAGTCGGCCGCGGTGAGGCCGCCCTCGGAGTGGGTGGAGATCGTCACGGTCACCTCGTCCCAGGAGATCTCCAGGTCGGGATGGTGGTTCATCCCCTCGGCCGGCTCGACCAGGCTCTCGACGAAGCGCACCGAGCCGACGAAGTCGCCGCAGCCGAAGGTCTTGGCGATCGCCTCGCCGCTGCGCTCCCAGCCGGGCAGCTCCGCCAGTCTCGCCTCGATCTCCGCGTCGTCCAGAAGCGCCATCTGGAGCTATGCTGCCACGGCGGCTCCGAGGACGCAATGAGCGATTCCAAACCGATCCTCTGGCACCTTCCCGTCTCGCACTACAGCGAGAAGGTGCGCTGGGCGCTCGACCGCAAGCGGATCCCGCACCGCCGCCGCGCCGCGATCGTCCCCGGCGCCCACATGGTCGCCGCGGCCTGGCTGACGCGCGACCCGGGCAACTTCACCTTCCCGGTCCTGCAGCTCGACGGGGAGGCGATCGTCGACTCCACGGAGATCATCGCCGCGCTCGAGGAGCGCTTCCCCGAGCCGCCCCTCTACCCGGCCGACCCCGAGGAACGCCGCCGGGCGCTCGACCTGGAGGACTTCTTCGACGAGGAGCTCGGTCCCCACATCCGTCTACTGGCCTTCCACGAGCTGGGCAACGACCGCGAGCGCTTCGAAGCCATCGTCAAGCGCACCGTCCCCGGCCCGCTGGGCCGTAGCGCCGTCACCTCAACCGCCTACGCCCGCGCCTTCACCGGCCTGCGCTTCGGCGCTCGCGACGAGGAGGCGGCGGCCCTCGCCCGCGAGAAGATCGTCGCCGCGCTCGACCGGCTCGAGGCCGAGCTGGGCGACGGCGAGTTCCTCGTCGGCGAGTCCTTCACCGTCGCCGACCTCACGGCGGCGGCGCTCTTCTATCCCCTGGTCCTCCCCGAAGAGGGCCCGCTGCCCACCGACGAATCTCCACCCGAGGGCCTCGAGCGCTTCCGCGCGCCGCTGAAGGAGCGGCGCGGCTTCCAATGGGTCGAGGAGACCTTCCGCCGCAACCGTCACCCCCTTCCGGTGCGCCTTTCCCCCCTATAGAGGGGAAAAGGCGCACCGGAAGGGGGTGAGCCTGGCCGGCCAGGGCTAAGCCCGGGCCGGCCGCGGCCGATACAGGCCGCACGATGGCCGAGCCGAGCAGCGAGCGCCTGCGGGCGATCATCCAGACCCAGACCGAGATCGCGGCGAGCGACCTCGACCTCGACGCGGCGATGCGCCTGATCGCCTCGCGCGGACAGGAGCTGACCAATGCGAACGCCGGGGTGATCGAGCTCGCCGACGGCGACGAGATGGTTTGTCGGGTCGTCACCGGGGAAGCGACGCCGTTTCTCGGTATGCGGCTGAAGAGAGGCTCAGACCTCTCCGGTCTCGATGCCCGCTCGATGCTCTGCGTGCCGCTCGTCCACCGGGAGGAGACGGTCGGCGTGCTCAAGGTCTACTCCCCCGCGCCCGGCAACTTCGACGAGGGCGACGTCGAGACGCTCGAGCTGCTCAGCGGGCTGATCGCCGCCCACATGTCGCACGCGAGCCTCTTCGCAGCCGAGGTGCACGGCGGGCGGCACGACGCGCTCACCGGCTTGCTCAACCGTCGCGCCTATGAGGAACGCCTCTCCGTCGAGGTCGCCCGGGCCACCCGTTTCGGCTGGCCGCTGACGCTCTGCCTGCTCGACCTCGACGGCTTCAAGACGGTCAACGACACGCTCGGGCACCCGGCGGGCGACGAGGTCCTGCGCCGCGTCGCCGCGCTGATCGACGAGTCCCGGGTGACCGACGACGGCTTCCGCATCGGCGGCGACGAGTTCGCGATCCTGATGCCGAAGACCCCCCGCGAGGACGGCGCCCTGGCCGCCACGCGCCTCTGCCGCTCGATCGGCGAGATCGAGGTCGCCGGCGGCGAGATCGGCGCCTCCTTCGGGCTCGCCGAGGGCCTGGAGGACCCCGCCGCCCTCCACGCCGCGGCCGACACGGAACTGCTGGCGGCCAAGGACGACCTCTACGGCCGCTGAGGCGTGACTTCGTCTTTATCGGTGCAATAGCCCCCATAAAGACGAAGTCAGCGGATGGGTTTTTAGGGGGTGAGGACGATCTTCAGCGCCTCGCGCTGGTCGTAGAGCGCGTAGGCCTCGGGCGCTTGGTCCAGCTTCATGTGGTGGGTGACGAGGGGTGAGGGGTCGAGCTTGCCCGCCTCGATCAGGGCCAGCACGCGGTCGACGTGGGCGATTACGTTGGCCAGGCCGAGGCGCAGGGTGAGGCCCTTGAGCCAGGCGAGCCCGAGCGGGACCTCGCCCTTGCCGGCGTAGGCGCCGATCCCCGAGACGGTGCCGGCGTCGCGGGCGAGGCTGACCGCCATCGCCAGCGGCGCCGCGGCCCCGACCGCGTCGACGACCACGTCCACGCCGCGCTTCCCGGTCGCCGCCTTCACGACTCGCTTGGGCTCTTCCTCGGTCAGGTGGACCGGCGTCGCGCCGAAGTCCGCCGCCATCGCCAGCCGCTGCTGCACCGAGTCGATCGCGAAGACCGCGGTGGCTCCGCCCGCGAGCGCCGCCTGCACGGCGCAGAGCCCGACCGGCCCCAGCCCCAGCACCGCGACCGTGTCGCCCGAGCGCATGCCGGCGTGGGCGACGGCGTGGTAGCCGGTCCCCATCACGTCGCCGGCGAAGAGGGCGACGTCGTCGCTCATCCCCTCCGGCACCCGCCGCAAGGTCACGTTGGCGCGCGGGACGAGGAGCTGGTCGGCCTGGGCGCCCTGGAGGTCGCCGAGGTTGGCGCCGTGGCCGAAGATCCGGCCGCGCTCGCAGCGGTGGTAGTCGCCGCGCAAGCAGGTGGCGCAGGTCGCGCAGGCGGTGTGAAAGCAGCCGAGCACACGGTCGCCGACGGCGACGCGCTCGACGTCGGGGCCGGCGGCGAGCACCGTGCCGACGAACTCGTGCCCGATCGTGAACCCCGGCTCGACCGGGACCTGGCCGTGGAAGATGTGGAGGTCGGAGCCGCAGATCCCGCTCGCCTCGACCCGCACCAGGGCGTCGTCGGCAGCGCCCAGCTCCGGAGCGGGCTTCTCATCGACCCGGACCTCCCCGGGAGCCTGGAACGTGACGGCGCGCATCGCGCGAACCGTATCGCTCTCGACGGGCTAGCCGACCGGGACTTGGAAGCGGGTGTCGTTGCCGATCGGGCTGGCGGTCTCCGCGATCCGCGCTTCCAGGGCCAGCTCCTTCTCGAAGTCGGCCGCCTCGCCATGCTGGAAGGAAACGTCCTTGCCCTCGAGCAGCTCGACGAAGATCTCGACGAAGCGGGCGTCGAGCTGTTTGCCGGCAACCCTGCGCAGCTCCAGGATCGCGTCATGGCTCGACATCGGCGTCCGGTAGGAGTCGCGCGCCGTCATCACGTCGTAGGTGTCGGCGACCGAGATGATCCGGGCCAGTTCGGGAATGTCGTCGCCGGCCAGGCCGCGCGGGTAGCCCTTGCCGTCGATCCGCTCGTGGTGGGCGAGGATGATGTCGGCGACCGGCCCGTAGCCGTCGAGCGAGGAGACCACCCGGGCGCCCTGCTGGGGATGGCGGCGGATCAGCATCCAGTCCTCGTCGGTGAGCGGCACGTTCGCCTTGAGGATGCGGTCGGGGAGGATGAACTTGCCGATGTCGTGCAGCAGCGCGGCGATGTGGACGAGCTCCTCCTCCTGGCGGGAGAAGCCGGCCCGCTGGGCGATCGCCCGCGAGTAGCGAGCCACCGCAGCCGAGTGCCGTGCCGTCATCTGGTCCCGCAGGTCCAGCGTGCGCAGCATCGCGCTCAACATCCCGACCTGGAAGCTGGCGAGCTGCTTGCTGCGCCGCTCCAGCTCCTCGGCCCGTTGCTGGGAGACGAGCAGGGCGCCGAGCAGGTACTGGAAGGTGACGAGGACGATGCCGAACAGGGCGACGCCGGCGATGCCCACCTGGACGTAGAGATAGCTGACCCCGACCGCCATCAGGGCGGCCATGAGCTCGGATGGCAGCAGCGGGAACAGGGCCGTGCGGACCTTGTGCAGGAAGGAGCTGCGTTCCAGGTAGCAGGCGTAGCCGGCGACCATCGAGAAGTTGATCGCCAGGGCGAAGACGAAGAGCCCGAAGACGCTGAGGTAGAAGGACGGTTCGGAGGTGGTCTGCCCGGTCACCTCGATCATGTGGTGGAACGCGATCCCGCCGGCCAGCGGGAAGACCGTGTAGACGAGCACGTTGTCGAGCAGGCGCTGCCACTCGGTGCGCCACCGCAGCCAGCCGACGAGGATCGTCACGACGCCGATCAGCGCCGCCGGCGTCCCGCCGAGAAAGACCATCGCGACGACGAGCGCCAGGAAGCTGCCGGAGATGTCCAGGGCGGATTCGACCCGGACCGCGGTGAGGTCGCTGAAGATCGAGAAGGCCATCAGGACCCCGAGCAGGACCAGGTCCCAGTTGCCCTCGGGCGCACGCCAGCCGGCCACCGCCAGGGCAACGCAGAGAGCGACGATCACGGGGCTGTTTAGGCGTTGTCGGTCTGCCATTCGGCCGCTGCGCCAGATCGCGAAGGTTGCGACGCCGGACCCGAGAGCCGCCCCTTTACCCTGCAATATCCGCAGGAAGCGACGCCCGGGAAAGCGATCTACGCGCAGTCAAAGTACTGAGAAGCTCCAGAGCTGACAAGACCGGGGGACGCATTGCAAGATGCCATTCCGCACAAGACATCCCGCACAAGATCGGCCTGCCTCAGGCAACGAGGAGACGTCGGAGCCACGCAAAAAGAGAAGGGGCGCCCATAGAGCGCCCCTTCTCGTGAATCCTTGGGCGAAGCCTTGCTTCACCCCTGAAGACTTAGTGGAACTTGTAGCCCATGAAAACTTCCCCTTTCGTTGAAGCCCGCTGGTGACAAATGTGCTGCTGTCGAAAAGCTCTTTCTCTTGGGTCATTTTGTAGCACAACCTCTCCAGAACTTGTGCATTTGCAAGGAAACTTGTGCATGAATTGGGTAGCGAGGGGGTCGAGCAATGCGTAATTCACGCCTGAGAGACCCCTTGAAGAGGCCCGTCTTCCGCCGCCTGACGGCGACGTTCGCGGTCAACCAGATGGGCGACTGGATGGGGGACGTGGCCCTCGCAGTGCTGGTCTTCGACCAGACCGGGAGCGCCCTCGCAACGACCGCGCTCTTCCTCGGCACCGGCTTCCTGCCCGGCCTGCTGGCGCCGCTGTTCGTCGCCCGCGTCGAGCAGCCGCCTCCGCGCTTCGCGCTGCCGACCATCTACTGCGCCGAGGCCGCGACCTTCGCCGCCCTCGCCCTGCTCGTGGACAACTTCTCGCTGACGGCGATCGTCATCCTCGCGGCCGTCGACGGCGTCCTGGCCCTGAGCGGGCGGGTGCTGACCCGCGCCGTCGTCGCCGAGCTGCTGGAGCCGGTCGGCGAGCTGCGCGCGGGCAACGCGATCCTCAACGTCGCCTTCACCGCCGGCGCCGCCGTCGGCCCCGGGATCGCGGGGCTCTCGGTCGCCGCGTTCGGCGTCCAGAGCGCGCTCCTGCTCGACGCCGTCTCCTTCTACGCGAGCGCCTGGATCCTCTTCACCGCCGGGCCGCTGCCGCAGGCCGAGCCCGAACCCGGCCACCTGCGCGAGCGCGTGCGGGCCGGCCTCACCTACATTCGCGAGAAGGCGACGCTGCGG
The DNA here is from genome assembly GCA_946482365.1 of uncultured Actinomycetes bacterium. The sequence continues at coordinate 11,556 of CAMLQY010000002.1, forward strand.
CGGCTGCTCGCCGCCCAGGGGACGGCCATCGTCTTCTTCTCCGCCGTGCTGCCGGTCGAGGTGGTCTACGTGAAGGAGACCCTCGACGCCGGCGACGCCGGCTACGGGGTGCTGCTGGCGAGCTGGGGCGTGGGAATGGTCCTCGGCGGCATCGCCTTCGCGGCGCTGCGGCGGGCTCGGCTCTCCCACCTGCTCTTCTTCAGCACCCTTGCCATCGGCGGCGGCTACCTGGGCATGGCAGCCGCCCCGACGCTGGCGGTCGCCTGTGCGGCCTCGGCGCTCGGCGGCGCCGGCAACGGCGTGCAGTGGGTGGCCCTGGTCAGCGCAGTGCAGGAGATGACCGCGCAAAACATGCAAGCGCGCGTGATGAGCGTGCTCGAATCGGTCGGGACCACGATGCCGGGCATCGGATTCCTGCTCGGCGGCCTCACCGCGACCGTCCTCGACCCCCGCGCCACCTTCTTCCTGGCCGGGCTCGGGGTGCTCGCCATAGCCGTCGTCGCGGCACTCTTGATCGGCGCAAAGTGGCCCACGGGTAGGAAAAGCGCCGACTCGCTCGAAGAACCCGCCGGGGCGGAGATTATGGTGGAGCTAATTCCAGTGGGAGGCCGCCTGCCCACCCGGTCCAACTCGGAGGTCGTGTCTTGAGAAAGCCCGTTCTGCTTCTGCTGGTGCTTGTCCTCATCGGGGTCTCGGCTCTGGGCCTCGCCGCCTGCGGCGACTCGAGCAGCGAGGAAGGCGGCACGCTGACCGGCAGCTACGCGTCCTTCCCCGACTTCCTCGACCCGGGCCTCTCCTACACCCAGGAAGGCTGGACGGCGATGTACAACACGTACCTGCCGCTGCTCACCTACGCCCACGCGAACGGCACCGAGGGCAGCGAGGTGGTGCCGGCCCTGGCCGAGAGCCTGCCCGAGATCACGAACGGCGGCAAGACCTACACCCTGAACCTGCGCAAGGGGCTCGAATACTCCGACGGCACGCCCGTCCGGGCCTCGGACTTCGCCAGCTCGATCGAGCGCCTCTTCAAGCTCAACTCCCCCGGCATCCAGTTCTTCGAAGGCATCGTCGGCGCGGAAAAGTTCGCCAAGACCAAGACCGGCGGCATAACCGGGATCAAGACCAACGACAGGACGGGCGAGATCGTCATCGACCTGGTCAGCCCGCGAGGCACCTTCTCCAACGAGCTGGGCATGCTCTTCGCCGCCCTGCTTCCCGCCGACACCCCGGCGAAGAACCTGTCGGCCGACCCCCCGCCGGCGACCGGGCCCTACATGATCGTCAAATCGCAACCGGGTCGCGGCTGGTCCTACACGCGCAACCCCGCCTGGACGAAGACGAACGGCGACCTCATCCCCGACCTGGCGGACGGCAACTTCGACAAGATCGAGATCAAGGTCGTCAGCAACGACTCGACCCAGGTCAACGAAATCGAACGGGGCAAGACCGACTGGATGCAGCCTCCGCCCCCGGCCGACCTCTACGCGAAAGTGAAGGACGAGTACGAGGGCACCCAGTTCCGCGTCGAGCGCCTGACGAACCTCTACTACTTCTGGATGAACACGACGCAGCCGCCCTTCGACGACGTGAAGGTGCGCCAGGCGGTCAACTACGCCGTCAACACCGCGGCCCTGGAACGGGTCTACGCCGGCTCGCTGACCGCCACGCACCAGATCCTGCCCGAAGGCATGCCCGGGCACGAGGAGCTCGACCTCTACCCGCACGACATGGCCAAGGCAAAGGAGCTGCTGGCGCAGGCCGACCCCTCCGACCGGGAGATCACCGTCTGGACCCTCAATGAAAGCCCCAACGACGAAGCGGGTGCCTACTACCAGGGGGTGCTCGAGGAACTCGGCTTCGACGCGAAGCTGAAGACGATCAACGCCGAGGTCTACATCTCGCTGGTCGGCAACACCTCGACGCCCGACCTCGACACGGGCTGGATCAACTGGTACCCGGACTACCCCAACCCGAACAGCTTCTTCCAGCTGCCGTTGTCGGGGGAAAGCATCGCGCCGGTCTTCAACACGAACCTGGCCCAGATCGACGATCCGAAGCTGAACGCGAAGATCGCCAAGCTCGGCGAAGAACCGCTCGGGCCCGACCAGGAAGCCGAATACGCCGAGCTCGACCGGGAATACATGGAACTGGCGCCCTGGGTCCCGTACGGCACCAACACCGTCTCCACCTTCGTCGACAGCTCGATCAACCTCGACGAGGTGGTCTTCAACCCGACCTTCGGGCACGACCTGGCCAGCTTCGAGCCCAAGTAGCCGCCAGGCGCTGCTTCAGACTGGAAGGGTGGCTTCCGAGCCCCACGCCGAGGCCGGCCCCACGGGCAGCAGCCCGTGGGGCCTTGCCCTCAGGCGGCTGCGCCGCAACCGGGTGGCGCTCGCCTTCGGCGGGCTCTTCGTCCTCATCGTCCTCTTCGTGCTGGCCGCGCCGCTGTGGGCGGACCACGTCGCCGGCACCGGGCCGACCCAGACCCACACCCTGGAAAAGATCGAGGTCGACGGCGAGCGGCGCGAAGTCGTCAACGTCGAAGGCAAGCCGATCGGCCCGGTCTGGCTCGGCGCCGACGGCAAGTTCTTCCTCGGCGCCGACGGCCGACTCGGCCGCGACGAGATGGTCCGCCTCATGTACGGCGGGCGCGCCTCGCTCTTCATCGGCTTCGCCGCGGCGCTGCTGACGACCCTGCTGGCGACGACCCTCGCCCTGCTCGCCGGCTACTACCGCGGCTGGGTCGACACGGTCATCTCGCGAACGCTGGACGTGATCTGGGCCTTCCCGGTGCTCCTGCTCGGTATCGGGCTCGGCATCGCCCTGGCCCTCGGCGGCCTCGCGATCGGGCCGGTCGAGATCCCCAGCGGCTCGATCTGGCTCACGGTCCTGATCATCGGCGGCGTCCTCGTCCCCTACATGGCACGCCCGCTGCGGGGAGAAGTCCTCTCGCTGCGGGAGAAGGAGTTCGTCGAGGCCTCGATCTCCCAGGGAGCGGGCCCGGTGCGGGTCATGTTCGGCGAGCTCCTCCCCAACCTCTCCTCGACGATCATCGTCTTCTTCACCCTCGGCATCGCGAACGCGATGCTGTTCGAGGCCGCCCTCTCCTTCCTCGGCGTCGGCGTGCAACCGCCCGACACCTCCTGGGGCTCGATGGTCGGCGACGGCTTCGACCTGATCACCAGCACGCCGCTGCTGACGATCCTGCCGGGAACGCTGATCTTCCTCACCGTGCTCGCGGTCAACGTCTTCGGCGACGGCCTGCGTGACGCGCTCGACCCCCACTCCAAGGTGCTGCTGGAGGCCCATGCGGGCGTGCCGGAGCCCGAGGGGACCGCGATCTGATGGCCGCCTTCGCGGTCAGGCGCCTGGGCGAAATGGTGGCGGTGCTGTTCGCGGTCTCGGTGCTGACCTTCCTCGTCTTCAACGTGATCCCCGCCGCCGACCCGGCACGGAGCATGGCGGGCAGGGGGGCGACCCCGCAGCTGGTCGCGAGCATCAACGAGGAATGGGGATTCGAAGACCCCCTGCCCCAGCAGTACCTGACGATGATGGGGAAGATCTTCAGCGGCGACGTGATCTCCTACCAGGGCCAGGAAGACGTCGACGAGCGCATCGTCGAAGGCATCCCCGCCACCTTCTCGCTCTGCATCGGCGCCGCCGCGATCTGGATGTTCTTCGGGATCCTGTTCGGCTACCTCTCCGCGGTCCGCGCCGGCGGCCGGCTCGACAAGGTCCTGACGATCCTCTCCATCGCCGGCATCTCGATCCCGGTCATCTGGCTCGCCACCGTGCTGCTCAACTACCTCGCCTACAAGACCGGGCTCTTCCCGGCCCAGGGGTACGTCGGCCTGACCGAAGACCCGGTCGACTGGGCCTACCACCTGATCCTGCCCTGGTTCACGGTCGCGGTGACCTTGATCGGGCTCTACAGCCGGGTCCTGCGCTCCAACATGCTCGACGCGATGAGCGAGGACCACGTGCGCACGGCGCGGGCCAAGGGCCTGGGCGAGCGGCAGGTGATGACCCGCCACGTGCTGCGCAACTCGCTGATCCCGATCGTCACCCTCTTCGGCCTCGACTTCGGCGCGATGATCGGGGGCAGCGCGATCCTCACCGAAGCGATCTTCGGCCTCAACGGCGTCGGTCTCTACGCCTTCGAATCGATCGAAAACCTCGACCTGCCGCCGATCATGTCGATCGTCCTCTTCGGCGCCTTCTTCGTCGTCCTCTTCAACGCCCTGGTCGACATCGCCTACGCCTACCTCGACCCTCGGGTCAAGCTGGGGAGCGGGGCACGATGAGCGGCGGGGCGCTGATCTCGGTGCGGGACCTGCGGGTCGGCTTCGCCACCGAGGGCGGGCTGGTGCAGGCCGTCGACGGCGTCTCCTTCGACCTCGCCCCCGGCGAGGTGCTGGCGATCGTCGGCGAGTCGGGCTCGGGCAAGAGCGTCACCGCGCAGACGATCGTCGGCCTAACCCGCTCGCACAACGCCCGGATCGAGGGCTCGGTGCGGCTCGGCGACGAGGACCTCCTCGCGGCCGGCGAAGGCGAGCTGCAGCGGGTACGCGGCGAGCGCATCGGCATGGTCTTCCAGGACCCGATGACCTCCTTCAACCCGGTCTACCGGATCGGCGCGCAGATCGCCGAGGCGATCCGGGCCCACCGCCCCGGGGTCGGTAAGGAGGAGGCACACGAGCGGGCGGCCCGGCTGCTCGACTCGGTCGGCATCCCCGATGCCGAGCGCCGCGTCGACGACTACCCGCACCAGTTCTCGGGTGGCATGCGCCAGCGGGCGATGATCGCGATGGCGCTCGCCCTGGAGCCAGAGGTGCTGATCGCCGACGAGCCGACGACGGCGCTCGACGTCACCGTGCAGGCGCAGATCCTTGCCCTCCTCCAGCAGATCAACCGCGAACGGGGGCTGGCGACGATCCTGATCACCCATGACCTCGGGGTCGTCGCCGAGGTCGCCGACCGGGTGCTGGTGATGCACGAGGGGCGGATCGTCGAGCGCGGATCGCTCGACGAGGTCTTCTACTCGCCCAAGGACCCCTACACGCGCAGCCTGCTCGGCGCCGTGGTGCGAGTCGACAGCGCCGCTCCGCTGCGGCCGGCGCGCACGAGCGCCCCCCTGCTCGAGGTCACCGACCTGGTCAAGCACTACCCGGTCAGGCGCGGCCTGCGGCGGCGCGAGGTCGACCGCATGCGGGCCGTCGACGGCGTCAGCTTCAGCCTGCGCCAGGGCGAGACGCTGGGCCTGGTGGGAGAGTCGGGATGCGGCAAGTCGACGCTCTGCCGTGCCGCCCTGCAGCTGATCCGGCCGAGCTCGGGCTCGGTCCGCTTCGAGGGGCGCGAGATCGCCGGCCTCTCGCGGCGGCAGATGCGGCCGCTGCGACGCGAGATGCAGATCGTCTTCCAGGACCCCTACGCCTCGCTCAACCCGCGCAAGCGGATCGGCCAGATCGTCGGCGACCCGCTGAAGCTGCAGGGGGTGGCGAGGGGCGAGGGGCTGCGGCGGCGGGTGCTCGAGCTGCTGGAGCGGGTCGGCCTCTCGCCCGAGCACTACGACCGCTACCCGCACGAGTTCTCCGGCGGCCAGCGGCAGCGGATCGGGATCGCGCGGGCGCTGGCGCTGAGGCCGAAGCTGATCGTCGCCGACGAGCCGGTGTCCGCCCTCGACGTCTCGATCAGGGCGCAGATCCTCGACCTGCTCGCCGAGCTGCAGGAGGACTTCGGCCTCACCTACCTCTTCGTCGCCCACGACATCGGCGTCGTCCGCCACGTCTCCGACCGGATCGCGGTGATGAACGAGGGGCGGATCGTCGAGGAGGGCCCGGCCGACCGGGTCTGCGAGCACCCCCAGGACCCCTTCACCCGCAGGCTGCTTGCCGCGGTGCCGGTCCCCGACCCACGCGAGGCGCGGGAACGTCGGCAAACTGTCGGGTCAGGTTGACCCTTCCGCTCGCGCCACCGATCAAGCCGCAGCTCGCGCTGACCCGCAAAGAGCTCCCCCTGGGCGAGGAGTGGGCCTACGAGCAGAAGCTCGACGGCTTCCGGGCGATCGTCTTCGTCGACGGCGAGGCGGCCTACATCCAGTCGCGCGGGGGCAAAAGCCTCTCGCGCTACTTCCCGGAGCTGAGCTTCCCGCTGGGCCAGTACGTCCTCGACGGTGAGCTCGTCATCCGCGACGCCGACGGCAATGTCGAGTTCGACGCGATGCAGAGCCGCATCCACCCAGCCGAGTCGCGGATCAACCTGCTGGCGAAGGAGATCCCCGCCTGCTTCGTCGCCTTCGACCTGCTCGCCGAGGGGGAGGACTCGCTGCTCGAGGTTGCCTTCGGCGAGCGACGGGCGCGGCTGGAGCAGCTGCTCGCCGGCACCTCGGTCGAGCTGAGCCTCCTCAGCGCCGACGCCGAGCAGGCCGAGGAGTGGCTGCGCCACACAGAGGGCACGATGGCCAAGCAGCTCGATGCTCCGTACGTCCCCGGCAAGCGCAAGGGGATGGTGAAGGTCAAGCGCGAGCGCGAGATCGACTGCGTCGTCATGGGCTGGCGCCCGGGCAAGGAGGAGGGAACGGTCGGGTCCCTGATCCTCGGCCTCTACGACGGCGACGACCTACGCTCGGTCGGGCACATCTCCGGCTTCAGCCACGAGACGAAACGGAGCCTGCGCACCCTGCTGGAGCCGCTGGAGACGGGTGAGAGCGGCACCGCCGAGCCGAGCCGCTGGACCGGCGGCCGGGACCTCGAGTGGGTGGCGCTGCGGCCCGAGCTGGTGATCGAAGTCGGCTACGACCACGCCGCCGCGGGACGCATCCGCCACGGCGCCAGGTTCCGCAGGTTCCGCGACGACAAGGACCCGCGGGAGTGCACCTTCGACCTGCTCGATCAGGGGTAGGGAGCTCAGAAGAGAGCGTCCTGAGTGGGGTAGGGAGACGTCTCCTCGGCTGACAAGTCGCGGTCGGAGGGGCCGCGACTTTGAGCATCCACCAGCCGAGGAGACCTCTCTCTACCCCAGCCGGGGACTGCCCGGGTGGCTTGCTTGCGCTGCTCGGGGCGCATGTAGGCGCGGCCTCCTGCGTAGAGCTTGTGGTAGCGGCTGAGGAGATCGGGGCGTTTGGCCTTCAGCCAGGCGAAGAAGACGTCCTTGACCTCGTCCCTCAGGTGGAGGGCGACGCCGCCGAGGAAGCTTGCGTTTGCTTCCCTGGCCCTGTCGACGATCGGCTGGACCTGGTCGGGAGAGTCGTTGATGCCGGGCATCAGGGGGGCGATCAGGACGCCGGAGTCGATGCCGCGGCGGCGCAGCTCGGCGACCGCGTCGAGACGGGCCGAGGGGCTGGGGGTGTGCGGCTCGGTCGCGCGCCAGGCCTCCTCGTCGAGAGTGGGGACCGAGAGGTTGACCGAGACCGGCAGCCGCTCCGCCATCCGCTCGAAGATCTCGACGTCGCGCATCGCCAGCGGCGACTTGGTCAGGACCGAGACGGGGGTGTCGGCCTCCTCCAGCGCCGCGAGGATCGCCGGCATCATCCGGTAGCGGCTCTCGACCCACTGGTAGGGGTCGGTGTTCGTCCCCAGCGCGACCAGCTCCCGCTTCCAGCTCGGCCGCGCCAGCTCCGCCTGCAACAGCTCGGGGACGTTGACCTTGACCACGATCTCCCGCTCGAAGTCGCGACCGGCGTTCAGGTCGAGGTATTTGTGAGTGCGGCGAGCGAAGCAGAAAACACAGGCATGGGTGCATCCTCGATAGGGATTGATCGTCCAGCCGAACCCGTAGCGCCCCCCCGGGACCCGGTTCAGCGCCGACCGCGCCCGCACCTCGTGAAAGTTGATCCCCATCGCCTCCGGCGCGTCGAACGTCCGCACCACCGTGCCGTCACCGATGCCCGGCAACCGAAGGTCATTCTCGACTCGCTGCTCGTCCCACCGCATACGAACATATGTTCGCATACAGCTTAGTCGGAGGCTGGGAGGCCTTCCCAAAACACTCCAGCGCGGCTCCAGCCGCGCGTTTTGGGAGGGGCCTCCCAGCCTCCTGCCCGCCGCTAGCTCTCGGGGAGCTTGCCCTGGATCACGTAGCGGAGGGCGTCGACGACCTGCTCTGAGGTGCGAGCGGTTGCCTGGGCGGCGCGGTCGACCTCCTTCAGGGCATGGTCAAGGTCCGTGTCGTGCAGGGTGACGATCGGCTTGCCGAGGGCGGCGGCGTAGCCGGCGTCGAAGGCGGCGTTCCACTGGCGGTACTTGTCGCCGAAGCGGACGACGACCACGTCGGCGGCGCGGATCAGGGTCTGGGTGCGGATCGCGTTGACGCCGGCCCCCATGTGGTCGCGCCAGAACGGCGTGGGCTCCTCGCCCAGCGTCCCCGTGCCGGCGTCGTCGGAGGCGGCATGGTCCGTCACCGGCGCCGAGAGCGCGATCGGCAGGCCTGCCTCTCGCACCCCGGCCTCGATCCGCTCGCGCCAGTCGGAGTGGATCTCGCCGGAGAGGTAGACGCTCCAGGTTCGCTCGCCCATCGCCGCATCGTATGAGATAAATCGCCATACCTTGCGCCGGCTTTCCTGTGCAATCGCCGTGCTTTGCGGGCTGCTCTCCCTGGCCTCGCCGGCGGCGGCCGCCGTGCCCGTCCCCTACGTCGCCCTCGGCGACTCCTACTCGAGCGGGGAGGGCAACGGGCCCTTCGACGGGCCGTGCCACCGCGCGCTGCGCAGCGACTCCGCCTACCCGCGGATGCTCCCAAACTTGGTCGACTACCTCGCCCAACCCTCCTTCCGCGCCTGCACCGGGGCGACGGTCGACGACGTGCTGGCGCGGCCCCAGCCGAAGCGCGGCGACCAGCGCATCCAGCTCGAGTACGTGGACGCCTCGACCAGACTGGTGACGCTGACGATCGGCGGCAACGACCTCGGCTTCGACGAGATCGTCAAGAAGTGCCTGCTGCCCGGGAACTGCTCGAAATGGAGGATCGCCGAGAGGGTCGAGGCCGGGCTGCAGGCGATCAAGGCCCAGCTGGTCCGCGCCTACGCCCGTATCCGCAACCGCATGGACCCCGGCGGTCAGCTCCTCGTCGCCGGCTACCCGCGCCTCTTCGTCTCCGGGGATGCGGACTGCAAGCTCTTCATCTCGGACGCCGAGGCCGCGTGGATGAACTCGCTGGTGACCAGGGGAAACCGCAGGATCGCCGAGGCGTCCCGCGCCGCTCGCCGGCAGAAGGGAAACGTCTCCTATGTCGACGTGACCGAGCGATTCGCCGGCCACGAGCTCTGCAGCGAGGACCCGTGGCTCTACGGCATCCATCTCTCGTTCGACGACGAGCGGCTGGTCAAGGGCAGCTACCACCCACGCCGCAGCGGCCAGGCCGCCTACGCCCGCGCCTTCGCGACCCTCCTGCGCTCACCCTCGATCCGCACCGCGCTGACGTCTCCATCTGGTCGAGTGGAGTATTGACCCCTCTATAGGGGGGTCAATGCTCCACTCGACACCAAGCTCAATGAGAGGGAGCGCGGGAGCCCTCTATCGAGACACTCAAGCGCCGTTCCTTCTCAGTAAATGCAGGTGTGCGGAGGAGCCGTGACGCCCTCCTCCGAAACACTCAAGCCCGGCTCCCGCCGGGCGTTTCGGAGGAGGGCGTCACGGCTCCTCCAGCGGACTGCTCCTCGAAATGCTTGCTCAGCATCGTCACCTGCCCCTGGTAGTTGGAGCCGAGGCCGGAGCCGTAGAGCCGCTCGGCGGGGGCGCTGGTCCGCTCCAGCGCTAGCTTGCAGACCGGCTGGCGGTGCTCGACCATGAAGGAGACGTCGCGGGCGCGCACCTCCAGCGCGGCGCGGCTGCCGTGGCGGTCACCGGCCGGGTCGTAGCCGAAGCCCGGGTCGAAGAAGCCCGCGTAGTGGGTGCGCAGCTCGCCCGCGGTCGGGTCGTAGGCCATCATCTCGGCGGCGATCTGCGGCGGGATGCAGACTCCCTCGGCCGAGAGCAGCAGGTAGAAGATCTCCGGCTCGAGCACGATCTTGCTCCCCGCCTCGGGGAAGACCGGGTCCCAGAAGTCGGTCCAGCGGTAGGCGCGGGTCCGCGAGAGGTCGATCGGCAGGCTGTTCTTCTTCGCCCGGTAGCCGACGATCCTGTCGCTCGGCCCGGAGAGGTCGACGCTGAGGAAGAGCCCGTCGGCGAGCGCCAGCTCGGACTCGCGCAGCGCGTGCGAGTCGAGGTAGAGCAGGGGGAACTCCTCCTGCAGGGCGCGGATCTCCTCGTCGCCAAGCCGCACCTCGCCGCGCGCCAGGCGCAGCTGGTTGAGCGAGAGCCCGGTCTTGACCTGGATCGCGAAGGAACGCGGGACCACCTCGAGGTAGAGCTTGCCGCGGTAGCCGGCCCGGATCTCGTCGAAGCGATGGTGGCGGTCGGTCAGCACCCGGGTGAAGACGTCGAGGCGCCCGGTCGAGCTCTTCGGGTTGGCCTTCGCCCGCACGTCCTCGGGCAGGGCCAGCTCCTCGATCAGGGGCACGAGGTAGGGGCGGTCGCGCTCGAGCACGGCGCCGTCGCGCAGGTCGACCTTCTGGAAGGCGAGGCCATCGATCTTCTCCTCGACGGTCGAGTCGACGTCGGGCAGGAAGGAGCAGCGCAGGGCCCAGGCGTGGTCTCCGAGGCGCAGGTCGATGCTGGCCGGCTGGATCGCCTCCGGCCTGATCCGGTAATCGCCGGAGCTGACCCAGTCGGCCTCGATCGCCCTACTCAGGGCCTGCGAGGGGAACACGCCCGACGCGGTGCCCGCGACTCCGCCGCTCACCACATCCATCGCCGCTGGAGCCGCATCGCTCACCGTTCGGAGATTATGCGGCGGGCCTCGGCCGTCCCGAGGTAGGGGGTGAGGGCAAATTCCGCAATCTCCGGCAGGAAGTCGCCAAGTCGTGCGGGATCGCCAGCGAGGACGCGGCGCGAGAGCAGCGAGGCGATGCCGCCGACGACGGCCTCCTCCGTCGCCTCGGGCGGGACGGCGCCGCCGGGCGGGGCGGGCGCGCCCTCGCGAAGGTGGGGGACGTAGCTGAGCAGCGCGTCCTGGTAGCGGTCATAGACCCCCTTGCCGACGCGAAGCCCCTCGACCAGCACCAGCCGCGCCTGCGCGGGCTCCTGGGCCAAGTGGCCGAGCAGCGCGGCGAGGCCCGCGAGCACGCGCGTGGCCCAGTCCTCGCTTCCCCTGCAGGCACCGGTCACCCGCGCGTATATCGCCTGCACGGCGTCGTCGTAGGCGACGAGGAAGCACGCGTCCTTGCTCTCGAACTGTTTGTAGAAGTCCCCCTTGGAGACGCCGGCGCACTTGCTCACCATCGAGATCGTCGTCTCGTCGAAGCCGCGCTCATAGAGGCACTCGGCCAGCGCGCCGATCAGTCGTTCGCGCTGGTTCTGTGCCACGTACTCGGGCGAGAGCCCGTGCCGGCCGCGGGGAAGTCGTTCGACTCTCACTGCGCGCTGGAGTCTGCCAGCGCGCGGGGCCGCGTGCAGGCCGCTACGTCGCCGCTTCCGTCGCCCTTAGGTAGGGAGCGGCCATGAACTCGGTCAGCTCCGGCAGGAGGTCCGGCGCCTGCTCGGTCTCGTTGCGGCGGATCTTCTGGTAGACGATCCAGGCGACCCCTCCCACCAGCGTCTCGCCGATCGTCTCGGGCAAGCGGTCGTCGCGGGGGACGGTCCGTTCGGTCATCTCGACGAAGCGCTTGACCGCGTCCTCGTAGCGCCGGCTCGCGGCAGGCGTGGCGGAGAGCGCCTCGATCATGCACATCCGGGCCAGCGCCGGCTGCTCGGCGACGTAGCCGAGGAACGCTGCGAGACCGGCCTCCAAGCGCTCGTCCCAACCGCCGTCTACCCCGGCGCAGGCCTCGTCGATGCGGCGGACGGTCTCCTCGACCGCGGCGTCGAAGGCTGCGAGGAAGACCTCCTCCTTGCCCTCGAAGTTGTCGTAGAGCGTTTTGCGGGCGACACCCGCGCTGCGCACGATGTCGCCTATCTTGGTCGCGTCGTAGCCCTTTTCCGCAGTCAGCTCGGCGATCGCATCCATGATCCGGCGTCGCTTGTGGGCGGCGATGAACTCCCGCGAGATCTCGGGCCGGGTGGACTGGGCGCGGGCCAGCGGGGACATGGGGCCAAGGATACCCGCGGGGCGGCAAACGGACTTGCATGGCATCGACTCCTGTGGTACTTTGCGGCCGCCATTTGAGTTCCTAAAAGAAACGGTCAGGTTTCTCGATGCCTTCCAGCCGGGTCCAGCTCAGCCACGAGATGCTCCTCACCGCGATCGGCGACCGCTGGAGCCCGGGCGAGGTGAGCGCCGCGGCGGAGCTGCTCGCCGGCAGTGACGGCCAGTTCCCGTCCGGCATCCGCTCGCTTCCGCCCGACCTCGTCAGCGCGATCCAGCGCGAGCGGCTCCTGGCGGCAGCGCTGCGGGCGACGGCGGAGCTCGGCTACCGGGAGATGAGCGTTCAGGACGTGCTGGACCGGGCCGGCGTCTCGCGGCCGACGTTCTACGAGCACTTCGAGAACAAGGAAGCCTGCTTCCTCACCGCCTTCGACGCGGCCGGCGCCCGGTTGCGCACCCGGATCACCGCCGCAGCCGGCTCTGCCACCGGCGGCTGGCGGAATCGCCTCCGGGCGGCCCTGGAGGAGTTGCTGCGTTTCGCCGAGGACGAGCCGGATGCAGCCGCGACGCTCGTCGTCGAGGCGCGCGCGGCCTGCCCGGCCGCCCTCCAGCGCCGCGACGAGCTGCTCGACCATTTCGCCTCGTGCCTCGACGACGAGATACGCGCCGACCCTCCCAAGGGGTCCCCCCCGTCGGCGATCGCGTCCGCCGGGGTCGTCGGCGGAATCGAGGCGCTGCTCTACTCGAGGCTCAACCGGGAAGAGGTCGTGGACCTGGACGAGCTGCTCCCCTCGCTGATGTACTTCGCGGTCCTTCCCTTCGAAGGCCCTGAGGTCGCCTCCGAAGAGCTGGTCATCCCGGTCGGCTGAGCCGCTCCAGGCGGCGACGCGGAAGCAGACGGGCGCTCAGCTGCGGCTGGTCGCGGTCCACTCGGCCCAGCGCCTGGCCTCCTTGTGCCCGAGGTAGGGCAGGAGGGTGAACTCGACCAACTCGGGGACGCTCTGGAGCAGCTCTACCAGCGTGTCCGAGCGCAGGTGATGGGCGATCGTCGTCGCGAGGCCCCCGATCAGGGCCAGCTCTGTGCTCGCCGGGCGGCGGCGGTCCTCTGGGGTCGCGGTTCGCAACAGCTCCGCGAAGTGCTCGACGGTGCGGACGTAGCGGCGGCCCCCGTCCGGCCTCTGGATCAGCGCCTCGATCGTCAGCAGGCGAACCTCCTCGGGCTCCGACACCGCGAAGTCGATTGCCGCGCCGATCGACTTCGCGACCTTGGCCGGCCACTCGTCCTGCGGGCGGCAGACCTCGAGGACGGCGACCTGGAGGCGACCGACCGCCCCCGCGAACTCAGCTGAAAAGTCGTCCGGGGAATTCATAAACGCAAACGTATATAAGTTGGCAGGACTATATACATTCAGGTTTTCAACGTGACCGGCCAGGCTCGCGGATCGCGAAGCCAAGCCTGCGGGGGGCTTACGGGCGCCGGGAGCGCTTGCGTTTCTGGGCGGGCCGCTTGCGCGCGGCCATGCGCAGGGTGCGCTCGCTGGCTTTCTCGACCGCCTCGCCCATCGCCAGCTGGAAGACCGCGAGCAGGGCGTCGGAGGCGAGCGGGCGCATGCGGTCGAGAGCTTCGCGCACCTTGGGCCAGTCGCCCTCCGGCCGGCCGGCGCGCTCGAACGGCTCCCAGACCTCCTTGACGAAGAGATCGACGAAGGTGCGCGCGACGCCGTCGGCGTGGCGGCGCAGCTTCTCCGCCGTGGCCAGCGCGCCCTCGGGCCCGACGCCGAGCTCGGCCAGGGCCACCGCAGCGCGCTGCAGGCGAGGGCTGATCACCTCGATGCGCCCGTCCGGCAGGGCGCGCACGATGCCGAGCTTTTCCGCGCGCCGCATCAGGTCAGGGTCCGGCTGATCGCCGGCCGCTCCCCAAACTTCCGCCAGCTCCCCGGCCTCGACGATCTCGGGGGCCTCGTCCTCGAAGGGCGCGCGCAGGGCCCGGGTGAAGTCGAAGATCTCGGTGGCGGCGCCGTCACCGGTCTCGAGCACGCGCCGGATCGCCTCCAGGTTGAGCCCGTCGGCCTGCATCTCGCGCGTCAGCGCGATCCGCGCCACGTGCTCCTCGTTGTAGTAGCCGGTCCGACCGCGGACAACCGGCGGCGGCAGCAGCCCGCGTGTCTGGTGGGCGCGGATGTTGCGAACGGTCATACCGGTCCTCTCCGCCAGCTCGCGGATCGTCATCTCGTCCTTGACGGCTTTAGCCGAACTCTTGCTCATCCCTTCATCGTAAGCGCGAGCCGCTGGCCGTTCATCTTCCCGGCCGCGGTTGAGCAAAGGAACCCGATCGCCTCCGCGATGTGCTCGGCGGGCGTGAAGGTGGGGAAGGCCTCCCCCGGGCTCTCCTCCCGCATCCGCGGCGTGAGGATCGCGTCGACGACGATCACGTTGGCGGTCGCGGCGGTGCCTTCGAAGCCGTCTGCAAGGGCCAGGGTCCAGGCCTCGGCGGCGGCCTTGGAGGCCGCGTAGGCGGCATTCGAGTTGGAGGGCTCCTGGGCCTGCTTGGAGGAGACGAGGACGAAGCGGCCGTTCTCGCCCGCGAGGAGCGCGTCGTGGAAGGCCCGCGTGGTGTGCTGCACGGTGCGGATCAGCAGGTCGTGGAGGAGATCCCAGTCGGCGAGCGGCGCCTCGTGCAGCGGCTGCCCGCCGCGCCAGCCCCCGACCAGGTGCGCCAGCGCATCGACCCTGCCGAAGCGCTCGACGAGCGCCTCGCACCACTCCCGGGTCGCCCCCTCGTCGAGCAGGTCGACGGCACGGCCGTCCCAGCGGTCCTCCGGCAAGCCGAGCCGCTCGCCAACCTCATCGGCAGCCTCCTGCGAGACATCGGCGCCGGCGACCGTCGCGCCCGCCGCGGCAAGCCGCTCCGCAACCGTCGGGCCCAGCCCGCCGGCGACGCCGGCGATCGCGATCACACGGCCGTCGAGGTCGCTCACGCTCATCTGTCAATCATGGCGCAAACAGATCGAGGGAATGTTCTGTCTGAGCTATGTACAAGCATGAACTGGATGGAGCTACGGCAACGCAACCCGCGACACCAAGGAGACATCGGGGAGGCAATCGCGGCGAGCTGGCTGACTAGAGCCGGTTACGGCGTTTGGATCCCGTTTGGCCACAGTCCCGACTGCGACCTCGTCGCGGAACGGGACCACGCCCTGCATCGGATTCAAGTTAAGACCACCACGCTGTTCCGCAACGGACGATGGGAAGTCGCAGTTTGCACACGCGGCGGCAACCGGAGCTGGAATGGGGTCGTAAAGAAGCTTGACGCCAACCGATTCGACTACCTCTTCGTCGTGGCGGGAGATTGGCGCTGCTGGTTCATTCCATCGACCGAAGTCGGCGGTCAAACTAGCCTGCTCTTGGGCGGGCCGAAGTACGCGAGGTTCGAAGTCAGCTCACTCGAACGTGGACAGCCCGCGCCACAAGTTGCGCCGCAGGGAATGGGGGAGGCAGGATTCGAACCTGCGTAGGCAGAGCCAATGCGTTTACAGCGCATCTCCTTTAACCACTCGGACACTCCCCCAGGTGAATGAGGAGCCGATTCTAAGGGACAGACACGGTCCGACTACGAAACCCCGAGGCGCTGCATCATCTGCTCGTTGAACGCGGTCAGCGCCGACATCGGGCGCATGAAGACCGTGAGGACGGCCACGCGGCCCTCCTCGTCGAGCTCGAGGAAGTCGATTCCCTCCAGCTCGCGGTCGCCGACGCGGGCCTTGAAGCGAAGGGCGACGGTATCGCCCTCCTGCAGCTCGTCGACGTAGGTCAGGTCCTCGAGCGTCGCCGCGACGTGGGTGAGGATGTGGCCGACCGCCTCGCGGCCCTCGAAGCCGCGGAAGAGGATCGGGCTGTGCAGCTCGACGTCCTCGCGCAAGGTCTCGGTCATCAACTCGACGTCCTTGGCTTCGGCGGCGCGGCGGAAGGGATGAGGCTCTGGCATCGCCGTGTACCTTACGCGCCATGCCCAGCGACCACACGATCGCGCGGATCTCTAACTCGCTCGGCGCGCGGGGGCTGCGCTGGACCGGCAAGCTGAACGTGCCGCTCTACCGGCTGAGCGGTGGGCGCGTCGGCGGCAAGGTAGGGCGAGCGCCGGTCTTGCTGCTGACCACCACCGGCCGCAAGTCGGGGGAGCCGCGAACCGCACCGGTCGTCTACCTCGCCGACGGCGAGAACGCCGTCGTGATCAACACCAACGCCGGCAACGCCAAGGTCCCCGCCTGGTCACTCAACCTGGAGGCGAACCCCGAGGCCGAAGTCGAGCGCGGCCGCAGGCGCTACCCGGTCCGCGCGCGCATCGCCGAGGGGGAGGAGCGGGAGCGGCTCTGGCGCGAGCACAACGAGCAGTACGCCGGCTTCGACGACTACCGGGAGAAGCTCGACCGCACGCCCTCGGTGATCGTGCTCGAGCCGCGCTGAGAGGCGTACCTAGCCAGCGTCGCGCAGCATCTGCGCCTCGGGCAGGCCGCGCAGCTTTTTCAGCGTGTTGGTCTCGATCTGGCGGATCCGCTCGCGGGTGACGCCAAAGGTGCGGCCTACCTCCTCGAGGGTCAGCGGCTCCAGGCCGGAGAGGCCGTAGCGCAGCTCGATCACCTGGCGCTCGCGCTCGGGAAGCGCGTCGAGCGCCTTGCGCACGCCTTCGCGCTGCAGCTGCTCGCTCGCTTCCTCGAAGGGTTCGGCGACTTCATCGTCGGCGACGAAGTCGCCGAGCTCCGATTCGTCTTCGTCGCCGATCGGTTTCTCGAGGGAGACCGGCACCTGCGAGACGCGGAGGATATCCCGCACGTCCTCCAGCGGCCAGCGCAGCTCGGCGGCGATCTCCTCGGGCTCGGGCTCGCGGCCCAGCGACTGGACCAGCTGTCGCTCGACGTGGGCGACCCGGTTCAGCTTCTCCACCATGTGGACCGGGATGCGGATCGTGCGCGCCTTGTCGGCGATCGCCCGCGTCACCGCCTGGCGGATCCACCAAGTCGCATAGGTGGAGAACTTGTAGCCGCGCCGGTAATCGAACTTCTCCACCGCCCGGATCAGGCCCAGCGAGCCCTCCTGGATCAGGTCGAGGAAGCTGAGGCCGCGCCCCAGATAGCCTTTCGAGATCGAGACCACGAGGCGCAGGTTCGCCTCGACCATCTGCCGCTTGGCCAGCATGTCGCCGCGCTCGATCCTCTTTGCCAGCTCCACCTCCTGCGCTGCGGTCAGCAGGTCGACCTTGCCGATCGAGCGCAGGTAGAGGCGAAGCGAGTCGAGGCTGGGCTCGACGGACAGGTCGAGCTCGTCCTTCTTCCTCCCGTTGGTCGCCCCCGAGCGCTGCTCCTTGTAAGCGTCGACGCCCTCCTCGGCGATCACCTCGACCCCCTGCTCGAGCAGGTGCGCGTGCAGGCCGGAGACCTGCTCCTTGGTGACCTCGACCTCCTCGAGGGTCGAAGCGATCTGCTCGAAGGTGAGGTAGCCGCGCTCGCGGCCCAGCGCGATCAGCCCGCGCAGCTCGTCCGGCTCCGCAAATGGCCGTCCACCCGAATCCTGATCCAGTCCCTCGGGGACCGTCTCCAACGGTTCGATCTCACGCCTCCGCTGCCAAACCCTCTCCCCTGGCCGGGGGGCCGACCCCAACGCTCCGACCGAGGCGAAGTATAGGCAGAATTTACGGTTTGTTCGCTGCGCCGGCCGCCGCGCGGAGGCGCCGGTCGCCTACCCTTCATGGCAGTGGCCGCCCGCACGACGATCACACCCTCGCTAGCCGCGCCCGACGTGCAGGCGTCGGTTCCGGCGACGCAGGTCAGCCTCTCGCGGGTCGGCGTGACCGGCGTGGAGAAGGTGATCCGGGTCAAGGCCGATGGGACAGAGAACCTCTATCACGCCGGTTTCGAGTGCTTCGTCGACCTAGAGCCACGGCAGGCGGGGGTCCACATGTCCCGCTTCGAGGAGATCGTCGGGGAGGCGATCGACGAGGTCGTGCTCGGCGAGGCGTTCCGCGCCGAGGTCCTCGCCGCCCACATCGCCCAGCGGGTCCGCGAGCGCCAGCAGGGACGGCGGGCCGAGGTCTCCGTCGAGGCGCGCTACCCCGAGACGGTGACGACGCCGGCGAGCGGACACTCGACCCAGGAGATCTACGTCCTCTTCGGCACCGCGGTCGCCTCCCAGCGGGGCACGCGGACGCTGACCGGCGTGCAGGCCCAGGGGATGACGGCGTGCCCCTGCGCCCAGGAGATGGTCGCCGAGCTGGGGCGCGAACGCCTCGCCGACGCCGGCTTCGATCCCGAGCAGGTCGAGCGGGCGATCGAGGCGGTGCCGGTCGCCACACACAACCAGCGCGGCGTCGGCACCCTCTACATCGGCTGCCCGGAGGGCGGCGACGCCTGGATCGACGCCCCCGAGCTGCTGCGCATCGTCGAGAGCTCGATGAGCTCTGAGATCTACGAGCTGATGAAGCGCCCCGACGAGCTCGCCGTGGTCGCCAAGGCGCACGAACAGCCCCGCTTCGTCGAGGACTGCGTGCGGGAGATGATCCGCGCCGTGGTCGAGCGTTGCGCCGACATGCCGGACGAGGCCTTCGTCATGGCCCGCCAGGAGAACCTGGAGACGATCCACCGCCACAACGTCGTCGCCGAGCGCTACGGCACCCTCGGCGACCTCCGCCAGGAGCTCGCCTCCGGCGAGCACCAGCACCACCACACGACGATGCGCGAGTGGCTGGAGTCCCCGGGCGCCTGAACCTCTACCGGGTGCAACGTTTTCGCGGGGTATTTGGCACCCAATGCGTTGCACCCCACGCGGGGGGCGGAATCACCGCAGCGAACTCGCGACCAGCGCTAGGAACGGACCCGGATTGCTCTTGAGCATCCGGTACGTCACACGGTGCACGGTGTAGCCAGCCGCCGAGAGCGCAACGGTCGATTCGTGGTCTCGCTCGAAAGCTGGGCGATCTCGGTGGTAGGTATAGCCGTCGGTCTCCACGATCACCTTCGCCTTCGGCCAGTAGAAATCGACCAGGTACCCCTCCACCAGCACGTTCACCTGGGGGAGCTGCAGGCCGGCCTTTTGGCAAAGCGAGAAGAAGTCGATCTCGAGAGGAGAGACAGCATCCGCCGCCCGGGGGTCGACGTGAGCGGCCACGCGCCGTAGCCGGCGCAGCCCCCTCCGGCCGTTGCCTTCTTCGATGACCCGGTGGAGCTCGCGCCAGTTCAGGCGCCCGCTGCGGTCAGCGTTCACGACCATGTGCTCCAGCTGCCGATCGTCGAGACGACCAGCGTTGTCCATCAGGGTCCGCTCGATCGAGGTGACGGGAATCCCAGCCTCGGTTGTCACGTCCTCCTCCGGCAGCGATCGGGTCTGGTGGAGCCAGACCCCGTGCGGCCGACGGTGTCCTGCGCGGCGGATCACCTCGTGAGGACGACGCGATCCGCGCAGGCCCCAGAGCTGGGCGGCACTGCCGTAGGAGAGATAGGCGTTGGGACCGCAAGCGAGGGTCGCGGCCATCCACTCGCCGTGAAGGCTCATCCGCCGATGCCCCAAGGCGAAGACTCCACGGTGAAGCTCGATCAGCCGCCCACTTTCGACGCGCGTGCGGATCAAGTCCCTGCCCAGGCCCAACGCGATGAGCTGGCGCCGGGCGACGACACCGTGCTGCTGTTCGGCCAGTTGACGGATCTCCGCGGTCGCAACCTCTCCGGGTGCAACGCGTTGGAGGGCTATTTCACGCCCAAAGCGTTTCACCCGGGGGTTGGGGGTGGGGGTGGGGTTGGGGCGGTGCGTCGGCATAACGCGACGCTGACAGCCGGGGGCGCGCGGGTGGTGCGCGAAATGTCAGGGGATCGTCAGGGCTTGCGCGCGGCTACGTGGCGCGTCCGCGCTTCGCGCTCTTCCTCGATCCGGCGGCGCAGACCGAAGAAGTAGTCGGCGCCGCTGATCACGGTGACGGCGACCGCGATGTAGACGAGCGCGTCGACCCAGGCGGGGGCGGGGTTGGCGGCGATGAGGGCGAAGACGGCGGCGATCTGGAGCACGGTCTTCAGCTTGCCCAGCCAGCTGGCGGAGATCACGATGCCGCGCTCGGCCGCGACCGCGCGCATCACCGTGACCGCGAACTCGCGGGCGATGATCACCATCGCGACCCAGGCTTCGAGCCGGTCGAGCGAGACCAGGGAGACGAGCGCGGCGACGATCAGCAGCTTGTCGGCGATCGGGTCCATCAGCTTGCCGAAGGTGGTGACCGACCCGCGCGAGCGGGCGAAGTAGCCGTCGAGGCCGTCTGTGAGCGCCGCCAGGGCGAAGACCGCGGCGGCAAGCGCGTCGCCGTTGGGCGTCTCGCCGAGCAGGGCGACGACGACGACCGGCACCGCGAGGATGCGCAGGAGGGTCAGCGCGTTGGGCAGGTTGAGCGGAAACACCGCTCAGTCATTCTCCTCCGCGGGGCGAGGGGACGAGACCCGCGGCATGTCGGCGGATTGCGCCCCGCCGGCGGAGGTGGCGAGGGCGGCGTCGCGCTTGGCGAAGAATTCCTCGCCCTCGATGCTGACGTGGGGGACCAGGCGGTCCATCCAGCGCGGCAGCCACCAGGCACGCTTGCCGAGCAGGACCATGATCGCCGGCACCAGCAGGCAGCGGACGAGGGTCGCGTCGATCGCGATCGCCACGGCGAGGCCGACGCCGAACTCCTTGACCAGCGGGTTGCCGTTGAGGACGAAGCTGGTGAAGACGCAGACCATGATCGCCGCAGCCGAGGTGATCACCCGTCCGGTGTTGGCCAGGCCCTCGACCACCGCCTGCTTCGCGTCGCCGCTCTGCTTGTAGTGCTCGCGCATCTGGGTCAGCAGGAAGACCTCGTAGTCCATCGAGAGGCCAAAGAGGATCGCGAACATCAGCAGGGGCACGAAGCTGACGATCGGGATCGCCTGGTCGAGCCCGATCAGCGAGGCCCCCCAGCCGAGCTGGAAGACGGCGGTGACGATGCCGTAGGCGGCGGCGACCGAGAGCAGGTTCATCGCCGCGGCCTTTAGCGGCACCAGCAGCGAGCGGAAGGCGAGCAGGAGGACGACGAAGCTGAGCCCGACGACGATCGCGATCATCAGCGGCAGCTTGTCGCCGATCTGCGTGGCGAGGTCGATGTAGCCGGCGGTCTGGCCGCCGACGTAGGAGCTGGCCGAGGTCCCCTTCAGCGCCTTGGGGATCGTCGTTTCGCGCAGGTCTTCGACCAGGTCGACCGTGGAGTCGGCCCACGGCGCCGAGTCCGAGATCACGGTGAATACCGCCGCCGTGCCCGCTTCGTCGAGCGTCGGTTCGGAGGTCTGGGCGACGTCGGAGGCGCCGCCGATCGCTTTCTCCAGCCTGGGCAGGACTTCCCTGGCTTCCTTCGCGCTCTCGAATTCGGAGGCGACCAGCAGCGGCCCGTTGACGCCGGGGCCGAAGCCCTGGGTGAGCCCGTCGTAGGCCTGGCGGGCCGTGGTCGACTTGGGCAGGGCGCTGATGTCGTTCTGGCCCAGCTGGAGCTGGAAGATCGGCAGGGCGAGCACCACGAGCACGGCGAGGGCAGCGAGGGCCGAGCGCCAGGGACGGCTGGCGACGCCCGCGGCCCAGCGGCGCCAGCCGTGAGGCTCGGCGTCGTCGGGGTGGGTCTTGCCGAGCTGCACGCGCAGCGAGTTGATCCGGGGCCCGAGCGCACCGAGCATCGCCGGCAGCAGCGTGACCGCGGCGGCGACGGCGGTGACGACTGCGATCGCCGCCGTAAAGCCCAGCGTGCTGACCAGCGGGATGCCGGCGAAGGCGAGCGAGCAGAGCGCGATCACGACGGTGAACCCGGCGAAGACGACGGCGCCGCCCGCGGTCGCCGTCGCCCGTGCGATCGACTCGCGCAGGTCCATCCCGTCGCCGAGCTGGAGTTTGTGGCGGGTGACGATGAAGAGCGCGTAGTCGATGCCGACGCCGAGCCCGATCATCGTCGCCAGGGTCGAGGCGACGCTCGGCACCTGGACGGCGTTCTCGAGCAGCCGGATGACCGAGAGCGAGCAGGCGAGGCCGATGATCGCGGAGGAGATCGGCAGCACCATCGCGGTCGCGGTCCCGAAGGCGAAGAGGAGGATGACGATCGCGGCCGCGATCCCGATCGCGTCGCTGGCGCCGGTGTCGGGCTTGGAGAGCTGCTGGCCGACATAGGCGCCGACGGAGACCTTCAGCCCCACGGCTTCGGCCGGCCTGCCCGCGTTGAGAACGGCCTGAGCCTGTTCCTCGGTCAGTTCCCCCGGGCCGACGCTGAGCACGACCGGCGAGTAGGCGACCGAGCGGTCCTCGCTGAGGAAGGGGGCGCCGGCGGGGCTGAGCGGGTCGACGGCGGAGTTGACGTCGTGCATTGCACCCAGGCGCTTGACCGATTCGCCGATCGCGTTCGCGTACTTGGGAGAGGTGAGCGAGGCGCCGCGCTTTGCCTGGAAGACCAGCGGGTTGCTGCCGTAGGCCTGTTCGGGAAGGTCGTCTTCGAGCAGTTCCGTCGCGGCCGTCGAGTCGGTGCCGGGCAGGGTGAGGTTGTCGTTGGTCTTACTGTCGCCCGACTGGCCGGCGACGACGAGGCCGACCGCAAGCACCAGCCAGACGGCGATCGTCGGCCAGTGATGGTGCGCGCAGAAGCGGCCGATCGCGTAGAGAGGCGCCGTCACGCCCGCATCATCCCTTTTTCCGCCCGGGAGCAGGCTCCTCGCCTGTCTCGAACGGCTCGGGAGCCGAGGCGGCGGGGCTCGCGCCCAGGCCCTGCCGCAGGATGGCGAGGTGCTGCGAGTGGCTGGCCGCAAGCGCCGCGGCGAGCGTTCGGGGCGCATCGAACTGCAGGCGCGGCGCCGCCTCCAGCGCCAGGGCGAGGGCCCTGTTCTCCTCTTCGTAATCGAGAACGAGGGCCTCCTCCCGCGAGACCGGGCCCGGAGGCCCGGCCTCACCCGGCCCGGCCTCGGTTTCGCCGCCCAGGCCCCGGATCGCCTTGGTCAGGGCATCGGCGTGAACCTGGCTCTGCCCGCGGAACTCGGCGGCGGCGGCCAGCATCGGGCCGCGCAGCTGGTCGAAGCCCCGCCTGTACGCGGCGGCCAGGGTGAGCTCCTGCTCGAGGAGGCCGTTGAGGATCTCCACGTCAGCGGCCTTCTCGGGATCGGTCTTGGCGCCCTGACCGCTCTTCCCGCAGCCGGCCAGGATGGGGACCAGGGCCGCGACGGCGAAAAAAAGGGCGACGCGGCAAAAGCCGCGCCGCCTCTTGCTGACTTCTGTTCCCATAAGCTTCACGCCCATCGAGGGCGTGAAGCTTATGCACTCGTACTGCGCTTACCGGGGTCGCTAAGCCTTCTTGGAAGCTTTTTTGGCTTTGGACTTCTTGGCCTGTCGGGACTTCACGTCAGGACGGAGTCCTTCGTAGTTCATCAATACGGCAGTGGTCGGGATGCCCTCCTCGCCGGACTTGGCCAAGCGCTTGGCGCTTCCAGCGTGGATCTTGACAATCCGCTCAAGCGTGTCGTTGATGAGGTCGACCAATTCTGTCCAGCCTTGCTCGTCGACGATGCCAGGAGTCCAGCTGATGTGCCGGTCTTCACGAGCGTCGAACGAGCCTCCTTGGAGCGCCCCGAACACATCCTCGACGATCATCCCGATAGCCGCTGAACTCACACCCGGCTTCACCGAGTCGGGGAGTGAGCGCCAGTCGGTATCGGTGAGGAATGCTCTGGCAGTCGCTCGGTAGTAGTGCTCGACAGCGCCACGCCGCGGCTCAGTCTTGACCATCTCGATGCAGTCGAAGTCCTTCAGGACTTTGACGTGGTAGCTGACCTGGCTGAGGCCCTCGTCCAACTCCTTCGAGAGTTCGTTGGGACTGGCCATCCGCTCGTTGAGGATGGTGAGAATTTCGGCCCGCAGCGGGTGCGCAAGGGCCTTGACCAGTTTCTGATCGACCCCGTTCTTGCCTTTCTTCTTTGCCTTGCTCTTGGTCTTGCTCTTTGTGGCCAAAGGGACTCCTCCGATTCGTTTGCGTGGCCCTATAGCACTCCATCCTATTAGACACAAAGCCAAATTTGCAAACTAGCCTCCCCTCTTTACGACTAATCCAATGATTACTGGAACTAATTCCAGTAATCAATAGGTCTAAAGGCTGAATTGGGAGAGTCGCGACTCCTGCGCAAGTGCTGACGATTGCGAAGGAGGTGAGGCAGGGTGAAGATCATCAAGACGGACACCGTCGTGCCGCTGCTTTCAACGACAAAGATGCGCTAGGGGAAGGCGGATGGGCCCGATCTCAGGGCTGACGGGATCGGGCCCCTCCGACTTCGGTTTCCTAGGGCATGATTCAGTTCCGGCTGCGATGCCCGCCCCACCGAGCCAAAGGCACTCTGGAAGCGACGACTTCGAGGCCCTGGCCGGCGAGATACATGCCTGCCGACGCTGCCCGCGCCTGGTCGAGTGGCGCGAGGAGCGCGCCGCCGACCCACCCGCCCGCTTCCGCGGCGAGGAGTACTGGGGCAAGCCGCTCAGCGGCTTCGGCGACCCGGATGCGCGGGTGGCCCTGGTCGGTCTCGCTCCCGCCGCCCACGGTGCCAACCGCACCGGCCGCATGTTCACCGGCGACCGCTCGGGCGACTGGCTCTACGCGGCGCTGCACCGGGCGGGCTTTGCCAGCCAGCCGACCTCGGAGCGGCGCGGCGACGGGCTGGAGCTGAGCGACGCCTACGTCACCGCGGTCGTCCGCTGCGCCCCGCCGGCCAACCGTCCCGCGCCGGCGGAGCGCGACGAGTGCCTTCCCTACCTCGAGCGCGAGCTGGCGCGGCTCCGGCGCTGCCGGACGATCATCGCGCTGGGCGCCTTCGCCTGGGACGGAG
This sequence comes from uncultured Actinomycetes bacterium, assembly GCA_946482365.1. The sequence continues at coordinate 36,554 of CAMLQY010000002.1, forward strand.
CGCTGCGCGCGATCCGGGCGCTGGGCGAGGACGTGCCGAAGCCGAAGCCTCGCTTCGGCCACGGTGCCGAGGTCTCGGTGGGCCGCTGGGCGCTGCTCGGCTGCTACCACCCGAGCCAGCAGAACACCTTCACCGGCCGCCTCACCGAGCCGATGCTCGACGCCGTCCTTGCCCGGGCACGCGCGCTGGCCGGCGCCTAGGACTTGGACGTCCAGAAACTCCTAGCAGTCGTCTGTGTTCCCAAATTACGCTGAATTATTTGGAACAAATTTGAGCATTGACTCGGTCTCACTCGATGCAAGCCACAAGGAGGGCCCACTGCGATGGACCGACCGCGAATCAAGCGCACGACCCAAAAACTGGACGCGCCCAACGGCGACCTCTACCTGTTGCGGCCGAGCGCCGGCGCCGACATCCACATCGAGAAGCCCGGCAAGGCCGGCAGAGAGCTCCTCGACGCGCTCGACGGCACCCGCACGCGCGAGCAGCTGATCGAGGAGTTCGGCGAAGATGACGTCTGCGACCTGCTCGCCCAGTTCGAGGAGCTGGGGGTGGTCGAGGACGCCGCCGACGACGAGAGGATCGCCGAGAAGGTCTTCGAGCGCTTCGACCGTCAGCTGCGTTACTTCAGCGACATCTCGAGCGGCCCGACCGCGTCCGAGTGCCAGGAAAGGCTCGAAACCTCGAAGGTCGCGGTCCTGGGCGTCGGCGGTCTCGGCGGCTGGTCGGCCCTGAACCTGGCCTGCTGTGGAGTGGGCGAGATGCTGCTGCTCGACTTCGACCGGGTCGAGCTGAGCAACCTCAACCGCCAGGTCCTCTACAGCGAGGCCGATATCGGCCGCTTCAAGGCGGAGGCCGCGGCCGAGCGCCTGAGCGGATTCAACTCCTCGATAAAGATCGAGGCGCGGGTGCAGAAGCTCGACAGCGAGGCGGCGGTCGCCGAGACCGTCGCCGGCTACGACATGGTGATCGACGCCTGCGACTGGCCGGCCCATGACATCGAGCACTGGATCAACTCGGCCTGCTTCGCGACCGGCGTTCCCTTCATCGCGATGAGCCACTTCCCGCCGGTCGCCAGGGTCGGGCCGCTGTACGTGCCGGGGGTGACCGGGTGCTTCGCCTGCCAGGAGGCCGGCTACCGGCGCACCTACCCGCTCTTCGACGTGGCGATGGAGCAACAGCGAGGCCACGAATCCCCCGCGGCGACGCTGGGGCCGGCGTGCGGCCTGATCGGCGGCCAGGTCGGCCTCGACGTGATGCACCACCTGACCGGTCTCGCCCGCCCCTCGACGCTGGGCGCCGGCCACATCTACGACCTGCGGACGATGGCGGTGGAACGGGAGCCGGTTGTGCCCGAGCCCGACTGCCCGACCTGCGCCGAGGCGCGGAAGTCGGCCGGACAACGCGCTTAGGGCGGGGACGGCACCACCGCCTCGCTCCTACAATGTCCCAACCCCGCCGACGTAGCTCAGCTGGTAGAGCACTTCACTCGTAATGAAGGGGTCCCCGGTTCAAATCCGGGCGTCGGCTCTCACCAGATCGTCGCGACGCCGTGAGCGACGATCCCGGGGTCGCGGGTGACCAAAGGGACCTGCTCAGTCATGGCCTGCGCGACGAGCAGGCGGTCGAACGGATCGCGCTGAAGCCTTCCGCCGGCCTCGACATAAGGAAGGCGTCGATATGCGGCGGCGTGGGCAACCGAGATCGGAAGCAGGGTAAATCCCTCGGCTAGAAGCTCCTCGGCCCACTCATCGGCGACTTCGAGCTTGCCGAGTGACGCTTTGATCGAGACCTCGAAGAGCGTCCCCGCGCTGACGAGCGGCTCCTCCGCGCCGGCGATCGCCTCGCGTGCGGCGTCGGAAAGGCATGCGTCATCGCTCAGCCACCAGAGCACGGCGTGAGTATCGGCGAGGAGCTTCAGTCGATGACCCCAAGGCTGCGACCGACGTCCTCGGGCCAGACGTCGAAATCGTCGGCCACCTTGATCTGGCCGGCGAGAGCACCGGGCTTGCGTCGGGCAGCTCCGCGCGTCGAGATCGGCACGAGCTTCACGACCGGCTGCTTGCCTCTGCGCAACTCCACGGGCTCGCCCTTCTCGGCGAGCGCGACGAGCTTCGAGAGGTTGGTCTTCGCCTCTCCAATGCTGAACGTAGCCACGCACAGGAGGCTACCGCGCTTGGCCAAGTTGGTCAACCATGTCCCGAAATCGGGTGTCGGCCCTCGCAGCGACTTGGATCCGCGGTGACCAAGCGCTACAGTCTTCCTGAGCAGGGGGCCCGTGGGGGCCGGGGCACGTCATCTCGTTTCCACGGAGCTGAGGAGAGACATGAAGCACAGATTCGCGGTTTCGGCCCTCGCAATCGTCCTCGTCGCCTGCCTGGCGGAAACGCCGGCGGAGGCGGACCAGCGCGCATCGGCCGCCAAGCAGGAGGGGAAACAGGCCAAGAACGAGGTCTTCCTCGCCTGCAAGCACGGCTGCAAGTTCCGCACGATCCAGCGGGCGGTGGACGCCGCGGGGTCGTTCAAGGACAAGCAGAAGAACCGCAAGGTGCAGGCGATCGTCAAGGTCAAGCCGGGCAAGTACGTTGAGGGCGTGGTGCTCGACGGGCGCCTGCGCAAGAAGGAGTTCGACGGGCTGAAGATCGTCGGGCTGAAGGAGAACGCGCGCAAGCAGGTCCTCGAGGGCCGCAACGCCAAGGGCGAGCTGGGCCCGGCCCAGAACGGGATCGAGGCGGTCGACGTAAACGGCCTCGTGATCCGCAACCTGTGGGCGCGCCACTACGAATCGAACGGCTTCTTCATCCACGCGGCGACGCAGGCTGGACAGGAATGCGACGGCTACAAGATGGAAAACCTGCTCGCCTCCGAAAACCGCTCCTACGGCCTCTTCGCCAAGGGCTGCCTGGGCGGCAAGATGCTCCACTCGAGCGGCTGGCGCCACGGCGACTCCGCCTTCTACGTCGGCGAAACGCCCTGCGACAGCACGACCTGGACCAACCACGGGGAAGCGCCGGTGCCCTGCCAGGCGAAGCCGAGATGGACGGTCCTGCGTGACCTGGCCAGCTACGAAAACGTGCTCGGCTACTCCGGCACCAACTCGAAGTACGTGAAGATCGTCGACTCCGACTTCTACAACAACGGGGCCGGGATCGTGCCCAACACGCTCGACAGCGAGGGCTACGAGCCGAACGGCTGGAACTTCATCGAACAGAACAACGTGTTCTGGAACAACTACGACTACTTCCTCGCCGGCTCGTCCTTCAAAACGGTCTCGGCGGGGCTGGGTGAGCTCTCCGGCCTGACGATCAACTACCCGACGGGGACCGGGATCATCCTCTACGGCGGCGCCGGCAACGTGGTGCGGCAGAACAACGTCTTCGGCAACTACAAGTGGGGCATTGCCTCCTTCTCAGGGCCCGGGGAATCCTTCGTCGCGAACGAGGGCAACGACGCCAAGAGCATCAACAACCAGATCGTCGAAAACGCCATGGGGCGGGGCGGGGCCGACCCGAACGGCGAATACGACTTCCTCGGCGACGCCACCGGCGGCGGCAACTGCTGGGCCGGCAACAGCGCCGGGGCGACCTTCGCCCCCGGCAACGGCTCGGTGCCGCTGGGCCAGATCTACCCCGGCTGTCCGCAAGCCCCCGTGCTGGCCGACAGGGTGCAGAGCATCAACCTCTTCGCCGGCATCCAGGTCCTCCTCACCGACCTGACCGACCCGGCGACGATCCTCGGCTACGCCGGGCAGAGCCCGCCGCAGAACCAGGAGTGCAGCTGGGTGCGGCGGGTGGGGTCCCACCCGCCGTTCGAGAGCTTCACCCCGGTCGAGATCGCGGCCCAGCCGGGAGAGGTGACGTGCCCGTGAGGAGCCTGCGGAGGCTGGCGCCGGCTCTGGTGGCTTGCCTGGTCCTGGCCGGCTCCGCCGCGTCGAGCCCGGCCGCGGCGGCCGCGAAGCCGAAGGTCGTCGAAGTCGCCGACTTCTTCTTCGCGCCGAGCGCGGTGACGATCGGCAAGGGCGGCAAGGTGAAGTGGATGTGGGCGGCGACCAACGTCGAGTCCCACGACGTGCACCTGAAGCAGGGCCCGAAGGACCTGAAGAAGAAGGGCACGTACTCGACCAAGACGACAGCGGTGACCAGCGCCACATTCGTCAAGGCCTTCCCCACCCCCGGCAGCTACCGCTTCATCTGCACGATCCACCCGACCAAGATGAAGATGACGGTGACGGTGAAGAAGTAGGCGGTGATGGGTCCCGGCCCACTGGACCGCCGCTCGTTCCTCGGGCTGACCGGGGCGGCCTTCGTCTGCACGCTGGCGGGACAGAGGGTGAGCACCGAGCAGGGGCAGATCGACGTCGACCGGCTGGCCGGCGGCGTCGAGGTGCCGCCGCGGGTCGCGGCCGCCGAGGGCAGCGCCGCAGCGGTCTCGGCGGTGGCGAGCGCCTCCGCGGCACAGGTCCGCGAGTACTGGATCGCCGCCGAGCAGCGGCGCTGGGAGATCGTCCCCAGCGGGCGCGACCAGATGATGGCCGAGCCGGTCAAGGGCCGCAGCGCCTTCACCGCCTACGCCTACCGCGCCTACTCGCCCGGGTTCGAGGCGCCGCTCGGCCCGGCCACTGTGCCGGGCCCGCTGATCGAGGCCGAAGTCGGCGACACCGTCCTCGTCCACTTCCGCAACAGGCTGAAAGCGCCGGTGACGATGCACCCGCACGGGATCTTCTACTCCAGCGAAATGGACGGCGCCTACAAGGGCAAGTGGACCGACCCCGGCGGCTTCGTCCAGCACAACCGCACCTTCACCTACGTCTGGGAATGCCGCGAGGGGACCGAGGGGACCTGGCTCTACCACGACCACGGCCCGATGGACCCGCTGCCGGTCTTCCGCGGCCTCTTCGGCCCGCTGCTGATCCGCAAGGCGGGGGAAGCGCGCCCCCACCGCGACTTCTTCCTCGCCTTCCACACCTGGGACCCCTCGACCACGGGGTTGCGCGACACCTACTACTGCGTCAACGGCAAGGCCTACGCGGGCAACACGCCGACCCTGGAAGCGAAGGTCGGCGAGCGGGTCGCGTTCCACGTCTACGGCGTCGACAACTTCCTCCACACCTTCCACCTGCACGGGCACCGCTGGACCGAGCCCGACGGCAGGATCGTCGACAACAAGGCCTTCGGCCCCGCCGACTCCTTCGGCTTCGAGATCGTCGAGGACAATCCCGGCCGCTGGTTCTACCACTGCCACGTCTTCCAGCACCTCCACCAGGGGATGAACGGTTGGTACGTCGTCTCCTGACCACCGCGCTGCTGGCGGCCTTGGCCGTCGCACCCCCCGCACACGCCGGCAACACGCGGGTCTCGATCTCCAACTTCGCCTGGTCGAGCCCGCGGGTCGGGATCGACCTGAACGAGAAGGTGACCTGGGACTGGATCGGCCCCGACCTCGCCCACTCGGTGACCGGCGCCTCCGCCAACGCGCTCGCCTGGGACTCAGACCCCACCACCGACGCCCCCAGCCACCGGCTCGGCGACAGCTTCACGCTCCAGTTCACCCAGCCCGGCACCTACGCCTTCCTCTGCAAGCTGCACGCGTCGGTCCGCGGCGAGGTGGTCGTCTCCGACGTGCCGGGGGACCCCAACTCCGACCCCGGGCCGCAGGCACCGCTCGAGCTCGACGTGAAGCGACCGACCCTGGGCGCGGTGAGCGTCAAGCGCCGGCAGCTGCACGGGCGGGGCGGGACCCTGGCCACCGCCCAGATCAGCGAGCGCGGCACGCTCGAGGCCGAGTACTACCGCCTCCGCCCCAAGGGTGGCCGCAAGTTCAACGGCTACGCCGAGTGGAAGGCGTTCATCGGCGTCAACCGCTTCTTCCTGGGCGCCCGCGGCAAGCACTTCAAGGCCCGCCCGGGCCGCTACGTCGTCCTCCTGCGCACCACCGACCTCTCCGCCAACAGGTCCAAGCCGGTCCGCAAGCGCTTCGCGATCCTCGGCTAGGCCGGGCGGCTCAAATCGCCCCGCCTTCGAACTTGTAGCCGACGCCGCGCACGGTGACCACGAGTTCCGGGCGCTGGGGGTCGCGCTCGACCTTCTGGCGGAGGTTCGAGATATGCACGTCGCAGGCGCGCTCGTCGCCGTCGAACTCGGTCTGCCAGAGCTCCTCCATGATCTGGCGGCGGGCGAAGACCTCGCCCGGCCGGCTGACCAGAAGGCGCAGGAGCTGGAACTCGGAGCGGGTCAGGTTGATCGGCACCTCGCGGACCATGGCGACGTGACGGACGAGGTCGATCGCCACCGGGCCGGCTTCGATCCGCACGGCCTGGTTGAGCGGGCCGCGGTCGAGCTCGCGGCGGCGCAGCTGGGCGCGCACGCGGCCGAGCAGCTCGCGGACGGAGAAGGGCTTGGTGACGTAGTCGTCGGCGCCGACCTCGAGGCCGACCACCTTGTCGACCTCGGCGTCCTTGGCGGTGAGGACGATGATCGGCACAGCGCTGCGCGAGCGAACCTCGCGGCAGATGTCGAGGCCGCTGGGGCCCGGCATCATGATGTCGAGGATCAGCAGGTCGTAGGGGACGGTCTCGCCGCTCACTTTCTCGGCGGCCTCGGTGCCGTCGGCCGCGACGTCGACGTCGAAGCCGTCCTGGGCGAGCGCGTACCCGACCGACTCGCGGACGGAAGGCTCGTCGTCGGCCACCAGTATCCGCCCGCTGCTCATGCGACCGGGGTCGGGCTCGGCTGGGCGATCGGGAGACGGACCCAGAAGGTGCTGCCCTCCCCCTCGGTCGAGGTGGCGCCGATCTGGCCGCCCATCACGTCGACCATCCGCCTGGCAATGGCCAGGCCGAGGCCGAAGCCCTCCTGCTTGCGGGTCTCGCTGCGACGGTAGAAGCGCTCGAAGACGCGCTCGATCTCCGCCGCGGGAATGCCCGTTCCGGTGTCGATGACTTCCATGATCACGTTCGTCTCGCTGTCACGACGGCCGCGAACCGTAACGGTGCCGGGGGGTGGCGTGTTCTTGAACGCGTTCGTGAGCAGGCCGATCATCACCTGGCGCAGCAGGGTCGGGTCCCCCTTGGCGGCCAGATCGGGCTCGGCTTCGACGACGAGGTCGATGTGCTTGGGCGGCTCGACCGCGGCGACGACGTCGCGGATCGCGACCGGCACGTCGACCACCTCGGTCTCCCCCGTCCCGACCGACTCGACCCGGGCGAGGGTGAGCAGCGACTGCGTGAGGCGGTTCATCCGCTCGGCGTCCTCGCCGAGGCGGGTGAGGAAGTGGTCGCGAGCCCGGGGGTCGTCCTTGGCGCCGCCCTGCAGGACCTCGATCGCGCCGGAGATCCCGGCCAGCGGGTTGCGCAGCTCGTGGGCGGCGTTGGAGACGAAGTCGGCTTCGGCGAACTCGCGGCGCATCTCCTCGGTGCGGTCGCGGACGACGGCGAGGACGGCTCGCTCGCCGGGCAGGGCGCGCGCCTGCATCGCGTAGGCGCGGTCGCCGATCCGCAGCGCCGGGTGAGCCGCAAAGCCGACCTCGGCGGCGCGGCGCAGCTGGGGCAGCATCGCCTCCGGCGGCCGGCCCCGGTCGAGCAGCTCCACGGCGGCGCTGTTGGAGAAGCGCACCGGGCCCTCGTCGTCGACCACCATCACGGCGTCGGTGAGGCCGTCGAAGATCGCCTCGAGCTTGTTGCGGTCGGCGGTGAGCACGCCGAAGCTCTCTTTGAGCGAGGCGCGCATCGACTCCAGGGCGCGCGCGAGGTCGCCGATCTCGTCGGGCCCGGAGGCCTTCAGCGGCACGTCGAAGGACCCCGCAGCCATCTCCCCCGCCGCCTGGGCCAGGCTCGAGACGCGGTGGGAGATCGCAGCCGCGATCAGGAAGCCGGCGAGGACGCCGATCAGGACCGACACGACCAGGGCGCGCTGGTCGTCGCCGAAGAGGTAGACGGCGAAGGCGGTGATCAGGGAGACGGCCGCGAAAGCGCCGCCGAGCCACAACCTCATCCCGATCCTTCTCATGAGCAGTTACTAACACAAACGCCATCTCGGCAGGGGGTGGCTGGGCCGCCGGCCCTTCGTGGGAGAATCGGCCGGTGAGAACCCTGGTGTTCATTCCCGCCTGGAACGAGGAGGACTCGGTCGCCGCGGTGATCGCGGACGTGCGCGAGTGCATGCCGGGGGCCGACATCCTGGTGATCGACGACGGCTCGGCTGACGAAACCGCGGCGCGTGCGCGTGCGGCGGGTGCCCTGGTCGCATCGCTGCCCTTCAACCAGGGGCTGGGCGCGGCCCTGCAGACCGGCTACCTGCATGCGCTGCGCGAGGGGTATGACTTCTGTGCGCATCTCGACGCCGACGGCCAGCATCCCCCGGCCGAAGTGGCGCGGCTGCTGGAGGTCGTCCGCGCCGATAGCGCCGACCTGGTGATCGGCTCGCGCTACCGCGACCCCGGCCCGGCCGAGAGCGACGACTACAAGGCGACGATCTCCCGCCGGATCGGCATCGGCGTCTTCCGCTTCTTCCTCTCCCTGGCTACGCGCCAGCGCTTCACCGACACGACCAGCGGCATGCGGGCGGCGAACCGCAGGGTGATGGCGCTGTTCAGCGAGCGCTACTCGCCCGACTTCGCCGAGATCGAGTCGCTGCAGCTGGCCGTGCGCGAAGGGCTGCGGGTCGAAGAGGTGCCGGTGCGGATGCTCGAGCGGGCCGGCGGAGCCTCGTTCCTGACACCCCTGCGCTCCGCCTTCTTCATCTTCAAGGGCTTGATCGTGCTGATGGTCGGGCAGTTCCGGCCGCGGCTCGGGGCCGAGGCGAGGCGATGAGGGCGTTCGCGCTGGCCGCCGCCCAGGGGCCCCAGGTCCACCTCACCGCGCAGACGCGGATCATCGCCGCGGTCCTGGCGATCGCCTTCATGGCGCTGATCCTCGAGCTGATCCGCCGCGACCGCCTCCAGGAGCGCTACAGCGTCGTCTGGTTCGTCGCGGGGTTGGGGATGTTGGCGGGAGCCGCCTTCCCGGGGCTGCTGGAGCTTGTCGCCGACGCGATGGGCGTGCGCGACACCAACGTCGCCCTCTTCTCGATCGTGCTGCTCTTCCTGCTCGGGCTGGCGCTCAACTTCAGCGTGATCATGTCGCGCCAGGCAGCGCAGATAACGCGGCTGGCCCAGGAGCGGGCGCTGGAGAAGGTGCGCGAGCAGACCGGCTCAGGCGAAAACGGCAGCGAGGCGAAACGCGAGCGCCTCGAGCGCTAGCTCCTCGGAGACGTTGAGGTCGAGGCGGCGGCGGGTGTCCTGGACTAGCTCGACGGCACGGCGGGGACAGGAGGGGTCGAGGGAAGCGGCCTGGGTCTGCAGCTCGGCAACACGGTCCTGGTTGTAGACGACTTCTGCGGCCCCGGAAACTGTCGCGGCTAGGTCCCGGTACCAACTCCCGGCGAGCTCTAGCCCCAGGTCGAGCGTCTCGGTTCGGCGACGGCGACCGGCGCGTTTTGCTTCGTCGGCGATGTCCTTGGCGCTGCGCTTGACGCCGGCATCGGCTTCGTCCTCCAAGGCCTTGCGCGTCGCGTCTTCGACTTCTTCACCCGCTGATTCGGCTGCGTCGAGCAGCTGTCGCCAGGCGGTGGGGGCCTTCGGGGGGGACTCGGCGGACGCGCTTTCGCGCTGAGTGTCCGGCGAGTCCCCCCCGACGGCCCTTCCCAGCTCGAGCGCCGCGGCCCGGAGCGTTCGGCCTGAGTCCGAGAGGAGGAAGCGGGCGCGGGCCGGGTCGCCGACGGAGAGGCGGGCGGCGGCAGAGAGTTCGTCCGGGGAGCCCAAGCCGGCGAGTTGAGCTTCTACGGCTTCCGGTGGCAGCGGGGCGAAGTCGATCGGCTGGCAGCGGGACGAGATCGTTTCGAGGAGCTGGGCCGGTTCGGCGGTGAGCAGGATCAGGTGGGCGAACCCCGGAGGCTCCTCCAGCGTCTTCAGCAGCGCGTTCTGGCTCTCGTCGCGCATCTGCTCGGCGGCCTCGATCACGAAGACGCGCTTCTCGCTCTCGAACGGGCGGTAGGAAGCTGAGCGGATCACCTTCTCTCTGACCTCCTCGACCATGTGCTGGGCACCGGGAGGCCGGAGCCAGACGAGGTCCGGGTGCGGTGAGGGGTCGAGCAGCACACGCCGCCGCGCATCGTCAGGGTCGGCGGCCCCGGCAGCCAACAGCTCCGCCGCAAAAGCGCGCGCGACGGCTCCCTTCCCGGCCCCCCGCGGCCCGCGGAACAGATAAGCATGGCTCGGCCCGCTAGCCAGCGCCGCCGTCAGCGCAACGCGCGCCCGCGCCTGATGCTCAGTGCTCTCCTCGAGGCCGATCGGCGTCACGAACCTGAGCCTAACCCCGCCTCTCCGCGGGTGGCGTGGGGGTTGGGGGGTCGAGGACGGGCGCCGTGCGCCCGCCCGCAGCGCCCCCCTTCCCCCGCGACAGGACCCGCGGCCAGTCCGTCGTGTCTCTCACCCGTGCGACCGCACCGCCTCCAGCACACGCGCGTGCACCTCCTCGACGCTGCCATTCGCATCGACGACGACGACGCGGTCGGAGGCGATCTTGGCGATCTCCTCGTAGGCCTCGGCGACGGCACGCTGCAGCTCCAGGCCCTCGGACTCGAAGCGATCCTCGCCCTCGGCGCGGCCGAGGCCGGCCTCGGGGTCGAGGCGCAGCAGCACGGTGACGTCCGGCCAGAGGCCGTCGATCACCATGTCGGTGAGGGAGAGGACGTGGCTCGTCCCCAGCCCACGCGCTCCACCCTGGTAGGCGACGCTGGAATCGGCGAAGCGGTCCGCCACGACGTCCCTCCCCGCCTCGAGCGCCGGGCGGATCACGCGGCTGACCAGGTCGGCGCGCGCCGCCGAGAAGAGCAGCAGCTCGGCGAAGGGGTCGAGCTCGAGCGAGGGGTCGGCGAGCAGCCCGCGGATCCGCTCCGCCGCCTCGGTCCCCCCCGGCTCGCGGATCAGCAGCGCCTCCGGGCCGAGCGCCTCGGCCAGCAGCTTCGCCTGCGTCGACTTGCCCGAGCCGTCGATCCCCTCAAGAGAAATGAACACGTCAACTCCCCTTCCGGTGGTCTTTTCCCCCGACATACGGGGATAAAGCGCACCGGAAGCTCTGGGTCATCTCATTTCGCGCTCGAGGCGGCTTTGGCGCGTTTGCGACCGCGGGTTGCGGTGTCGGCTTTGCTCGCGACTTTCGCTTTTTTCTTCTTTGCCGACGCCCCGTCCTCGTCGCCCTCGGGCAGCGGCTTCTCGGCCATCGCTTCCTTTGCCGCTTTCGCCGCTTCGCGCTCGGCGCGGCGTTTCTTCATCTCCTGCATCGACTCGCAGTCGTCGTTGAGGCAGAGGTTCCAGGGCCGCCCGCGGAACGGCTGGACTTTCAGCCGCGGCGTCTCGCCGCAGACAGAGCAGCGTTCCTCGAGCTTGAAGACGTCGCCGCGCTGGGGCAGCGGGAAGGTCTGGTCGCAGGACTCCGGATCGTCCGCCGTCCAGCCGCTGCAGCCGACGAAACGTTTGCCCGATTTTTTCGCCCTGATGACGCGCAGCATGTGGGGCGAGCCGTCCTCCTTGGTGCGACCGGCCTCTTCGCAGACCTTGCAGGGACCGAGGATGCGGTCCTCGTCCATCCCCTTCCAGACGACTTTGGCCAGGTCCTCGCGGCTCTCGTCGATTTCGGTCCAGGTCTTGTGCAGGAGCTCGCGGCTGTCGCCGACGACGCCGTCCTTGGTCATCTCGCCGGCGGCGATCTGGTCCATCTCGGACTCGAGCTGCGCGGTCATCTCCGGGGTCGCCATCGCCGGCACGTATTTCTTGAACGCCTCGTACATCGCGATCCCGGTCTCCGAGGGGATCGGCGGGTTGCCGTAGACATAGCCGCGGTCGAAGAGCTTCTTGATGATGTCGGCGCGGGTCGCCTTGGTGCCGAGGCCGCGTTCCTCCATCATCTCGACCAGCTTCGCCTGCGAGATGCGCGAGGGCGGCTGGGTCTCCTTGTCGAGGATCCACGGGTCGCCGTCGAGGTCGAGCGTCTGGCCCTCGGCCAGCGCCGGGATCTCCTCGTCGGAGGAGCGGGCGTAGGTGTAGATGCCGGCGAAGCCGGGGTCGACGACGACCGAGCCGCGGACGAAGTAGGTCTGCGAGCCGGCCTCGATGTCGGCGCGCGTGGACTCGGTGATCATCGGCGGGCTGAAGGTGGCGAGGAAACGGCGAACGACGAGTTCGTAGACGCGCTTCTTGGTGCCCTCGAGGGCGCCCGGGTGGATCGCCTGGGTCGGGTAGATCGGCGGGTGGTCGGTCGTCTCTTTCTTGCCGCGGGTCGGCTGCAGCTCGCCGTCGAGCAGGCCCGACGCGGCGGAGAACTCCTTGATCCGCACCAGCGAGGAGACCAGCTCCCGCAGCGGCAGCGAGGGCGGGTAGACGGTGTTGTCGGTGCGCGGGTAGGAGATGAAGCCGTCCATGTAGAGGTCCTCGGCGATCCGCATCGCGCTGGCCGGGGTGATGCCGAGGCGGCTGGAGGCGTCGGTGGTGAAGGCGGTCGTGTTGTAGGGCGTCGGTGGCTTGCGCGTGTTCTTGCGCGCCGTCACCGCCTTGACCGTGCCCGGGCCGGCGGTGCCGGCGAGTGCCGCGTCGGCCTCGGCCTTCTCCCAGAACTTGTCGGTCTCGTGGTGCGCCTCGAAGCTGCCGTCGGGGTGCTGGAACTTGGCGAACAGTTCCCAGAAGGGCTTGGGGACGTGGGCGCGGCGCTCCATCTCGCGCTCGACGACCAGGCCCAGGGTGGGGCTCTGCACGCGGCCGACCGAGAGGAAGTTGGAGCCGAAGCGGCGGGTGCTGAGCGAGACCGCGCGGGTCAGGGTCGCGCCCCAGAGCAGGTCGATGTCCTGGCGCGCGGCGCCGGCGTTGGCGAGCGGGTAGGAGAGCTCGTCGAGGTCGCCGAAGGCACGCTCGATCTCTTCCTTGGTCAGGGCGGAGTAGCGCGCGCGCTTGACCCGCAGCGTGCCGGCCTTGGTTTCCTCGCGCGTGCCCAGCTCCGGATTGGCCTCGAGCATCTCCTCCAGCGCCTCGAGCCCGATCAGCTCGCCCTCGCGGTCGAAGTCGGTCGCGATCACCAGCTCGTCGGCTTCCTTGGCGACTTTGCGGATCGCCTTGACGACGTTCTTGTCGGTCGGCTCCTTGATCAGCTCGGCGTCGATCAGGTCGTGCAGGTCCGTCTTCTGCCAGTTCGAGTAACCCTCGGGGAAGGCCGGGCCGAGCACGTGCCCCTTCAGCCCGATCGTCCTGTGATCGCCGTCGGCGTCGCTCCAGGTGTAGTACGGGACTTTGAAGGTTTTGTCGCTGGTCGCGCTCCCCTTGCTGAGGAAGGTCGCGATCTTCTCGGCGCTGTTGTTCTTCTCGGTGACGATCAGTCGCATCGGGGTGGGGAAGGTAGCAGGGGCGCTCGGCGGGGTTGGCAGGCCGACGCCCGCCGATCCTTCTAGGATCGGCGCCTCCATGAAGGCACTGGTGACAGGCGGCGCGGGCTTCATCGGCTCAAATCTCGTCGACGCCCTGCTGGCGCGGGGCGACGCGGTGACGGTCGTCGACGACCTCTCGACCGGTCGGCGACAGAACCTCGACGGGGCGCTGGCGAGCGGTGCGACCCTGATCGAGGCGGACATCCGCGACCGCTCCACGATGGAGGAGCTGGTCGCCGGCGAGCGGCCGGAGGTCGTCTTCCACCTCGCCGCGCAGATCGACGTGCGCAAGTCGGTTGCCGACCCCGCCTTCGACGCCTCGGTCAACGTCGGCGGCACCTCCAACGTGCTCGAGGCGGCGCGCGCCGGGGCCTCGCGACGCGTCGTCTTCGTCTCCACCGGCGGCGCGATCTACGGCGAGGGCGAGGGCAAGGCGCTGCCGCTGGGCGAGGACGCCCCGGTCGAACCGCTCTCCCCCTACGGTCAGAGCAAGTTCGCCGGCGAGGGGTACCTGGCCCTGTACGAGCGGCTCTACGGCCTCTCCACCGTCGCCCTGCGCCTGGGCAACGTCTACGGCCCCCGCCAGGACCCGCTCGGCGAGGCTGGCGTTATCGCGATCTTCTGCGGACGGCTGCGCGCCGGCGAGCGTCCGACCGTGTTCGGCAACGGCAGGCAGACCCGCGACTACATATACGTGGGCGACGTGGTCGCCGCGGCGATCGCGGCGGCGGAGTCCGAGGCGACCGGCCCGATCAACGTCGGCACCGGCATCGAGACCGACGTTCTCGAGCTGGCCCGCCTGCTCGGCGAGCTGGGCGGCGCCGAGAGCTTCGAGCCCGAGCTCGCCCCCGCCCGCACCGGCGAGGTGCAGCGGATCTCGATCGACCCGGGGCGAGCCGAGCGGGAGCTCGGCTGGAAGGCGCAGACCCGCCTCGAGGACGGCCTTCGCCTGACGCTGGCCTCGATCTGAACACTGCCAACCTGGGGTGCAACGTTTTGGGTGTGAAATAGACCCCCTACGCGTTGCACCCGGGAGGTGGGCGGGGATCACTAGGCTTTCCCTATGCCCGCTCAGGCCTATGCCGGCAAGGAGTGCGTCTGCCAGCTGCGCAAGGGGATCTGCGACCAGTCCTGCGTGCGGGACATGCTCGAGACCCCCTTCTACATCGCCTGCCTGAAGCTGAAGGGAAGGCGCTGCCTGGTCGTCGGCGGCGGCGACATCGGGCTGGAGAAGGTCGAGGGGCTACTCGCCTGTGACGCTGACGTGACGCTGATCGCGCCGGTCGCCCACCCGGAGCTGGAGAGCCTCGCGGCGGAGGGCTCGATCGAGTGGGAGAAGCGTGCCTACGCGGGCGCCGCCGACCTCGAGGGCGCCTTCATGGTGATCGCCGCGACCGACGACAGCGAGGTCAACATCGGGGTCTTCGACGACGCCGAGAAGCGGGCGATGCTGGTCAACGTCGTCGACGTGCCGCCGCTGTGCAACTTCATCCTGCCGGCGATCGTGCGCACCGGTCCGCTGGCGATCGCGATCTCAACGGCCGGCGCCTCGCCCGCCCTGGCGAAGCGGATGAAGCGCGAGATCTCCGAGCTGTTCGGCGAGGAGTACGCGCGCCTCGCGGTGATCCTCAACGACGCCCGCGGCTGGGCCAAGGGGACGCTGCCGACCTACCAGGACCGCAAGGAGTTCTTCGAGGGGATCGTCAACGGCGACCCCGACCCGGTCGCCCTCATCCGCGAGGACCGCGAGGCGGAGCTGCTGGCTTTGATCGCGGCCGCCAAGGAGCGCGCCGCGGCGGCTCTGGCGTAACCCGTTCCGGTGCGCCTTTACCCCGTCATGAGGGGATAAAGCGCACCGGAAGCGTTGTGTTCAGGCGGCCGGCAGGGCGAAGAAGGCGACCGCCGCGAAGTGGGCTGCGGCTGCTGCGATTACGAGGAGGTGGAAGACCTCGTGGTAGCCGAAGACGCGGGGGTTGGGGTCGGGGCGCTGGGTGGCGTAGACGACGGCGCCGGCGGTGTAGAGGAGGCCGCCGAAGGCGACGAGGAGCGTGCCGGTCATCCCCATCTCATCCCAGAGCCCGGGGAAGGCGACGGCGGCGACCCAGCCCAGCGAGATGTAGATCAGCGCCGCGACCCATTTCGGATGGTCGATCCAGACCATCTCGACCACTGCGCCGGCGATCGCCCCGATCCAGACGACTACCAGGATCGCGTCCGCGAGCGGCCCGTCGAGCGCGAGCAGGGCGAACGGCGTGTAGGTGCCGGCGATGAGGAAGAAGATCATCGAGTGGTCGAGGCGGCGCATCCAGCGGCGCACGTCGGGTCGCTTCCAGTCGACCCGGTGGTAGAGGGCGCTGGTGCCGAGCAGGGCGGAGAGGCTGACCGCGTAGATCGCGACGGCCAGGGTCGCCTCCGGCGTCTCCGCGGCGACGATCAGGCCGGCGCCGAGGAAGAGCGAGACGAAGAAGGCCCACTCGTGCGAGACGCCGCGCAGCCTCGGCTTGACCGCGGCGATCGCCTCCGCTGCAACTTCCTTTGCAGATTCCGCCTTCTCGGCTGCCCTTGCCCGCTCCATCACCTTGTCACCATAGAGGGAGACGGAGCGAAGTTTGCGGCAATTGCGGGGTCGCGCACAACAAAGTACGTCCGACTCGACAACGATCCTGGGCAGCTCCCCCTAAAAGTCGCCGCGAGAGGAGAAGTTCGATGTCCAAGACCGCCACCAGCACCCCCCAGTCCGGTCTGCAGGGCCTCTCGGTCGAGCGCAGATTTTCGACCGCCGGGACCCACCCCTTCGACGAGATCGAGTGGGAGGCGCGCGATGCCGTGATCGGCAATCCCGAGAGCCCTGCCTTCGAGCAGCGCGGGGTCGAGTTCCCGGTGAGCTGGTCCCAGAACGCGACCAACATCGTCGCCCAGAAGTACTTCCGCGGGCAGCTCGGCACCGAGAAGAGGGAGTCCTCGGTGAAACAGATGATCGGCCGCGTCGCGGGGACGATCTCCGAGTGGGGGCGCAAGGGCGGCTACTTCGCCTCCGAGGAGGACGCCGACGCCTTCGAGGCCGAGCTGACCTCGATCCTGCTCAACCAGAAGGCGGCCTTCAACTCGCCGGTCTGGTTCAACGTCGGCTTCGAGGAGCGGCCGCAGTGCTCGGCCTGCTTCATCCTCAGCGTCGAGGACAACATGGACTCGATCCTCGCCTGGAACACCAAGGAGGGCAAGATCTTCCGCGGCGGCTCGGGCTCGGGGATCAACCTCTCCAACATCCGCGGCTCGATGGAGCAGCTGGCCAAGGGCGGCACGGCAAGCGGCCCGGTCAGCTTCATGCGCGGCGCCGACTCCTGGGCGGGCACGATCAAGTCCGGTGGCAAGACCCGGCGGGCGGCGAAGATGGTCGTGCTCGACGTCGACCACCCCGACATCGAGCACTTCATCTGGTGCAAGGCCGACGAGGAGAAGAAGGCCGAGGCGCTGCGCGACGCCGGCTTCGACATGTCGATCGACGGCGAGGGCTTCACCTCGATCCAGTACCAGAACGCCAACAACTCGGTGCGGGTCAGCGACGAGTTCATGGAGGCGGTCGAGGCCGGCGAGGACTGGCACCTGACCGCGCGCACCGACGGCGCGGTCGTGAAGACCGTCGACGCGCGCGAGCTGATGAACCAGATCGCCGACGCCGCCTGGCGCTGCGCCGACCCCGGCGTCCAGTACGACACGATCATCAACCGCTGGCACACCTGCCCGGAGTCGGGCCGGATCAACGCCTCCAACCCCTGCAGCGAGTACATGCACGTCGACGACTCGGCCTGCAACCTCGCCTCGCTCAACCTGATGAAATTCCGCCGCGAGGACGGGTCGTTCGACGTCGAGGACTTCGAGCACGCCGTCGACATCGTCTTCCTCGCCCAGGAGATCGTCGTCGGCTTCTCCTCCTACCCGACCGAGGAGATCACCGAGAACGCAAACAAGTTCCGCCAGCTCGGCCTCGGCTACGCCAACCTCGGCGCCCTGCTGATGTCCGACGGGCTGCCCTACGACTCCGACGAGGGCCGCAACGTCGCCGCCGCGATCACGGCGCTGATGACCGGCCGCGCCTACCGCCAGTCGGCGCTGATCGCCGCCGGGGCGACCGGGCCCTACGAGGAGTACGAGCGCAACCGCGAGCCACACAACGGGGTGATGCGGATGCACCGCGACGCCTCCTACGACGTCGACCCGACCGGGATCAAGGGCGACCTGCTCGAGGCGGCGCAGCGCTCCTGGGACGAAGCGGTCGAGCTGGGCGAGGAGCACGGCTACCGCAACGCGCAGGCGACGGTGCTGGCGCCGACCGGCACGATCAGCTTCCTGATGGACTGCGACACGACCGGGATCGAGCCCGACTTCTCCCTGGTCAAGTTCAAGGAGCTGGTCGGCGGCGGGCAGATGACGATCGTCAACAAGTCGGTGCCGCTGGCCCTGCGCACGCTCGGCTACGCCGAGCCGCAGGTCGAGCAGATCGACGCCTACATCGCCGAGAACAGCACGATCGTCGGCGCCCCGGACCTGAAGGACGAGCACCTGCCGGTCTTCGACGTAGCGGTGGGAGAGCGGGCGATCTCCCACACCGGCCACATCGACATGATGGCGGCGACGCAGCCATTCATCTCGGGCGCGATCTCCAAGACGGTCAACCTGCCGCAGACGGCCACGGTCGAGGACATCGCCGACGCCTACACGCGCGGCTGGAAGGGCGGCCTGAAGGCGCTCGCCATCTATCGCGACGGCTCGAAGACCGCGCAGGCGCTGCGCACCGACGCGCAGGAGGAGAAGGCGGCCGAGGCCACCGCGGAGGCGCCGGCGCCGGTGCGCAAGAAGATGCCGCGCGAGCGCGAATCGATCACCCACAAGTTCTCGATCGCCGGCCACGAGGGCTACATCACCGCCGGCAAGTACGAGGACGGCTCGGTCGGCGAGATCTTCCTCACCGACATCGGCAAGGAGGGCTCGACGATGCGCGGGCTGCTCAACGCCTTCGCCACGGCGATCTCGATCGGGCTGCAGTACGGCGTGCCGCTCGAGGTCTTCGTGCGCAAGTTCAGCTACATGCGCTTCGAGCCGGAGGGCATCACCGGCAACCCGGAGATCCCCTTCGCCAAGTCGATGCCCGACTACATCATGCGCTGGCTGGCCAGCCGCTTCATCGACGACACCGAAACGCTGGAGGACCTCGGCATCCTCACCACCGAGGTGCGGGCCAAGCGGGACGCAGAGACCACCCAGCTCGGCCTCGGCGTCGACACCAGCGGCGGCACCGCGGGCCCGGCCAACGGAGGGGGCAACGGCCACTCCAAGCCCGGCAACGGCGCCGGCGAAGCCGCAAAGGCCGGCGGCGGCCAGGCGGTGCCGGCATCGGCGGCCTTCACCGAAACCCCGCCCGTGGTCCCCGCCAAGATGTCCGGCCTCGACCTCGGCCCCGCCTGCGAGCAGTGCGGCGGGATGATGCAGCGCACGGGCAGCTGCTACACGTGCTCGTCGTGCGGCAACAACACCGGCTGCGGCTGAGGCTCAGTACCGGGCGGAGACCGAGAGGTCGACCTGGCAGCGGAAGGTGTCGTCGCCGTCGTGGACGGTGGCGGCGGTCACCTGGGCGTGGTAGATGCCCGCGAGAAAGCTGCCCTCGATCTTCCAGGCACCTGACGCGTTGGCCTTCGCGGTCCCGACCAGTTCGTCCGCGCCACCCGAGTAGGGCTCCATGAAGAGCCTCACTTTCCGCCCCGCCCGGCATTTTTTCTGAGCTGCGGTCACCTTGCCGGTGAATTCGGTCCCCTTGCCCGATTTGATCGTCACGGTGGATTTGACTTTCGTGACGTGCGCGTGGCCGATCGCCGAACCGGCGACCGGCAGGGCCAGGGCGATCGCGCTCAGGGGAACGAGAAACCATCGGGACCGGGACATTTCCATCCTCCTCGGGGTTGGGACTCGGGCCGAGCCTAACCTCTCATCCCTCGCCTCGCGCCTCTCGCAGGCGCTGCAGGTCAATCAGGTCCTGCGGTCGTCCCGCCTGCTCCTTGAGAGCGACGAGCCCATCGTAGTCCACGACCTTGAGGGTCAGGCCGCCGATCTCAGCCTCGACGGCGGCCGGCGCAAGCTTCTCCCATAGAAGGTCGTCGCCGAGCGCCTGCATGATGTCGAAGCGCCCAAGCCGGGTGTTCAGCACCCAGTTGCCGCCGAGCGCCAGGGCGTCGGGGTCCAGGGGATCTGGGAGCTCCTCATCCTCGAACTTCTCCGTCCCGTCGACTTGGGCATCAAGCGCGACGAGCACTTTGGCCAGCCTCGCGAGATTGTCCGGATCGGGGCTGGGAACGATGTCGACGTCCTTCGTGCCTCGAACGAATCCGTGGAAGCCGACCGCCACTCCACCGATGATCAGGAACTCGACGTCGTCCCCGGCAGGGTCTCGAGAATTCCCTGTATATCGAGATCAGACACTCCGCTGGCGACGTCCAGCCTCTGCAACGCGGGACATGAACCTGGACAGCTCGATGACCTGTTCCGCACGCTGAGACGGAGTCAGCTCCACGAAGTCGCGGCGCAGGGCAGCACGCTCGGCCCTTTCATCCGGCGTCCAATTCCCGGTTCGCTTCGGGCGCTCCATGTCAAAAAGGTACATCCACGCTCGGAAAGCGCAGAGGGTCAGTAGAGCACGACCTCGGCGTCGTGGCGCGGGGTCTCGGTTATGGCGCGGCGGAAGATTGGCTCGGGCTGGGGGTTGACCGGGCGGATCTGGTGGCGCTTGACCAGCTCACGGAGGACGACGGCCATCTCGAACTGGGCGAAGGAGGCTCCGAGGCAGCGGCGGACGCCGCCGCCGAAGGGGATCCAGGTGTAGGTGCCGGGCGGGTTGTCGAGGAAGCGCTCGGGACGGAAGAGGTCCGGCTCCGGGTAGACCTCGGGGTTGCGGTGGACCAAGTAGACGCAAGGAGCCACGGAAACACCGGCCGGCAGCTCGTAGCCGCCGATCTCGACCGGCTCGGTGAGCTTGCGAAGGACGATCGAGATCACCGGGCGCAGGCGCAGCGTCTCCTGGATCGTTGCGGTCAGGTACTCGTCGCGGCCCGCTTCGACTCCTCTACGCAGCCGCTCCAGCTTCTCGGGGTGGCGGACGAGGCGCTCGACCGCCCAGGCGAGCGAGGTGGCGGTCGTCTCGTGACCGGCGACGAGCAGGGTGAGCAGCTCGTCACGCATCTCCTCGTCGCTCATCGGGCTGCCGTCCTCATGATGAGCAGAGACCAGCAGCGAGAGGATGTCGTCCCTCTCCTCGACGTCGCCGGCACTCCGCCGCTCGGCTATCTCGCGGTAGATCAGCTCGTCGACCCGGTCGATGCGACGCCGGAACCAGGGCAGGCTGCGCACCCGGCTGGGACCGAACAGGATCACCGGCACGATCTGCCGGGGATCGGTGGTGAGGTTGAGGATGTCGCGCAGCGCCTCGCGAAGCTCGCTCTTCCTCCTACCCTCACCGACGCCGAACACAGTGCGCAGGATGATCTCCAGCGTCATCGCCTGCATCCGCGGCCGCAGCTTGTACGGGGTGCCGGTCGGCCAGCGCTCGATCTCCTCTTCGGCCACCTCGGCCATCGTCTGCTCGTAGCCCTGCATGCGAGCGCCGTGGAAGGGCGGCAGCAGCAGCTTGCGCTGGCTCAGGTGAGGCTTCTCGTCGAGGACGAGGATCGAGTTGCGGCCGAGGATCGGGGCCACGATCTCGTTCGCCTCACCCGCGTGGAAGACCTTCGGGTCGCCGGTGAAGACCTGCTTGACCGCCTCGGGATCGGAAAGCATCACCCAGGTTCCTTCGTAGAAGATCTCGAGCTTGAAGACGTCGCCGTAGCGCTCGTGACAGGCGTAGAGAAGGCGCCTCGCCTGGCGAGACCAGAGAGCCGACTGGATCGCCTTGGGCAGCGGTGGGCCGGGGGGAAGCCGTCGCTCCGCTCCCCGGCTGGCCGGCCGCGGAGCGGTTGTGGTGGCTGCCTCCATCGTGCCTTCACCTCAGGCTAGCGCGCAAATATGAACTTCTCGTTAGCTGGGTCACACTTCGATCGCATAGCCTGCCGGGAGCCGTGGCGCCCCCACAGCCTCCACCCCGCGTGCAGCACTGGATCGCCCGCCGCGCCTGCGGCATGAGCCCACGCACGCTGCGCCGGGTCCTCGGCGAGCCTCCCAGGCTCGACGGGCAGGAGCTAGCGCCGGACATCCAGATGCTGCTGCGGCTGGCAGCGCTGGAAGGAGAGTTCTCGCTGGTCGAGGGGCGCACGGTCGAGCAGGCGCGGGCGGAGAACCGGGCCGGGGTCCCGGTCGTCTGCGGGCCGCCGCTACCGATGGGCCGGGTCGAGAACATGGAGATTCCCGGGCCGGCCGGGCCGATACCCGCCCGCCTCTACGTCGGTCTCGGCGCACCTCGCCCGCCGCAGCCCCTGCTCGTCTACTACCACGGCGGCGGCTGGGTGATCGGCGACCTGGAGACCCACGACGGCCTCTGCCGCTTCCTCGCCGAGCACAGCGGCTGCCGGGTGCTCTCGATCGACTACCGGCTGGCTCCCGAGCATCCCTTCCCGGCCGCGGTCGAAGACGCGGTCGCCGCCTTCGCCTGGGCGGCCGAGCACGCGGCCGAGCTCGGGGCCGACCCGGCGCGGATCGCCGTCGGCGGAGACAGCGCCGGGGGGAACCTCTCGGCGGCCGTCTGCCTGCAGACGCGCGGAGACGGCCCACAGCCTGCGATGCAGATGCTCCTCTACCCCGTCACCGACGCGGTTGGCGGTCAGGCCTCGCGCGACGTCTTCGCCGAGGGCTTCCTGCTGACCCGCAACGACATGGACTGGTTCGAGGGCCACTACATCCCCGACGGCTGCGACGAAGGCGACCCGCGCATCTCGATGATGCGGGCGCCCGACGTCTCCAACCTGCCCCCCGCATATGTCGCCACGGCCGGGTTCGACCCGCTGCGCGACGAGGGCGAGATCTACGCATCGCGGATGCGCGAGGCGGGCGGGAAGGTGGCACTCCAGCGCCACCCCGGACTGATCCACGGCTTCGCCAACCTAACCGCGATCTGCCCCAGCGCCCGCACAGCGATGCTTGAAGTTGCCGGGGCCCTCCGCATGTGCTTTGCCTGATACCCCCTAGGGGTATGCAATACTGGGCGGCATGGACGCTCATGCTCACTCCCACGACCATGCCCATCATCACGAGATGCCGACCGAGGGGGCGGCGCTCACCGGGGTCGCGATCAGCGCCACCCTCCACTGCCTGACCGGATGCGCGATCGGCGAGGTCGCCGGCCTGGCGATCGGCACGGCGGCCGGCTTCTCCGACCTCGGCACCATCGCCCTCGCCGTCACCCTCGCTTTCCTCTTCGGCTACACGCTCACCAGCCTTCCGCTCCTGCGCGCCGGCATGGCGCTCTCCGCCGTGATCCCGGTCGCACTCGCCTCCGACACGCTCAGCATCGCGACGATGGAGATCGTCGACAACGCCATCGTCCTCGCGATCCCCGGTGCGATGGAGGCAGGGCTCGGCGACCTGCTCTTCTGGGGCAGCCTCTCCTTCGCCCTGGTAATCGCCGGAGCCGTGGCGATGCCCGTGAACCGCTGGCTGATCGCCCGCGGCAAGGGGCACGTCGCGGTGCACGAAACCGGAATCCACGGCGGGCCCCCGGTGAGGCTCGTCGCCTACGTGGCCGCTGCGGCCGGCGTCTTCGGCAGCGCCGTGCTGATCGCGGAGCTCCTCTCGTGAACGCGGCAACGATCCACGGCTACACCGAGGACAAGGACGCGGTGCTGAAGCGCCTGCGCCGGATCGAGGGCCAGGTGCGCGGGGTCGAGCGCATGGTCGAGGAGAACCGCTACTGCATCGACGTCGTCACCCAGGTGACGGCGATCCAGGCGGCGCTCGACAAGGTCGCCCTCGAGCTGCTCTCCGACCACGCCGCCCACTGCGTCGTCGGCGCCGAGGACGGCAAGCGGGAGGAGCGCACCGAGGAGCTGATGGGAGCAGTGAAGAGGCTGTTGAGGCGCTGAGCGCTACTCGTACTGGAGGGACTGGAGGACGTTGAGCCGCGAAGCGCGGCGCGCCGGCGGGATCGCCGCCAGCACGCCGGCCAGGGCGGCGAAGACCAGCATCCAGGCCAGCTGGCCGACCGGGTAGGAGAGGGCGAAGCCTTCGTCCTTCAGCGGCTGGGCGATCAGCGCCGCGAAGATCATCCCGATCACCATTCCCAGCAGGGCCCCGATCAGGGCCGTGATCACGGCCTCGTAGCGGATCATCGTCCGCACCTGGCGACGCGACATGCCGATCGCGCGCAGCATGCCCAGCTCGCGGGTGCGCTCGTGGATCGAGAGCGCCAGCGTGTTGGCGATCCCGAAGAGGGAGACGATCACCGCCAGCGCCAGCAGCGCGTAGATCAGGCCGAGCAGTTCGTTGATCTGCGCTTCTTGGTTCTCCTTCAGTTCCTGCTGGTTGCGCACCTCGACCACGGGGAACTCGCGGTCCATCGTCTCGATCAACGCCGCCTGGACCTTCTCCGCGTCCGCGCCCGGAGCGAGCTTGACGAAGTCGATCGCGTCGTCGCGCTGGTCGAAGGCGGTGGCCATCAGTCGCTGGGTGACGAGCGCGCCGCCGAGCAGTTCGGCCTTGTCTTCGAATTCGCCGACGACCGTGAGCTCGGGCCGGGCCCCGATCTGCGTCAGGAAGCGGACGCGGTCGCCCAGCTCGAGGCCGCTGCCGGAGGCAAGCGACTTGTCGATCACCACCTCGCCGTCGGTGAGCGTCCGCAGGGTCCGCGGCCCGCCCTCGATCCACTCGATCTGGATCACCGCGCCGGCGTCGCGGTCGAGCGCCGAGACCCGCTCCCCGCCGCCACCGTCGACGAGCTTCGCCTGGGCTGTGCGCAACGTCGAGACCAGCCCGACGCCGGGCACCTGGCGGGCGGCGCCCGCCGCCCGCGGCGAGATCGGCGAGAAGCCGTCGGAGTTCTGCAGCACCAGCTCGCCCTGGAAGCTCTCGTCGACCGCGGTGGCGATCGAGCTCTTGATGCCGGCGGCGAAGACGGTGACGAAGGCGACCACGGCGAGGCCGATCATCAGCGCCGCCGCGGTGACCGCGGTCCGAGCCGGGTTCCGCTGCGTGTTCTCGCGGGCGAGACGGCCGGTGAGGCGCCGCAGCAGTTCCAGCGGGCGGCCGGCGAGGGAGGCGAGCGGCCGCACGAGGCGGGGGCTGAAAAGCGAGACGCCGAGCAGCACGGCGACCGCGCCGCCGCCGATCAGCCCGGCGGCGCTGCCCCCGTCGGCGCCGCCGAAGAGCCCGGCGAGGACCATCGCCAGGCCGGCCAGGCCGAGCAGCACGGCGAGCGCCGCGACGACGATGCCGCGGCGGCGGCTCTGCGGCAGCTCCAGCGCCAGCAGGGCGGCGATCGGCGGGACCCGGGTCGCGCGCAGGGCGGGAACCAGGGAGGAGAGCAGGGTGACGCCGATGCCGATCAGCAGCGAGACGACGATCGTCCGGTCCTCGGTCACCAGCGAGGTGGTCGGCAGGTCGATCCCGATCGCGACGAAGAGCGCGTTGAGCCCGACCGCGATCCCGTAGCCGGCGAGGAGGCCGATGAGGGCGCCCAGCACGCCGATCGCCAGCGCCTCGACGACGACCGTGGCGAGGATCTGCCCCCGCCCGGCGCCGAGCGTGCGCAGCATGCCGAACTCCCTGATCCGCTGCGCGACCGTGATCGAGAACGTGTTGAAGATCAGGAAGGCGCCGACGAAGAGGGCGACGAAGGCGAAGACGAGCAGCGCGATGCGCAGGAAGCCGAGGTCGTCGCGGATCTGGTCGGAGCTGCGTTCGGCGTTTTCGGAGGCGGTCTCGATCCGCAAGGAGGGATCGGCGACCGCGCGCTGCACGCGCTGCCTCAGCGTCGCTTCGGAGACACCCTCCTCGGCGGCGATCAGGATCTGGTCGAACCTGCCGCGCTTGCCGGTGATCCGCTGGGCCTCGGGCAGGGTCAGGCCGGCGATGCTGGCCCCACCCCAGGAGGCGGCGCCGAGCCTGGTCAGGCCGACGATCCGGTAGGCGGCGACCCGTTCGACCGAGGCCAGCTTGAGCGTGTCGCCGAGCTGGAGGCCGTCCTCTTCGGCGGCGCTCTGGTCGAGCGCGACCTGGCGCGCGTCGCGGGGCGGGTGCCCCTCGACGTAGGTCTGGGTTTCGAGGCTCGCCGGCAGGTTCGAGGTGATGAACTGCGGGGCGAACTGGGCCCCGATCTGCTCGTTCTCGGCGTCGAAGAAAGCGCCCTCGGTGAAGATCTGCCCGACCGCCACCCTCACTCCCCGCACCCGCTTCGCCTTCGGCAGGACCGCCGCCGAGAAGCTCGGCACCTCACCGGTTTCCTGCCGCACCTCCTCCCTTGCCGTGATCACGACGTCGGTCTTCGCCAGCGAGTCTTCGAAGATTTCGTCGAAGGCGGCGAAGGTGGTGTCGGTGAGGATGTAGGTACCGGCGACGAAGGCGACGCCGATCACCACCGCGAGGATCGTCGTCAGGGCGCGGATGCGCCGCGCCCAGAGGCTCTTGAGGGCGAGACCGGCCACCCGGGCTAGTCGATCGTCTTCATCAGCTCGATCACCTCGTCGGTCGAGCCCGGGGCCGCGTCGTGGACGATCCTGCCGTCGCGGAGGGTGATCAGGCGGTCGGCGTGGGCGGCGGCGGCCGGGTCGTGGGTGACCATGATCACCGTCTGGCCGAACTCGTCGACCGCCTGGCGCAGCAGGCGCAGGACGTCGCCGCTCGCCTTCGAGTCGAGGTTGCCCGTCGGCTCGTCGGCGAAGACGACGGTCGGCTTGGAGACCAGCGCCCGGGCGACGGCAACCCGCTGCTGCTGGCCGCCGGAGAGCTCGGAGGGCCGGTGGGCGCGGCGGTCGCCGAGGCCGACCGTGTCGACCAGCCGGTCGAGCCAGGCCTGGTCGGGCTTGCGGCCGGCGATCGAGAGCGGCAGCACCAGGTTCTCCTCGGCGGTGAGGACCGGCAGCAGGTTGAAGAACTGGAAGACGAAGCCGAGCTTGTCGCGGCGCAGCCTGGTCAGCTCGGCGTCGTCGAGGCTGGTGATCTCCTGCCCGTCGAGGACGACGGTGCCGGCGGTCGGCTTGTCGAGCCCGGCGAGGATGTGCATCAGCGTCGACTTGCCCGAGCCCGAGGGGCCCATGATCGCGGTGAAGCGACCGCGCTCGAATCCGGTGCTGACGTCGACCAGGGCGTCGACCGCCGCCTCGCCCTCGCCGAAGCGGCGGGACACGCCGCTGGCCTCGACCACCCGCCCGTTCGATTCGTCCATGGCGGGCACCGTATCGAGACCGCAAGCCGCCAGCGGCACTTGGAGAAGCAAATCGATTTGCAACACGCCCAGATAGCCTCTTTGCGTGGCACTGGCTGACGACTTCGACGGGTTCCTGGTCGACCTCGATGGGGTGGTCTGGGTCGGGCGCGAGCCGGTGCCCGGGGCCGCCGAGAGCTTGCGGGCGCTGATCGAGGCAGACAAGGAGATCGTCTTCGTCACCAACAACTCCGTGCGCCAGCCGGCCGCCTATGCCACGCGGCTGCGAGAGATGGGTATCCCCACCCCAGACGACCGGGCGATCACCGCCGGGGCGTCAACCGCACAGCTGGCCGCCGAGCGGGTTGGGGCCGGCGGAACCGCGTTCGTGATCGGCGCGCCTGGGTTCAAGGAAACCGTGGCGGGCGCCGGACTGGAGCTGCTGAACGGGGAGACGGCACGGTCCGCCGACGCCGTGGTCGTCTCGGGCCATCGCGAGTTCGACTACGCGGAGCTGCTCACCGCGACCTTCGCACTGCGAGCGGGGGCATCGCTCTTTGCGACAAGCCGCGACCCCACCCTGCCGATGCCCGGGGGGGCCTGGCCGGGGACCGGAGCGACCCTGGCCGCCATCGAGACGGCTTCGGGGAAGGCCGCCGAGATCGGCGGCAAGCCGGAGCGGCACCTCTTCGAGCAGGCGCGAGCGCTGATCCCCGGTGCCGGACGGGTGGCGATGGTCGGCGACCGGATCGCCTCCGACATCGAGGGCGGCAGGCGCGCCGGGCTGGGGACGGTCCTCGTGCTCACCGGCGCCAGCTCGCGCGAGGAGGCCGAAGCCGCCGAGCCGCCCCCCGACCATGTCATCGACGATCTCTCGGGGCTGTTTGCATGAGCGTCGCGACCGAGGAGCAGCGGTCGCTCGTGCCCCGCCCGGGGGCCGCCTTCGTCGGGGTCTTCCTCGTCACCTTCTGCGGCCTGTTCGCGGTCGGCGCGGTCCTGCCGGTGCTGCCCCGCTACGTCCACGGGCCGCTCGACGGGAGCAACATCGCGGTCGGGATCGTGATCGGCTCCTACGCGATCACGGGCCTGCTGCTGCGGCCCTTCGCCGGGCGGCTCGCCGACCGCCGCGGCCGCAAGCCCACCGTCCTGCTCGGCTCGATCCTGGTCGCGCTCGGCGGTTTCATGTACCTGCTGCCGCTGGGAGTGCCCGGCCTGGTCGCGGCCCGGCTCGTGCTCGGCGCGGGCGAGGGCGCCGTGTTCACCGCCAGCTCGGCCTGGGTGGTCGACCTGGCGCCGCTCTCCCGGCGGGGGCGACTGATCGGCCTCTACGGCCTCTCGGTCTGGGCGGGGCTCAGCATCGGGCCCCTGGTCGGCGAGCTGCTCCTCGACGCCACCAGCTACACCGCGGTCTGGATCTTCGCGGGCGCAGTGCCCCTGCTCGGGGCGCTGATCGCCACTTGCCTGCCCGACCCGTTCCACCCCGCCCCGCGCGCCGAGGTAGAGCACCATTCGCTGATCGAGCGCGAGGCGATCCGCCCGGGGATCGCCCTCGCCCTCTCCTCGATCGGCTACGCGACGATCGCCGCCTTCGTCGTCCTCCACCTCGACGCGCGCGACGTCGGTCACGGCGCCACCGTCTTCGGCGCCTTCGCGACGATGGTCGTGCTGACGCGGCTGATCGGCGGCGACCTGCCCGACCGGGTCGGGGCCGTCCGGGTCGCCATCGTCGCCGCCGTGGTCGAGGCCCTCGGCCTGGCCACGCTGGGCCTGGCCCAGAACCTGTCCGTCGCGCTGGCCGGGGCGCTGGCGATGGGGGCGGCCTTCTCGCTCCTCTACCCCTCGCTCTCGCTGATCGTGGTCAGCCGTGTCTCCGAGAACAGGCGCGGCGCGGCGCTCGGCACCTTCACCGCCTTCTTCGACGCCGGGGTCGGCCTCGGCGCCCCCCTCGCCGGCCTGGTCGCCGCGGCCACCAGCTACGAGGGCGCTTTCCTCGTCTCCGCCATGATCGCCCTGGTCTCGGCGGCGACCATCGCTTTCGTGATGACCCCCCGCGGCCGAGCCCTGCTGGCTGCCTACTGCCCGGCGTACTCGTTCTTCAACGCCGGGCGATGAGCAGCGACTGGGCGGCGCGGCCTATTCTGCCGCGGGTGTCGGAGAGGACCGACTCGGCGCTGCCGATGCCGCTGGGCTGGGGGCGCGTCACCGCGTCGACGCAGACCCAATCCCCCTCGGGCATGCGCTCGAAGTGGACGGTGAGGTCGACGTTGACGAAGACGTAGGAGCGCCAGTCGAGCACGGCGCTGATTCCGTTGCCGACGTCGGCGGCGATCAGCGCCCGCTGCAGCGGCGTTGGCTGCTCGCCGGCGACGAGCGGGTACCGCATCCGCATCCAGACAGTCGCCGGCCCCGGCTCGAGGAAGGCCCCCGCCACGGCCTTCCACTCCATCGCCGTGTGGTAGCCGACGCTCTGCCCGGTGGCGAAGAACTCGGGGGTGTGGCCCTGCTCCGGCCCGGGCGGCGGATCGTCGAGCCGGACCGCCTCCTCCGGCATCTCGACCTCGTTCTTCCGCAGCAGCCAAGCGGTCGCCCGCATCAACTCCCCGCCCTCCCCCGACAGCGACGCCTCGACCAGCTGCACCTTCTTCCCCGGCCGCAGCACCCGAGACTCGGCCCGCACCTCCCCAATCGGAACGGGCCTGAGAATCTCAACAACGATCCGCCCCACCTGAAACTCCCCAGACCCCACAAGCTCCTCGATCTCCCGCCCGAGCAAGGCCGACGGCGGCCCCGCATGCTGCGCCCCCGGGTCCCAGGGCCCCCGCGTAAGCTCGGAAGCAAAGAACCCGGCGGTGGTCTTCTCGTAGAACGCGTCTGCCACGACGGCTGATCCTATGAAGAGGTGGCAAGCGGCGCCTCGACAGTCCCTCCCCAGCACCGCAGGGTGATCCCCAGCCCCGAAGGGGCTCCAGGTTGCACCGCCTCCGGCGGTGCAATGGGGACTGGCGAGGTGCCGCTTGCCACCTCCCGTACCCTGGACGAGATGGACAAGACCAAGAAGACCGACCAGGAATGGCGAGAGCAGCTCACCCCAGAGCAATACAAGGTGACCCGCGAAGCCGGCACCGAGCGCCCCTTCACCGGACCGTACGTCGACGAGAAGAGCGAGGGGATGTACCACTGCGTGTGCTGCGGCACCGAGCTCTTCTCCTCGGCCACCAAGTTCGACTCGGGCACCGGCTGGCCCAGCTTCACCGAGCCGGCCAACCTCGAGCACGTCGAGCTGCGCCCGGACAACAGCCTCTTCATGCGCCGCACCGAGGTCGTCTGCAGGCACTGCGACGCCCACCTGGGGCACGTCTTCGACGACGGCCCCCTCGAGCGCGGCGGCCAGCGCTACTGCATCAACGGCTGCGCGCTGGAGCTCAAGGCTTCCCCCCAGCGCCCAGATAGCTGAACTTCACCGCGAGGGCCACGGCCTCGGTGCGTGTGTCCACCTCGAGCTTGCCGATCGCGTTGCGCACATGGGTGTGGACTGTCGCCGGGCTGAGCGCCAGGCGTTCGGCGATCTCTTTCACCCGCAGCCCCTCGGCGAGGAGCTCGAGGATCTGACGCTCGCGAGGCGAGAGCGTGAGCAGTTTCTCGACCTCCGACGGCTTGCCGCCGGCGAAGTCGCCGCCGAGGAAGGTGCCGCCGCCGGTGACCGCCTTGACCGCGTGGGCGATGTCCTCTGCCGGCGCCGACTTCAGCACGTAGCCCGAAGCTCCCGCCCGCAACGCCAAAGCCAGCAGGTCGGGCTGGGCGTGGGCGGTGAAGATGACCACTTTGGTGCGAGGGCGCGCTTTCAGCACCTCCTTGGTGGCCTCGATCCCGTCGCGCTTGGGCAGCTCGACGTCGATGATCAGGACATCGGGCTCCAGCTCCTTGACCACGTCGACGACGTCGCGCCCGTCACCGGCCTCGCCGACGATCTCGACCGTGCTCGAGTTCGCCATCCGG
This sequence comes from uncultured Actinomycetes bacterium, assembly GCA_946482365.1. The sequence continues at coordinate 67,325 of CAMLQY010000002.1, forward strand.
GCCTTGATCGCCTCGCGGACGATCTCGTGGTCGTCGCAGAGGACGACCCTCTTGGCATCTCGAACCCCGGCGCTCACAGTCTCCCGATCCTCTCAGGCGCCCCGTACAAATGCAAAATAGTGGGTAGCGTGAACCCTCCGTCCCGCTCCTGCCGGTTCTCGATCAGCGCGATCATCGTCCGTCCCACGGCCACCGCCGTCCCGTTCAGCGTGTGCACCGCCTCCGCTGATTCGCCGTCGCCGCGCCGATACCTACAACTGAGGCGCCGCGCCTGGTAGTCGGTCGTGTTGGAGCAGGAGGTCAGCTCGCGGTAGCGCTCCTGGCTGGGGATCCAGGCCTCGCAGTCGTACTTCTTCGCCGCCGGGGCGCCGAGGTCGCCGGCGGCGACGTTGACGACGCGGTAGGGGATCTCCAGGGCCGAGAGGATGCGCTCCTCGATCGCGAGCAGGCGCTCGTGCTCGGCCGCGGACTCCGAAGGCTCGACGAACGAGAACATCTCGACCTTGTCGAACTGGTGGACGCGGAAGATGCCCCGCGTGTCGCGCCCGGCGGCGCCGGCCTCGCGGCGGAAGCAGGTCGAGAAGCCAGCGTAGCGCAGGGGCAGCTGGTCGGCCGCGAGGATCTCGCCGGCGTGCAGGGCGGCCAGGGAGACCTCGGAGGTGCCGACGAGGAAGAGCTCGTCCTTGGGCACCTCGTAGATCTGGTCGCGGTCGCCGGGCAGGAAGCCGGTGCCGTAGAGCGCCTCCTCGCGGACCAGGACGGGCGGGACGACGGGCTCGTGTCCCTCGCCGCGCACCAGGTCGAGGGCGAAGCGGACCAGCGCCAGCTCCAACATCACCAGGTCGCCCTTTATGTAGGCGAAGCGCGAGCCGGAGAGACGCGCCCCCGCCTCCATGTCGATCAGGCCGAGCTCGGTGCCGATCTCGAGGTGGTCGCGGGGCTCGAACTCGAAGCTCGGCCGCTCGCCCTCCTCGCGCAGGACGACGGCGTCCTCCTCGGTCATCCCCTCGGGGGTGTCGGGGTCGGGCAGGTTGGGCAGCGCGCCGGCAAGCCGCTGCAGGTCGGCCTCGACCTGCTCCAGCTCGGCCTTGCCGGCCTCGATCGCCTCCTTCAGCTCCCCCACCGCCGCCATCTGCTCCTCGGCGTCCTCGCCGCGCTGCTTCGCCTCGCCGATCTGCCTGGAGAGCGCCTTGCGCTCGGCCTGGGCGCCCTCGACCTGGGGCAGCAGCTCACGTCGGCGGGCGTCGAGGCCGAGCAGCTCGTCGACCTGCTCGGCGGCTCCGCGGCGCGCGAGCGCCGCCTTGACCCGCTCGGGGTCGGAGCGGATCAGCTTCAGGTCGAGCATGGCTCGTGAGCGCTAGGGCGCCGGCTGGGCGCCGGGACGGGGCGATTCTTCGGCTTCGTTGCCGGCGTACTTGGCGACGAAGCGGGCGACTTCGTCGGCCTCGTCGCCGACGACGATGTTGGCGGGCATGATCGCGCCGGAGAAGCCGCCGTTCTGGATCGCGAAGAGAGCGTCCTCATAGGTCTCGGTTCGCTGGTCGAGGTTCGGGCCCTGCGTGCGCAGGCCGCGATTGCCGCTGCCCTGGGTGCCGGCGGCGCTCATCGTGTGGCAGCCGGAGCAGTGCGTGGCGAAGAGGGCGGCCCCTCCGTGGCTGGGGTCGTTCTCGGCAACCGAGACGCCTTCTTCGCCGAACCCGCAGGCGGCGAGCCCGAGGGCGGCGAGGACGGCCATGGCTGTGATCAGTGCAGGGCGCACGCGGCGCGCATCATATTGTCTTGACCCGATCCGGTTCCTCCACGATGCCGACGCCAGATCCAGCCCGCTTCCGAGCCGCGATGGCGATGCTGCCGACCGGCGTCACCGTGGTCAGCGCCGGCGGCCCCGACGGGCCGGCCGGAGCGACCGCCAACGCCGTCTGCTCGCTCTCCATAGAGCCGATGCTGATGCTCGCCTGCCTCGACCGGGGCTCGCGCACCCTGCTCGCCGTCCAGGCCGCCAACCACTTCGGCGTCAGCGTCCTGCACGCCGGCCAGGAGCCGATCGCCCGCTCCTTCGCCACCAAGGCGCCGGTCGCGGAGAAGTGGGAGGGGATCGGCTGGAGCGAGCGGGCCGGGATCCCCGCCGTCGAGGGCGCCCTGCTCTGGATCGCCTGCGACCTGCGCGACGTGATCGCCGCGGGCGACCACGTGATCGTCACCGGGGAGGTGCGGGACCTGGAGAGCGGCGAGGGCGACCCGCTCGTGTTCAGCCGCGGCGAGTACCGCCCCCTCGGCTGACTCGACGTTTGTTTGGTCAAGGGCCTCGAGCTAATCACCGATACACCGTCAATGACGGGGAGTGAGGCTCCTGGCGGAGTCGGAGTCGACGGAGGGGAGCGCGAGCTGCGCCGGCTCGGAGAGGCGCTGAACGCACGAACTACCGACGTGGTCAGCCAGATGATGGAGCGCTCGGCGTCCTCCGGGCAGATGCTCGACAGGCACGTCGAGGAGAGCTTCGAGGAGGTGGGGGCGGTCTCGACGGTGGCCGTGGCACGCTGGATGGCCGGCGAGGGGGAGGCGGTCGCGCGGGAGGTGGGCCAGGAGTCCTGGCGCATCTTCGCCCAGCTCGCCTCGCAGCGGGCCGCACCGCTGAACGAGGTGACCAAGCGCTGCCTGCGCTGGCGCGACTCCGCCGCGTCGGTGCTGCGGGCGAGCGCGAGCGACCTCGAGCTCGGCCCCGAGGTGCTGGACCGGGCCCTGCGGATGCTGCAGCGCAGCCTCGACGTGACCCTGGTGCGGATGTGCGAGTCCTTCGAGGGCGAGCGCCAGCGCTCGCACGAGGAACTGGCCAGCCGCGAGAAGGAACTGGTCTTCCTGGCCACGCACGACGCGCTGACGGGGCTGCCCAACCGGACCCTGATCCTCGACCGCATCGAGCAGACGCTGACGCGGGCCCGGCTCAACCAGGAACCGGTGGCGGCCCTCTTCATCGACCTCGACAACTTCAAGGCGATCAACGACTCGCTCGGGCACGGCGTCGGCGACGAGCTGCTCTGCGCAGTCGCGACCCGGCTCGAGGGGGTGATCCGCGAGACCGACGCGCTCGGCCGCCTCGGCGGCGACGAGTTCGTGGTCGTCGCCGACGGGCTCTCCCTGGCCGCCGGGCCGGAGCTGATCGCCGAGCGCCTGCTCGAAGCGTTCAAGGAGCCGTTCACGCTCAGGGGAGCCGACGATGCGCGCGTCTTCGTCAAGGCGAGCATCGGCATCGCCACCGGCGGGCGGGCGTCCGCCGAAGAGCTGCTGCGCGACGCCGACATCGCCATGTACCGGGCCAAGTGGAGCGAGCAGAACCGCTACCTGGTGTTCGAGTCCGAGATGCAGGACGAAGTCCAGTCCCGCATGGAGATCGAAATGGACCTCCAGAGCGCGCTCGAGAGCGAGGAGTTCTTCCTCGTCTACCAGCCGACGTTCGACCTCGAGAGCATGACGCCGACGGGGGTCGAGGCCCTGATCCGCTGGCGCCGGCCGGGGCGCGGCGTCGTCGACCCCGAGGAGTTCATCCCGCTGCTGGAGGAAAGCGGGATGATCGTCGACGTCGGCGCCTGGGTGCTGAAGGAGGCCTGCGCCCAGGCGGCCAGGTGGCACCGGAACGGCCACCGGCTCGGGATGTCGGTCAACGTCTCCGCCCTGCAGCTCGACACCGACGACCTGCTGGCGCACGTCGAGGAGGCCCTCGGCGCGAGCGGGCTGGAGGCGAGCGCGCTGACGATCGAGATCACCGAGACGACGCTGATGCGCAACGTCGAGGAGACCGCGCGCAGGCTCGCCTCGCTCAAGGACCTCGGCATCCGGATCGCCGTCGACGACTTCGGCACCGGCTACTCCTCCTTCGCCCACCTCCAGCAGTTCCCCGTCGACATGCTGAAGATCGACCGCTCCTTCATCTCCAAGCTCTCCGAGGGATGCGAGGGGGAAATCCTCCTCCACACCCTCGTCCAGCTCGGCAAAGCGCTGGCGATCGAAACGACCGCCGAGGGCATCGAGCGGCCGCAGGACCTCTCCCTGATCAAGTCCGAAGCGTGCGACAGCGGCCAGGGCTTCCTCTTCACCCGCCCGCTCACCGCCCAGGACGCGGACGTCTTCTTCAGCCAGTGGCCGGAGGGCCGTCGCTTCCAGGTCCGCGAAGGCCCGGGAACGCGCGCCGCGGCCAAAGCTTGACCGGAGCGGGCCCTCAGCCCTCGGCGGCGAGCGCGGCCAGCCCCTGCATCAGCCCGGCCGCGTCGGGGCCCGAGAGGCCCTGCTCGCGAACCAGCGAGCGCCAGGTGGCGAACGAGACCGCGTGGCCGACCGCCGCCTCGACCCTGCGCCTTCGCGCGCCGCGCTCCGGCCGGCCGCGGACGATCGTCTCGACCGCCGCGGCGAGCCAGGCACGCCGGAGCTCCACGGCGCCCTGCATCGCGGGCACCAGGGTGGCGTCGCGCGTGGTCCTCTCGAGCATCTCCTCGCCGGCCTCATACCAGGCGTAGAGAGCGCTCAGCGCGAGTCGCAGGCGATCTTCGGGGTCGGCGACCGCGGCCCACCCGGCCAGGTCGGGCAGCGGATGCTGGCCGAGCCAGTGCGCGGAGCAGGCCCCGAAGAGGGCCTCTTCGTCCGGGAAGTGCCGGTAGACGGTGGCGCGCTGCACGCCGGCCCGCTGGGCGACGGCGCTGATCGTCGTCTTCGCCGGCCCGAGCGTGCCGTGCAGGTCGACCGCGGCCTCTGTGATGCGAAGCCGCGTCTCGTCCTCGAGCTCGGCGCGGCGGCGCTTGCGGTAGCGGCGCTTGACGGCTGTCCCTTTTTCGGAAGACATCGTTGTTCGATGAAGTTTGACAGAGCCGGCGGCGGCATGCTAGTTTCGTGAAACATTGTTGTTCAACAAAATGGAGGTCCCACGATGTCCGCAGCACAACCCACCGAGACGCTCCGCCGCTTCGACGCCTCCCAGGGGCCGCGCAAGGTCGGCCCCGAGGACGGTCCGGTCGCCCAGCTCGGCGGCTGCGACGCGCGCTTCCTCGTCTTCGGAGAGGAATCGGGAGGCGGCTTCTCCCTGGTCGAACACCCGGTGCCACCCCGCTCCCTCTGCGCCCCCCGCCACCGCCACCTGGGCGTCGACGAGTACAGCTTCGTGCTCGAGGGGCGCATGGGCGCCCTGCTGGGCGAGGACGTGGTCTACGCCGAGGCGGGCGACCTCGCCTTCAAGCCCCGCGACCAGTGGCACACCTTCTGGAACGCCGGTGACGAGCCCCTTCGCATCCTCGAGATCATCTCCCCGGCAGGCTTCGAGCACTTCTTCCGCGAGTTCGACAGGACGCAGAAGGACGGGACCTTCGACCCGGTCTCCCTCGGCGAGCGCTTCGCGATCGAGTTCGACATGGAGAGCCTGCCGGCGATCTGCGCCGAGCATGGCCTGACGCACCCGCTGCTGGCGTAACGCTCGATGGGCAGAACCCAGCACCTTTGAGGGTCAGCCCAAAGTGCCTCAAACGCTGTACTTCAACAAACGGGAGCGACGGGACTCGAACCCGCGACCTCCGGCGTGACAGGCCGGCACTCTAACCTCTGAGCTACGCCCCCGTGGGATGGGCAAAGACTGCGCCAGCGGACATTATCTCAGGCTCGCTGTCTCAGGGTCGCTGGACCTGCAGCCGGTAGGGGGTCGGGCGGGAGGTGCGGGAGCGGATCTCGAGGCGGAGGCGGGACTGGCCGCAGACCGTGAAGTCCATCTGCTTGCGAGGGGCCGGGCGGGGACGGAAGCTGCGGAGCAGCCTGCCGGCGCGGCTACGGAGGGCCAGCTCGTAGCCGCGCCGGTGCAGGCCTACCGGGCGCAGGGTCACCGTTCCGTCGAGCGGCGTAGGCAGGATCTCGACGGCTGCGCCCTCCCCCCTGGCTGGCGTGCGCCCCGACAGCACGAAGCTCGTCCGTGCCCGCCAGGGCGAAAGGGTGTCTTCCTGGATCGCGCGGAAGGACTCGGCGGTGGGGGTCAGCTCGGGCAGCCAGCGCCAGCGGACCGAGGCTTCGGGGAAGCGGTTGTGGGCGAAGGCCTCCGCGAAGGCCTCGCCGGGGTCTTCGAAGTAGTGGTCCCCCTCGTCGCCGGGGAAGAACCGGCCGTGCCGCCGCCCGCTGCAGACGTCCTCGAGGCTGGCCCAGCGCACGGTCCCCCAGTCGACCGCGCTCGGAAACGGGGCCGGCAGGTCGCGGTGCTGGGCGACGTGGTGCCCGTACTCGTGGGCGAGGACGAAGTCGCGGTCGGCGCCGTCCTCATCGACTTCCTCGTTGCCGCTGAGCACGATCCTGTTCTCGCCGGGGAAGTAGCAGGCCTCGGCGCCGAAGCCGCACTCGAAGGCGAGCTGGTAGGGGGTGTCGAGCTGGACCGTGACCAGGCTGACCTCGAAGCCGTGGACGAACGTGCCGATTAGGTCGGCGATCCGCTGCGGGTCGGCGGCCGTGCAGTTGGCGGCGCAGGCGGCGGTGACGGCAACCTCGATCGTCGCTTCGGTTCCGTCTCCGATCGCATAGCGCTGCGACGACGCAGTGGCCGAGATCCGCGCCGCCGCAGCGCCTGGCGCGCCCCATACGACGTCTCGCATCGGTGCCGCCGGCCGCGGCACCTCGAGCGCGTCCGCCGAGCCGGGGCGGCCGGCAACCGCTCCACCGGGAGCGGCGAAGAGGAGGAAGACAATGGCTATGCCCGCAAGCGCCCCCGCCGGGCGCCCGCTCACGGGGCGGGACCCGGATCTGTCTCGTAGGCCGACCGCCCGGTTCTTCCCGGCACTGGACAGGCAGCGGTGAGCATGTACGCGATCAGCACCATTGCGAAAGAAACGTCACCGGGAGCAACGGGCGGAACCCTGAGCCGCGTTGCATCTGGGCTTCACGTCAACTGCGAACACGGTAACGGGAGGGGCGCCGCGGGTGGGGAAATCCAGCCGACACGGGGGTACCCGATCTGGCTCGCCGGTATCTGGCACCGGCATCCGCAAGCCACCGCAGGAGGTGCAACGCGTAGCGGCTCTGTGAGAGCCGTAAAACGTTGCACTAGGAGGGCCTCGTGGCGGCGCCCGCAATACTTCCCGCATGATCGTCGAGAGAACCGAGAACCCGCAGTGGCTGTCCAACGCCTACCTCGTCGCCGACGAAGCCGGCGGCACCGGCGTGCTGATCGACGGCAACGACGACCTCGGGCCGCTGCTCGAGCGGGCCGAGCGCGAGGGGATCGAGATCACCCACATCCTCGTCACCCATCCCCACCTCGACCACGTCGCGGGGCTGGCCGAGGCGCGCGAGCGGCTCGGCGGGGTGCCGACGGTCGCTCACTCAGAGGCGGCGGCGGAGATGGACCTCGACGTCTCCCAGACGATCGCCGGCGGAGAGAGGCTCGCCACCGGCAACCTCGAGATCGAAGCCGTCCTCACCCCCGGCCACGCGGCCGGCCACGTCGCCTTCCTCGTCAACGGCAGCGACGTCTTCACCGCCGACGTCCTCTTCAAGGGCACCGTCGGCGGCACGATGGCGCCGGGCGCCAGCGGCTTCGAGGACCTGCGCGACTCCGTGATGCGGCTGATGGAGCTACCGCCGGAGACCGTCGTCCACCCCGGCCACCGCGAGCCGACGACGATCGGCGCCGAGCGCGACGGCAACCCCTTCGTGCAGATCTGGCGCGGCGAGGCGGAGACCGGCGAGGAGCAGGTGACGGTCTGGGGACGCCCGGCGACGCTGAAGCTGTGGGCGCCCGACTACGACGGCGGCAACAAGGCCTGGATCGTCTTCGGCGACGACGGAACCGAGGCGATCGTCGGCGGCTCCCAGGTCGAGCGCGCCTGAGACGACGCAATTCTCCGCCCGGGACCCCGCACCTTTAGCCATTCCAGGCACTCCTGGACACATGTGCGATTGGAGTACGGGCCGTTTACCACCACACTGCCCATCCTCGCTTTTGATGGCGAGGCCCCCGAACATCGATGGCACTTGACCCAAGCAATCACAGCCGGCGGCATCCAGGAATTCTTCTTCGACTGGTATCCAGTCTTCGGGGTCTTCTTCATGGCCTGCCTGCTGCTCGTCTTTCTGAGACTGATGCGCAGCACGGTCGGCTCGACCAAGCCGGAGACGGTGAAGGCGAGCAAGACCGAACCGGTCCTCTGGGACGAGGTTCAGGGGGTCGACGCCGCCAAGGACGAGCTGATGGACGTCGCCGAGTGGCTGCGCGACCCGGAGCGCTTCGCCGCGCTGGGGGCCCAGCCGCCGCGCGGGGTGCTGCTCTTCGGTCCTCCGGGGACCGGCAAGACGATGCTGGCGCGGGCGGTGGCCGCGCAGGCCGGCGTGGACTTCTTCGCCGCCTCGGGATCGAGCTTCGTCGAGATGTTTGTGGGGAGGGGTGCCGCCAGGATCCGGCGGCTGTTCAAAGAAGCGCGCAAGTCGGGCCGTGCGGTGATCTTCATCGACGAGCTCGACGCCGTGGGAGGAGCGCGCAGTGGAGGGGGCGGCGATGGCGGTTCGAGCGAGAGGGAGCAAGCTCTGAACCAGCTGCTGGTCGAGCTCGACGGGTTCGAGCGCGATCCAGGCACGGTTATCGTCATCGCCGCCTCCAACCACGTCGACAAGCTCGACCGGGCGCTGCTGCGGCCGGGTCGCTTCGACCGCCAGGTCCTGGTCTCGCCGCCTGACCGCGACGGGCGGGAGGCGATCCTGCGCGCGCACGCGAAGGGCAAGCCGCTGGGGCCCGACCTCGACCTGCGCGACGTCGCCCGCAAGACGACCGGGATGACCGGCGCCCAGCTGGCCAACGCGCTCAACGAGGGAGCGATCATCGCCGGCCGCGCAGGGCGCACGGCGATGGCACGCGAGGACCTCGACGAGGCGCTGCTGCGCCAGTCGGTCGGCTCGCAGCAGGCCCGTCGCCTCAACGCCGAGGAGCGCCGCATCGTCGCCTACCACGAGGCCGGTCACGCGCTCTGCAGGCACCTGGTCGGCGGCGACCCGCCGGAGATCCTCAGCATCATTCCCCGCGGCCCGGCGCTCGGCTTCGTCGCCTCCTCGCCGGAGGAGGACAGCTACCTCGAGTCGAGGGAGGAGCTGCAGAACGAGATCGTCACCCTGCTCGGCGGGCGCGCGGCCGAGGAGGAGGTCTTCGGAACCTCCTACTCCGGCGCCTCCGGCGACCTGGCGCGGGTCCACGCAGTCTGCAAGCAGATGGTCGGCGAGTTCGGGATGGGCGTGGCGCTGGGGGCCGAGGGCGCCCCGCCGATCGCGCTGCCGACCGGCGACTACGCGATGTCGGACCGGACCCGCCGCGACGTCGACGTCGCGGCGATGACGCTGGCTCGCGACGCGCACCGGCGCGCCCGGGACCTGCTCGCCGCCAACCGCCGCTGCCTCGACGACCTGGCCGCGAACGCGCTCGAGCGCGAGACGCTGACCCGCGAGGACCTCGACGAGATCTTCGCCGCGCACGACGCCGAGATCGGCGCCGGCGCGATCGAGCGCGGCGCCGCCGCGCTTGCCGGGGAGTCCGCCGAACCGAAGTAGAATCCGGTACCCGTGGCGTACCGCGACGAAGACTCCCGTTACTACTTTCCCCCCGGACGCTCGATGGCGCGGCGGGTCCACGGCGAGCGCGCCGTCGGCCTGCTCTACGGGCAGCGGGCGCTCCTGATCGGCGCCCTGGAGCCGCTCACCTACACCGGCACGATGCTGAGCACGACCTCGGCCGACCGCCCCTTCCAGCGACTGGCGCGTACGGCGAAGATCCAGGAGACGATCCTGCTCGGCACCCGCGAGGAGGCCGACAAGGCCCTCGCCGTGGTGAACCGCCTGCACGAACGGGTCAAGGGGACCCTTCCCGAGGCGGCCGGAAGCCATCCCGCCGGCACCGCCTACTCCGCCTTCGACCCCGAGCTGATGCTCTGGACCCTGGCCGTGATCGCCGACTCCGGCCGGGCGATGTACGAGGCGATGGTGCGCCCCCTCACCGACGCCGAGCGCGAGGACCTCTGGCAGGACTACGTGCGCTTCGGCGAGCTCTTCGGCCTGCCGCGCGAGGACGTCCCGGGCAGCTATCGCGAGTTCAGCGCCTGGTGGGAGGGACGGATGTCCTCACCCGACCTGCAGGCGACCGAGCACGGCCTCGAGATGGCGCCGCTCGTCGCCTTCGAGCAACCGGTGCCGACCCCCGCCCGCGGCAACCTCTTCGCCCAGAACCACATCATCAAGGGCACCCTGCCGCCACGGGTGCGGGAAATCTTCGGCATCCGCTGGGGGCGCGGCCACGAGACCGCCTACCGGACGATGACCGCCGCTCACCGCCGGGCCCGGCGCTTCTTCCCCCGCCCGGTGCGCCGCGGGCGCAACGACGTCTTCTTCGACGTGGTCACCAAAGCCGAGCAGCAGCGCGGTGGGACCCGCACGCCGCAGCTCCGCGTCAGCGCTTAGGAGAGTCTAGCTCTTCGCCTGGCAGGGCTCGAAGAACGTGCCCCTGAGTTCGGTGCCGTCCCTGAAGGCGAACTCGCCGCGAGCCTGCAGGCGACCGGTCGCGCAGCGCGCGTTGATGTAGCTGTAGCGCTTGCCCTTGTGGGTCCATTTCTTGCCGATCCTCAGGTGGCCGGAGAGGGGGATGCCGTTGCCGCCGGCGATCGGGGGGATCCGCGCCTCGGTCCGGTAGCCGTAGATGCCTTTGCTGATCCTCTGGATCACGATCGGGATGACGAACGCCACCGGGGCCGGGACGGTCGTGTAGAAGTGCGCGAAGACGGTGTTGTTGCCGCCCTTCTTCGGGCCGTTGAAGAGCGTGATCGGCGAGGAGACCGGGATCGCGGGCTGTTCGGGGAAGACGACGACGCCGCGGCCGGAGCCCTTGCCGACGATCGCGCCCGGGCAGTTCTTGCGAGCCACGGCCACCGTGGCGGCCTGGAGCTTTCCGGCGGTACAGACCGGAAGGCCGGTCGTGACCACGGAGCCGTGCTTGTCGAATTCGAAGTTGATGTCTTTGATCACCGGTGGGTAGGCACCCGAGACGGTGCTGATCTTGCCGCCGCCGTAGAGTTCGATCGGCGCGTCGCGATCCTTCGGCAGCCGCTTCGGCGTGAAGCCGCCCTCGCCGATGATGACGAGGTCGCCGAGCTGCAGGCGGACCTTCACGGCGTCGGCGGTGCCCGCCAGCACGAGCAGGCTCAGCGCACCGACCAGCCCCGTTACCGCCAGGCGCCTTCTCTGCCCAGAACTGCCGAGCATCGCCGCGCGCCCTTATTTGCGGACTTTGCAGGGAAGGACGAAGTTGGCGGTAAGGGTGGTTTTGTCGGCGTCTTTGAAGGTGAACTGCCCCTTGACCTGGAAGCGCCCCGTTTCACAACGCGCGCTGATGTAGCTGTGCTTCTTGCCTTTGTAGGTCCATTTGCGACCGACTTTGGCGGAGCCGGAGAGCGGGTGGCCGTAGCCGCCGGCGATCTTCGGGATTTGCACGTTGACCCGGTAGCCGAAGACTCCGTTGTTGATCTTTTCGATCACCACCGGGACGATGAACGTCGCCGGGCCGGGATAATCGAGGTGAGCGTGGGCGATGATCGTGTCGTCGCCGCCCTTCTTCGGACCGTTGAAGAGGGTGATGGGAGAGCCGACGACGATCGGTCCCTGTTCCGGGAACTTCACGACGGCCTTGCCGAAGCCCTTGCCGACGATCGTGTCTCCGCAGGCACGCCGCGCCGCGGGCACATCCGTGGCCACGAGCTTCCTTTGGGTGCAGACCGGGATCCCGGTGGTGTCGACGGCGCCGTGTTTGTCGAATTCGAGGATGAAGTTGTCCAGGATCGGCGGGATTTCGCCTGAGACCGTGGAGAGCTTGCCGCCGCCGTGGGTGGTGATCGGAGCGTTCTTGAACTTCGGCAGCGCGTTTGGCTCGAAACCGCCCTGCGCGTCGAGCACGAGGTCCCCCAGGACGACGTGCGCCTTGAACGTGCTCGCATTCGCGATCGCCGCCGCGGCGAGCACGCCGAGCACCACCCCTAGAACGATTTTCCTGCGCATCCTGCCTCTCCTCTCCCTTTGCCCTGGCCCAAGATAACGGGGACTTCGAGAGTCCATGTTAAGACCCGAAGGCGTTCCCGCCGTCCCGTCCAGGCCCGATGCCCGGGCTAACGCGGCTCGACGAGCAGCGCACGAGCTACTGCAAGAACAGCCCCCGAGGCGCCGAGTAGCGCCGAGCCGGCGTGCAGCTTGCGGCCGTCGACCTCGATCGGCCAGGCGATCACGACGAGATCCTCGCCCACCGGGACGGGAACGTCGACGTGCGCCTGAAAGCGGGCGAGGAAGCTGGTGCGCAGGTCGCCGTGCATGTAGAGGGCGAAGTAGGTGGGGCAGTCGAGGACCGCGCTGACGATCTCAGGCATGACCTGTCCGGACGCGCCGGCCGTCCAGGGCGGAGGCACCCAGGGACTGGCGACGACGTCGCGCCCCGCGACCGCGCCGGCGAAGACGCCAAGCGAGTCCTCGCGCGCCCGCCCGCAGACGAAGCAGCGGCAGAACTCGCCGCCGGCAAGTCCGCGGTAGTGGCCGGAGGCCGCCCGCGCCTCCTCGACCGAGACGGGCTCTGGCACCTCCAGTTCCAGCTCGGCCGCGGGCTCCACCATCGCGACGAGCGTCCCGTCGTCGGCGACGCGCAACCCCTCCCCCTCCCGCTCGACCGCCAGCTCGCGATCGAGAGGCACCGGGCTGCGCAGGCTCACCGCAGCCGGGCCGTCGAGCAGGGCCGCGAACACCCCGGCGCTGTACCCCCCGTTGCCGCTGGCCAGCGGCCCGTTGAACCGGCTGGGAATCGACACCGCGCTCTGATCCGAAACGGCGATGACAGGATCGTACGGCGCAGCGATGGGCGGTACTGGGCTCGAACCAGTGATCTCCTGCTTGTACCGCGACCGCCTCAGCTAGCTGGTACCATACGTATGGTGCACAAGACTACGGTTTACATCGACGATTCCCAGGCTGAGCGCCTGGGCCGGTTGGCGACGGCCAGCGGTCGCAGCCAGGCCGAGCTGATCCGCGAGGGCGTGGAGCGGGTGCTCTCCGAGGCGCCGCCGCGCACCTTCCGCAGCATGGGGAAGGGACGCAGCGGTAGCGGCGGGGACCGGCGCTGGGATGCCGACGAGCTCTACCGCAAGGCTCGGGGCCGGCGCGCTCGATGACCCTGATCGTGGATGCCGGCACGCTCTTCGCGCAGGCCGATGCCGACGATCCCGAGCACAAGGCGGTCGTCGCGCTGTTCGAAAGCGAGCGAGGACAGCTCGTCACCTCGCAGGTGGCGGTCGCCGAGGCCGACTACCTGATCCTCACCCGGCTCGGCGTCGACGTCGAGCTCGCCTTCCTCGACGACCTCGCGGCGGGAACCTTCGTCGTAGATTGCCTCGACCGCAAGGAGCTGGGAGCGGCCCGCGACCTGGCGCGCCGCTACCGCGACCTCGAGCTGGGCCTTGCCGACGCCTCGCTTGCAGTGCTGGCCGACCGGCATGGGACAGACCGGATCGCCAGCTTCGACGAGCGCGCCTTCCGAGCGATGACCCCGTTGCGAGGCGGCGCCTTCACGATCCTTCCCGCCGATTCGTAGCGACTTGGCTGCGACTGCCGCCGGTCCCAGGCGGCCATGCGGCCTTTGCAGTCTCCTGCTCGTAGGAGATTGCCCGCTCTTCAAGCTGATCCGGCCAGAATTGGCGAGCTGGGCCATGTCACGATGAGTTCGTGGCCATCCAGAAGATTCCGCGCGATCCCGAGCATCTCGAGATGTTGCGGTTGTATTCCGCAGTTGATCCGGTTGAAGCCGTAGGCGCCGGGCTGCGAGATACCGAGCGTTTGGACGAGTTCCTTGCGCGGGCCCGCGCGTCGCTCGAGCATTCCATCGCGACGCCGAGTCGCATGCACGGCCTTCGCGCCCAAACCCTGTTCCGGGCCACGCTGGTCGCCCTTGGGCAGTTTCGACTGCTCATCGAAGAGGACGCCGGCGACCCTTACTACAACGACGACATCGGACGCCTGGCACCCCCAGACTTTCGGGTCGTTGACAGCGCTGGAGAAACGCTGTTGGTCGAGGTGAAGAGCGTGAAGCTGAATGGCCCGCTGAAGCCCTTCGGCGTGCGCAAGAGCGACGTGGAGGCCTGGCGCCGCTGGGGCGAGCTGACCGGTACTCCGGTGTCGCTCGCCCTTTGGTGGGCAATTCCGGGGCGGTGGACACTAGTCAGCCTCGACCACCTGCGGCCACGGGGGTCGAAGCTCGAGATCGATCTTCCTCGGGCAATCGCGGCCGACGAAATGTCGCGCTTCGGGGACTGCCTGCTTGGAACCAAACCGCCCTTGATCTTCCGGGTGCACTGCGAACAGGAGGGGCCGATCGACGCAAAGACCGGTGAGGCCTCGGTCCGCATAACAGATACCGAGATGCTGGTCGACGGTCGGAAGCTCATAGACGAATTTGAGCGGCGCATCGCGTGGGTCTTCTTTCGCTTCGGTGGTTGGGAGATCGAGCGGGAGCTTCAGCACGGATCGGGTGACGATGTCACAGCAATTGATCTCGTCGCCCGCCCCCTCGACTCCGGCGACGCAAGGCAGGCGCAACAGGACTTCGCCTCCGTCGGCATGCTCTCGTCCTTGTACGCCGCCCTCTTTAACGAGGCGACACTTTCACCTGAGGGGGAGGTCGACCAGCTGGAGCATCGACCGGAGCCGGGCGAGCTGGCAGACCTCATTCCCGACGACTTCTGGGATCGCCCGGATCGAGTCCTGCCGCTTTGGCGATTCAACATTCAGCCCCGGAGTCCCGAGAAACTACAAGCCTCAAGCGAGCCACAGCCGAACGGCTCTCCGGGCGATTAGAGATGACGAGCGCTGGCAATGGGCGGTACTGGGCTCGAACCAGTGACCTCCTGCTTGTAAGGCAGGCGCTCTCCCAACTGAGCTAACCGCCCAGGCTTCCTGATTATGGAACACGCGGGGCCGGGCGGTCGCTTCGCCGGCGGAATGGGAGAATTCGCGCGTGAGGCTCGAGGTCTTCTGGCGGGTGGCGGTGGTGCAGCTGGCGGCCGTGGTCGCGGCCTCCCTGCTGCTGGCGCTCGTCTTCTCACACGGCTTCTTCGAGGACTGGGGGTGGATCGCCGGTCCCGCCACCTGGCTCGGCTGCGCCTGGGCGACGGCCCGGGTCGTCGGGCTGGAGCCGGCGCCGGTGCTGGTGCGGGCCCTGCTGGCCGGGATCGTCAGCGGCCTCGCGGTGCTCGCCGGGCTGCACTGGCTGGGGGTGCTCGTCGCGGTCGGGCTGCTCGCCTGGCTCTGCGCGCGGGACTCCGCCGGTAGCCTCCTGCCGCGATGAGCGCGTCGAACAGAGTGCCCGGGGTCCCGTGAGCTGGGGGGTCGCCGACATTCCCGACCTCTCCGGTCGCACCGCCGTCGTCACCGGCGCCAACGGCGGCCTCGGGCTGGAGACCGCCCGCGCCCTGGCCGGCGCCGGCGCGGTCGTCGTGCTCGCGGCCCGCAACCGGCAGCGGGCGGCGGAGGCGATGGAGAGCATCCGCGCCTCGGCGCCGGGCGCCTCGCTGACCCTGGTGGATCTCGACCTCGGCTCGCTGGAGTCCGTGCGCAGCGCCGCGGGGGAGATCCTCGGCGCCCACGAGACGGTCGACGTCCTCGTCAACAACGCCGGGGTGATGGGCATCCCCGAGCAGAAGACGGCCGACGGCTTCGAGATGCAGTTCGGCGTCGACCATCTCGGCCACTTCGCCTTCACCGCCCTGCTGATGCCGGCGCTGCTGCGCGCCGAGGCGGCCCGCATCGTCACGGTGACGAGCACCGCGCACCACATGGGACGCGCCGTCGACCCCGGGAACCCGCACCTGCACGGTAGCTACCGCCCCTGGCGCGCCTACGGGCAGGCCAAGCTGGCGAACTTCCATTTCGGCCTCGGCCTGAACCGCGTCCTGGAGGAGGCCGGGGCTGCGGCGGCGAGCCTGATCGCCCACCCCGGCCTCTCCAACACCGAGCTGCAGGCGGTGAGCGTGAAGGAGACCGGCGGCGGCCTCTCCCAGCGCTTCTTCCTGATGCTGGCCCGCTCGGCCGGCATGACCCCCGCGGCCGGGGCGCTCTCGCAGCTGCGGGCGGCAACCGACCCCGGTGCGAAGGGCGGCGAGTTCTACGGGCCTCTCTTCGTCAACAGCGGCCCCCCGGTGCGCAAGCCGGTCCTGCGCCGGGTCGGGATGAGCCGCGCGATCGCGCGGCTCTGGGAGGTATCGGAGCGCGAGACCGGCCTGAAGGTCGAGCTGTGAACCTCGGCCTGGAGGGGCGCGTGGCGCTGGTGATGGGCGCCAGCCGCGGCATCGGCAAGGCGATCGCGGCGGGGCTGGCACGGGAGGGGGCGAAGGTGGCGATCGCCAGCCGCTCCCGGGAGAAGCTGGACGAGGCGGCGGCCGAGATCGGCGAGGCGTCCACGCCCTTCGTCGCCGACGCCACCGACCTCGACCGCCTCGCGGACCTGCCCGGCGAGGTTGAGGCGGCGCTCGGCCCGGTCGAGATCCTCATCGCCAACGCGGGCGGCCCGCCCTTCGGCGGGGCGCTCGAACACGAGCTGGGCGAGTGGGAGACCGCCTACCGCTCGCTCGTCCTCGCGCCGCGCGTCCTCGCCGGCGCGGTCGTGCCCGGCATGCGCGAGCGCGGCTGGGGGCGGATCGTCAACGTCGGCTCCAGCTCGACGCGTGAGCCGATCGAAGGCCTCAACCTCTCCAACTCCCACCGGATGGCGGCGGTCGGCTTCCTCAAGACGCTCTCGCGCGAGGTCGCCGCCGACGGGGTCACCGTCAACACGGTCGCCACCGGCCGCTTCGGCACCGAACGGCTGGCCGACGCCGCTGGCTCGCTGGCAGGCGCCGAAGAGGCGGCGCGGCGCGAAGTCCCCGCCGCGCGCCTCGGCCGCCCCGAGGAGTACGGGGACCTCGTCGCCTTCCTCTGCTCCGAGCGAGCCGCCTACATCACCGGCGCGGTCATCCCGATCGACGGCGGCCTGCTGCGCTCAGCTTTCTGAAACCTCGCGCATCGAGGGGAAGAGGATGACGTCGCGGAGGTTCTCGGTGCCCGCGACGATCATCAGCAGGCGGTCGATGCCGATGCCGCAGCCGCTCGCGGTCAGCATCCCGTACTCGAGCGCGCGCACGAACTCTTCGTCGTGGGGATGGGGGTCGGTCTCGCTGCCGGCCTCCTGGCGCTCGCGCTGGCGGACGAAGTGGCGGCGCTGCATCTCGGGGTCGTTGACGTCGGTGCCGCCGCCGGTGATCTCCATCCCGGCGACGATCCCGTCGAAGGCCTCGCCGAGCAGCTCGGGATGGTCGGGCTGGGGCTTGACCAGCGGCCAGAGGTCGAGCGGCAGGTCGACGAGGAAGGTCGGCTGGACGATCTTGGGCTCGACCAGCTTGCCCTGGATCGAGTCGACCACCGCGGCCCAGTCGGCCTTGGGGTCGACGTCGCCCTCGAGCAGCTCGGCCAGCTCGTCGCGGCTGGAGGCGACGATGTCGGCGCCGGTCTCCTCGAGGACCGCGTCGCGCAGGGTCACCCGCTTCCAGGGCGCCTTGAAGTCGATCCGGTTGCCGTCGCGCTCGACCACCGTCGTCCCCAGCACCCGCTCGACCACGGTCGAGACCAGCTGCTCGGTGAAGGCCATCACCCCGTTGTAGTCGGCGCAGCTGAGGAACCACTCGAGCATCGTGAACTCGGGGTTGTGCTGCGGGGACATCCCCTCGTTGCGGAAGAACTTGCCGAGCTCGTAGACGTTCTCGAAGCCGCCGACGATCGTCCGCTTCAGGTACAGCTCGGTCGCCGTTCGCAGGAAGAGCTCGCGGTTGAGGGTGTTGTGGTGGGTGGTGAACGGGCGGGCCGCGGCTCCCCCCGTCATGTGCTGGAGCATCGGCGTTTCCAGCTCGACGAAGTCGTGCTCGTTCATGTAGGCGCGGATCGCGGCGACGAGCTTCGCCCGCATCGCGAAGATCTCGCGCGAGCGCTCGTTCGCCATCAGGTCGAGCTCGCGTTGGCGGTAGCGGACCTCGGGGTCCGAGATGCCGTGGAAGAGGTCGGGCGGGTCGCGCAGCGCCTTGGCCAGCATCGTGCACTCGCGCACCGCGATGGCGAGCTGGCCGCGCTTGGTCACGTAGAGGTCCCCCTCGACCCCGACCGCGTCGCCGATGTCGAGGGCCTCGATCCGGGCGAAGGCCTCCTCGCCGATCGCGTCCCGGCGCGCGTAGGCCTGGATCGTGCCGGTCAGGTCGCGGACGTCGAAGAAGGCCGTCTTGCCGTGGCCGCGCTGGCCGACCAGGCGCCCGGCGACGCGGTAGGAGAACTGGGGGTGCTCGCCCTCGCCCAGCTCGGCGGGGTCATGGGCCTCGAGGACCGAGGAGATCTTGTCGCGGTCCGGCCATCCCTGGCGCGGATAGGGCTCGATCCCTTCGGCGCGCAGCCGCTCGAGCTTCTCCCGCCTGACGCTCTCCGTCGAGCCCTCCGCGGGCTCGACCTTCGAAGGGACCTCGCTCACGGAACGAAGCCGACCGTCACCCGCTCGTCGCCGCGGTAGTCCGTGCGGGTCTCGGCGTCGCGCAGCAGCTCGCGCATCGCCGGGCCATGGTGGGTGTCGTGCTCGAGCGCCACGCGCCAGCCGCTCGGCGTCTCGCCGAGCAGGCCGCGGATCACGCCGAGGCCGTCGTCGCCGCTCGCGCCCAGCACGGCGATCTCCGGCTCGCGGCGGATCTCCGGCGAGCGCTCGTCGATCGAGGTCACGGTGACGTAGGGCAGGTTGGCGATCAGCAGGTCGACTTCCTCGACGTACTCGGGAATGCCTTCGTCCACGCTCACCTCGAGCTCGACGCCGAGCCGTGCCGCGTTCTCGCGCGCCGCCTCGGCCGCCTCCTCGGAGAGGTCCGAGGCGGTCACCCGCAGGTCGGGACGCTCGCTGAGCAGGGCGAGGGCGATCGCCCCGGAGCCGGTGCCGACCTCGTGCACGCGGGCGCCCTGCGGCAGCTCGACGCCGACCTCCACGAGAAGCTCGGTCTCGCGGCGCGGGATCAGCACCCGCTCGTCGACGGCGATCTCGACGTCGCGGAAGCGGCAGCTGCCGAGGATGTACTCGAGCGGCTCGCGCTCGCTGCGGCGGGCGACGAGGCGCTCGACCTCCTCGCGCAGCTCGGGGCTCAGCTCGGTCGAGCCGTCGCGCTCGAGGTCGGCGACGTCGAGGCCGAGGGCCTTCGCCACCAGCGCCCTGGCGTCGGCCTCGGGCGTCTCGCAGCCGGCGGCTGCGATCGCCGCCGTTGCCTGTTCCACGATCTCCCCTGCGCTCACCACCGGCGAGGCTCCCTCATTCCGAACTCCCACGACTGAACCATTACCCCGTGGCGAGCCTGGTCGGATCGCCCGGAGCCACCTGCGACAGGCTACCGTGTCGGCGCCGCACGACGAGGATCCACACCGCCCCGATCAGCGCCATCGCCAGGCTCTCCAGCTGCGCGGTGGTGAGGCCGAGGAGGGCGTCCTCGTTGCGGCGCAGGAACTCGATCAGGAAGCGCTCCGCGCCGGCGTAGACGAGGTAGAGCGCGAAGAGGACGCCCGCGCGGAAGCGATCGCGCAGCTGCCAGAGCACCCAGGCGCCGAGGCCCATCGCCAGCGTCTCGTAGATCGGCGTCGGGTGGACGGTGCCGTCGGTGGGGACCGTGCCGTCGGGATACGCCATCGCCCAGGGGCCGTCCCAGGCCTTGCCGTAGTCGCCGTCGCCGGAGAGCTGGCAGCCGCAGCGGCCGATCGCGTAGCCGAGCGCCAGCGCCGGCGCGGCGAGGTCGAGCAGGGCGAGACCGAGGAAGTCGCGGTAGGCGGCCCAGAGCAGGACGGCCAGGGCGCCGCCGATCGCACCGCCGTACCAGACCAGGCCCGAGCCGGAGAAGAGGTTCCCGATCAGGTCGTCCCTGACGCTGTCGTAGTTCTGCACGACGAAGTAGACGCGCGAGCCGACGATGCCGCCGATCAGCGCGGCGAAGCCCATCTCATACGCCCAGTCGACCGGCTTGCCGATCTCCCCCAGCCGCTTCCAGATCAGCGCCCCCGCGGCGAGGAAGGCAAGGGCGAACATCAGGCCGAAGGTCTGGAGGGTGAGCGGCCCGATGTGGAGCTCGGGGTACATCTAGTCGCCGATCAGCATCTCCAGCAGCGCCTTCTGCGCGTGCAGGCGGTTCTCCGCCTGGTCCCAGACGGCGGAGCGCGCGCCGTAGAGGACCTCAGCGCTGATCTCCTCGCCAGGATGCGCGGGCAGGCAGTGCAGGACGACGGCGTCGTCCCCGGCCGCCGCGAGCAGGTCGGCGTCGATGCGGAAGGGGGCCAGGTCCGCCCGGCGGCGCTCGGCCTCGGCCTCGTCCCCCATGCTGACCCAGACGTCGGTGTAGAGCGCGTCGGCACCGGCCACGGCGTCGCGCGGGTCGCCGGTCAGCTTCGCCCCGTGGCCCTCCTCGAGCTGGTAGCCGGAGGGCGCCGCGACGATCACCTCGACGCCCGCCAGCTCGCCGGCGACGGCCAGCGAGCGGGCGACGTTGTTGCCGTCGCCGACGTAGGCGAGGCGCAGGCCGGCGAGCTCGCCGCGGCGCTCACGCAGGGTGAGCAGGTCGGCCAGCGCCTGGCAGGGGTGGTGGAGCGGGGTGAGCGCGTTGACGACGGGCACCTCGGCCGCGTCCGCCAGCTCGGCGACGGCCTCGTGGGAGCCGGAGCGGATCACGATCGCATCGACGTAGCGCGAGAGCACCCGGGCGGTGTCGCCGATCGACTCCCCGCGGGAGAGCTGGAGCTCCTCGCCGCGCAGCACGACCGGGGTCGCGCCCAGCTCGGCGACGCCGACCTCGAAGGAGATCCTCGTCCGCGTCGAGGGCTTCTCGAAGAGGAGGGCGACGCTGCGCCCGGCGAGCGAGCCGACCCCGAGCCCCTCCCGGCGGCCCGCTTTCAGCTCGGCCGCGCGGTCGAGCAGCCTGCCGAGCTCGAACGCGCCCAGCTCTTCGCCTGTGAGGAAGTCCCGCTTCTCCAAGCACCGGATACTAAGTGTGTGCAGTTCACCGCGATCAGCTGGAACCTCTTCCACGGGCGCGATTTCCCGCCCGACCCGGCGCTCTTCACCTGGCGATCGCGCCTGCTGCGGATCGAGGAGCGGAACGCCACGCACCTGCAGGTGAACCGCGGGCTCGAGGCCGAGTTCGGGCAGGTGCTCGCCGGGGCCGGGTGGGACGTCGCCCTGCTGCAGGAGTGCCCGCCGCGCTTCGCCGCGCCCCTGGCCAGGTTCTGCGCCGCCGAGCCCCACCGCGCGCTCACCTCGCGCAACTCGCTCGCCGCCCTGCGCGGCTTCGCCGCCCGGATCAACCCCGACCTGATCGCCTCCGGCGAGGGCGGCTCGAACCTGACCCTGGTGCGTTCGGGGGGGCCGCTGGGGGAGATCGTCGAGCGACGCGAGCTGACGATCCACGAGGGCAGGCCGGAGCGCCGCGCGATGGCCTTCACCCGCACCGCCTCCGGAGTCTGCGTGGCGAACCTGCACGCGACCAACGACCAGCCGGCGCTGGCCGCCGAGGACGTCCTGCGCGCGGCGGAGCGCAGCGGTGAGTGGGCCGGCGGGGCGCCGCTGATCTTCGGCGGCGACCTCAACCTGCGACCGGGCGACGATCCGGGCGTCTTCGACGTGCTGCACGAGCGCTTCGGGCTCGCCGGGGTGACCGGGCCGCGTGCGATCGACCACCTGCTCTCGCGTGGAGTGAGGATCGCTGAGGCGGCGGCGCCCTGGCCCCCCGAGCGCCGGGAGCTGCCGCGAGGAGGCCTGGCGCTGCGCCTTTCCGACCACGCTCCCGTCCAGGCCGGCTTCGAGCTCGGGTAATCCAGGCCGGCGAACCGGCAGGGATGAGATAGTCAACCGGGAAGACCCCCGGCAACCCCACCAGGAGGCAAGAGACCATGGCCGCGAAAAAACAGACCACCGGCAAAGCGACGAAAAAACCCAAAGCCGGCGCGCGCGCCAGGAAAGCCCCGAAAAAAGCCAAAGCCGGGAAGAAACCCGCGGCCAGGAAAGCCAAAGCCAAAACTGCGAAAAAAACCGCGACCCGTGGCAGCGCGACGGCGGCGGGGCTCGACAAGAGCGTCGAGCAGTTCCGCGAGAGCCTCGAGCGCAGCGTCACCCTCAGCCGCGACCGGCTCCAGGAGGTCGTCGACGACGCGGTCAAACGCGGTCGCATGACCCGCAGCGACGCCGAGAAGATGATCTCCGACCTGGTCAAAAAGGGACGGCGGCAGACCGACTCGCTGCTGAAGGAGCTCGAACGGCTGATCAAACAGGCGCGCAAAGAGGTCGGCGGCCGCGCCCAGCCGGTGCGCAAGCAGGCCACTCAGGCGGCTCGCCGTGCGCGCAAGAAACTCGGCTAGGTGAACCAGGCCAGCGGTGAGGCCCCGGCTGCTCGCCGGCACCGCGGAGAGCAGCTCGAGGTCGAGATCGACTCGCTTGCCTTCGGCGGGCGCGGCGTGGCGCGCTCGGAGGGCCTCGTCGTCTTCGTCGCCGGCGGGCTGCCCGGCGACCGCGTGCGGGTCGAGATCACCAAGGCGAAGAAGCGCTTCGCCGAGGCGCGCACGGTGGAGCTGCTGCAGCCCGGAGCCGAGCGGATCGCCGACCGCTGCACCCACGACGGCGAGCCCTGCCCGGGGGCGCCGTGGCAGGGCCTTGCCTACGAGCGGCAGCTGGCCTGCAAGCGCGACCAGGTGGACGAGGCGTTGCGCCGCATCGGCGGCCTCGACGGCTTCGAGCTGGAGGAGATCGAGCCGGCGGTCGAACGGTGGCGCTACCGCAACAAGCTCGAGTACAGCTTCGGCGAGCGCGACGGCGAGGCGATCCTCGGCTTCCACGCCCGCGGCCGCTGGGACCTCGTCGTCGACGTCGAGGACTGCCTGCTCGCCTCCGAGCGGGGCAACGCGGCGCGCAACGCGGTCCGCGAGTGGGCACGGCTGGAAGCGGTGCCCCCCTACGACGGGCGCGAGCGGACCGGCGTGCTGCGCAACCTGGCGGTGCGCGAGGGCTGGCGCACGGGCCAGATCCAGACCCGGCTGGTGACCTCCGCCGCCCGCTTCCCGAAGCCACCGGTCGACCTGCACACGGCGATCGAGGGCGACTCGGGCGGGACCGACGGCCCGACTGGCGTGCTCGGCGAGGAGCGCCTGCGCGAGGAGCTTTGCGGCCTGCGCCTCCAGATGTCCCACGGCGCCTTCTTCCAGACCAACACCGAGATGGCCGAGCGGCTCTACGCGGTCGCCGCCGAGTACGCGGGCCTGAGCGGCAGCGAGCGGGTCTTCGACCTCTACTGCGGAATCGGCACGATCGGGTTGACGATGGCCAAGCGCGCCGGCGAGGTCTGGGGCCTGGAGATAGTCCCGGAGGCGATCGCCGACGCCGAGCGCAACGCCGAGCTGAACGGGATCGGGAACGCCCGCTTCATCGCCGGCAGCGCCCGCACCGGTGTCCGCCCCCTGATCGAGAAGGCGGGCAAGCCCGACGTGGTCGTCATCGACCCGCCCCGCGCCGGCCTCTCGCAGAAGATCGTGCGGCGGGTGCTGGAGTGCGAGGCGAAGAAGATCGTCTACGTCTCCTGCAACCCGACGACGCTGGCGCCCAACGCCGCCCAGATGGTCGAGGCCGGCTACACCCTGAAACGGGTCAAGCCGGTCGACATGTTCCCCCAGACCCCGCACATCGAGTGCGTGGCGCTGCTGGAGAGGTAAAGCTCTAGAGGGCGGCGGCCAGCAGAGTGCATATAGCGGCAAAGCCAGCCAGGATCGCGCCGGTCAGAGCGACGGCTCCAAAGGCGATCGTGCGCTGGACGCTGTCGATACGGTCGTTCACTCGTTCGAGGCCTTCTTTCATCTCACCCCGCATCGCCGTGAATTCGGTCCTCATCTCCAGCCGAAGACCGCCGATCTCCCCTTCGGCCTTCTCGAACCCGTGATCGACCTTGCCGCTCAGTTCGTCGAGCCGGCCCTCTGTCCATTCCTGCGCCATTGCCTCCATGATGCCAGGCTAGATCGAAATGTGTTGTCTGTAGTTGAGCTGACATTAGAAAAGCGTCACGTCTTTCGCACGACACTCAGGCAATAGGCTTCCTCGCCGTGAGCGACGGGCAAGGCAGAGGCTTCGGGGTGGCCGCCGGGCTCGACCCCGAGGTGGCCCAACCGCTGGCCGAGCGCTGCGCCGAGCTCGGCTACGGATCGATGTGGTCGAACGACCATCCCGGCGCCAAGGGGCTGGAGACGCTGGCGGAGTTCGGCGCCGCCGCTCCCGATGCAGATCTGGGCGTCGCCGTGATCGCGCTCGACCGCACCCCGCCGGAGGCGATCGCCGCCGACGTCGAGCGGCTCGGGCTCGACCCCGCCCGCCTCTGGCTCGGCGTCGGAGCCGGCTTCTCGGAGAAGCCGCTGACGCGGATGCGCGAGGCGCTCCCCGAGCTGCGCGAGCGCCTGCCCGGCGTGCGCCTGGTCCTCGCCGCGATGGGCCCGAAGATGTGCGCCCTCGCCGGCGCCTCCTACGACGGCGCCTTCTTCAACTGGATGACCCCCGAGTTCGCCGCCGGCGCCCGCGCCAAGGTCGAGGCCGGCGCCAGGGAGGCCGGCCGCGAGACGCCCCCGGTCTTCGGCTACGTGCGCACCGCCGTCGGCCCCGACGCCCCCGAGCGCCTGGCCAAGGAGGAGTCCTTCTACCGCGACCTCCACGACGGCTACCGCAACCACTTCGCCCGCCTGGAGGAGCCCGAGGGCACGGTGGGCGTCGCCGCCGCCGACGCGGGCTCCGCGCAAAAGGCCATCGCCGCCTACACCGCCCTCGACACGATCGTGATCAGGGGCCTGGCCAGCGCTAGGACCGAAGCGATGAGCGCCGTCGCCGAGGCCGTCCGGCCCTAAAAGTTCCGGCGCGTCCGCTGTCTAGGATGCGCGGCCATCGCCGCTGAAGCCCAGATAGACAGGCCGCTGGCCCGCAGGTCGGCAGCACGATCTTCATCAGCCGCTGGCTGCAGGCGCCCCTCTACCTGGGCCTGATCGCCGCCCAGGGGTCTACGTCTGGCGCTTCATGCAGGAGCTCTGGCACCTGGTCAGCGACGCCGGGCACCTGAGCGAGAACGAGGTGATTCTGCTCGTCCTCGGCCTGGTCGACGTGGTGATGATCGCCAACCTCCTGATCATGGTCATCATCGGCGGGTATGAGACGCTCGAGACCAACCGCTCCGACGGCCACGCCCCAGCTCGGGTGGTCGATTGACCCCCGCATAGGTGGGTCAATCGTTCAGTCAGCCGCCGCCAGGTGGCGGGATCCTAAGCCGGACAACAGGATGACCGTGGCTGAGCGTTTACCGATGGGTTAGCACGTACTGCACAAGCAGCAAAATCACCAACGCCTGGATGGTCAGCGGAACGTCCATGATGCCCGTCTAGAAAGGCGCCTCCACGTATTCCGCAACCCTCCGGTCCATGCGGTACTTCGCTTCTCCTCGAATGGGATCCCAGGTCATCTCCCACGGCTTAGCTCCCCCGTACCTGTGTTTCGCCCGCCTGCCAAATGCACCGAATACGCCGGCCATGCCTTTGGTGCCGGTTGGAATGTCGAGTGCCTTGGCGAGTTCGCTGGTGAAGACCCATTCTCCCTTTCGAGACGCGAGGTAATCAATCAGCTTGCGGTGTCGTTCTTCGGACTCCAAGTACATCCGGGTTATTAGGTCTCCGTCCAGGACTTCTCGCGGGTTCGCCCCAGTCAAATCCTCTTGCTTTCCCCGACTTAGGTCGGCAAGCAACGAGATCACCTTTGGCACGTGCTCCTCTAGGACAGGTACTTGAATGTAGTTGGCCATAAAGAAAGGATATATATATTTATTCACTTGTCAAACACAGCAAAGTGGAAGGGGCCGTACTGAGCCGGCCGCCGCAAGCAGAGGTGCTCGCGGGGGCGTGGCTGGGCAAGCAGTGCGCCGGCCAGGCGCGTCATCCGTGGGCGCGGCTGTGACCGCCGCCCGTCAGTACGGCGGCAGGTCCTCGTACCACTCGCCGAGGGCCTTGAAGGCGCGCCAGAAGCGCTGCTTGGCGTTCTCTTCGTCGAGCGAGTCGTCGATGTCGGGGGTGTAGAGGGCGTCGACGGTCGGGGTGAAGGCCTGGACCTCGCCCTCTAGGGGCTCGACCGGGCGGGAGAGCGGGACGTCGAGGCCGTTGAGGACGCGCAGGGCCGGCTCGCCCATGACGACGACGATCTTCGGCTGCACGATCGCGATCTCCTCGACCACGCGGCGCATGCACTCGGGGGCGGCAAGGTCGGGCTCTGCGATCGGGCACTTGACGCAGAGGGTCCCGTAGACGACGAGGGGATCGATGCCGAGCCGCTTGAAGCTCTTCATCAGCGCGTTGCCGGCGCGGCCGTAGAAGGCGACACCCTCTTCGATCTCCGCCGCCGCCGGAGCCTGCTTGAGCATGAAGACGTCCGCCTGCGGGTGGCCGGAGCCGAGCACCGGCATCAGCTTGCCGCGCGGGCAATGGGAGCAGGCCTGGAGCTCGTGGGTCAGGTGGTTGAGCTCGCGGATCGCCCGCTCGAGGTACTTCTCCTTGATCTCGTCGTCGGTCGCCGGCATGCTCGCCGCCTTCTTTGACGAACCGCGCTCGGCTCCTCTCGCGCGGCCCGCCTGCATCAGCTCTTGCCGGTGGCCTGTCCCTGGCGCCGTTTCCGCGGCTGCCCGCCCCGCACCGGCTTCGCATTCGCGACCCGGCGCTTCGGCGCCTTCGGCCGTCCGGTGGTCTGCAGCAGCTTCAGCGTCTGCACGTAGACGAGGTTCTTGTGCTTGCGGGTGATGTCGGCGTCGCGCATCGCCTCGAGGAACTCCTGCGGCCCGTCGAAGTCGTGGATGCGGACCCGCACGCTGCCCAGGCCCTGGGCGACGTGGCTGTCGGAGCCGGCCCCGGGGACGATCCGGTACTTGCGGGCGAAGCGTTCGGCCTCCTCGTTGAAGGCGGTCAGCGCCACCCGCGGGTTGAAGACCTCGAGGATGTCGATCTCCTCGACGATGTCGAGCAGGTGCTCGTAGTCGGGCACCGAGTGGAAGCGGTCGAAGGGATGGGGGACGTAGACGAGCCCGCCCTGCTCGCGGATCGCCGCGATCGTCTTCGCCATCGTCATTCCGCGCGGGATCTTCTCCTCGAGGAAGAGGCCGATCACCTCGCCCTGCTCGGCGGTCTTCACCTCCTCGGCGACGATCACCTTCAGGTCGTCCATCCCCTCGGCGATCCTGCGCGCCTCCAGGGCGCCTGAGACCTCGTTGTGGTCGGTGATCGCGATCGCGCCGAGGCCGCGGTCGCGGGCGGTCTCCAGCAGCACCTCGACCGGCGTCGCGCAGTCGGGCGAGTGGTCGGTGTGCATGTGCAGGTCGACCTCGATCAGCTGGCGCCTGGCGATGCGGCGGCGCACCTCGGGGTCGCCGGCGGGGTCGTGGCGGCGTGCCGCCAGGCGCAGGTAGACGGCCTCCAGCTCGGCGGCGACGAGGGCCCAGTCGCGGTCGGGCCCTGCCGGCTCCAGCAGCTCGTAGGAGGCGGGGAAGTAGCGGTCCAGCAAGCGGCCGGTCTCGGGCGTGGTCACTGTCCTCGCGTCGAGGCGGCCGAAGAAGATCTCGACCAGCGGCCGCGCCACCTGGGTCGAGAGCACCCGCTCCTGGGGCGCGTGGAAGGTGGCGACGTTGAGCGCGGAGGAGTGCCTCAGCGCGGAGGAGGAGACCCGCGGGGCGAAGGGCTCGTGGACGTGGACGACGTCCGACGGCGTCCCGCGCAGCAGCTTTTTGACCTGGTCGCCGACGCCGGCGACCCGGACCCGGTGGCCGCGGGCCCTCAGCTCCTCCGAGACGCGCTCGATGAACCGGTTGACCGGATTCGCAGTGCCCCGCCGATAGGGCGTGACCTGCACGATAGAAAGCTCGCCCGACACGGAGCTCAGCATAAGGACCCTTTATCCCGGAGGGATGGGACTGACAGGGACGCCGGGGGTAGGTTCCCGGGAACTCCCGGCCGAAGGCCGGCCCGGGAACCTACCCCCGGCGTCCCTTCACGCCTCGACCTCAGAAGCCGGCTTCTCGGCCTTTGCTGCGCCCGCGCCGCGCGCGTTGGCCGCGATGAACTCCTCGGTCCGCTCGCGCGCTTCGTCGTCGGGGCGCTGGGAGTGCGGCGACTTCATCAGGTAGCTGGAGGGACCGTCGAGCTGGCCGGCGATGCCGTTGTTGAGCGCCAGCTTGATCAGCCGCACAGCGTCGATGACGACTCCGGCGGAGTTCGGCGAGTCCCAGACCTCGAGCTTCAGCTCGACGTTGAGCGGCACGTCGCCGAAGGCTTTGCCCTCGAGGCGGATGTGCGCCCACTTGCGGTCGGTGAGCCAGGCAACGTAGTCGGAGGGGCCGACGTGGACGTCCTCGTCGGGCAGCTCGTGGCCCATGATCGAGGTGACCGCGTTGGTCTTGGAGATCTTCTTCGAGTCGAGCCGCTCGCGCTCGAGCATGTTGAAGAAGTCCATGTTGCCGCCGACGTTGAGCTGCGAGGTGCGCTCCATGCGCACGCCGCGGTCGTGGAAGAGGCGGGCGAGCTGGCGGTGGACGATCGTCGCCCCGACCTGGGACTTGATGTCGTCGCCGATGATCGGCAGCCCGGCCTCCTGGAAGCGCTTGTCCCAGTAGTCCTCGCGGGCGATGAAGACGGGTAGGCAGTTGACGAAGCCGACGCCGGCCTTGAGCGCCTGCTCGACGTACCACTTGGTCGCGTCCTCGGAGCCGACCGGCAGGTAGCAGACCAGAACGTCGGCCTTGGTCTCCTCGAGGATGCCGACGACGTCGGCGGTTTCGCCCGGAGCTTTGACGATCTTCTGCTTGAGGTACTTGCCGAGGCCGTCGAGGGTCATCCCCCGCTCGACCTTGACGCCGAGCTTGGGCACCTCGGCGAACTTGATCGTGTCGTTCTGCC
This sequence comes from uncultured Actinomycetes bacterium, assembly GCA_946482365.1. The sequence continues at coordinate 96,368 of CAMLQY010000002.1, forward strand.
CCGACCAGATCGCCTCGGAGAGGTCCTTGCCGACCTTCTCGGAGTCGATGTCGAAGGCGGCGACGAACTCGACGTCGCGGACGTGGTAGCCGCCCAGGTCGACGTGCATCAGACCAGGCACTTCGTCTGAGGGATCGGCGTCCTTGTAGTAGTGGACGCCCTGGATGAAGGAGTTGGCGCAGTTGCCGACGCCGACGATCGCGACGCGGACCTTCTCGTCCGTGCGGGCGGCGCCGTTGCTGCTGCCGTTTGCTCCGTTGCTCTGGCTCATGAAATTCGAAGTCCTTCCTCGATCGGGCTAGGTCCCGAGGGACACCCGTGGCCGGGGCTGGTTACAGGTCTGAGGGGGTTGATGCCTCGTTTGAAAGCTGGTTTCGGACGTGCCACACACGCTGGATCGTCGTGACGATGGTCAGCGCCGCGATCAGGTAGACCGCCGGGGCCAGAAGCTCGAAGTCGCCGATCCCGGCGCCCTTGGCGAAGACCAAGCCGATGGAGAGTATGACTACCCGCACCGGTCGCGTGGCCAACCCCACCTTGCACTCGACCCCCAGCGCCTCGGCGCGGGCGCGCGTGTAGGAGACCATCAGCGAGCCGAGCACGGCGACGACGCACATCGCGGCGGCGAAGTCCTGCCCGGTCGCGGCGAAGTAGCCGGCGACGGCGGCCAGCACGACCCCCTCCTCGATCCGGTCCAGGGTCGAGTCGAGGAAGGCGCCGAACAGCGTGCCCTTGCCCGACATCCGCGAGTAGCGGCCGTCCAGCGTGTCCATCACCGAACCGAGGACGAAGGCGACGCCGGCGAGGAAGAAGAGGCGCTGGGTGACCAGGGCGGCCGCGACCAGGTTGCCGACGAGGCCGGCGATCGAGATCGCGTTCGGGGTCAGCCGCGACTCGATCAGGCGCTCGCGGGCATAGGCGCGGAGCTCCTGGCCGTTGCGGGCCTGGCGGCCGTTGCGGCGGCCGCCGGGAGCCCTTTGGGGCGCCGAGGGTTCCATCGACGGCAGGCTAGACGATGGGCCCGAGGCCTACGCCTCGGCCTCGTGCGGGGCCTTGACGCGGAAGGCCCAGGCCTCCGGCCGGACCCTGGCGAGCAGCCACTGCGCGACCAGGAGAGCGCTCAGCGCCACCCCCCAGCCGAGCACGGCGTCGACCCAGTAGTGGTTTGCGGTGACGATCGTCACCCAGCTGACCAGCAGCGGCCACATCGCCCAGAGCGCTTTCGAGACGGCGTGGCGGCAGACCATCACGCCGGTGCCGCCGATCATCATCGCGAAGGCGCAGTGCATGCTCGGGACCGCCGCGTAGGGGTTGATGAAGATCTTCGCCAGGGACGAGTCGTGGCCGACGTCGGAGTAGGCGCTGAGCGTGTCGACGAAGCCGTGCTCGGGGAACATCCGCGGCGGCGCGGTCGGATAGAGCGTGTAGCCGACCAGCGCGATCCCCATCGCGACGACGAACATGTTGCGCACGAAGTAATAGGCGTCGTTGCGAAACAGGTAGAGCCAGAGCAGGAACCCGATCGCGATCGAGAACTGGGCGTTGAGATAGACCTGGTTGGCGAAGTCGATCACCCATTGCGCCGGCAGGAAGAAAGCCTGCAGGCTCGGCTCGAAGAAGGTGCCGGTCGATTTCTCGAGGTCCATCACCTGCCGCCCGTGGGCGAAGGCGACGGCCCGCTCGGAGTCGACGATGCCGCGGACGAAGGTGTAGGCCAGGTCGACGCCGACCAGGATCCCGATCTGGCGGCCGAAGTCGCCCCAGCCGTGGGGCAAGCGTGCCGTGGCGGCATCGAAAGCGCGGCGCATCCGGTGATTGTAATTCGTGGGTTAGCGGGACGGGATGGCACGCGGGTCCTGTCGCGCGGGAGGGGGGCGCTGCGGGCGGACGCACAGCGTCCGTCCTCGACCCCCCTCCCCCACGCCACCCGCGTGAGATACGGCTTCCGGTTAAGCGATGAATTCCAAGACGTCGTCGACGAGCTGGGGTTGCTCCAGCCAGGGCCAGTGACCTGCGCCTGGGGCGATTTTTAGCGTGGAGCTTGGGAGGGCCGAAGCGTAATTTTCTGCGAAGCGGGTGGGTAGGTAGAGGTCGCGGTCGCCCCAGATGATCTGGGCGGGGCAGGTCAGGCGGGCGAGGTCCTTGCCGGCCAGGGCGAGGCGGTTGGGGTCGGCGTGGCGGTAGAGGGCGAGGAGGGCGCGGGAGGTGCCCCGGTCCCAGCGGCGCCAGACCATGTCGACGAACTCGGAAGGGAACGGGCGGCGATCGCCGCGGGCCTGGCGCAGGGCCCGCTCCATGCCCCAACGGGTGGTGGTCGCGTTGGCCAGCTCGCCCCACGGCCGTCGGCGCCAGACCTGCGCGACCCAGTGCCAGCGATACCCCGGCAAAAGCGGAACCGCGTCGATCACCACCAGCTTCTCGACCAGCTCCGGTCGCCGTTGCGCCCCGATCAGCGCCAGCGCCCCCCAATCGTGCACGACCAGCTTGCGCCGCTCCACCCCGAGCTCGTCCAGGCACCTCTCCAGGAATGCCGAGAGCCCGTACATCGAGTAGTCGAACCGCCTCGGGTGCGGCTTGTCCGAGCGCCCCCACCCCGGCATGTCGATAGCGATCGCCGGCCCTCCCCGCTCCAGGAACGGGAGCCAGTCCTCGCTGTGAGTCGGGTTCCCGTGGCAATACACCACCGGCACTCCGTCCCCAGGCACGCGCCGATAAAAGACCCGCACCCCGTCCACCACGAGCTCGAGCTCTTCGATCGCGTGCGCCACAACCCGAGACCCTATGGCCGCCCGCCTGAATAAGGTCAGGCCGTGGCCTGGAAGCGACCTCCGAAACGGCGCGTCCTCGCGATCCGGGACCGGTTGCGGGAGATGTACGGGCAGCCGGTCAACGAGCCGCACGGGCATCCGATCGCGGAGCTGGTGAAGACGATGCTGTCTCAGCACACGAACGACCGCAATCGCGACCGGGCGTTCGCGGCGCTGAGGGAGAGGTTCCCCACCTGGGAGGAGGTTCGGGACGCGCCGGTCTCCGAGGTCGAGGAGGCGATCCGCCCCGGCGGCCTCGGCAAGCAGAAGGCGCCGCGGATACAGGCGGTCCTCGAGCAGCTGGGAGAGCCCCCGGACCTCGACTGGACCGAGACGGCGCCGCGCGAGGAGTCGCTCGAGTTCCTGCTCTCGCTACCGGGGGTGGGGCGGAAAACCGCGGCCTGCGTGCTGATCTTCACCTGGGGCATCCCCGAGATCCCGGTCGACGTCCACGTCCACCGGGCCGGCGGGCGCCTCGGGCTCTTCCCCGAGAATGCCTCCTTCGAGCGCGCCCACGACGAGATGCTGGCGATCATCGACCCCGAGGACGCCTACGAGCTGCACATGAACCTGATCCGCCACGGACGTGTCCTCTGCCGCCCCAAACCGCGCTGCGGGGAGTGCGAGCTGCGCCGAATGTGTCCCTGGTACCGTGCCGGGCGCAAATGAGCAAGAAGACCTTCATCTCCTTCGGTCTGATGGTCCTCGTCCTCGCGGTCCTGATCCCCTGGCTCGTCTTCCGCGCGGACGGCGACGCCGAGCGGGGCGCCCAGAAGGTGCCCTCCGACCTGGAGAGCGGCCAGAGCCTCTTCCAGACCAACTGCGGCACCTGCCACGCGCTCTACGCGGCCGGCACCAACGGCAACTACGGCCCCGACCTCGACGAACTGCTGGCCCCGGCCGGCCCACCGGAAGGGCCGACCGCCGACTCGACGATCGAGGCGACCGAAGGGCGCGTCCTCAACGCGATCGAAGAGGGCGTCGACAGCAGCACCACGCTGGGCCGGATGCCCGGGGGCATCCTCAACGAGGAGCAGTCCGAAGAAGTCTCCGAATTCGTAGCCCGCACCGCCGGCGAGGGATGACCCCGCCGGCGGGGTCATCCCTCGCCGCCCGGCTCAGCGCTTGAACAGCAGGGCGCTGAAGACGCCCGCGTGGTCTGAGCTCCAGAAGCCGTTGACCGGGGTGCGGCCGGTGACCGAGGAGGCCTTCAGCTTCACCTCTTTCGGGTCGCGGGTCATCACGTGGTCGACCTGGTGGTCGAAGTCGGCGACCGAGCCGCCCGCACCCTCCGCCAGCAGGCTCGACTCGAGGCAGCAGCTCAGCGGGTCGTTCGTGCTGCGCTCGCGCAGGCCGGCGCCGAGCAGCGTCCGGTAGGCCTGCTGGTCGCCCGGTTCGACCGTGTCGTCGTCGGAGTTGAGGTCGCCGAGGAGGACGACCGGCTTCTTGCTCGTCGCGGGGCCGCCCGGGGCGACGAGCTCCCCGGCCTGCAGGGCGCGGATGCTCGGCACCTGGCCGGCGTCGTCGAACGCCTCGAGGTGGGTGTTGACGAAGCGGAATTCATGGCTGCCCCGGACCTTGGCGTCGATCGAGGTCCAGCCGCGCGTCACCGAGAGGTTGACCCCCGAGACCGTCACCGTCAGCAGGTTGGCGAAGTGGCCCGCCCGAGGGCGCTTGAAGGTGACGCCGGCGTCTTTGCGAACCAGGATCACGTCGCGCATCGTCAGGCGGCCGTTGATCTCGGCGTTGGCTATCGCCCCGTTGGGGCCGTCGCCCGGGAGGCCGTTCTCGTTGGCGGGGGCTTCGAAGTCGAACTCGTCCTGGGAGATCGCGACCCGGTACTGAGGCTTGCCTTTGCCGCTTTTGCCTTTGCCCTTGTTGAGCCGGGCGAGCAGTTCGGAGAGGTAGTCGTAGCGGACGGTCGTGGCGGTCGGGCTGGCGCCGGTGTTGAGGAAGACTTCGAGGCTGGGCGGGCCGGTGCGCCAGAGCGCCACCTCCTGCAGGCCGACGATGTCGGGCTTCTTCTCGAGGATCTCCTGGGCGAGGCCCCTGGCGCGGACGGGGAAGTTGTTGACGCTCACTTCGCGCAGGATCTGGCCGGTGGCCTCGGTGAAGGCGGTGAGGCCGGATGCCGAGATCGCCGGCGTGAGGTCGGCGCCGAGGTAGAGGTTGCGGGTCATCACCTTGACTTCCTTGCTCTTGCCCTTGCCGTGTTTCTTGCCGGCACCGTGGCCGGTGGCATGGTCGTGGCTGATTCCGGCCCCTGCGGATGCGGGCAGGAAGGCGAAGGCCAGGACTGCGGACAGGACGAGCAGAGCCGGGGTTCGGCGGATCGCTGCAATCGGGTAGCTCAAGATGTGTCCTCCTCGTCGCGACCGCCGTCTCCGGGGGCCGGGTTCGTTGAGGCGCCTCCACTCCGCAAACCCACTATAAGCGCCGAAGGTTTGCAGGAGGAGGAGAATCTGCCATACTGACGCTTAGATTTTTTAGGCAGCGCTAATAGAACCGGAGGTACTTGATAGTGGGTAAGACGATCGGGATCGACCTGGGCACGACCAACTCCTGCGTCGCCGTGCTGGAGGGCGGCGAGCCTACTGTGCTGGAGAACGCGGAGGGTGGGCGCACGACCCCTTCGGTGGTCGCCTTCACTGACTCCGGCGACCGGCTGGTCGGCACCGTGGCCAAACGCCAGGCGGTGATGAATCCCGAGAACACGATCTTCTCGATCAAGCGCTTCATGGGCCGCAAGGAGGCCGAAGTCAAAGAGGAGGAGACGATCGTCCCCTACGAGGTCGAGGCGGGCCCCAACGGGGACGTGCGGGTCGACGTGCGCGGCAAGCAGTACAGCCCGCCGGAGATCAGCGCGATGATCCTGCAGAAGCTGAAGGCCGACGCCGAAGCGAAGCTGGGCGAGGCGGTCGACAGCGCCGTGATCACCGTCCCCGCCTACTTCAACGACGACCAGCGCCAGGCGACCAAGGACGCCGGCAAGATCGCCGGGCTCGACGTCAAGCGGATCATCAACGAGCCGACCGCGGCCTCGCTCGCCTACGGGCTCGACAAGGAGACGGCCGACCACACGATCCTCGTCTTCGACCTCGGCGGCGGCACCTTCGACGTCTCGGTGCTGGAAATCGGCGACGGCGTCTTCGAGGTGAAGGCGACGGCCGGCGACAACCACCTCGGCGGGGACAACTGGGACAAGGCGATCGTCGAGTGGCTCGTCGCCGAGTTCAAGCGCGACCAGGGCGTCGACCTCGCCGCCGACAAGAACTCGCTGCAGCGCCTCTACGAGGCGGCGGAGAAGGCGAAGATCGAGCTCTCCTCAGCGCAGGAGACGCAGATCAACCTGCCCTTCATCACCGCGGTCGAGGGCCAGCCCAAGCACCTCGACATGAAGCTCTCGCGCTCGAAGCTGAACGAGCTGACCGGCGAGCTGCTCGGGCGGATCGTCGGCCCGGTCAAACGGGCGCTCGACGACGCCGGCAGCCAGATCGACCACGTCGTCCTCGTCGGCGGCATGACCCGGATGCCGGCGGTGCGCGAGCGGGTAAAGGAGCTGACGGGCAAGGACCCCCACCAGGGCGTCAACCCGGACGAGGTCGTCGCCGTCGGCGCCGCGATCCAGGCCGGGGTCCTGGCCGGCGACGTCAAGGACGTGCTGCTGCTCGACGTCACCCCGCTGACCCTCGGCATCGAGACCAAAGGCGGCGTGATGACGAAGCTGATCGAGCGCAACACGACGATCCCGACGAAGAAGTCGGAGATCTTCTCCACCGCCGAGGACAACCAGCCCTCGGTCGAGATCCACGTGCTGCAGGGCGAGCGCGAGATGGCCGGCGGCAACAAGAGCCTGGGCAAGTTCCAGCTCACCGGCATCCCGCCGGCGCCGCGCGGCCTGCCGCAGATCGAGGTCACCTTCGACATCGACGCCAACGGGATCCTGCACGTGACCGCCAAGGACCTGGGCACCGGCAAAGAGCAGAAAATCGAGATCAAGTCCGGCTCCGGCCTCTCCGACGAGGAGATCCAGAGCATGGTCTCAGACGCCGAGGCCCACGCCGAGGAGGACCAGAAGCAGCGCGAGCTGGCCGAGGCGCGCAACCTCGCCGAGAACGCCGCCTACCAGTCCGAGAAACAGCTCGAGGAGCTGGGCGACAAAGTCGAGGCCGCCGACAAGGAGACGATCGAGGGGGCGATCAAAGAGGTCCGCGACGCACTCGGGTCCGAGAACGCCGAGGAGATCAACTCGAAGACGGAGGCGCTCACAGCTGCCTTCCAGCCGGTGTCGCAGAAGATCTATGAAGCGGCACAGGCCGAGCAGGCTTCGGCTTCCGCGGACGGTGCTTCTGCGGATGGCGGCGATTCCTCTGAGGAGGAGGAGGTCGTCGACGCTGAGGTGGTTGATGAGGGCGACGAGAAGTGATGGAGTCGAAAGACGCTCAAGGACAGGAGCCGTCGGCCGCGGGTCCTGTCGCGGGGGAAGGGGGGGCGCTGCGGGCGGACGCACAGCGTCCGTCCTCGACCCCCCCAACCCCCACGCCACCCGCGGAGGAGGCGGAGAGGGTCGAGAGCGACCTCGATGCGCTGCTTGAGGACACCAAGCGGGAGCGGGACGAGTACCTCGAACTGGCGAAGCGGGCTCAGGCGGACTTCGAGAACTATCGGAAGCGGATGGGGGCTGAGGTTCAGGCTGCGGCCGGACGGGGGAAAGCTGAGGTGATTCGGGAGGTCGTGCCGGTTCTCGATGACTTGGAGCGGGCTCTCGAGGCGGCGGGGCTGGACCCGGAGGGGGACTCGGAGGACGGGCTGGCGCACGGGGTGCTGCTCGTGTTCAGGAGCTTGCGGGACTCGCTGGGGCGGAACGGGGTCGAGGCGGTGGACCCGAAGGGGGAGAAGTTCGATCCCACTGCCCATGAGGCGCTTTCGACGGTGGCTGTGGACGGGGTCGAGTCCGGCACGGTCGTCGAGGTGATGCAGAAGGGGTACCGGCTGGGCGAGCAGCTGGTGCGGCCGGCTCGCGTGGTGGTGAGCGAGTAGGAGGGCATGGCCGAGGACCTCTACAAGACGCTTGGCGTAGCCAAGGGGGCCTCCGAGGAGGAGATCAAGAAGGCGTACCGCAAGCTGGCGCGCAAGTACCACCCTGACCGCAACCCCGACGACCCGAAGGCGGAGGAACGCTTCAAGGAGGTCCAGGGGGCCTATGACGTGCTCTCGGACCCGGATAAGCGCAAGGAATACGACGCCGGCGGGGGGATGTTCGGCGGCTTCGGCAGCGCGGCGGGCGGAGGGCCGTTCGGCCCGGGCGGCGGAGGGGCTGGCGGGTTCGACGTCGGCGACATCTTCTCCAACATCTTCGGCCGCGGCGGCGGGGGCGGGCGGGCGCGACCCCAGCAGGCACGCGGGCGCGACCTCGAAACCGAGATCTCGCTCAGCTTCGAGGAGGCGGTCAACGGGGCGCAGGTCCAGGTCACGGTGCCGAAGGCCGAACGCTGCCCGACCTGCCACGGCAGCGGCGCCAAGCCGGGGACCAGCCCGGTCACCTGCCCGCGTTGCGAAGGGCGGGGCATCGACGCGCAGAGCCAGGGCTTCTTCTCGATCAGCCAGCCCTGCCCCCAGTGCGGCGGCCAGGGCCAGGTCATCGAGGACCCCTGTCCCGCCTGCGCCGGGTCGGGGGTCACCCAGCAGACCAAGCGCTACAAGGTCAACGTCCCCGCCGGGGTCAGGGACGGGGCGCGCATCCGTCTCGCCGGCAAAGGCGAGGCAGGCCCGCGCGGCGGGCCCCCGGGGGACCTCTTCGTCGTCACCCGCGTCGCCGGCTCGCCGGTCTTCAAGCGGCTCGACGGCGGCAACCTCGAGGTGACGGTGCCGATCACGATCGCCGAGGCGCTGCGCGGGGCGACGATCGAGGTACCGACGCTCGAGGGCACGAAGAAGATCAAGGTCGGGCCCGGCACCAGGCACGGGCAGGTCCAGCGCTTGCGCGGGGAGGGAGCGCCGAAGCCCCGCGGCGGCGGCAACGGCGACATCCGCTACCGGCTCGAGATCGAGGTGCCGCAGGAGCTGACCGAGGAGCAGGAGGCTGCGGCCGCCATGCTCGCCGAAGCCTTCAACGGCTCCGACCCGCGCGCTGACCTCCTGGCAAAGGCGGGGCGCCGATGAGCTTCCAGTGCGCCTTTCCTCCCAATAGCGTGGATAAAGCGCACCGGAACGGGGGTGTGGGGTGAGCGCGGTTCGACGGGAACGGGTCGACGTCTCGATCGACGCCGAGCGCGGCGTCTTCATGATCTCGGTCGCCGCCGAGCTTGCCCACATGCACCCGCAGACGCTGCGCGTGTACGAGGCCCGCGGGCTGATCCAGCCCAAGCGCTCGCCGAAGAACACCCGTCTCTACTCACAGCGAGACGTGGAGCGACTGCGGCGCATCCAGCAGCTGACTGCCGAAGGCCTGAACCTGGCCGGAGTGGAGAGGGTGCTGATGCTGGAACGCAGGCTCAGAGAGCTCGAAAGGGGAGCCGATGCAACCCGATAGGTTCACCGTCAAGTCCCAGGAAGCGGTCGCAGCGGCGCAGCAGCTTGCCACCGCACGCCACAACCCGGAGATCGCGCCGGCGCACCTGCTCGTCTCCCTGCTCGTCCAGGAGGACGGGCTGGTCGGGCCGATCCTGCAGAAGCTGGGAGAGGACCCGGCCGTCGTCGGCGCCAAAGCCCACGAGGCGGTCGAGGCGCTGCCGACCCTGAGCGATGGCGGCGAGGAACCGCGGATGTCGGCAGGGCTGGCCCAGACGCTGCGCCAGGCCGAGAGGGAGATGGCGAAGCTCGGCGACGAGTACATCTCGACCGAGCACCTGCTGCTGGCGCTGGCCGAGTCCGATCCCGGCATGGTCGCCATCCTCCCCGACCGCGCTTCGCTGGAGAGGGCGATCGGCGAAGTCCGCGGCCCGCACAAGGTCACCTCGCCCAACCCCGAGGACAGCGTCCAGGCGCTGGATAAATTCGGCCGCGACCTGACCGCGGAGGCGGAGTCGGGGAAGCTCGACCCGGTGATCGGCCGCGACGAGGAGATCCGCCGGGTGATCCAGGTCCTCTCCCGCCGCACCAAGAACAACCCGGTGCTGATCGGCGACCCGGGAGTCGGCAAGACGGCGATCGTCGAGGGCCTTGCGCAGCGGATCGTCGCCGGCGACGTGCCCGAGAGCCTGCGCGACCGCCGGGTGATCGCGCTCGACATCGGCTCGCTGCTGGCCGGCTCGAAATACCGCGGCGAGTTCGAGGAGCGGCTGAAAGCGGTCCTGACCGAGGTGCAGGAGGCGGCGGGGCAGATCGTCCTCTTCCTCGACGAGCTGCACACGATCGTCGGCGCGGGCGCGGCCGAAGGCGCGGTCGACGCCGCCAACCTGTTGAAGCCGATGCTGGCCCGGGGCGAGCTGCGCGCGGTCGGCGCCACGACGCTCGACGAGTACCGCAAGCACATCGAGAAGGACGCGGCGCTGGAGCGGCGCTTCCAGCCGGTCCTCGTCGGCGAGCCCGACACGGGCGACACGATCGCAATCCTGCGCGGGCTGAAGGAGCGCTACGAGGTCCACCATGGGGTGCGGATCGCCGACTCGGCGATCGTCGCCGCGGCGACGCTCTCGGAGCGCTACATAGCCGACCGCTTCCTGCCGGACAAGGCGATCGACCTGATCGACGAGGCGGCCTCGCGGCTGAAGATCGAGATCGACTCGATGCCGACCGAGATCGACGAGGTCGAGCGCCGCGTCCAGCAGCTCGAGATCGAGCGCACGGCGCTGGAGAAGGAGAGCGACGAGGCCTCGAGGGCACGGCTGGAGGCGCTCGACGCCGAGCTGGCCGAGCTACGCGAGAACTCGGCCGAGATGAAGGCGCGCTGGCAGAACGAGAAGGAGGCGATCGACTCGATCAAGGCGGCCAAGGCGCGGCTGGAGGAGGCCGGCCGGGAGGCCGAGCGGGCCGAGCGCGACGCCGACCTCGAGCGGGCGGCGAAGCTGCGCTACGGCGAGATCCCCGAGCTGGAGAAGACCGTCGGGGAGCAGGAGGCTCGCCTGGCCGAGCTGCACGCCGGCGGCGCCACGATGCTGACCGAGGAGGTGACCGAGGCCGATGTGGCCGAGGTCGTCGCCAAATGGACCGGCATCCCGGTCAGCCGCCTGATGGAGGGCGAGGTGGAGAAGCTGATCCACATGGAGGAGCGGCTGCACGAGCGGGTGATCGGCCAGGCCGAGGCGATCGAGGCCGTCTCCAACGCGCTTCGCCGCTCGCGCGCCGGGCTCTCCGACCCCCACCGGCCGATCGGCAGCTTCCTCTTCCTCGGGCCGACCGGGGTCGGCAAGACCGAGCTGGCCAAGGCGCTCGCCGAGTTCATGTTCGACTCCGAGCAGGCGATCGTCCGCCTCGACATGTCCGAGTACATGGAGAAGCACACGGTGGCGCGGCTGATCGGCGCGCCGCCCGGCTACGTCGGCTACGAGGAGGGCGGTCAGCTGACCGAGGCGGTGCGGCGGCGCCCCTACGCGGTGGTCCTGCTCGACGAGATCGAGAAGGCCCACCCCGACGTCTTCAACACGCTGCTGCAGATCATGGACGACGGCCGCCTCACCGACGGCCAGGGCCGCACGGTGAGCTTCACCAACACGGTCCTGATCATGACCTCCAACGTCGGCAGCGACCGGATCGTCGCCGAGTCGGTCGACGAGAGGATCCGCGAGCAGATCGAAGAGGTGCTGGCCGCGACCTTCAAGCCCGAGTTCCTCAACCGGATCGACGACACGGTGATCTTCCACCGGCTCTCCAAGCAGGACATCGGCCGCATCGTCGAGCTGCAGGTGGACCAGCTGGTCGGCCGCGTGCGCGAGCGCGGGATCGAGGTCGAGCTGACGGGCGAAGCGAAGACGCTGCTCGGCAACCTCGGCTACGACCCCACCTATGGCGCCCGGCCGCTGAAGCGGGTGATCCAGAAGCAGCTGGTCGACAAGCTGGCCCTGGCGCTGCTCGAGGGCGTGTTCCGCGAGGGCGACGTCGTCCGCGTCGACGCCGGCGCCGGGGAGCTGAGCTTCGCCAGGGCGCCCGAGACCGCCGGCGTGAGCAGCTCCTAGCTCGCTGCCGGGCCCCGCCGCATCGGGGCGTTTACAAAACGGTTAACTAAGCACCTCACAATTCTGCTGGGATGGACGGGAGACTTAGGTGGGAATCGCAATCCAGGGCGCCGGATTTCAGGATTCGGAGCGAGATTCCGACGTAAGCTGTGGAAGCTTCAACTCGATGATCCGACGACCCAAAATCAACGGTGGGCGCAGCATGCCGCGGATGCGCTCACTCGGCGCTGCCATGAGGGGTCGCGCGAGCGACGCCGGGGGGGCGATCCAGGAGCGGGTCGCCTGGCCTGCATCCGACTTCCTGCGGGGTCTCTTCGACGCCGTCCGGTGGCCTTTCGAGCGGGCCGCCTGGGCAGTCGAGCGGGTCGTCGTCTGGCCGCTCGGCGAGCGGGCGGCCGGATGGGCCCTGCCCGGCCGGGCCACCGTGCTGGGCGGCATGGCGCTGCTCGTGGCGGGCGCGCTCTCCTTCGCCGTGATCCGGGGCGGGAACAGCGAAGAGCCGGCCGTCGTCGTCGCGCCGGTCAAGGCCCCTGCGGAGACGCCCGAGCCGGCGCCGGCGCCCCCCGTCCTCCAAGGGGCCGCGCCAGACTTCGTGCCGGAGGGAGGCGATGCCGCGAAGGCGAAGGTCGCCGAGGCCGACACGGTGATCAGCAGCGATCCCGACGCCGCGACCAGTTCCCCCAATGACCCCGCCGGGGCGACGCTCTCCAGCGCCGGCAAGGAGGTGGAGGACCCGGGCCCCGCGGCGATCGACGTCGCGCGTCGCTTCTCGGACGCCTTCGTCCTCTACGAGACGGGGCGCAGCAACGCCAAGGTCCGGGCCACCCTCGACGCGACGGCGAGCCCCCGCCTGACCCAGGCCCTGCTCCGCCGTCCCCCTCGTCTACCCGCCGACGTCGAGGTCCCCAAGGCAAAGGTGCTGAACGTGGTGCCGGGGCCCCGCAGCGGCGACACCTTCACGCTCAGCGCCTCGCTGCTGCGAGTCGGCGTCACCAGCGAGCTGCGCATCGACGTCCAGCGCGACAAGAGCTCCGGCCAATGGCAGGTCACGGACGTGCTCGGCTGATGGCAAGGATCCGCAACATCCTGCTCGCGGCCGCGATCGCCGCCGCGCTGACGGCATCGAGCGCCGCGGCCGAAGAAGCTCCAGGCGCGCTCGACACCCAGACCGAAGCCCCCGCAAGCGAAACGGCGGCACCGGCGCCGATCCCCGCGCCTCCGGTCTCCAGCGGGCCGGCGGTCGAGCAGGGCGACACGCTGGCGCCATCCGCCGCCAAGCCGGAGCCCGGCGCCAGCGGCGGGACCGCTCCGGGCAGGACCCCGAAGCCGCCTGAGACGGACCCGACCCCCTCGCCCGAGTCCGACGGCGCCTCGACCGCGCCCGCAACTCCCGACGAGGTGTTCGCCATCCCCTCGGTCCCCAGCTCGAGCTGCGCCTCCTCGGGCGTGCCGCCGGTGTTGATCCCGATCTACCAGCGGGCGGCCGCGACCTACGGGCTCGGTCCCCAGGGCGCTGCGGTCCTGGCCGGGATCAACGAGATCGAGACCGCCTTCGGCACCAACCTCAACGTCTCCTCGGCCGGGGCGATGGGCTGGATGCAGTTCATCCCCTCCAGCTGGGACGCCTACGGCGTCGACGCCAACGGCGACGGGGTGGCCGACCCCTACAACCCCGAAGACGCGATCTTCGCCGCCGCCAATTACCTCAGCGCGGCGGGGATGCCCGAGGACACCTACGGCGCGATCTTCGCCTACAACCACGCCGACTGGTACGTCGCCGAGGTCCTGGCCAATGCCGCCTGCTACAGCGGGATCGGCAGCGGCGGCGCCTTCTCGCTGCAGCCCCAGCTGCAGGAACTGGACTGCGAGCTGCCCGCCGCCTGGCGCGAGAAGGTCCCCGAGAACTACCTGCGTGCCTTCGAGGACGCCGCCACCCGCTACGACCTCGGCCGGCGCGGCGTCTGGGCCCTGGCCGCGATCGCCCGGCTCGAGTCGAACTTCGGCGCCGGCATGACCCCCGAGCAGCTGAGCAGCGCCGGGCCGCTGGGCCTCGACCCGACCGAGTGGCAGCACTACGCCGTCGACGGCAACGAAGACGGGCGCGTCGTCCCCGCCAGCGCGGCCGACTCGGCCGCGACGATGGCGCGGCTGATCTGGTCGCGCGACGACCTGCGAGCGGGGGTCTTCACCCACAACCAGGCGGCGTGGTACGTCGAGGCCGTCGTCGCCGAGGCCGAAGCCCTCGAAGGCGAGTGCGCCGTCACCCCGGTCGAGTGGACGCTGGCGCTGCCCAACGCGGTGATCGCGCCGATCGAGTGGGGCAACCTCACCCTCTCCAACGACCTCGAGCTGCACGACCTGACCAGCGGCGCGGTCGACCCCCGCATCGTCGGCCTGATCGGGGCGATCACCCAGGACCATCAGCTGACGATCTCCTCGCTGCGCTCCGACCACTCGATGTACACGGTCGAAGGCGGGATCTCCAACCATTACTACGGGCGGGCGATGGACATCGCCGCCGTCGACGGCGTCTCCTGCACCGACACCGCGGTAAGCGCGCCATGCGCGGAACTGGCCCGGACGCTCGCCTACCTGCCGGCGCCGGCCCATCCCACAGAGCTCATCTACTGCTTCGACGTCGACGGCCCCGGAGCGGCGTTTGCCCGTTCGGACCACTGCGACCACATCCACGCCGGCTACGACAGCTAAGGCCCCGACTCCCCTCCCGCCGGGTAGTAGGCTCGAAGTCCCCGTCCCCGAGAGGAGATTGCGATGCCGACCTACGTGATGCTTACGAACCTGACTGCCGAGGGCGTTCGGACGCTGAAGAACAATCCAGGCAGGGTGGCCGAGGTGAACAAGGAGGTCGAGCAGATCGGGGCGAAGGTGATCGCCCAGTACGCCACGCTGGGGCAGTACGACTTCGTCACGGTCGTCGAGGCACCCGACGAGAAGACGATGGCCAAGGTCTCCGTCGAGCTAGGGTCGCGCGGGACGATGACGAGCCAGACGCTGGCGGCGATGCCGGCCGAGGATCTGGCCGGCTCGCTTTAGCGCCTTGAAGATCCTCGTCGTAGGGGGAGGGGGGCGCGAGCACGCGATCGTGCGGGCGCTGGGGCGGTCGGTCCATGCACCCGAGCTGCTCTGCGCGCCGGGCAACGCCGGGATCGCCGCCGACGCCGAGTGCCTGCCCGATGTCGCAGCCGACGACATCGAGGCGATCGTCGCCGCGGCGGGAGAGCACGGCGCCGACCTGGTCGTGGTCGGGCCGGAGGCCGCCCTGGTGGCCGGCGTCGTCGACGCGCTCGAGGACGCCGGGGTGCCGGCCTTCGGGCCCGGCGCGGCGGCCGCGGAGCTGGAGGGGTCGAAGGCTTTCGCCAAGGAGCTGATGGAGGAGGCGGGTGTGCCGACCGCTTCCTACACGCTGCTGCGCAGCCGCAACGAGGCGGTCGCACAGCTGGCCCTCACCTCCTACCCGGCGGTGCTCAAGGCCGACGGCCTCGCCGCGGGCAAGGGCGTGATCATCTGCCAGAGCGAGGCCGAGGCGCGCGAGGCGGTCGACGTCTTCTTCACCGAGCGGCGCTTCGGCGAGACGGCGGTCGTGCTGGAGGAGTTCCTCGAAGGCGAGGAGCTCTCGCTGCTGGCGCTCTGCGACGGCGAGAACGTCGTCCCCCTGGCGCCGGCCCAGGACTACAAGCGGATCTTCGACGGCGACGAGGGGCCCAACACCGGCGGCATGGGCAGCTACTCGCCGGTGCCCGGCTTCGGTCCGGCCGAGGTCGAGGAGATCGTCGACGCGGTCCACCGCCCGATCGTCGCCGCGATGGCACGCCGGGGACGGCCCTTCCACGGGGTCCTCTACGCGGGTCTGATGATCGGTCCCGCCGGGCCCAAGGTGCTCGAGTTCAACACCCGCTTCGGCGACCCCGAGACCCAGGCGGTGCTGCCGCGGCTGCGCACGGACCTGGTCGACCTCTGCCTCGCCGCACGCGAGCCGGGCGGCCTGGCGGGGGCCGAGGCGGAGTTCTCCGAGGACTGGGCGGTGACGCTGGTCCTCGCCTCGGCGGGCTACCCCGAGTCGTCCTCGAAGGGCGACGCGATCCGCGGCCTCGACGCCGCCGCCGAGCTGGCCGAGATCGCGCACGCGGGAACCGCCGCCCGCGGCGGAGAGGTCGTCACCGCGGGCGGGCGCGTGCTCAACGTGACCGCGCTGGCGGCGACGCCGGCCGAGGCCCGCGATCGTGCATACGATGCCGCCAGGCGGATCGAGTTCGACGGGATGCAGATGCGCTCCGACATCGCCGCCCGAGCGGTCGACCGCGTCGCCAGCCAGCCAGTCACGGAAGGATGAAATGAACGAGATCTCAGAGGAGCCCCAGCCCACCGAGCCGACCCCGTCGCCCGAGGCCGAAGAGGCTTTTGAGGAGATCGACGTCGACGCGCCCCTGGTCGGGATCATCATGGGCTCGAAGAACGACATGCCCAAGATGGAAGCCGCCGGCGCTGCCCTCGACGAGGCCGGGATCAGCCACGAGATGCGGGTGATGAGCGCCCACCGCGACCCCGAGCTGGTCCGCGAGTACTGCACCAACGCGCGAATGCGCGGGCTGAAGGTGATCATCGCCGGCGCCGGGATGTCGGCGGCGCTGCCGGGGGTCGCCGCGGCGCACAGCGACCTGCCGGTGATCGGCGTGCCGATCCTGGGCAAGTCGCTGGGCGGGCTCGACGCGCTGCTCTCGGCGGTGCAGATGCCGCCGGGGATTCCCGTTGCCTGCGTTGCAATCGACGGGGCCAAGAACGCCGGGATCCTGGCGGCGAGGATCATCAACGCGTGATCCCTCGATACACGCGGCCTGAGGTCGGCGAGGTTTGGTCGGCCCAGCGGAAGCTGGAGTGCTGGCTGGAGGTGGAGCTGGCGGCGACCGAAGCCTGGGCCGAGGAGGGGGTCGTCCCGAAGGAGGCGGCCGAGGCTTGTAGAGAGAGGGCTTCGTTCACCGTCGAGGCCGTCGACGAGCGGGAGAAGGTGACCGACCACGACGTGGCGGCGTTCGTCGACGTGGTGGCCGACTCGGTCGGTGAGCACGGTCGCTGGATCCACTACGGGCTGACTTCGTCGGACGTGCTCGACACGGCGCTGGCGCTGCAGCTGCGCGAGGCCGGTGAGGTGGTGCTGAAGGGTGCGCGTGCCTATCGCGACGCCCTGGTCGAGCGGGCGATGGAGCACCAGGACACCCTCTGCGTCGGCCGCACCCATGGCGTCCACGCGGAGCCGACGACCTTCGGGCTGCGCCTTGCCGGCTTCGCCTTCGAGGCCGACCGCAACCTGGCGCGGCTGACCGACGCCTTCGAGCAGCTCGCCTTCGGCAAGCTCTCCGGCGCGGTCGGCACCTACGCATCGGTGTCGCCTGCGGTCGAGGCGCGGGTGATGGAGCGGCTCGGGCTCGGGCGCGAGGACGTGGCGACCCAGGTGATCCCCCGCGACCGCCACGCCGTCCTCACCTCGCGCTGCGCGATCGCCGGCGCCGGCCTCGAGCGTTTCGCCACCGAGGTGCGCAACCTGCAGCGCACGGAGGTGCGCGAGGTGGAGGAGCCGTTCGCCTCCGGCAAGCAGAAGGGCTCCTCGGCGATGCCGCACAAGCGCAACCCGATCCGCACCGAGCGGATCACGGGCCTGGCCCGCGTCCTGCGCGGCTACGCCCAGACCGGCCTGGAGAACGTCGCGCTCTGGCACGAGCGCGACATCTCCCACTCAGGCGCCGAGCGGGTGATCCTCCCCGACGCGACGATCTGCCTCGACTACATGCAGGACATGGCGACCAAGGTCGTCACAGGGATGACGGTCCGCACGGACCGCATGCTCGCCAACCTCGACCTCACCCACGGCGCCCTCTTCAGCCAGCGCGCCCTCACCGCCCTGATCGAATCGGGCATGACCCGCGACGACGCCTACCGGGTCGTCCAGGAGAACGCCCAGAAGGCGTGGGACACGGGCACCGGGTTCCGCGAGCTCCTCGCCGAGGCCGCGCCCGACCTGGACCTCGACGCGATCTTCGACTACGGCGCCTACCTGACGCACATCCCCGAGATCTTCGAGCGGCTGGAAGCTCTGCGGAGCTAGACCGGAATCACGGTCAGGCCGGCGACGCCGTTGAGGGCGTCGAAATCACCGTCCTGGGTGAGGACCGGGATCTCGTGCGCGGCGGCCGTCGCTGCGATCCACATGTCGTTGACCCCAACCTTCTGGCCGGAGGCGCCCACGTAGGCTCGCATCTGCGCCCATGCCCGGGACACGACCTCGTCAACGGGAAGCGCGAGAATGCGATTCGCCAGCTCGAAGGTCATCAGCCGCCGGTCACGTGTCTCGATGTCCTCCGCGGCGAAGATGCCCACGCGCAACTCCGCCTTGGTCACCACTGAGATCGCGGTCGTCTTAGGCATCGCCTCAGTGCGCAGCGATCTGCCGTTCTCGACGGCGACGAGAACGGAGGTGTCAAGGAGGCCTTGCGAGTCTTCCCGGTCTCTCACCACAACCGGTTCAACCTGTCTTCGTCGGTCGTTTCGCCGGCGATGCGATTGAGATCGTCGAGCAGGCCGGGGTCGGCGGAATGCGTCTTCAAGAGCTCGACGAGTTCCTCACGCGGCATCCATCTGGGTGTGTCGTCGCGATAAGGCGCCAGCGTCGCGACTCGCTTCCCCCGCACAGTGATCACCATGCTCTCGCCTGCCTCAACGCGTTTGAGCAGGTCGGCAGTTTTGTTCCGCAGCTCTCGTGTCGCAACTTCTACGATAGTGCGACAATCGTAGCAACTCGCTTTTGAAGCACCTCGGCTAGGGTCCCTCTCTCGATGGTCCTCTACACCTGTGGACAGAAGAAAACCGGGCCGGCGTTCGCGCACCCGTGCGCCAAGGCCGGCAAGGCTCTCGACGCGGCCGGGTACGAGTACGAGCTCAAGACCGTCGGCGGCTACCGGATGGCTTTCTGGACCTGGGGCAGCCGCGGGGACGACCGGACCGAGGTGCGCGAGCTGAGCGGCACCAACGAGGTGCCGATCCTCGTCCTCGACGACGGCGAGGTGATCTCCGGCTCGGGCACGATCGCCCGCTGGGCGCGCGAGCATCCGGCGATGAAGAGCGCACCCCGGTAGGGGTTCCGCTTAACAAGACGCTTCACCCCTACCGGGGTGCGCTCTAGACGGCGGCGAGCTCGCGAGCTGGGCGGCGCGAGCTGACGATGACGGGGGTGCCGTCCTTGGGCGAGAGGGTGATGCTGCGGCGGCCGACCTTCTCCGGTGCCGGGTCGGCCTTGTGCAGCTCGCAGCGGGTCAGCACCTCGCGCAGGACGATCCGCATCTCGAACTCGGAGAAGGCGGCGCCGATGCAGCGGCGCACGCCGCCGCCGAAGGGGACCCAGGCGTAGGTGTCCGGCGCCTCCTCGAGGAAGCGCTCGGGGCGGAAGGCGAAGGGCTCGGGGTAGACGTCGGCACGGGTGTGGGTGAGCCAGATCGCCGGCGTCACGTCGGTGCCGGCCGGGAGGGTGAGGCCGTCGACGCTGAGCTCGGTGCCCAGGCGGCGCCCGGCCAGCGGCACCACCGGGCGCAGGCGCAGGGCCTCGGCGATCGTCGCGCGCATGTACTCGTCCTCGCCCGCCTCGATCGAGTCGCGCAGGCGGCGCAGCGGCTCGGGGTGGCGGAGCAGGAGGTCGAAGGTCCAGGCCAGCGCGGTCGCCGTCGTCTCGTGCCCGGCGAGCAGGAGCGTGAGCAGCTGGTCGCGCAGGTCGACGTCGGCCAGCCCATCGCCGTCCTCGAAGCGAGCCGCCATCAGGATCGAGAGGATGTCGTCGCGCTCCTCGAAGCTCTGCTCGGCGCGGCGCTCGGAGATCTCGGCGTAGAGCAGCTCGTCGACGGCCCTCAGCTGCCTCTCGAACCGCGCCCACGGGCCGCGGCCGGTGAAGCGCCTCGTCGCCAGCGCCACCAGCTGGCCGGCGGGCGAGGCGGTCTCCTCCAGCACGTCGGTGAGCAGGCGGCGGAGCCTCTCCAGCCGGGGGCCCTCGGCGACGCCGAAGACGACGCGCAGGATGATGTCCAGGGTGATCGCCTGCATCTGGGGATGGATGCGGAATTCCTCCCCCAGCGGCCAGGAGTCGATGCTGGCGTCGACGATCTCTTCCATGACCGGCTCGTAGGAGCGCATCCGCTCGCCGTGGAAGGCGGGCAGCATCAGCTTGCGGTGGGCGAGGTGGTCGGCCCCTTCGAGCAGCAGCAGCGAGCGCGAGCCGAGCACCGGCTCGAGGAAGACCTCGCGGCCGGGCGGCAGGCCGTGGGCGCGCTCGGTGTAGAGGGCCTTGATCGCGGCCGGGTCGGAGATCATCACCATCGGCCGCTCGAAGCCGAGGAACTTGACGCTGAAGTTGTCGCCTATCCGCTCGCGGCACTCCTGCATGAAGGGAAGCGGACGGAAGGCCCAGCGCAGCGTTTGGACGACGGGCGGGCTGGATGCTTCCGGAGGCAGCACGCGGTCAAGGATCGCAGACTCGGCCGTACCGATGCTCCGCTTCCCGGACAGTTAGCATCGGCTTAATGCCGGCCGTCGCCGACCTCAAGCTGCACTCCTCCGGGAAGGTCCGGGAGATCTACGAGTGGGAGGACGACCTGCTGATGGTCGCCTCCGACCGGATCTCGATCTACGACGTGGTGATGCCGACGCCGATCCCCGACAAGGGGAAGGTGCTGAACCGGATCTCGGAATTCTGGTTCGAGCTGACCGCCGACATCGTCCCCAACCACTTCGTCTCCGCCGACGTGCCAGAAGAGGTGGCCGAACGGGCGATGCGGGTGAGGCGGCTGGAGATGTACCCGGTCGAGTGCGTCGTGCGCGGCTACCTCTCCGGCTCGGGCTGGAAGGAATACAAGCGCGACGGAGCGGTCTGCGGGATCGAGCTGCCGGACGGCCTGCTCGAGTCCGACAAGCTCCCCGAGCCGATCTTCACCCCGGCCACCAAGGCCGAGATCGGCGACCACGACGAGAACGTCGACTTCGAGCGCGCCGCCGAGATCGTCGGCGACAGGGCGCTGATGGAAGAGCTGCGGCGGATCTCGATCGAGGTCTACTCGCGCGGGGCCGAGCACGCGGCCGAGCGCGGGATCATCCTCGCCGACACCAAGTTCGAGCTCGGCCGCCACGCCGGCGCCGAGATCGTCCTCGCCGACGAGGTCCTCACCCCCGACTCCTCCCGCTTCTGGCCGGCCGACCGCTACGAGCCGGGCAAGACCCAGCCTTCCTTCGACAAGCAGTTCGTGCGCGACTGGGCCGACGCGGAGGGCTGGGACCACACGCCGCCCGCCCCGGAGCTGCCGCCCGACGTGGTCGAGCAGACGCGGGCGAAGTACGTCGAGGCCTACGAGCGGATCACGGAGCGCTCGTTCTAAGCAGCGAGCGCCCGTACTGGGGATAGGTGCCGCGATAGCCCCGCGCCCGGGCGATGGGGCGCAGGATGCCGAAGGCCAGCGACTGGACCGCGGCGGGCGGGCGCCTGAGGACTATGACGTCGCGGAACTCGGTGGCGAACATCGCCAGCTGCAGCGGGTCGGGCATTCCCTTCTCGTCGGTGTGGCCGTCGCGAGCGAGCCCGAACAGCGTCTCGATCATCTGCAGGAACCGCGCCCCGTCGGAGACCTCGACTCGGGCGACCCCGACTCCCTCACCTGCGTTCCACCAGTCGTGCCAGCTCCCGCGCGGGATCTCGACCACGTCGCCGGGGCCGGCGACCGACTCGGCGCCGTTGAGGCGGAAGCCGATCCTGCCCTCTTTGACCGTGAACCGCTCGTCGAAATGCCGGTGGACGTGCTCGCCGACCACGGCGCCGCCGGGCTGGACGTGGAGATCGGCTTCCAGGGAGGGGTCCTCTCCCTCCCAGGGGGTCTTGACCAGGATGCCCAGCTCCCCGGTGCAGGGGTTCTCCAGCGTCTCGCCGATCGAGAGCGGCTCGGTCGCGGGCTCGAGCACGGGCGGATGGCTCACGCTCCCATGGTAAGGGCGAAGTCCGGGGAGTGGGACCGCTAGATTGGGCGCCATGAAGGCGCGCGTGCTGATCCGGCCCAAGCAGGGGATCCTCGATCCCCAGGGCAAGGCGGTCGAGCGGGCCCTGCCAGCGCTCGGCTTCGAGGGAGTCGGGCACGTCCGGGTCGGGCGGATGGTCGAGCTCGAGGCCGAGGACCCCGAGCGGCTGGGCGAGCTCTGCGAGAAGCTGCTCGCCAACCCGTTGATCGAGGATTACGAGATCGTCACGCTGTGATCTGGGGGGTGCTCCAGTTCCCTGGGTCGTGTGACGAGCGTGACGCCCTGCACGCCTGCGAGCTGAGCGGCGGCGAGGCGCGCCTGGTCTGGCACGAGGAGCGCGACCTGGAGGGGATCGACGCCGTCGTCGTCCCGGGCGGCTTCTCCTACGGCGACTACCTCCGCGCCGGCGCGATCGCCCGTTTCTCGCCGGCGATGGAGGCGGTGGCTGAGTTCGCCGCAGCCGGCGGGCCGGTGCTGGGGATCTGCAACGGCTTCCAGGTGCTGTGCGAGGCGGGGCTCCTCCCCGGCGCCCTCCTCCTCAACGAGAGCATGCGCTTCCACTGCCGCCAGCTCGAGCTGATCGAGGTGGCGAGTGAACGATTGACCACCGCCGAGGGGGGTCAATCGTTCAGCCAGCGGTTGTCGATCCCGGCGAAGCACGGGGAAGGGCGGTACTGGGCGCCGGAGGAGGTCTTGGACGGGCTCGAGGAGAACGGGCAGGTCGCCTACCGCTACGCGCCGGGGCAGAACCCGAACGGGTCGGCGCGGGACATCGCCGGGGTGCGCAACGAGGCCGGCAACGTGGTGGGGCTGATGCCGCACCCCGAGCACGCGGTCGACCCGCTGACGGGATCGACCGACGGGCTGCGCGTCTTCGAAGCCGTCGCGGCAGCCGGGGCCCCGGCATGACGGTCGAGACGGCCAAGCACCGCGAGCTGGGGCTCACCGACTCGGAGCTCGAGCTGATCGTCGAGAAGCTCGGGCGCGAGCCGGGCGACGTCGAGCTGGCGATGTTCAGCCTGCTCTGGTCCGAGCACTGCGCCTACAAGCACTCGCGCAAGCTGCTGCGCCGACTGCCGACCGAGGGCGAGCGGGTGGTGATGGGGCCGGGCGAGAACGCCGGCGCGGTCGACGTCGGCGGCGGCTACGCGATCGCCTTCAAGGTCGAGTCCCACAACCATCCGAGCGCGGTCGAGCCCTTCCAGGGGGCGGCGACCGGCGTCGGCGGCATCCTGCGCGACGTCTTCGCCCTCGGCGCGCGGCCGATCGCGATCCTCGACTCGCTGCGCTTCGGCGAGCTCGACTCGGTCCGCTCGCGCCACCTGCTCGACGGAGCGGTGCGCGGCATCGGCCACTACGGCAACTCGATCGGGGTGGCGAACGTCGGCGGCGAGATCTACTTCGAGGCGCCCTACGAGCACAACTGCCTGGTCAACGCGATGTGCGTGGGGATCGCCAAGCAGGCGGACATGGTGCGGGCGGCCGCCGCCGGGGTCGGCAACGCCGTCGTCCTGATGGGGGCCTCGACCGGCCGCGACGGGATCGGCGGCGCCTCGGTGCTGGCCTCGGCAGAGCTCGGCGAGGGCGACGAGGCGAAGCGCCCGACCGTCCAGATCGGCGACCCCTTCGAGGAGTCCAAGGTTCTGGAGTGCTGCCTGGAGCTGCTGGAGAAGGGGCTGCTGGTCTCGCTGCAGGACCTCGGCGCCGCCGGCCTCACCTCCTCGGCCGCGGAGATGGCCTCGGCCGGCGGGGTCGGCATCGACCTCGACGTGGCCCGGGTGCCGCTGCGCGAGGCCGACATGGAGCCCTTCGAGATCATGGTCTCCGAGTCCCAGGAGCGGATGCTCGGCGTGGTCGAGCCGGAGAAGGTGGCCGAGGTGCTCGCCGTCTGCGAGAAATGGCAGACCGGCGCGGCGGAGATCGGCGTGGTCACCGGCAGCGGGCAGGTGCGGGTCCTGCGCGCCGGCGACGTCGCCGGCGAGATGCCGGTCGAGGCCCTGGTCGACGGCTGTCCCCTCTACGACCTCAGCCCGGCCGAGCCGGATGTGTGGATCTACGGAAACCGGGCGACGCTCGACCCGGGCTCCTCCGCCGAGGACACGCTGCTGGCGCTGCTCTCCTCCCCCAGCGTCGCCTCCAAGCGCTGGGCCTTCGAGCAGTACGACTCGGTCGTCGGCTCGCGCACGGTTCGCCGGCCCGAGTCGGCCGACGCCGCGGTGCTGCAGGTCCCCGAGGCGGGCAAAGCCATCGCCGTCTCGATCGACGGCAACGGGCGGCGGGTCGCCTGCGACCCCTACGCGGGCACGGTCGAGGCGGTGCTCGAGTGCGCCCAGAACCTCGCCTGCGTCGGCGCCGAGCCGCTCGGCCTGACCAACTGCCTCAACTTCGGCAACCCCGAGAAACCGGTCCCCGCCTGGCAGCTCGACCGCGCGGTCAGCGGCCTCGCCGACGCCTGCAACACGCTCGGCGTGCCCGTCGTCGGCGGCAACGTCTCCCTCTACAACGAGGGCCCGGACGGTCCGATCTACCCGACGCCGGTCGTCGGCATGGTCGGCGAGCTGCCCGACCCCGCCCGTGCCTGCGGCAGCGCCTTCGCCGGGGAGGGCGACGCGATCGCCCTGCTCGGCCCCTTCTCACCCTCCCTCGCCGGCTCCGAGCTGGCCAAGCTGCGCGGCGAGCTGGAGATGGGGCTCCCCCAGCCCGAGGTCGCCGCGGTCGCCGCCGCCTGCGCCACGGTCCGCGACGCCGTCCGCGCCGGCAAGCTCTCCTCCGCCCATGACGTCAGCGACGGGGGACTCGCCTGCGCGCTGGCGGAGTCTGCGATCGCCGGCGGCATCGGCTGCAGCGTCGACGTGCAGCCGCTGCGCGAACGCGGTTGCTCCCCGCAGCAGGCCCTCTTCGGCGAAGGCGCGGGCGGCTTCCTGCTCAGCGGCGACAGAGCGGAGCTGGAGGCGATCGGCGCCGTGCCGATCGGCGAGGTGGGCGGCACCACGATCGAGGTAGCGGCCGGCGACCGCAGCTTCACCGTCGGCCTCGGCACTGCCGAGAATGCTTGGCGCTCGCTGGGCGAGATCGCCGAGCAGCCGGCCTGAGGGCGCGGCCGAGGCTCAGCGCTCGCAGCCGCGCTCGCGATCGAGGCCGGCGCCGCCGAAGCAGAGGTCGAAGCCGCGGCCGCCGCGAAGCCGGTCGCCCCCGACGTTGCCGGCGAGGACGTCGGCGCCCCCGTTGCCGGCGAGGAGATCGGGACCTCCGCGGCCGCGAAGACGATCGGCCCCTGCCCCGCCGAAGACGCGATCGGCGGCGGGCCCGGCGTTGACGCGGTCGTTGCCGCCGCCGGCGCAGACCAGGTCACGCCCCGAGAGGCCGAAGATCGCGTCGGCGCCTCCTAGACCCACGATCACGTCGGGGCCGGGCGTGCCGACCAGGCGGTCAGGACCGGAGGTTCCCGGGACCGTCGCGGCGACGCCGCGACAGCTGGGAACCTGCGTGGGCGCGGTTACCTGAGTCGAGACCGTCGCTGTGTCATTGACGGCGACGGGGTCGTTCTCGACCGAGTCGACCGTGGAGGTGTTGGTGATCGTGCCCGCCTTCGTCGGCCGTACCTGGATCGTCACGGTTGCCGCGTTCGCTTTGGTCGGGTCCACCGCAAGGTTGCCGAGGCTGCAGGTGACCCGCTTGCCTTTTTGCTCGCAGCTTCCGCTGCTCGCCGAGGCCGAGACGAAGGTGGCGTGGCTGGGGAGCTCGTCGGTGACCGTCACCCCCGTGGCCTCCTGGGGGCCGAGGTTGGTCACCTGGATGGCGTAGGTGAGGGCGGCGCCGACGAATACGGGGTCCGGGCTGTCGGACTTGGCGATCCCCAGGTCTGCGACGTCGCCGGGCGCGGTGCCGGCCGGAGGCGCGTACAGCACCGCCGCCGCAAAGGCGAGGAACGCCAGCAGCGCGGCTGAGGCATGCCATCTGGTCCTCGAAACCATGGTGGCTCGCTACCCCGACTCGGCCTCCCTAACCATGCCAAGGACGCGCACTCGGTCATATGTCCACACACACCATGGCCTCGCGGACCAGTCACAGCTCCAGCTCACACTGTTTAGGGACCGGCTGATCGGGGCATTCCTTCCTTACGCCCTCGCCGCCGCGCGGGTGCGTAGGAGATGGCATGTCGGAGATAACCCTCGAAGGAGTCACCAAGGTCTTCGCCGACGGCCAGGAAGCCGTCAAGGACATGAGCCTGGAGGTCGGCGACGGCGAGTTCATGATCCTCGTCGGGCCCTCGGGCTGCGGCAAGTCGACGGCGCTGCGGATGATCGCCGGGCTCGAGGACATCTCCAGCGGCGAGCTGAAGATCGGCGGCGAGATCGTCAACGACCGCGCCCCCAAGGACCGCGACATCGCGATGGTCTTCCAGAACTACGCGCTCTACCCGCACATGACGGTGCGGGAGAACATGGGCTTCGCGCTGAAGCTGGCCGGAGTCGACAAGGGGGAGATCGACCGCAAGGTCGAAGACGCCGCGAAGACGCTCGACCTCGAGCAGCACCTCGATCGCCGGCCGGCCAACCTCTCCGGCGGCCAGCGCCAGCGGGTGGCGATGGGACGCGCGATCGTCCGCGACCCGAAGGCCTTCCTGATGGACGAGCCGCTCTCCAACCTCGACGCGAAGCTGCGGGTGCAGATGCGGACCGAGGTGGCGAAGCTGCAGTCGCAACTGGAGACGACGACCGTCTACGTCACCCACGACCAGGTCGAGGCGATGACCCTCGGCGACCGGGTTGCGGTGATGCGGGCAGGGGAGCTGCAGCAGGTGGGGTCGCCGGCCGAGCTCTACGAGGAGCCGGTCAACCTCTTCGTCGCCGGCTTCATCGGCTCGCCGGCGATGAACTTCATGCCGGCGGAACTGAGCGGGGGCAAGGTGAAGCTGCCGATCGGCGAGGCCGACGTGCCGGAGGGCGTCGGCGACGGCCGGGACGGCAAGGTGATCGCCGGCCTGCGCCCGGAGAGCTTCGAGGACGCCTCGATGGTCGGCGAGGTGCGCGACGAGCGCGGCGTCGTCTTCGAGGCGGAGATCGACCTCGTCGAGTCGCTCGGGTCCGACCTCTACGCCTACTTCCACGTCGAGTCGAGCGGGGTCGAGTCCGAGCAGCTGGCGGACCTGGTCGAGGAACGCCTCGAGGAGACCGGCGTGCCCGAGGTCCGCGAGGGCCAGGAGCAGATCGTCGCCCGCCTCGACCCGGCGAGCAAGATCAAGCGCCGCGACAGCGTCGAGCTCTGGGCCGACACCTCGAAGCTCCACCTCTTCGACGCCGAGAGCGGCGAGCGACTCACGCAGGGCGCCTAGCGGCGCTCGATAGGGGGGCGGCAGTGCGCTGTCGTTGACGGCGCCAAGCGCCGGAGTCATCACGTGGTGGCGGGTGAATGTCGCGTCAGGGTTCGTGGTCGAAGCAGCGCCGATCAAGCTCAGCGTCTTCCGTGCGACGGGAAACGCAGGGAGCTACGGGTCGTGGGAGAAAGCGCGGAGGGTACAGTCGGCAACCACCCCGGTTTCGCGACAAAACGAGGATTCCCGTCCTGGCAGGCGATCGCCTGGGGCTCTATGGACCGCAGAGCGAGGGGACTCTCGCCTGCAATACGGGTGAGCCCGAAGACGAGCTCGGATTCCTCCACGGAGCCGCTTCCCTCGGCACCACCCTGGCATTCGCATCGCTGGCCGGGTTCCGGGTTCCGGTCTCGGCATCCCTGGAGCCCGATCTCGATGGCGACGGATACGGCGACGAGACCCAGGATGGGTGTCCGGAAAGCGCGGAATACCAGACGGCCTGCCCGTACATGAGGCTCGACATCGCCGAATTCCGGGTCAAGCGGCACTCGATCGTCCTCCACGTGACCGCCAGCTCGGAGGGAAGGTCCACGTCTTCGGGCAGGTCGGCTGGGCCTTCAAGCAATCCCGGGGATCCCTCCCCCATCGGGCTGGGCCGACTCGGCTGACGGTCGGCCTGATCGGAGGCACGAAGACCGTCGTGCCGGGCAGGGCGGTCGAGTTCAGGATCAAGCTGCCGAGGGCGGTGCTGCGCCGCCTCGGCCAAATTGCACCGCGGGAATACCTGAAAGGGAAGATCACCGCCCGCACCACGAGCCTCGCAGGCAGGGTCGTGGACGAGCGGCTGACCGTGAGGCTGAAGGGTCGGGACAGCGGTTAGCGGGCCTTGGCGGTCGCTCGGTCCGGTCCCCGCCCGCTGGTACCCTCCGCGGGTAGGCAGTCCGCCTGCGCGTCACGTCCTTTCGACCGCGAGGAAGCACGCGCTTGACTCCGCTTCAGGGGCAGCTCATAGACCGCGATGGCCCGCGCGAGGAATGCGGGGTGTTCGGCGTATTCGCACCCGGGCACGACGTCGCCCGCCTCGCCTACTTCAGCCTCTACGCGCTGCAGCACCGCGGCCAGGAGTCGGCCGGGATCGCCACCTGCGAGGGGGGCCACATCACGACGCTGCGCGACTCGGGGCTCGTCTCGCAGGTCTTCGACGAGGAGAAGCTGCGGGCGCTGGAGGGCGACATGGCGATCGGCCACGTCCGCTACTCGACCACCGGCGGTGGGTCGTGGGAGAACGCGCAGCCGGTCTGGCGCGACGACGGCCGCGAGCTGGCGCTCGCCCACAACGGCAACCTGACCAACGCGGTCGAGCTCTGGGCCGAGCTGAAGGAGCGCGGCATCGCCTTCCGCGGCACCTCCGACTCGGAGATCATCGCGGCGCTGCTCTCCTCCAACGAGGGCAAGCTGATCGAGGACGCGGTCACCGACGTGATGCCGCGCCTGCAGGGCGCCTACTCCACCGTGGTGATGACCAAGCGGGCGATCGTCGCCTTCCGCGACCCGCACGGGGTGCGGCCGCTCTCGCTGGGACGGCTCGAGGACCGCTTCGTCGTCGCCTCGGAGAGCTGCGCCTTCGACATCATCGGCGCCGAGCTGATGCGCGAAGTCCACCCGGGCGAGATGGTCTCGCTGACCGAGCGCGGGCTGGAGACGCGCCAGGTGGTGAAGGCCGCGCGGCCGGCGATGTGCGTCTTCGAGCACATCTACTTCTCCCGTCCCGACAGCCGCCTGGAGGGCAAGGTGCTGCAGCAGGTGCGCGGGCGGATGGGCGAGATCCTCTGGCGCGAGGCGCCGGTCGACGCCGATCTGGTGATCGCGGTGCCGGACTCCGGCAACCCGGCCGCTGCCGGGTTCGCGCGCGCCTCGGGGCTGCCCCGCGACGACGGCCTGATCAAGAACCGCTACGTGGCGCGGACCTTCATCCAGCCGGGGCAGGAGCTGCGCAAGCACGGCCTGCGGCTCAAGTTCAACCCGCTGCCGGAGATCGTCTCCGGACAGCGCATCGTCGTCGTCGACGACTCGATCGTGCGCGGCAACACGACCCGGCAGATCGTCGGCATGCTGCGCGACGCCGGCGCCAGGGAGGTCCACCTGCGGATCTCGGCGCCGCCGATCCGCAACCCCTGCCACTACGGGGTCGACATGTCGACCCGCGAGGAGATGATCGCCCACGAGCGCACCGTGCAGGAGATCGCCGACGAGCTCGACTGCGACTCCCTCGCCTACCTCTCGCTCGACGGCGTCTACGAGGCGATCGGCACCGCGCGCGAGGACCACTGCGACGCCTGCTTCAGCGGTCGCTACCCGCTGGGCGACCCCGAGGACGCGAACGGGAAGTTCGCGCTCGAGGACGTTGCCGTCGTCCCGGCGTCGTCCTAGTCAGGGCACGAGCGAGGTGACGATCTCGGCCGCCGGGCGCACGTCGCCGATGCGGGCGACCGTCTGACCCGCATAGAGCGGGCCGGCGTCGAGAAGGTTCGCGGGGCCGTCGTCTGCGGGCCCCAACGGGGTGAGCAGGCGGCTGCCCGGTCGCTGGGCGCGCACCATTCGGGCCTGGAGGGAAGAGGGCATGTAGCGGCCGGTCGGGCCGGTCAGGCGGTTCAGGGCCCTGTTCAGGACCGGGCCGCGGAGATCGTGTCCGAGCCAGTGTTCTGTCGCGGCGTTGGCAACCACTCGGTGCGGCGCGGGCCAGCCGGCGCCGAAGAGCTCGGTGAGGATCGTGTCCTCCGCGGCCAGCAGGCGCCGTCGATACTCAGGATGGGCACGGCTCTCCGCGCTGAGCAGGAAGCGGGTGCCTGCGACCGCGGCGATCGCTCCGGCCTCGAGCGCCCGGGCCACGTCGTCCCGGTCGGCGATGCCGCCCGCGAGGAGGAGGGGGAAGTCGCGGGGCAGCGCGGCTCGGGCCTGCGCGAGCAGATCGAGGGCGGGGACCCGGCCCCTCACGTGGCCTCCTGCCTCGACACCCTGGACGATCACCGCGTCGGCGCCGGCAGCATGGGCTGCCAGGGCCTCGCCCACGGATCCGCACTGATGGATCCAGGTGCCGGGGGCCCGGCGCTTCGGGGCGCCCCAGAAGGTGACGACGACGTCGGCCTTGGCCGCCGCCGGAAACCAGTCGCGCCGGGCGAAGGGCAGCAGCACATTGACGGCGATGGGCCTGCCGGTGAGCGCTCGAGCGGCCGCCAGCTCGCGCTCGATCGCCGCGGCCCCGCCGACCGCGATCGTCCCCAGCCCGCCCGCCTCCGAGACCGCCGCGGCGAGCTCATGGCGGCTGAGGCCGCCGCCCATTCCCGCCTGCACGATCGGCTTGTCGAGGCCGAGACGATCGAGCAGCGTCACGAAGCGATAATGCCATGTGGGTGGATCCTTCAAGTCGTTCGAGACGAAACGTGGCCAAGCAGATCAAGGACGCAGGGAGCGTGGCGTGCTCTGCACGCGAGCG
The DNA here is from genome assembly GCA_946482365.1 of uncultured Actinomycetes bacterium. The sequence goes on from CAMLQY010000002.1 coordinate 127,151, forward strand.
ACCGAGGACGTAGAGATGCGCCGTGCCACGTTTCGTCTCGTCGTCTTGGCCTCGGGCAGCGGCACGAACCTGCAGGCGATCCTCGACCAGCTGCACGGCAGCGGGGGGATCGAGGTCGTCGGGGTCGGCTCCGACAAGCTCGACGCGCGGGCCCTGGAGCGAGCCCGAGCGGCCGGTGTCGAGACGGCCTCCTTCCCGCGCGACGCCTATGCCGACCGCGAGGCGCGAGACACCGCGATGGGCGACTGGATCGAGGCCCGGGGCGCCGACCTCGTCGCCCTCGCCGGGTACATGCAGCTGCTGGGCAAGGGGTTCGTCGCCCGCTTCCGCCACCGGATCGTCAACGTACACCCGGCCCTGCTGCCGGCCTTTCCCGGCCTCGACGCGATCGGGCAGGCGCTCGAAGCGGGGGTAGTGGTGACCGGCGTCACCGTCCACTTCGTCGACGAGGGGGTCGACACCGGACCTGTGCTGCTCCAGCGCGAGGTTCCGGTGCCGGCCGATCGCGACCGGGCGGCGCTCGAGCAGGCGGTCCACGCCACCGAGCACGAGCTCTACCCGGAGGCGATCCGCATGATCGCGGCGGGCAGGGTTAGGATCGAGGCGAGCGACCCGAGGGTCGTGCTCGTCGATGAGTGAAGCCCCCGCAGACACCAGGCCGGAGACCGTGAGCGACGGCGCGATCGCGGTGCGCCGCGCGCTCGTCTCGGTCTCCGACAAGACCGGCGTCGCCGACTTCGCCCGCGGCCTCGCCGGGCTCGGCGTGGAGATCCTCTCCACCGGCGGCACGGCGGCAGCGCTGCGCGAGGCGGGGATCGAGGTGACCGACGTCTCGGAGCTCACCGGCCAGGAGGAGATCCTCGGCGGCCGGGTCAAGACCCTGCACCCGCGGCTGCACGCGGCGCTGCTGGCACGGCGCGAGGACCCCGAGCACATGGCGACGCTGGAGCGCGAGGGAATCGAGCCGATCGACCTCGTCTGCGTCAACCTCTACCCCTTCGAGGAGACGGTGGCCGCCCACGAGGTGGCACCCGAGGTCGCGGTCGAGAACATCGACATCGGCGGGCCGACGATGATCCGCGCCGCCGCCAAGAACCACGACGACGTCGCCGTCGTGGTCAAGCCTGAGTCCTACGACGCGGTGCTGGCGGAGCTCGAGGAGTCCGGCGGCGAGGTCTCGGCCACGACCCGGCACTGGCTCGCCAACGAGGCCTTCGCCCAAACCGCCCGCTACGACGCCGCGATCAGCCGCTGGTTCTCGACCGAGTACGAGGACTACCCCGAACATTTGGCGGTCGCCTACGAGAAGGTGCTCGACCTCTCCTACGGCGAGAACCCCCACCAGCGGGCGGCGCTGTACTCCGAAGCGGGGGTGCGCAGCCATGTCCTCTCGCGCGTCGCCAAGCTGCACGGCCGCGCCCTCTCCTTCAACAACGTGCTCGACCTCGACTCGGCGCGACGGCTCGTAGAGGACTTCGAGCAGCCGGCCTGCACGATCGTCAAGCACAACAACCCCTGCGGTGTGGCGGTCGGCGCCGACTCGCTGGAGGCCTACGAGAAGGCGCTGGCCTGCGACCCGATGTCGGCCTTCGGCGGCGTGATCGCCTTCAACCGGCCGGTCTCGGAGGCGCTGGCGAAGAAGCTGCACGAGAACTTCGTCGAGGTGCTGATCGCACCCGACTACGAGCACGGAGCGCTGGCCGTCCTCCAGCAGAAGGAGGCGATCCGCATCCTCTGCGAGGAGGAGCGCCGCCAGCGCGCCTCGGGCGAACGCGACGTCAAACGGGTGCTGGGCGGGCTGCTGGTCCAGGACCGCGACGGCGACCCCGAGCCGCGCGAGCTGATGGAGGTGGTGACGAAGGCCGGGGTGAGCGAGGAGCAGTGGCGCGACATGCTCTTCGCCTGGACCGTCGTCCGCCACGTCCGCTCCAACGCGATCGTGATCGCCAAGGACGGCGCCACGCTCGGCATCGGCGCCGGCCAGATGAGCCGCGTCGACTCGGTTCGCCTCGCGGTCGAGAAGTGCCGCGACGCGCGCGAGGACTCCGACGCCCTGCTCGCCGGCTCAGCCGTCGCCTCCGACGCCTTCTTCCCCTTCGCCGACGGCCCCCAGCTGGCGATCGAAGCCGGCTCCACCGCCGTGATCCAACCCGGCGGCTCCAAGCGCGACGCCGAGGTGATCGAGGCCTGCGAGGCCGCCGGCGTGACGATGGTCTTCACCAAGCACCGGCACTTCCGTCACTAGCGCCGCGCGTCTCGAGATGGTGCGCAATTCGCTTGATTTGCAGCGCAATACGTGCGTTCGCGCGGGATAGTGTCGGCCGGCCGCGAGAGCGGTGACGCCCCGGACGCCGGACGCGGACCCCGCCATCACGAAGCGGGGGTTGGCGGGTTCGACTCCCGCCCGGGGCGCTAAGATAGGCATTCGTGATGGCGGGGTCGTTGGAGTAATTCGGCGGCAACCCTCTTCGCAATCGGCCCGCTTCGGCGGGCCGATTGCGTTTCCGGGGCAGAAAACCGGTGTGACTCGAACCGGGAGAGACACTTCCGAACCCTAGCTGCCGTTCTCGAGCTGGCGCTGCAGCTCCGTCGCCTTCTCGACGTGGCCGCAGATCTCGGCGACCGTGTCGGCGGTGACGAGCAGCTCCATGTCGGGATGCGAGATCAGCGCCGTGTCGTCGAGCGCGTCGTCGATCCAGTCGAGCAGCGGCGCCCAGTGGGCGGAGTCGACGAGGATCGTCGGGAAGAGCTGGATGCGGTGGGTCTGCATCAGAGTGAGGCTCTCGAAGAGCTCGTCGAGCGTGCCGTAGCCGCCGGGGAAGATGACGAAGGCGCGCGCGTAGCGGACGAACATCAGCTTGCGCGCGAAGAAGTAGTGGAAATCGAGCGAGCGGTTGACGTAGGGGTTCGTCTCCTGCTCGTGCGGAAGCTGGATGTTGAGGCCGACGGAGATCCCGCCCGCTTCGGCGGCGCCGCGGTTCGCCGCCTCCATCAGCCCCGGGCCGCCTCCCGTGATCACGGTGAAGCCGTTGCGGGCGAGGCAGGCCGTCGTCTCCCGGCAGAGCTCGTACCAGCGGTGGCCTTCCTTCACGCGCGCCGAGCCGAAGACGGAGACGCCGTCCTCGATGTCCCGCATTGCGTCGAAGCCCCTGTCGACCTCGGCTTTGATCCTGTCGAGGCGAAGCTCGTCCTCCTCCTCCAGGTCGCAGGGCGAGCGGAGCAGCTCCCTGTCGCGCTTTGCGTCGTCGGCCATGCGATCCCTCTACCCGGTAGTACCCCCGCCGGGATTCGAACCCGGGCCGCGCGGCTTAAAAGGCCGCCGCTCTAACCAACTGAGCTACGGGGGCGCGGTGGCCCATGGTAGAGGGCGGGAGCCGGTCGCGGGCCGGTTAGGAGAGCTCGGGAAGGCCCTGCTCGGGGGTCGAGGCCTCGGCGTGGGTGCGGCGGGGGATGCGGCCGGCGGCGCGGGCGGCGTATCCGGCCTCGACCCCGAGGCGCAGGGCGGTTGCCATCGCGGCGGGGTCGGCGGCACCGAAGATCGAGCTGGCGGCCATCACCGCGTCGCAGCCCAGCTCCATCGCCAGGGCGGCGTCGGAGGCGGTGCCGATCCCGGCGTCGAGGACGACGGGCACCGCTGCGCGCTCGGCGATGATCGCGATGTTGTACGGGTTGCGGATGCCGGCGCCGGAGCCGATCGGCGAGCCGAGCGGCATCACGGCGGCGCAGCCGGCCTCCTCGAGGCGGCGGGCGAGGATCGGGTCGTCGTTGGTGTAGGGGAGGACGGTGAAGCCCTCGCCGACGAGGGTCTCGGCGGCGCCGAGGAGCTCGACCGCGTCGGGGAAGAGGGTGCGGTCGTCGCCGATCACCTCGAGCTTGATCCACTCGGTCTCGAAGGCCTCGCGGGCGAGCCGCGCGGTGCGGACGGCGTCGCGGGCGGTGTAGCAGCCGGCGGTGTTGGGCAGGGCGAAGAGCTCGAGGCGGTCGAGCACGTCGAGGACCGAGCCCTTCGCGTCGGGGTCGATGCGGCGCAGGGCGACGGTGACGATCTCCGCGCCCGAGGCCTCCAGCGCCCGCTCCATCTGCTCCAGCGAGCGGAAGCCGCCGGTGCCGGCGATCAGGCGCGAGGTCCAGGCCTCACCGCCCAGCTCCCACCCCTCTGCCCCACCCTGGATCGCGGCGAGCACCTCGACCCTGCTGCCCTCGGAAAGCGGCGTCGCAGCCCACTCGGCGCGAGGCGCGACCTCGCCGTCGAGGGCGACGGCGTAGCCCCGGGCGTCCTCTGCCCCGGCCGCCCGGGCGGCGTCGGCGAGGGTCGCCCCCTCGGCGAGCTCATGGGGCTTCCCATTCAGCTCGATCCTCATCCGGCCACCTCCACGCCGGCGAGCTCGGCGGCGACCGCTTCGCCGGCCAGCGGCGCCAGCAGGATGCCGTTGCGGTAGTGGCCGCAGGCGAGGACGAGGCCGTCGAGCGCTCCCGGGCCGACCAGCGGCAGGTTGTCGGGGGTGCCCGGGCGCAGTCCCGCCATCGCCTCGACCAGCTCCATCTCGGCGACGTCGGGCAGCAGGCGGTAGGCCTCGCGGAGCAGCTCGTGGACGCCGCCGGCGGTGACGGTGGCGTCGAAGCCGCGCTCCTCAGTCGTCGCCCCGGCGATCAGGCGGCCGTCGGGACGGGGGACCAGGTAGATCCGCTCCGACGCGACTATCCGCTTGCAGGGCGGCTCTCCGTCCGGTGCACGCAGCTCGAGGATCTGCCCCTTGACCGGCCGGACGGGAGGGCGGGCATGCTCCGGCAGCCAGGCGGCGGCGCCCGCCCAGGCGCCGGTGGCGATCACCACCGCGTCGGCGCGCAGCTCCTCGCCCGCCGCCGTGCGCACGCCCTCGATCCGCTCGCCGTCGAGGATCGCCTCGGTGACCTCGGACCCGGCCCGGACCTCGACCCCTTCCCCGGCCAGGACCGCCAGCAGGGCGTTCGTCATCAGCCGCGGGTCCACCATTGCCTCCTCGGGCGCGTGCACCCCCCCGTTGAAGGAGGGCGTCAGGCCCGGCTCCAGCTCGCGGCAACGTCGCGGCGGCAGCCACTCCGCGCCGAGGTCGAGGGAGCGCTGCAGCTCGTGGACCCGGCGCAGCTCCGCCGCCTCGTCGCGGTCGAGCGCGACGTGCAGGGCGCCACAGCGCTCGTAGCCGCTGCTCATCCCGCTCGCCGCCTCCAGCTCGGCAATGAAGCCCGGGAAGGCCTCGGCGGCCGCGAGGGTCATCCGCAACAGCTCCGGCTCGCCGAAGGCCAGCTCGCCGACCGGCGCCAGCATCCCGGCGGCGACGCGGGTGGCGCCGGCCGGGGGCGCGGCACGGTCGAGCACGACGACGCGCGCTCCTCGTCGTGAGAGGCGCCAGGCGCAGCAGAGACCGATCGCGCCACCGCCGACCACCACCGCGTCATAGCTGCCTCTGTCGCTCAATCTTGCCTCCGCCGGCATTACCCGGATCAGGTCCAGACGGTCGGTGGCCTCGTTGCCACCCTCTCAGCCGTGGCATCGCCGATGCCGTGGGCTCCCGTTCCCCACCGATGCTACCCCTCCCAAGGCCCCGTCCCCGCGAGGGGGCGGGATAATCGGAGGGTGAGCCTCGCCCCACCGGACGCCAAGGGCCCGCTGCGCCGCGAGCGGCTGCGCACCGCGCGCCTCTACCTCTGCTGCGACGCTCGCCCCCGCGGCGAAGACGCCGAGCCGCTGCTGCGGGCGGCGCTGAACGGCGGCGTCGACATCGTGCAGCTGCGCGAGAAGGACCTGCCGCGGCGCGAGATCGAGCTCGCGGCACAGACCTTCCGCCGGCTCTGCGACACCTACAGCGCCCTCTTCGTCGTCAACGACGACCCCGACCTGGCTCGCGCCTGCAACGCCGACGGGGTCCACGTTGGGCAGGACGACCTTCCGGCGGCCGAGGCCCGCGCGGCGCTTGGGCCTGAAGCGATCGTCGGTCTCTCGACCCACTCCGAGGAGCAGCTCGCCGCGACGGCCGGAGCGCCCGTCGACTACGTGAGCGTCGGCCCGATCTGGGAGACGCCGACGAAGGAGGGCCGCCCCGCGATCGGGCTCGACCTGATCCGCCACGCAGCCGCCGTCGCCCCCCACCCCTTCTTCGCGATCGGCGGCATCGACGCGACCAACGCCGCGGAGGTGGTCGACGCCGGGGCGCGGCGGATCTGCGTCGTGCGGGCGATCCGCGACGCCGAGGACCCGGCTGCTGCGGCGGAGGAGCTGCGGGGCGCATTCGCGCCGCTGGGAGAGGCGGCGCCCGGTGCCTGACCCACCGGCCGAGCCGCGAAAGCGCAAGCAGCGCGGCGCCTCCCCCACCCCGCGCGAGCGGATGGAGCGCGGCTACGCGAAAGCGGAGGAGCGCAACCGGGCCGCACGCGAGGCGCTCGAGCCGCTGGGCGAGGGCGAGCGGCCGCTGGTGGTGACGATCGGCGCCGTCGTCTCGGCCCTGATCTCGATCTCGGTCGTGATCGGCTACGTCTCCGGCACCGAGGTCGACGGGGAGAAACCGCGATTCGTGCAGGCGCTGGCGCCGGCGCTGCTGACCGCGATCATGGCCTGGGGCATGTGGCGGGCGCGCTACTGGGCGGTGCTCGGCTTCCAGCTGATCCTGGTCTTCATCCTCTTCAGCGCCTTCTTCGGCCTCCTGGTCGCGGCCTCCTCGCTCGCCGAGATCGCCGGCACCCTCGTCCTGCTGGCGGTCGCCGGGACGTTCTTCTTCTTCATGGTCAAGGCGATGGCCCGGATCCAGATGCCGACCCGGCAGCCCCGGAACTGACCCGTTCCGGTGCGCCTTTGCCCCGATATACGGGGATAAGGCGCACCGGAAGGCGGCGCTCTATAGGCTCAGGACAGTGGCTGATTCCTACGACGTGATCGTCATCGGCGGGGGCCCGGGCGGCTACGTGGCCGCGATCCGGGCCGCCCAGCTCGGCAAGAGGACCGCGGTGGTCGAGCGCGACAAGCCGGGCGGGCGCTGCCTCAACTACGCCTGCATCCCGGCCAAGACCGTGCTGCGCACGGCCGAGATCTACGAGCAGGCGCGCGAGAGCGCCGAGCTCGGCGTCGTCGCCAAGGACGTCACGCTCGACTGGGAGGCGCTGGGCAAGCGCCGCGCCGCCGTCTCGGAGTCGCTCTCCGGCGGCGTGAAGATGCTCTGGGACAAGAACGAGGTCACCCTGATCGAGGGCGAGGGCTCGCTCACCTCCGGCGGCGGCGTCAAGGTCGGCGAGGAGGTCTACGAGGCCGGCACGGTCGTGCTCGCCACCGGCTCGGCGGCGCTGCCGATCCCGGGGGTCGAGTTCGGCGGCCGCGTCCTCGACACCTGGGGCGCCTGGTCCCTCCCCGAGCAGCCGAAGAGGATCGCCGTGGCCGGTGCCGGCGCCTCGGGCTGTGAGATCGCCTCCGCCTACGGCCGCTTCGGCACCGAGGTGGTGCTGATCGAGATGCTCGACCAGATCCTCCCGGCCGAGGACAAGGACATGGCTCGAATCGTCAAGCGCGCCTTCGAGAAGCAGAACGTGACGATCTCCACCGGCACGCCGGTCGAGAACGTCGAGGCCGGCGAGAGCTCGGTCAAGCTCAGCTACGGCGGGGAGTCGACCGAGGTCGACTACCTCTGCATCGCCGGTGGCCGCTCCGCCGACGTCGAGGGGCTCGGCCTCTCCGAGGCCGGCGTCACGCTGACCGAGAACAGCAAGGTCGAGGTGGACGAGTACGGGCGCACCTCGAACCCGAAGGTCTACGCGATCGGCGACCTGGTCAATGCCAAGGCGCTCGCCCACAAGGCCTCCGAGGAGGGCGTCGTCGCGGTCGAGCACGCGGCCGGGGAGCCGACCCATCCGGTCGACCAGAACCTCGTCGCCGGGGCGACCTTCTGCCACCCGCAGGTGGCGAGCGTCGGCCTCACCGAGGCGGCCGCCAAGGAGGCCGGCCACGACGTCAAGGTCGGCAAGCAGAAGCTCGGCGGCGTCGGCGGCGCCACCGTCTACGACGACAAAGACGGCCTGGTCAAGCTCGTCGTCGACTCGAAGTACGGCGAGATCCTCGGCGCCCACGTCGTCGGCAACCGGGCCTGCGACATGGTCGCGGAGCTGGTCGCGACGATGGCGCTGGAGGGCGGCTACCAGGAGCTGGCCCGGATCGTCCACCCGCACCCGACGATCTCAGAGGCGATTCCGGAAGCCGCCCGAGCCGTCGAGGGCTGGGCCCTGCACGCCTGAGCGCGAGCGCCGACGCGTCACCCCAAGCTCGGCGGCAACTCGATCGTCTCGATGCCGAGCTCGGCGGCGACGGCGAGAACGTCAGAATCCGAGCTCGCAATCTTGTCTCCGGAGCGCGGAGCGGCGAGCAGCGTTGCGTCGGCAAGAGACAGCGAACGCCGCTTGCGGTGGTAGTGGTCGGTCCGGACTTCGGCCGCATGGCGCGCAAGCTCCAGATCGACGGGAACAAGTGCAAGGGGCCCCTCGAATAGGGGCTCAACCACGTCAGCGATGCTCGTATAGCCGACATCCCCCTTCCGAGCGACAACGTCGAACACCTCGGCGACGTTGGTAGCCGTCATCGCCGCTGATCCTTCGCGAAGGATCGTCTGCACTCGTTTCATTGCTGGCTCAGCGCGAATAACAGCGATCAGGGCGCAAGCATCGAGAAAGGCACTCCTCCGCTTGCTCATGGACGCATAAGGTCAACACGTGGCCGACCTCTTCCCCCCGGCGGCGACCTTCTACTTCGACCTCGGCTCGCCCTACGCGTACCTTGCCGCGGAGCGGGTCAGCGGGCTCTTCACCGAGGCGGGGCTCGAGCAGCCGGAGTGGCAGCCGATCCTGCTCGGCGGGCTGTTCAAGCGCCTCGGGCGGGACTCGTGGGGGAACGGCCCCGGGCGTGAGGAGGGGATGGCCGAGGTCGAGCGGCGAGCCGCCGCGTACGGGCTGCCGCCGGTCGCCTGGCCCGATCCCTGGCCCGGCAACATGCTCTTCGCGATGCGCGCCGCCATCTTCGCCAAGCAGACCGGCCGCGCCGTTTCCTTCGCCCTCGCCGCCTTCCGCCAGGCCTTCGCCGCCGGGCGCGATCTCTCCGACCCCGAGAATGTGCTGATCGCGGCCGCCGCCTGCGAGCTGCACCCGCGGGCGCTGCTGAAGGCGGTGGAGACCGAAGCGGTCAAGGGCGCCCTGCGCGAGGCGACCGACCGGGCCGCCGAGCTCGGCGTCGCCGGCGTCCCCTCCCTGCTCGTCGGCGACGAGGTTTTCTGGGGCGACGACAAAGTCGAGGAGGCGATCGCCGCCGCTAGCTAAGGTCAGATCGTGGCCGATCTCCCTGACGCCTCCACCTGTTACGAGCTGCTGGCGCGGATGACGCTGATCCGCCGCTTCGAGGAAGAGGCAGGGCGCCAGTACCAGCGGGCCAAGGCGGGGGGCTTCCTGCACCTGGCGATCGGCGAGGAGGCCACCATCGTCGGCGTCTCCGCGGCGATGCGCGATGAGGACTACCTGATCGGCACCTACCGCACGCACGGTCACGCGATCGCTCGCGGCACCGATCCCAAGCGCGTGATGGCCGAGCTCTTCGGCAGGGTCGACGGGACCAGCGGCGGCCGCGGCGGGTCGATGCACATCTTCGACGCCGAGCGCCGCTTCATGGGCGGCTACGGGGTCGTCGGCGGAAACCTGCCGATCGGGGCGGGCCTCGCCCTCGCCTCCGAGTACAAGGGGGAGGACGCGGTCACGGTCTGCATGTTCGGCGACGGCGCCTCCAACGCCGGCAACTTCGGCGAGACGATGAACCTGGCGGCGCTCTGGAAGCTGCCGATCCTCTTCCTGGTCGAGAACAACCTCTACGGGATGGGGACCTCGGTCGAGAGGCACTCGGCCCAGACCGATCTCTCCAAGAAGGCGGAGGGCTACGGGGTCCCCGGGGAGCGGATCGACGGCATGGACGTGCTGGCGGTGCGCGAGGCGGTCGCGGAGGGGATCCGGCTCGCCCGCGAGGAGCGGCGGCCGACGATGCTCGAGGCCTTCACCTACCGCTACCGCGGCCACTCCGCGGCTGACCCCGAGGTCTACCGCGAGCGCGAGGAGGTCGAGGAGTGGCAGGAGAAAGACCCGATCGAGCTCTTCGCGCGCCGCTGCGTCGAGGCGGGGGTGCTGGGCGAGCGCGAGGTGCAGGAGGTGCGCGACAAGGCCGAGCAGGAGGTGCTCGCCGCGGTCGAGTTCGCCGACTCCTCCCCCGAGCCCGCCCTCGACACTCTCTACGAGAGCCTCTACGTGCTCGGCAGCGACGCCGGCTGGTACGCGGTCGACGAGCGCAGCCCCGAGCCGCATCGCGGAGAGGACGAGCAGGAAATGCCCGAGGCGGCGCGCGAGCTGGCCGAGGCCGGCGCCGCCTACGCGGGCCAGCCGGACGGGCCGCGGCCGAACCCCGCCGAGAGCGGCGACGCCCAGGAGGGCGTCGAGCCCGAGGTGGCAGAAGAGGGCGCGGGCTCCCCGGTCGCCGAGGAGGTCGAGGAGCGATGACGACCGAGCTGCGGATGCGCGAGGCGCTGCGCGACGCGATGGCGGAGGAGATGCGGCGCGACGAGGCGGTCTTCGTGATGGGCGAGGACGTCGGGGTCTTCCAGGGCGCCTTCAAGGTGACCGAAGGGCTGCTGGAGGAGTTCGGCGAGCGGCGCGTGCGCGACACGCCGATCTCCGAGAACACGATCGTCGGCACCGGGGTCGGCGCGGCGATGGCGGGGCTGCGGCCAGTGGTCGAGCTGATGACGGTCAACTTCGCGCTGCTGGCGCTCGACCAGATCGTCAACCACGCCGCCGCGATCCCCTACATGTTCAACGGCGAGGCGCGGGTGCCGATGGTGGTGCGGATGCCGGGCGGGGGCGGGCACCAGCTCGGCCCGACCCACTCGCACAGCTTCGAGGCTCTCTTCCTGCAGGTGCCAGGGCTGCTGGTCGCCTGCCCCTCCACGCCAGGGGACGGCAAGGCGCTGCTGAAGGCCGCGATCCGCGACGACAACCCGGTGATCTTCATCGAGCACGAGAGCCTCTACGGGCGGCGGGGGGAGGTGGGGGACGAGGAGGAGGTCCTGCGCTTCGGCGAGGCCGCGGTGCGGCGCGAGGGCTCCGACGTGACGATCGTCGGCATCCTCAAGATGGCCCACGTCGCCGAAGACGCGGCGCGGGTGCTCGCGCACGAGCACGGGGTCGAGGCCGAGGTGATCGACCCCCGCACCCTGCGCCCGCTCGACCTCGACACGATCCTCGCCTCGGTGCGCAAGACCAACCGCGCCGTGATCGTCGAGGAGGGCTGGCCGCACGGCGGAGTCGGCGCCAACCTGGCGGCGCTGATAACCGAGCAGGCCTTCGACGACCTCGACGCGCCGGTGCAACGGGTGACCGGCGCCGACGTGCACATGCCCTACTCGAGGCGGCTGGAGCAGGCGGCGATCCCCCACGAAGAGCACGTGGTGAAGGCGGCGCTGACCACGCTGGAGGGGAGCATCTGATGGCCGACGTGGTGATGCCGAGGCTGTCGGACTCGATGGAGGAGGGGACGATCCTGCAGTGGATGAAGCAGGTCGGGGACGAGGTCGCGGTCGGGGACGAGCTGGTGGAGATCGAGACGGACAAGGCGAACATGGCTTATGAAGCGGACGTGGCGGGGACGCTGAGCGAGATCCTGGTGCAGGAGGGCGAGACGGTTGCGATCGGGACGCCTATAGCTCGGGTGGGCGGTGAAGGGCCGGATGCCTCGGCCGAGTCGGCCGCGGGTCCTGTCGCGGGGGAAGGGGGGGCGCTGCGGGCGGACGCAGAGCGTCCGTCCTCGACCCCCCCAACCCCCACGCCACCCGCGGAGAAGGCGGCGATCAATGCGGCGCCCGCCGAGACAGACGAGGCTGATGGCGCTCATGAAGGGAACGGTCGGCCCAAGGCGTCGCCGATAGCTCGACGGCTTGCCAAGGAGCAGAAGCTTGATCTCACAAAGCTCGAGGGGTCTGGGCCGGGGGGGCGGATCGTCAAGGCCGACGTGGAGAAGGCTGCTTCCGCGGGTGGCGCGGACTCGGGGGGGCCGAGAACGGAGGCGGAGCCCCCGCCCGCAGGCCCCCCCGAGGCCGTGACGGGACCCGCGGCCGAGGCGGCCCGTCCTGAGACGGCCAAGGGTGAGGTCGCCTACGAGGACCTCTCGAAGCTGCAGTCGACCATTGCGCGTCGAATGGCTGAGTCGAAGGCTACGGCGCCTCACTTCTATTTGGAGGCGGAGATCGACATGAGCCGTTTGGTCGAGGCTCGCAAGCAGATCAAGGCCGCGGCGAAGGAGGGGGACGTCGTGCCCTCCTTCAACGACATGGTGGTCAAGGCTTGTGCGCTGGCGCTGCGGGAGCATCCGCGGGCCAACGGGGCGTACAGGGACGGGCGATTCGAGCTCTACTCGCGGGTGAACGTGGGGGTGGCGGTGTCCACCGAGGACGGGCTGGTCGTTCCCACCGTGTTCGACGCCGACCGCAAGAGCCTGCGCCAGATCGCCTCGGAGGCGCGGACGCTGGCGCAGCGGGTGCGGGACGGGCAGATCACGCCGCCGGAGCTCTCCGGAGCGACGTTCACCGTCTCCAACCTGGGGATGTTCGGGATCGACAGCTTCGCCGCGGTGATCAACCCGCCGCAGGCCGCGATCCTCGCCGTGGGCGCGATCTCCGAGCGCCCCGTCGTTCGCGACGGCGAGATCGCGACCGCCCACCTGATGCGGGTCAACCTCGCCTGCGACCACCGCATCCTCTACGGCGCCCCCGCAGCGGAGTTCCTGGCGAGGATTCGTGCTCTCCTCGAAGAGCCTCTCTCCCTCGCCCTCTAACCCCCGGGTGAAACGCAAAAGGAGTCAAATAGACCCCCAAAACGTTGCACCTCGGGGAGGGAGGACACCCCGGGGGCGATGATCAGCAGGTCTTCCTGGCGCCGGTGACTGCGTTCCAGGCGCGGCCGAGGGAGAAGTCGGCGGCTACTCGGAAGACCCCGGGGTGGGATGCGTGGACCTTGGTCCAGTCGCCGTGGCGGAGGATGCAGCCGGCGCCGCGGGAGATCGACCAGTAGGGAGTGAACTTGACCCGGACGAGGAAGTTGCCGGGGCGGTCGACGTCGAGGGCGAAGCCCTGGCGGCCGGCCCAGAGGACCTGGGCCGCGGCCGCGGCCATCGGCTCCACCAGGGGCTTGGAGTTGCGCACCGCGTAGATCCGCCAGTGCTCCGAGGTCCAGCGCAGGTCCAGGTACGGCGGGGCGCTGAGGATCAGGCGGCGCTCCGCGATCGAGGAATAGTCGAGCGCGGCGTCGGGGAGCGCCACGTAGGAGACCGCGTTCTGGCGCAGCCAGCGCCCGTAGGCGGGCACGGTCAGCGGGTCATCGCCGTAGAAGATGTCGTCCCGGGTGGTGTCCAGCTGGCGCAGCCACCCTCGGGCCAGCTCGAAGTGGGTGGCGAGGTAGGCCGACTCCCAGTGGTTGGCCGTGGGCGGGACCTCGATCCGCACCGTCTCGCCACCGTGCTCGCGCAGCCATTGCGCTGCCGGCTGGAAGTAGCTGCGCGAGGTCGAGGGGTCGCCGACGCTGCGGACGATCTGGCTGACGCTGGCGGTCACCTGCCAGTAGAGGCCGCCGGCGATGAACAGGGCCAGGAACCACGGTGAGACTCGCGGTCGCCGCGCCAGCACCACCGCCGCCAGCACCGGCCCGCCGAAGAGGGCGCCGAGGCGGACCGCGTTGCCGCCCATCGCGTTGGGCACGAGCCAGACGACGGTCGAGGCGAGCAGGTAGGCGGCGATCGTCCAGCGCAGCTGCCGCTCCTGCTCGCGCAGCTCGCGGGTGACGTAGAGGGCCGAGCCGCACCAGAGGGGGATCGCTATGTACGAGGAGAACGCGAAGGGGAACTGGCCGGGGTCGGGGAAGACGAGGTTGGGGATCAGGGTCAGGGTGAGGGCGACTGCGGCGACCGCTAGTTGGCCGCGGGGCCCGTCACGGCCCCGGGGGGGCCTGCGGGCGGGGGCTTCGCCTCCGTTCTCGGCCCCCCCGGGTCCGCGCCACCCGCGGAGGACCGGGGTCAGGTCGAGCGTCGATGCCCAGGCGGCAATCAAAGTCCCAGCCAGGAAAACCGCAGCGACCGGGCTGGAGAGAGCGCAAGCTGTCGAGGCGAGGAGGGCCAGAGCTGAGCGCTGTGTCTGCAGGGCGCGGAGGGAGGCCAGGCCCCAGGCGACGCCTAGGGCGAAGGTGAGCTGGCCGTCGGCGAGGAGGGTCACGACGCCGGCGGCGAACCAGAGGGTGGCCCAGCGGGCAGGCTCGCCCCAGCGGTCGCGGACCAGCCGGTCGAAGAGGTAGGAGGAGGCGACAACCGAGACGGTGCCGACCAGCTGCGGGCCCAACAGCGAGGCGAGCGGCGGGAAGAGGACGCTGTAGGTGAGCGTGTAGTGGCCGCCGTACCAGCTGCCGTTCCAGATCGCCAGGCCGGCCTGCTGGAAGAGGTGGGTGCGGAATACCTGGGCCGCGAGGTCGCCGACCTGCGGGTTCCAGGCCAGCATCAGGGCGGCGAGCACGGCACTCAGGGCGACGGCCGGCAGCCAGTCGGGTCGGAGGGACTTGGACTGGACCATGGGGACGGCGCAAAGGATAGGGGGGCGCCGTGCAACGATTTCGTTAGTGAGCGCTGAAGTCCTCGTCGTCCGCTGCGGCCTGGTCCCCTATGAGGAGGGGGCGGTCGCACAGCGCTGGCTGCGGGCCGCCCGTCAGGAGGGGGCGATTCCCGACGTGCTGCTGCTGCTCGAGCACCCGCCCGTCTACACCCGCGGGCGCCGCTCCGGCGAGGAGGAGCTGCCGATGGCGCGGGAGTGGTACGAGATGCAGGGGATCGAAGTCCAAGAGACCAATCGCGGCGGTCGCGTCACCTACCACGGGCCCGGCCAACTGGTCGCCTACCCGATCGTCCACCTGAAGCCCTACGGCGACGACGTCCACGAGTACGTGCGGCGCCTGGAGCGGGTGGCGATCGGAGCGATCGGCGACCACGGCGTCGCCGTCGACACGATCGAGGGGCTGACCGGGGTCTGGACCGAGGGAGAACCGCCCGGCCTCCCCCGCCGGCCGGCCGCGAGGCTCGACGGCTCCCCGCTCTTCGGCCCCCCGGCCCGGAAGGAAGCGCGCAAGATCGGGTCGATCGGGGTGCACGTCAGCCGCGGGGTCACCACCCATGGGCTCGCGGTGAACGTCAGCAACGACCTGCAGCCCTTCGAGTGGGTCGTGCCCTGCGGGATCGAGGGCTGCCAGGTGACCTCGCTGAGCCGCGAGCTGGGGGCTGAGCAGGACCTCGACGCCTTCGCCGACGCGGTCGCCGCCCGCTTCGCCGAGGTCTACGAGCGCACGCCGGTGGCAGCCACCCCCACCGACCTGGGCCTCGACAACGCTAGGCTCGGCGTGGCATGAGCGAGATCGCAGCAGACCCGGCCGAGCGCGTCCACGTCACCCGCTCGCGCGCCAAGCCAGGGGGGACGGCGGCGGCGAGCGAGGACACCGTCCCCTTCCGGCGCGCGCGCAAGCCGCCGTGGCTGAAGGTCCCGGCGCCGGGCGGGCCGACCTACCGCCGGCTGAAGTCGATGATCGGCTCCGACAACCTCCACACCGTCTGCGAGGAGGCCAACTGCCCCAACGTCGGCGAGTGCTGGGAGCGCGGCACGGCCACCTTCATGATCCTCGGCGACGTCTGCACCCGCCGCTGCGGCTTCTGCAACGTGAAGACGGGGGCGCCGACCTGGAACGACCCGCTGGAGCCGCTGCGCGTCGCCAACCAGGTGAAGCGGATGGGGCTGCGCCACGCCGTCGTCACCTCGGTCGACCGCGACGACCTGCCCGACTACGGGGCGAGCGCCTTCGTCGGCGTGATCCGCTCGATCCGGATGCAGGCCCCGGGCTGCAAGGTCGAGATCCTCACCCCCGACTTCCGCGGCCAGGAGATGCCGCTGGCGAAGGTGGTCCACGAGCGTCCCGACGTCTTCAACCACAACGTGGAGACGGTGCCGCGGCTGTACCCGGTGGCGCGGCGGGGCTCGAAGTTCCTGCGCTCGGCCCGGGTGCTGAAGATGGCAAAGGAGATGGGGGGAGACAGAGTCGTGACCAAGTCGGGGCTGATGGTCGGCCTCGGCGAGTCCTTCGAGGAGATGGTCGAGGCCTTCGGGATCCTGCGCGAGCACCGCGTCCAGGTTCTGACCGTGGGCCAGTACCTGCGGCCGACCGAGAACCACCTGCCGGTGGTCCGCTACTGGCACCCGGAGGAGTTCGAGGCGCTGGAGAAGGCCGCCTACGAGCTCGGCTTCGAGTCGGTCGCCTCCGGGCCGCTGGTCCGGTCGAGCTATCACGCGGACCAGAACCTGCCCGAGCGGGCGGTCGCGGGTTAGCTCGCCGCCAGCAGGTCGCGGCGGACCATCTCGCGGGCAAACGCCACGACGTCGTCGAGGGCGCGACCGCCGTCGATCTCGAAGCGCTCGGCGAAGCCGCGGGCAAGCTCGCCCACCTGGCGCGGCTCCTCCAGCTGCCCCCAGATCCAGGCTCCGGTGGCGTTCAGCCGCACGGCGACGCCGGAATCGACGTCGAGCAGGACCGACTCCTCGGGCAGGTCCCCGTGGACCGCGCGCTCCGTGCGCGACAGCGTCGTCTCGGCTCCGATCTGCGCCTCAGCCACGATCCATACCCTAAGACCCTCGATGGGCAGCCTCTACGGATTCGAGGTTAAGACCGAGTTGCCGCTGCGGCGGCTGAACGCTGCGGCGGGGACCCGCGGCGCGTTGACGGTCGAGGCGACACCCGAGCCCCTCACACCTCCCGGCGGAGAGCCCGTCGCCACGCTCACCGACGAGCGGGGTCGCCGCTGGTACGCCAGCTACGAGCTCGGCGGCGGCTGCCTGATCGAGCTGCCCCCGACCGGGCGCTTCCTGCTCGAGCCGACCGCGGGGCGGGTCCTCGTCGAGCACACCGGCGGGGATGAGGAGCTGCTCGAGCACCGGGTCGCCTCCTCGGCGATCTGCACGCTGCTGGGGATGCGGGACGATCTCGCCCTCCACGCCGCCGGCGCCGAGGTGGACGGCCGGGCAGTCCTCTTCTGCGGGCCGACGCTGCGCGGAAAGTCGACGCTGGCCCGAACGCTGGGAGAGGCCGGGCACAGGCTGCTCGGCGAGGACGGGATCGCCATCGAGCTCGGCGACGGGGGGCCGGTCGCCTTTCCCGGTGCGCGCGGGGTCCGGGTGCGCAGCCGCGATGGCGAGGGCCGCCGGCGCACCGAGCTGGTCGGCGACCCCGGTCCGGGCGAGCCGCCGTCCTGCCCGCTTGCGGCGGTGGCGCTGCTCGGCGAGCGCGGCGAGGATCTCGAGGTCGAGCCGCTGGAGCCGGCGCGGGCGCTGGCGCTCCTCACCCCCAACCTCATCCACACCGGCGGGCGGGCCTCGATCGCCGCCGCCTTCGCCCGGCTGGCGGCGCTGCTGAGCACCGTCCCCGCGTTCGCCGTCTCGCTGCCGGACGACCTCGGGGCCCTGCCCGGTGCGGTGCAGAGGTTGCTCGACTCGACCGCCGTTCGGGGGCTAGACTGCGCCGGGCAGGCTTCGTCCACGCACGCAGCAGGCACCAGTCAGATCGATTAGGAGGAGAGATGACGGACCAGACCCCGGAGTACGAGGCACCCAGCGTCGAGCAGATCGACACCGACGGCATGCCGGTGAGCACTGCTCCCGGCAACAGCGTCCCCAGCTGAGGAGCCGGGCACCGAGCGGCGCGGGCGACGCCGGCCGCTCGGTGGGCTGACGTGCTGACGCGCGAGAACAGCTTCGCCTGGGGCCGGCTTCGCTGGCGACTCGGCCGCCGGCCCCAGCGCGCGCTCACCGCGGCGCCGGAGCGCCCGGTCGGGGCGAAGCTCGAGATCACCTACGCCTGCAACCTGCGCTGCGGGTTTTGTTACACCGACTCGCCGCGCCACACCCTTCAGCGCACGCCAGAGCTGAGCGACGAGCAGTGGCGCGAAGTCGTGCGCCAGTCGCTGGAGCTCGGGATAGTCGAGGCGGTCGTCACCGGCGGCGAGCCGCTCCTGCGCAGGGAGCTGACCCTCGACGTGGTCGAGGCGCTCGCCGGAGCCGGCGTCGGCGTGACTCTCAACACCAACGGCTGGTTCGTCGACGAGGAGGTGGCGCGGCGGCTGGGGGCACTGCGCGGGGTGACCACGCACGTCTCGCTCGATGGGGCGCGGGCGGGCCTGCACGACGGCTCGCGCGGCGTGCCGGGCAGCTGGAAACGGGCGGTCGAGGGAATCGACCGGCTGCTCGGTGCCGGTGTCGGCGTCTGCGTCGTGCACGTGGTCACGCCCGGCAACGCCGGGGCGGTGCCGGACTTCCTCGAGCAGATGTGGGCGCTGGGCGTGCCCTGGCTGCGGGTCACTCCGGTCGTGATGACCGGGGCCGCTGCGCGCGGGGGCGAGTGGAAGGTGTCGCGCAGGGCGCTGCGCGAGGACGTGGAGGAGTTCCGCCGGCGCCGCGGCGATGCGATGCGGATCGTGCTTCAGGCGGGGACCGGCGGAAGCCTCAGCCTGCAGGGCCGCGAAGCGCCGGGCAGCTTCCTGGTGCGGCCGAACGGCGACGTACGCCCGGACTCGATGCGCCCGTTCAGCTTCGGCAACGCGGTGCGCGACGGGGTCGAGGCGTGCTGGGCGGCGATCCGGGAGGGATGGGACGACGAGCGGATCAACCGCTGGGCTGGGGCGATGAAGCGGCCGGAGGACCTGCCGAAGTCCGAGCTGGTGGCGTACCTGGACGACGAGGTCTCGATCCAGGGCGGGACATCGGGGACCGGCCCTTCGGGCGGCAGGCAGGCGAAGGTGCCGGAGCCGACGCCTCCCGCACCGATCGACCCGGGGGTGGAGCTCCTGGAAGCCGAAGAGAAGGTGCGGGAGCTGGCAGCGGCGCGACGCTACCGGCACGCGCCGATGCGCTGGAGCGGCAGCCCGCGGCAGCGCTTCGTGCGGCTCGCCGGCGAGGGCACCTACCTGCGGCTGAACGAATCCGGCGGCGTCGTCATGGACGCCCTAGACGGCGGCACCCTCGCCGAGGCGACGGAGGCTCTGGCCGAGCGCTACGGCCTCGACCGAGACCGCGCCCGCGACGACGCCGTCGCCGCCACCCGCGAGCTGCTGAGGCGCCGTGTGGTGATGGCCGCCGACGCATCGGGCTCGTTTCCCGCCGAGCCGGGGACGACGGACCTGCCGGGGTTGGAGCCGAGGGGGTAGTGGAGCCAGCCGGGATCGAACCGGCGCCCTTCGCGTTGCAAACGCGACGCTCTGCCAGCTGAGCTATGGCCCCGTCAAGCGAAGTGTAGGCGGGTTCAGGGCGGTGGTGAGCCGTCGACGACCTAGTCGTCGAAGTCGAAGTCCTTCGGCGGTTTTTGCTCGAACCAGAGTTGGTCGTCCTCGGGGGTCTCCTCGAGGAAGTCGGGGGTGTCTTCGAGCACGTCCTCGTGGTGGGGGGAGTCGCTCTCGGGGCCGCGAGCCGCCTCGGGCTCGTCGTCCTCGACCTCGGCGATGGGCGACGCAGCGGGCGCTTCCTCGGACTCGGGCTCCTCGACGGGCTCGGGCTCAGGATCCCGCGGCGCCTCGAGGGCCTGGTCGAGTTCGTCGGAGAGGCGTTGCTCGTTCCAGAAGGCGTCGTCCTCGTCCTCGAGCTCGTCGTCGTCGTCGGGCGCCGGGCCCTGGACGCTGACTTCTGCCTCCTCGTCCTCGTCGAAGTCGGCGAGCGGATCGGCCGGGGCGAGGCGAGGCTCGGCGATCTCCTCTTCGACCAGCTCCTCGTCGGAGGGGCGGGGCGACTCCGGGGCGAGCTCGGACTCGACGTCGTGGAGCTCGGTCGGCTGTTCGGCGATCGCCTGGCGCTCCTCGGTCGTGGGGCCGGCGGGCTCGACGTCGGGGGCGGGCGAATCCGGCTCCTCCTCGGCAGCGGGCACGGGCTCCTCGGCGGGCGGAGGCGGCTCCTGCAGGTCCGCGATCGTGGGCGACTCGCGTCGGCCGGAGGGCTCCGCCGGCGCCTCGGGCTGCGCCATGAACTGCGTCGGCGCCTCCGCAGCGGCATCCGGGGAGGCCTCGTCCCCGGGCCGCTCGGCCTGGCCGAACGCCTCGTCCTCGAGCTGCTTCAGCTCGGAATCGCCCGCGCCGTGCTGGCGCTTCAGCTCCAGATGCTCTCTGATTGCCTCGTCGAGAATGCCCATGATCGGCGTACGTCGGGAAACCTAAAGCCTATGGGGTTATTCCTCCCCCTGCGAGAGGCCTGGGAGGATCTGCCCAGGTCGACCGGCCCCGGGCCTTCCAGGAGCTTTCGTCAGCTCGACGCGGCGGCGTACAGGCTCTGTGCCTCGGACTCCAGGTGGGGCCCGAAGAGGACGTTGGAGAGGCTCCGGTAGCCGTAGCTGACCACAGAGGCGATCGAGCCCGACGCGGTGACCCAGGGGCCGCCGCTCGAGCCGCCGGTCATGTCGCACGCCGCGCCCAGCGTGGGCGGCGTCGCCGAGGCGTCGTCCAGGAGCCAGCTGGTCTGGCAGACCCGCATGCGCTGTCCGCTGAACTTCTTCGCGGCCGGATAGCCATAGATCCTGTAGGCCTGGTTGCGAGGGGCGTTGAAGGTGAGGGACGCCTCCGCGACGGCGGCGGAGAGGGTCTGCCCGGCGGCATTCGTACCGACGACGGCGGCGCCGAGGTCGACTCCCCACTGGCCGCTGGTCTGCCAGCCGGACGTGGTGAGCAGCGTCGATGCCGCGAATTTGCCGTAAGGGGCGACGCCGTCCCGGTAGGCAGGCACGAAGAGGAAGTTCGTGTGGAAGTCCCCCGGGCCGTCGTTCACGCAGTGGCCGGCGGTCCAGACCAGGCTCTCGTTGGCGCTGGCGACCGCGGCCCCCGAGCAGACGTAGTTGACGCCGCTGTCGGTGAAGAAGACCTTGCCGTAGGCGCTCGGATACGGCTGCGGCACCTCGCCGCTCGCGGCCGTGGACCCTTCGCCGCCTTTCGCAGGTTTGGCCGCAGGAGTCGGCTTCGAGCCCAGCCCGGCGGGCACCGCCTCCCTCATCCGCTCCGCGGTCCAGTAACGCGCCACCGCGCTCGTCGATTCCCGGCTGGGATGCACGACCGGAAACGCCGCAGCGGAGCCGGCAAACACCATGGCGCCCACGAGGACGACGACAACCAGCGGAAGCAGCGTTTTGCGCACCTGAGTTCCTCCCTAACTAAGACCCCTTGCGATCGCGGCATCATAGAGCTACCGCCCGCGATGACCAAACGCCGTGCGGCTATCCTTGCCCTGCGCGGGCCACCGACCCACGCATGCGGGGCTATAGCTCAGTTGGAAGAGCGCCTGGATCGCACCCAGGAGGTCGCCGGTTCGAGTCCGGCTAGCTCCATCGGAGGATGTCCCTGCACGTGCGGCGCTTCGCTTTCTGGAGCCCGTTCGAACCGCCGCTGAATTCACGCTCCATTTCTGGCACGAGTGCCCGAAATGGCGGCGATGCGAAGGGATTAGCGGCGATTTCGGGTTATTCCGCCTCCATTCCAGCGGCGGTGGGAGCTATGGCGCGGGCATCTCGGTCAAGCTGGCGGCGGTATCTTCGAGCGATGGCGGTGCGGCTGGTGGATGGGGGGTGGTGGGAAGAGCTGGAGGCGGCGCTTGGCGGTGACGCTTCCACCCTGAGGATCGCCAGCCCCTTCATCAAGCATGGCGCCGTCGAGGGGCTCCTTCCCGAGACCGGCCCTTCTCTTCGAGTCCTCACGCGGTTCAACCTCGACCACTTTCGCGAGGGGGTTTCCGACATCTCCGCCTTGCGCCGCTTGGTTGAGCTCGGGGCACAGGTGCGGGGTGTCCAGCGCCTACACGCGAAGCTCTATTTGTTCGATGCGCATCATGCCGTCATCACCTCGGCGAACATGACCGAAGGCGGGCTGCGCAAGAACCATGAGCTCGGGGTGGTCGCGGAGGGGGGAGTGTTGCCACGGCGCTGTGTTGCCTACTTCGACGGGTTGTGGGAGAAGGCTGCCCCGAACCTTGTGGTCTCGAGGCTGGACGAGTGGGAGGAGCGAATCGAGGCTCAACTGATTCCCGGCGCTCCCTCCATCGGCTCGGGCTTGGGCGACGAGGGCGCCGATGTGGGCGCAGGTGCCGAGCCGCAGATCCCACCCCTGTTCGACGAGCCTCGTCAAGGCTTCGTCAAGTTCTTCGGCAAGAGCGACAACCGGGCACCCCGAGACTACTCCGTGCTCGAGGAACTGGAACGTGGGGGTTGCCATTGGGCCTGCACCTATCCGAGGAACAAGCGGCCGAACTCGGTCCCCGAGGGCGCCGTGATGTTCATGTCTCGCCTGGTACACAGCCCGAACGACACGATGATCTTTGGTCGTGCCATTGGGCGGCGCTACGAGGAAGGTCGGGACGACGCTTCCGCTTCAGATCTCGCCATACGCCCCTGGAAGAAAGACTGGCCCCACTACATCAGAGTGCATGACGGAGAATTCCTTGCCGGTACGATGGGAAACGGCGTCTCCTTAGCCGAGCTGATGGACGAGCTCGGTCCTCTTGCGTTCGGGTCCACGACCGAAAACCTCGAGTCCGGCACGGGCAACAAGGATCCGCGGAAGGCGATCCGGCAGCACGCTGCGGCTCGACTGGCCCCAGCCGGAATTGAGTGGCTGAGCGAGCACCTGGAGCTCGCCTTTCAGAATCATGGCCGGCTGCAGCCAGCCCAGCTCGCGAGCCTCGATTGGCCCGAGTTCTAGGCCATCACCTAAGGCCAATCTCGTAACCTCCGAATGGTCATTCTGGCTGCCCTGTGTGGCTATCGGGCAGTAGGTAGCGGCCGAAATCGCGCCCATGCGCAGGGATTGGCAATGATCCGGGCTTCCTCTCGAGTTGCAGCGTTGACCGGCGCCGCCTCCTTGTCTCGTATGTTCCAGCCGTGTCCAATTCGCAGGTCAAAGCTGCTCATGAACTGGCTGAGCTCTCACGTGAGGAGCTCATCGAGCTGCTCAGCGAGCGGAGGGAAGACGGCATCCATATCGACTTCTCCGGCAAGGCAAACGCCCGCAAGCTATACAGGCGGGTGCGGCCGCGGGTCGCGCGGACGCTGAAGAAATACTCGGTCGGCAGCGAGGAGCAGCAGGCGAGGAACCTCGTAATCGAGGGCGACAACCTGCAGGCGATGGCGACGCTGTTCCGGGAGCGTGGCCAGGTGGACCTAGTGCTCGCGGACCCGCCTTACAACACCGGCCACGACTGGCGCTACAACGACCGCTGGGAGGAGGACCCCAACGACCCCGGCCTCGGCAAGTGGGTGACCGCTGAGGACGGCGCCCGCCACACGAAATGGATGCGGTTCATGTGGCCGCGACTGCAGATGATGAAAGCAATGCTGAAGCCGACGGGGGTGCTGGCGATCTGCATCGACCACCGGGAGTTGTTCCGGCTGGGGCAGATGCTGGACGAGCTTTTCGAAGAGAAGAACCGGCTCGCGATCATCAACTGGCAGAAGATGTACGGCGCCAAGAACCAGGATCAGGGCGTTTCGGTGACCACCGAGTACGTCTTGGTCTACGCGCGCGACGCCGAGCAGGCGCGAACGGGTAAGACGGTGCGCTCCGAGGTAACCGCCGGCGGTTACCGCAACAACGACAAGGATCCGCGCGGGCCGTGGGCGCCCTCGGACTCGACCCTGATGGGCGCCGTCACGCACCCGGGTCAGGTCTACGCGATCCAGAACCCCTTCACCGGCCGCCTGCACTATCCGCAGCAGGGCCGCTGCTGGCGCAACGAGCGGGCCAAGATGAAGGCCGCCGTCGAAGAGTGGGGAGTCGCCTACGAGGACGTCAACCTGGAGGACGGCCTTCACCCGGCGCTAGTGATCAAGGGTGTGCGCGATCCGCAAAAGGCGACGCCGGCTGATCCGGTTATCAAAAAAGCGCGGAAGGCGGCGCTGAAGATGCGGGAAAATGAGGTGTGGCCGCGGTTCTTCTGGCGGGCCGACCGCAACCGTCGCCCCGGCGAGGGGGAGCTCCGCTACAAGACCTACGAGCAGGACGTCAAAGCTGGGGTCGTGCCGACGACCTTCTGGGCAAACGACGAATTCGACCTCCTCTCGCTCGACGCGGTCTCCTGGGAGCACGAGCTCTCGGGAACGACGCACGCGGGCCAGCGTGAGCTGAACGCCGTCGTCGGACGAGGGCACGGCTTCGACACCGTCAAGCCGCTGATGCTGATGCAGAAGATCATCCAGCTCTGGTGCCCGGCCGACGGCCTGGTGATGGACCCCTTCGCGGGCACCGGCACGACCGGCCACGCCGTGCTTGCCTCCAATGCGGAAAGCGGAGCCTCTCGACGCTTCATCCTGATCGAGCAGGGCCGCCCCGAGCGCGGCGATTCCTACGCCCGCTCGCTCACCGCCGACCGCCTAAAACGCGTCGTGAGCGGCAGATGGAAAAGCAAGAAAGAGGAGCCACTGAACGGCGGCTTCCGGTTCTGGACCCTGGGCAAGAAGGTCGATGCCGAGGCGCTCCTGAAGATGGAGCGAGAAGACCTCGCCGACACGATCATCGCCTCACATTTCGACGCGGCGGTGCGCAAGCGCGACGCCCTAGTCAGGGTCCCGCGGAAAGCCGGCTACAAGTACCTAGTCGCCCACAACGACCGGGCCGAGGGCTTCTTCCTGATCTGGAACGGGTCGAAAGGCAACCTTGACTTCACCGAGAAGACCTACGAAGCGTGCGCAATAGAGGCGGCGAAGGCGGGCCTGGAGTCCAGGTACCACGTCTACGCCCGCCTGTACGTGTTCCAGACCAGCAACGTCGTCTTTTATCAGATCCCCGATCGCATCCTGACGGACTTCGGACTTGACCTTCGCGGCGAGCCTTACCACGACGTGGAACCGTGATCGAACTCAAGAAGTTCCAGCACTTGGCGTCCGACCAGATCGCCGACCGCTTCGCCAAGTACTACGACGAGCCGCCAATGCGCGGTACTAGGAAGCGACCGCGGGTCGTGCCCTTTTACCAGAGCCTCGCTTCGATCACCGCCTCGGGAAAGACCGTGATCGTCGCCGATGCCGTCTCCACCATCTCCACCCTGCTCCCGATCGCGCCGGTGGTGATGTGGCTCTCGAAGGGAAAGGTCGTCGTCGACCAGACCTACACCAACCTTGTCGGCGGCGGCAAGTACCACCACCTACTCGGCAACGCGCGCTTCAGCTATCTGGCCCAGTACGACACGGCGGTCGTCCGTGAAGCCGGCGAGCCGTTGATCTACTTCGGCACCGTCGGCACCTTCAATCAGAAGGACAAGGAGAAGGGTGAGCGGCTGATCTTCCGGAGTGAGATCGACACCGCGGAGGACAGTACGTGGGAGGCGCTCAAGCTACGCCTCGACAGCGCCGACCAGCGCCGGCCTCTGCTCCTTGTCTACGACGAGAGCCACAACCTCACCGATCAGCAGATGGGGCTGCTGCTGGAACTGGAGCCGGATGGGCTGATCGCGGCGAGCGCCACCACCAAGTTGCCCGCCCGCCTCGGCACCGAGATCCAGCACCTCAAAGACGAGGGGTGGAGCGACGACGAACTGGTCACGACCGTCGACCCCAAAGCCGTCGCCGATTCGGGACTGGTCAAGAGTCGCCTCCAGCTGGGCGGCTACGAGGCCCCAATGGAGGAGACGATCAATGCCCTGATCACCGACATGGAGGACTGCGAAAGGGAGGCAGCATCCCACGGAGTCGGCAGTCCCAAGGCCATCTATGTCTGCAAGACCAACATCGTCGAGGGCGACAGCAACGAAAAGGACGACCCGCGGCAGCCCTTCTTGCACCGCAAATCACCACCGATCCTGATCTGGCGCCACCTCACCGGGGCCTGCGGCATCGACCCGTCGCAGATTGCGGTGTACGCATCGCTGGCGACGCACAAGGATTACCCGCTCCCACCCGAGTTCCGGCTGTTCAAAGGGAAAGACAAGGACTATGAGGCCTTCACCGCGGGCGGTTTCCGCCACGTCATCTTCAACCTCAGCCTGCAGGAGGGCTGGGACGACCCGCTCGTCTACTTCGCCTACATCGACAAAAGCATGGAATCGAGCATTCAGGTCGAGCAAATCATCGGTCGCCTCTTGCGCCAACCGGGAGCGCAGCACTACCCGATCGAGCGACTTAACTCGGCGCATGTCTACATCCGGGTCGATAAACGCGGCGTCTTCACCGAAGTGCTCGAGAAGGTCAACGAGAAGCTGACGGCGGATGCGCCCGGCCTCAGCATCGTCGAGACCAAGCCGGGTAAAGCGAAACCGGAGCCGCTCCCCGCCAAGGAGGAGAAGTCGATCTTCGGAACCGCCTACGTAACCACGGAGGCGATCAAGCCGGTCGCCGAGCTAGTCGACAGTCTCACCGACTTTCGCAACGACGACGGCTCGAATATAAAGAGCGCCGGTGGCCGCACCCTGATCCAGCACCTGATCGGCGAGAAGGAGACCCCGGAGTTCGAATGGGAGGAGTTCGAGCACACGAATCTCGTCGTTGCCCGCTGGCTCTTTCAGCGGGAAGTGGCACGACGGTTCAAGGGGGCCCTGGGGATCGTCTCGATGGAGGCGCCTCAGTTCGACGCCAAAGTCGGCTTTGGAAGCCGCGCCCATAAACAGATCAGCCGCGTCGCTGAGGACGTGGTCAACGCCTACATCGACAACGTCTACCTGAAGCAAAAGGCCATCAACCCGTACGTTGTCGGGCCGGCATTGGTCCGCCGGGACGAGATGGAGAAGTTCACTAACGCCCTGCATGAGGGCTACAGCGGACTGAACAAGTCGCTGGAGCTGCCTTTCGCCCGGGCAATCGATAAGACCGGCCTCGTCTGGGCACGCAACCCGTCACGCAGCGGGTACAACATTCCGCTCATCAGCGTAGGGCCGACGGACAACTTCTATCCAGACTTTCTGGTGTGGAGAAGTAAGAATGTTTACGCAATCGACACCACCGGGGGGCACCTGCTCAAAGACAAGACTGGGCGAAAGCTGCTCTCGATCGAGGCGGCCAAGCCAACCGCAGGTCGTCTCCATATCAGGCTGGTCTCGAAAGGGCGCTGGAATTCAGATGTTGAGCAAGAGGACTCTTCCGGCTACACGGTCTGGGGACGCAAGCAGGACGACTCTCTTCGAGCGATTCATGTCGACTCGGTTGAAGCCGCTGTTAAACGCTTGCTCACTAAGGCGCCGAGCTAGTTCCTGGACCTGCAGCTGTCTTGTATCGGGCATGCATAACCGTTGAGCCGCGTCAGAACGATGTCAATCGACCGGCAGTGTTATTCCCGGCTAACCCAAGGTTCAGGTGTTTTCTTGGGTTAGCTGGCCGCAACCAGAGCTTCTCTAGGAAGCGATCCAACCGCCTCCGAGATCTGCACCGGCATGCGACTCAGGAGTTTGGTCTCGGCCAGGAGGCGGCGAGGCGATCTACGGCCCACTAGCGATGGCGGTCGACTCGGCGGCGCTCTGCTTTCGATAGGTCATAGCCGCGCTCGGCCTCGACGGCGAGGGCGTCGGCGATCTCGGAATCGATCTCGGCGCCGGCCTTTGTCTTTGGATTCTCTTGGGTCGCCTTTTTTACCTTCGCCGTTTCTTGGCGCGTGTCGTCTGACACGGCCCATGTGCTGACTGCTGCGTCCCAGCTCCCTTGTGCCTCATCGGACAGCACAGGATCGAGGAAAGCTGCGGCGCGATCGAAGGACCCTGCCAGGTCCGGCCTGAGACCCACCTCCTCGGCGAGGCGGCCATAGTCCGGGGCCCACTCAGGAGGTGGGGCGGGCAGACTTTCGGGAAGCGCTTGGCGGGCGCGGGTCTCGAAGGTGTGCTTCAGAGCCTCTCGCACTGCGGCGGCTTCGAGCGACTGAGAGTCTGCGATGAGCAGGATGTCGATCAGGTCCTTGGGCCGCGTGCTGGGCCTGCCCGTCGTGCCATAGCTCCGCGTGTAAGCGTGGACCTTCTCGGCCAGGTGCTGGGCAAGCGGTATCGCGGGAAGCTCGAGTGGCTCGATACCCGCGAAGGAGAGGAAGTCCGACGTGCGCACTCTGTCTGGCTCCGAGCCGGCCGACTTCCCGAAGCCGATGTCCACGATGAACTGCTCGAAGACGCGCTCCGCCAGCTCGGCGCGCACGTGAAAGCGAATCGCCAGAAACTCGTCGACCTCGTCGAACGCGTCGGTTCTGCTTGCCGTGAAGGTGAAGAAGTCATCGAGGCGGAGTCGCTGCGCCGCGGCGATGTGCTCGATCGCGGCCTCCTCGTCGTCGTCGCGCCCGAGATCGATGTCCTTGGTCGAGCGCGAAGCTCCGCCCAAGCGGAAGTCGAGCGCCAAGGCTCCCTTCAACACCCAGCGATCCGGCGCCACCTGCGCGAGGCGTCGTAGGAACAGTTCGAATGCGACTCGCTTGCGAAGTCGTACAAGGTTGAATCCGGTCCGCTCGGCCTCGGTCTTAATACGCTGCTCCAGCGCCATCCGAAACGCGGCGGCGCTCTCGTATCTCACGGTGTCACCGCCGCAAGGGCACCGCTCAGCGCGTCGGGGCGACCGCGCCGGCGTGCCTCCTCTTCGAGTTCCCGCGCCGTGAGCAGCCCGCGGCCAAGTGCCTGCCGGACGGCCATTTCCAGTTGCTCGGGCTGAATTTCGTCGGCTACGTCGACGAGCGTTCGCGCTGGGGCCGTTAGGCGGAGCCCTTCGCGCCAGACCGTGGCGACCTCTTCCTCGTCGGGGCGGGTATGGATAACGACGCCGGAGGGGCGGCGCAGGCCCCGATGTCGGCGTCCGAGGAGGAGGTGGACCGCATTGGGAATGTTGTCGCTGAGATCGAGGAGGGCGAGCGCGCTCTGGTGCGAGAGGGCGGCCTTCTCGGCGCCAACCGCCATCCACTTCTCCCGCATCTCGTCGTCTTCCGGGCGAGGAAAACCGGGCAGGCGATAGAGCCCGCGCCGCACCCGCTCGAACCGGTTCCCCCGCACGTAGTGACTCAGAAGCTGGCTGCTGAGTCCACGCTCTCGAGCCTGGCTCGTGGTGAAGTAGCCGTGCTGGGAGTAGGCGGTCGCCTCAAGCCCCCGCATGTCGGGTCGGTCATGCATAGTCAAAGTATAGCTTTGCTTTTGCGGACATACCAGGCTCCCTCGCCGTTTCCAACCGCCCTGTGCCGATTTCAGCCACTTCTCGCCAGAAGTGGCTGACTCCCCGCTAATCGCCGCTAATCCCCGCGCATCCGTATTTTGCGGGGGTCACAGCCACCACCGCAAACATGCTGGTAATCGGCACCTTTTCGCGCCTTCCGCGATCATGGCCGACGCGGATCTCACCCAGGAGGTCGCCGGTTCGAGTCCGGCTAGCTCCATCGCATGGTTGCTTGCTCCGTTGGAGAGGAGCAAGTGGCCAAACCGTGAGTCTTGCTTCTCGCGCATTGCGATAGCGAGCCGACATCGGCGAGCCACGCTCGCCGCCTGACGCGCAACCTATCGCCGCCGATCGGCGCTTAGCGCCTTCGAGGCCCGCGCGCCGTTCTTCGCGAGCTCGTCGGCAACTCCGTTCTGCGCCCTGGAAATCCGAGCGAACCTGACCCCCCCTGGATACCGGGCCTTCTGCGCTTCGACCTCCTTCTTCAGCTGGATCAGATGCTCGGCCCGCGCACGCGATGCCCCAGTGAGGTGGCCGACGACCACCGCCGAGTCCATCCGCACGTAAGCCGACGTCGCGCCCGCGTCGGCCGCGGCCCGCAGCGCGTTCTGAACCGCCATGTACTCGGCAACGTTGTTCGTCCTGTTGCCGAGCGGTTCCGAGCCGAGCAAGTGCACGCCGCCCGTGCCCACGACGACGTACCCCGCCCCGGCGGGACCGCCGTTCGGCATGGCAGCGCCGTCGCTCCAGATGTAGACCCTCATTTCTGTCTCCATTCGATCGTCACGCGATCGGGGCGGAGACTACCGGTAGGGCCCAGGGGACATTCGCGAACGCTGGCCCAGACGGCGTTCTGGCCCTGCTCTCCAAAATCGTCCGGAGCGGGCATCTCTTGCGCGCCTGAGGAGACGCTCGCTTCCGCGTGAAGGGGGCGGCGCCGCCACAGTCCCGACCAGCTACGTCTCGCAACGCGCGAAAGCCCGGAGCGTCAGCGGTCGAGGATGTCGCTCAGCCTGCGAAGAGATTCAACGAACTCAGGGGTTCGAAAGTCGTCCGGCTAGCTCCATGAGAAGAAGCCCTTGCAGGTCGGGCTTCTGCGCTCGGGCCTTCTTGCATCGCCTCCGAATAGCATTACCCCACATGCCAAGGATCTGCGTCGCCTTTCTCGTTGCGCTGTGCGCGTTGGCTTTCACCCCTACGGCGGGAGGTCAGTTCGGCGACGAGCGCGTGGTGCCGACGGACGTGTACTGGCTCGGTCCATACTTCGCCGGGCTGCCCTTGACCGAAACGAGGTACCAGTCGTTCGAATACGGAGAATGCGAGTTCCCCGAGGGGGAGGGCGGATGCACGGTACCGGTCCAGGTGCAGAACGCGACCAGTTGCGTCGTCAACCCGCTCCGGCTCGGCTCCCCCGGGGGGAAAGTGTTTCTCGTGCGTGGTGGCGGACTCGCGGTGGCAGGTGAACTTGAACCGGGAGGGGTCGAAGTGGGAACGGGGCGGCAGACGGTGAGCGTGAGCGTCTCAGAACCGGAGGTTCTCGGAGCGGTGCTGCGGGACGTTCGGCGGCGATCAGAGGCGGGGCCGGAGCCGTTCGCCCCGCCCGTGTATCCGCTGCCGGTCCTGCGCGAGCTGAAGCGGGTGACCGTGGCCGAGAAACGGTTCGACGGGGTGGCGGCGATCGCCAAGGCAACCGAACTGCACCCAGACGAGGTGAGGCTGCGATTGCGGATCGCCGAGCTGCTGGGGCCGAGTGCCCTCGCCGGTGTCCCCGCCCCGACGATGTCGGTTGCCACCGTGGAACATTTGCGGAACCTGGCCTACGGGGTGCAGACCCACAACCTCGCCCACACCGCCGAACGCCACAAGATGTCGGTGGCCGTTCTGCGAAAGCAGATCCGCCGGGTGCGGGGGCTCGCCGGCAGCTGCTGAGCGGTCCGCAACGCGGACGAGGCCGCTACTCGTGGTCGAGGTGATCTTCGGGATAGAGGATCGCCTCGGAGCCAGGGCCGAAAAGGCTGACAGAGCCGACTCCGAGCAGCGGCGCTCGGATCGTGCTTCGCCAGAGGTCGCGACCATGAGGGCGGTCCCTGAAGAACGCGTGGCCGCTGAATGGTGGCGGGGGGTGCACGGTCGCGGTGCCTGCCTCATGGTCGAAGTCAATGGCGGTGGGACCCCCCTTGGCTCGGATTGCGCGAGTGATCTCCATCCCTTCGCGGCGCTCTTCTCGCAACAGGTAGAAGAGGCTCCGCCCTCCCCTGTAGCGGCGGTGAACGGCGGCGATAAACAGACAAGAGCAACGACGGCTGCCGGCGTACAGCGTTGCCGCTTCCTTTTTCTTCCGAGAGGCCAGCGCCAACGGGCCTGAAGCGCCCGCGAAGGGCATCGGCTCTTCGATGTTGGGGCACTGCCATTCCGAGATCACGCTCATCGACCCCTCCGCCTGCCCTTCGATCCGCACGTATTCCCGCTCGCCGGTGAAATCAATCGTCCCGGTGAAGACGCCTTCGCGCAGCGTCCGCGGCTCACCTGAGCACCCTTCCGACGGCTCGGTCGAGCTCAGCGTCCTGGTGGGTGTGAAGGCCACGTCGATCAGTCCCAGGCGCCCGAATCGGGCCTTCAATCCCGCCTCGGTGACTTCGCCCTGCACCTCGTAGGAGGCTCCGGTCAAACCGGATGTTCCGCGGACCTTTCGCCCGATCCCGAGAGTCACCATCTCGTCGTCGGAAGTCTCGAGTTTCGCCCGTAGACCGTTACTCGCCTGCAGCTTGAGTTCGACGGTGACGGTCGTTCCCGTCTCCGGGCTCGCGGCGAGGGCTGGGACGGCCGACGGCAAAAAGGCGATCACGGCTACCGAAACGAAAAGTGGCAGGCGGGGCATCCGGTCAGAATACGCTGGGGGTGCGCTAGAGGTACCGCTGGTTACCACGGGACCGGCGCGTAGATAGCGCCGCTCACCCCACCTCGTTCTCGAGATACTCCTTGGCGAGCCGTTTCGGGGCCCTGCAGAGCCAGGCTTCGACGATCAGCTCGCTCAGCTCCTCGGCTGAGATCCGGTCGAGGCGGATGAGGACGGCGGCGTAGCCGTCGAAGTGCGGGGTGGTGAAGAAGGTCTCGGGATCGTCCTGGAGCAGCGCCTCCTTCACGCCCAGGTCCTCGACCCGGACCGCCAGGATCGGGCCCGTTGGCGCGCGCTCGCCGAGATCGCTTGCTTCCTTGGGGCGGAGCGGGCGTTCCCAGACGAAGATCTTGTCCCGGACCCGCCAGGCGGTGTTCCCGTATGCCGGGCGCTCGCTGGCCTCGGGCAGGGCCAGGGCGATCCTCCGCACGTCGTCCCACTCGGCCACGAGACGACGGTACAGCTTCGCTTTCAACCATCGGCTCGGCAGCGGTGAAGCGGCTTGATCGGCCGTCTACGCAGTCGCGGCAGCACGCCGCTGGGCGTGGGCGTACAGCGTCTCCGGTGCAATGTCGGCTTCGTTCGGCCAAACGATCGTGCCGGCTTCGGCGTCGGCACGGAGCTGGCGGAAGTATCCGAGGTCGCAGAGGGGCTCAAAGACGCCGCCGTAATCGAGTAGGTATGAGAGATCGACATCGGCAGCGAGGCCATCCTCGAAACGGACGTGGACCGTATACCCGTCGGACGGTTTGGCGTCGATTAGAAGCGGCGTGCTGCGCATGAGCCAGATGGTAATGGGGCTATGGCAGGGGCTCAACAGGCATCAGCGGTCGATGCTCGCGGGCTCGTGCCCAGTTGTCGCGAAGCTCAGCCTGATGCACGGTTGCCCACTCGGCCACGAGACGTCTGGCTCGCGGTGGCAGTCCGCCGGCGAGGATTGCGAGGCTCTCGATGTCGATTGATGCCTCTGCCTCTCCATAGCGAGCATGGAAATGCGGTCGACCGCGGTGATGGATCTCGTCGTGGTACATCCAAATAGTGATCCCGTAGAAGCTGCTGATTCGCGGCACCCGCCGATCCTTCAGCTCCCACTGTTGCGGAACAAGACCCGAGAGTGCCGAAACTGAAAATTCAGGCCTTCAGCTCTCCCCCGCCAGTCGGTCGAGATGGCGCTTGCCGACCTCGTTGGTGAGGCGGAGGAACTCGGTGATCCGGGTCAGCTCGGCGGCGGTGAAGCGGGTTGCCAGGGTCGCCTCCCACTCTGTCGCCAGGGGGGCCCAGATCTGCTTGGCGCGAGCGTAGAAGGCGGGGGTCACCTCGATCTTGACGCGGCGGCGGTCGGTTGGGTCGGGGACGCGGCGGGCGAAGCCGGCGCGCTCGAGGCGGTCGACGACGCCGGTCACCGCGCCGCTGGTGAGGCCCGCCTCGGCCGCCAGCTCGCCGGCGGTGAGGCCGCCGGCGTTCTCGATCGCGTTCAGGCAGTGCAGGTCGGTGCGGTTGACCCCGAGCCGGTCGGCGGCGAGGTTTTCGAAGGCGCTGTCCTGGTTGCCGCTGGCGCGGAAGGCGGAGATCAGCTCCTCGATCAGCTGTCGCTTGGGACTTGCAGGCATATCTCTTAGTTGCTAAGATACTAGACAGATAAGGTACTTACCGGGCGAGAGAATCATACGGCGCTCGGGCGACGAAGGGAATGCGAATGACGGACGCGGGAAGCACTGCATCGAAGATCGAGTGGCGGCTGGAGCTGGTTCAGGTGCCGGTCTCCGACATCGACCGGGCCAAGGCCTTCTATGCCAACCAGGTCGGCTTCATCGCCGAACACGACCACCAGGTGAGCGAGGAGCTGCGCTTCGTGCAGCTGACCCCGCCCGGCTCGGCCTGCTCGATCTCCCTGACCGCCGGCGCGCACCAGATGCAGCCGGGGAGCCTTTCGGGCCTGCAGCTGGTCGTCGAGAGCGCCGACGCGGCCAGGGCGGAGCTGGTGGAGCGCGGGGTCGAGGCGAGCGAGGTGCAGGAGTTCCCCTGGGGCCGCTTCGTGTTCTTCGCCGACCCGGACGGCAACGGCTGGGCCGTCCAGGAGATCGTTCGCTAAGGATGTCGATTTCGGCGATCCCCGTTCGTCGTAGTGGGTAGAGGCGGGAAAATCGGGCTCCCCGAGCTTCCGCGAAGACGACCGAAAGGACCCAAGATGAGAGTGATGGCGATCGTGAAGGCAAGCAAGGACTCCGAGGCCGGCGTGATGCCGAGCGAGGAGCTGCTCGCCGCGATGGGCGAGTTCAACGAGGAGATGGTCAAGGCCGGCGTGATGCTCGCCGGCGAGGGCCTGCACCCCTCCTCCAAGGGCGCTCGCGTCAGCTTCGGCGGCGACGGCGAGCGGACCGTGACCGACGGCCCCTTCGCTGAGACCAAGGAGCTGATCGCGGGCTACTGGCTGATGCAGGTGGACTCCTTCGAGGAGGCGGTGGAGTGGATCAAGCGCTGCCCCAACCCCCACGACGAACCCGGCGAGATCGAGATCCGGCAGGTCTTCGAGGCGGAGGACTTCGGCGAGGAGCTCACGCCGGAGCTGCGCGAGCAGGAGGGGCGGATCCGGGCGCAGGCGGAGCAGAACCAGTAGGCCGCGCCCTCGCCGATCACGGGACAGCCGGGAGCGCTGTCAGACGCCGAGGACGGAGCTGAGCGCGAGCATCACGGCGGCTCCGAGCACGATGCCTGCGCTCGGTCCCAGCCTGGCGGGACCGGCGTAGGTTTTCGGCAGCAGCTCGACCGCGATCAGGGTCAGCATCGCTCCAGCCGCGAAGGCGAACGAGAGGGGCAGCAGGGCTTCGACCTCCTCGACCAGCGCGAACGCGACCAGCGCCCCGGCCGGCTGCGGGGCGCTGGTGCCCACCGCCGCCCAGAACTGGCGGCTGCGGCTGAAGCCGGCCGTCGCCATCGGGATCGCGACGCTGGTTCCCTCGGGGATGTTCTGGATCGCGATCGCGAGGATCACGAACAGGCTCAGCCCCGCCCGGTCGGAGGCGAAGGCCGTTCCCACGGCAAAGCCCTCGGGAAGGCTGTGGACGAAGAGGACGAGGAAGACCAGGGCCGAGGTGCGGGCGCCGGGCCCCTCGCGCCCCATGAAGGACGCCTGGGGGTTCAGCCGCCGGCGGACGAGGGCGACCAGCCCCGCGCCCATGACGAGGCCAGCGAGGACAGCCGGGACCGAGCCTTCGTCGGTGGCGGGGACCAGCAGGCCGACGACCGAGGCCACCCCCATGACCCCTGCGGTGAAGCCGAGCAGGATCGGCGTCAGCTGCGCTGCGCGGGAGCCGAGGAAGAAGACCGGGATCGCCCCGAGCCCGGTGGCGAGAGCCGTGCCGCTTGCCGCGAGCACCAAGACGACCACGTCGGACATGGCGGTAAAGCTATTCGGGCCCGGCCAACACCAGCCGTGCGTGGATCGCCCGGTGGTCGCTGCCGGGAAGGCCGTCGACCCCGTACTCGGCGACCCCGAGGCGCCGGTCCGCGAGGACGTGGTCGATCGTCATCAGCCCCCAGGGGAACACCTCGCTGCTCGGCCAGGTGGGCTGCAGGCCCCTGCCGGTCGCCGCGGCCGCGTCGCGGTAGCCGCTGTCGACGAGGTCGCGGAACTCGGCCTGGTCGAAGGTCGCGTTGAAGTCCCCGACCAGCAGCCACGGCGGGCCGGAGCCTGCCGCCGGCAGGCTCTCGAGCGCTTCGCGCCAGCGCTCGACGCCCATGTTGGGGGGGAAGGGGTGCACCGCGACCAGGCGCAGGCGCCCGCCGTCCGGGAGGGCCATCGAGGCGCGCGGCATGCGGGCCGGGAACTGAATCGGGGCCGCGAGCGGCGCCAGCGGGTGGCGTGCGTAGAGGCCGCCGCCACGGCCTCTCGGCTGTGCCATCAGCACCGAGTGCGGGAGCCGGCGGGCGATGCCGGCGCGGCGCAGGCGGCGGGCGAAGGACGGGGTCAGCTCCTGGACGCTGAGCAGGTCGGGGCGGTAGCGGTCGACCAGGGCGACCAGGGCGCCCGGGTCGGCGTCGCCGAGGTAGACGTTGGCCGAGAGCACGGTGAGCGTCTCGCGGCCCTCCGCCGGCACCGCTTCGCTGCCGACCGCCCGCGGCAGGACCGCGGCGGCGAGGAAGGCCGTCGTCGTCGCGGCGAGCGCCGCGACGGCCCAGTTGCGCCAGGCGACGGCAACGCCCGCGACCAGCAGCGCCGCGACCGCGGCGTAGGGCGTGAACCACATCAGTGAGGTCAGCCGGTCCCCGCCCTCCAACCCGAAGGCGCGGACGACCGCCCAGAGGGCAAGCGGGACCGCCGCCGCCCAGATCGGCCAGAAGCGCCGCGCGCCCGTCCTCTCGAATGCCCCGGTGCTCAGAGCGGGGATCTTCGACTATTTGCAGGCGGTGTGACGAGGCGCAGCCCGGGGGGCATGGCCAGCTCCGTCCCGGCCTCCTCCGCCGTGGAGTGCACTCGTCGCTACCTGCTCACGCTCCGAGGGGGCTCGATCGTGCCGCGCTCCTCGTCCGGGCGGCCGAAGACGACGTCGGCGAGGGAGAGCACGCCGACGACCTCGCCGGCTCGGCACACGGGGAGGTGCTGAACGCAGTGCTCGCGCATTCGCTCCGCCACGGTCGCGACGTCCTCCTCCGGGGCGCAGGTGACCGGGTTCAGGGTGGCGACGTCGCGGACGACGGCCGCTCGCGCGTCCCGCTCCTCGGCCAGGACCCGGATGACGATGTCTCGCTCGGTGAGGATCCCCACGCACTCATTGCCCTCGTGATCGAAGACCGGGATGCCTCCGACTCCGGTGATTCGCATCCGTTGCGCCGCTTCGATGAGGCTGGTGTCGGGACGGACAGGAGAGATGTCGGTGCTCATGCACTCGCCCACGGTCGTCATTCTCCGCACCTCTTGTCCTAGCCCCGCCTCCTCCATGTCCACTACCCGCCCTTGGGGCGCTTGAATCGCCGGCGGGCGCTCCCCCAAGCGCCCGCCGGCTCCTCCCTGACTAACCCCTTCCGCGCCGCTCACGTTCTGGGCAAGCGTGCCCGTGAAGCGGCTCGGCGTTTCCCTGGCAGCTCCTCCCACATGCTGTATTTATACAGAAAGAAATTTCCGGTGTCAAGATTCCTAAAAATATTTTCAGGAGTTTTTTTACTTGCGAGCGAACCTGCCGCAGGCTACGATCGAGGAATGGCCCTGGACCTCCTCACAAAGCACGCGCACGTGCTCATCTGCCTGGCGCGCGACCCTCACATGCGGCTGCGGGAGATCGCCGAGTGCGTGGGGGTGACGGAGCGCTCGGCGCAGCAGCTCGTCTGCGACCTGGAAGAGGACGGTTACCTGACGAGGCGCCGCGTCGGCAGGCGCAACGTCTACGCGATCCACGCGGACGTACCCCTCCCCCACGAGCTCGAGCACGACGCCCGGCTCTCGGAGCTGCTCGACGTGCTGAACGCAAAGCCGGTCGCGGCCGCCGCGCGCTGACGGGGCGGCGGCGGATCAGCTGCCGGTCGCCGAGAAGTGCTGGTAGTCCCTGGGCCAGGACCAGTTGCCCGCCCACTCCCAGCCGGCCGAGGCGAACGCCTTCACCACTGGGCCGTGGCGGTGGATCATCCCCTTGCGGTGGCGCGAGCGGTCGGCGTAGGGGGCGCCTGCCGGAGGCGAGACGTAGCCGGTGGCGGTGACGTAGGGGTTCTCGACCGGGTTGACGTCGATCGCCCGGCCATAGGCGTGTTCGGACCAGACTCCGGGCCTGCCGGCGACGAAGCGGCAGTTGAACGCCGAGGTGTTGTCGGCGGCCATGCTGCGGCGGTCGTCGGCGCCGTAGGCGTCGACGAGGCGCATCCGGCGGATCGGGAAGCGCAGCCGGTAGAGCCTGCGCATCGTGACCAGCATCGCCGTGGCGGCGTCGCGGTTCACGACCAGGCGGCCGCGATGGGGCCTGCCGTCGAAGCCCCAGTGGCTCACCGTGAGCAGGCGCAGGTCCGCGAACCCGACCGGGCAGCCGCGGTGCCAGGAGACGCCCGTCATCCGCACTCGGGTCTCGGCGTCGATCGCCTCGATGCGGCCGCTGAACGCATCGCCTGAGTGGGGTCGTGCCGCCTGCCCGGGGTGCGAGGCGGCGGCGATCCCGATCAGGGCGACCAGGGCCAGGGACCATCCTCGGCCCACCGATCTGCCGTCACGCCCGTCGATGCCCTGACGATAGCTCGACCCCCGTGCGCCCTCCCGGCACGGACAGCTACGCTGCTGCCGGTGGCGGAAGGAGAGCAGACGGTCCTGGTGACGGGAGGCTCGGGCTTCCTCGGCAGCTGGTGCGCGATCGAGCTGCTGCGGCGCGGACACCGGGTGCGGACCACCGTGCGCGACCTCGCCCGCGAGTCCGACGTCCGTGCCGCGGTCGCCTCGCAGGTCGACGCCGGCGAGCAGCTCTCGGTGTGCGCAGCGGACCTCACCGCCGACGCCGGCTGGGCGCAGGCGGTCGAGGGCTGCGACAACGTGCTGCACGTCGCCTCGCCGTTCCCGCCGGTGCAGCCGAAGGACCCCGACGAGCTGATCGTGCCGGCCCGCGAGGGCACGCTGCGGGTGCTGCGCGCGTCGCTTGACGCGGGGGTCGAACGGGTCGTCGTCACCTCCTCCGTGGCCGCGGTCGCCGGCGGCGCCAGGCCCGGGGGCAGGGCGCTGACCGAGGAGGACTGGACCGACCCCGACAAGCCGGGCCTCTCCCCCTACGTGCGGTCGAAGACGATCGCCGAGCGCGCGGCGTGGGACTTCATGGAGGAGGCGGGTGCCGGCGACCGGCTCGCCGTCGTCAACCCGGGCGCGATCCTCGGCCCTGCCCTGAGCGACGACAACTCATTCTCGCTGCAGGCGATCGAGCGGCTGCTGAAGGGGATGCCCGGCATCCCGCGGATCGGCTTCAGCTTCGTCGACGTGCGCGACGTGGCGGACCTGCACCTGCGGGCGATGACCGCGCCCGAGGCCGGCGGCGAGCGCTTCATCGCCGCCGGGCCGTTCTTCTGGATGTCCGAGGTGGCGGCGGTGCTGCGCGATCGCCTCGGGGAGGCCGCGGCGAAGGTGCCGAAGCGGAACCTCCCCGACTTCCTCGTGCGCGCGGCGGGCAGGTTCGACCCCGGCATCCGCTCGATCGTCAACCAGCTCGGCACGCGGTACGAGTACTCCAGCGAGAAGGCCGAATCGCGCCTCGGCTGGTCCCAGCGCCCCGCCGAGGAGATGTTCGTCGAGTGCGCGAGGAGCCTGGCCCCTGCCTGAGCCGCGGACCTCCGTTCGCAGGGCCGAGGCGGACGACGCCCACGACGTGGCGCGCCTCCTGCACGACTTCAACGCGGAGTTCGGCGAAGAGACTCCCGGGGCGGCGGTCCTCGCCGGGCGAGTGGCGGATTTCATCGAGAAGGGCGAGGCGGTCTTCCTGCTGATCGGGGACGGGCCCGACGGGATCGCGCAGATGCGCTTCTTCCCCTCGCTCTGGAGCGGCGAGCTCGACGCCTACCTGGAGGAGCTCTACGTCGTCCCGGGCCTGCGCGGGCGGGGGATTGGCAGGGCGCTGCTGGGAGGCGCGATGGAGACGGCCCGCGCCGCGGGCGCGACCCGCATGGACCTCAACACGGGCGAGACCGACACCGCCGCCCGGGCCCTGTACGAGAGCGTCGGCTTCACCAACCGCGAAGGGCGCGAGGACGGCCCCTCGATGCTCTATTACGAGCGCGAGCTCTAGGCTCGGACGATGGAGCTGCCGAGCGTCGAGGGCGTCACGCACCGCTGGGTCGAGGCGCGGGGGCTGCGCTTCCACGTCGCCGAAGCCGGCTCGGGGGACGACCCGGTGCTGCTCCTGCACGGCTGG
Source organism: uncultured Actinomycetes bacterium (assembly GCA_946482365.1). Next base: position 167,141 of record CAMLQY010000002.1, read on the forward strand.
CCGCAGCACTGGTACGAGTGGCGCAACCTGATGCCGGCGCTGGCCGACCGCCACCGCGTGCTGGCGATGGACCTGCGCGGCTTCGGCTGGTCCGACGCGCCGCGCAAGGGCTATGAGAAGGAGAACCTGGCCAGCGACGTGCTCGCCGTCCTCGATGAGCTGGGCCTGCAGCGGGTGAAGCTGGTCGGCCACGACTGGGGCGGCTGGATCGGCTTCCTGCTCTGCCTGCGCGCGCCGGAGCGCTTCGACCGGTACCTGGCGCTGAACATCCCCACCCCCTGGGTCCAGATGCGCAAGGCGCTGCCCCACTCCTGGCGCCTGGTCTACCAGCAGGTCATCCTCGCCCCCTGGATCGGGTACTTCGCCCACCGCAGCCGGCGGTTCGTGCGCATGGCCCTGCGCGCCGGCGGCGCCGACCCCCGCTTCTGGGACGAGCGCACGCTCTCGATCTTCGCCGACAACCTCGCCGAACCGTCCCGGGCCAGGGCCGCGGTGCAGATGTACCGGGTCTTCAACCTGCGCGAGCTGGTGCCGCTCCTGCGCGGCCGCTACGCCGAGCGGCGCCTCACCGTCCCGACCCGGATGCTCTTCGGCACCGACGACGCCGCGATCCACACCGACCTGCTCGCCGGCTACGAGGACCACGTCGAGGACATGGAGATAGAGCTCGTCCCCGACTGCGGCCACTTCATCGCCGACGAGCGCCCCGAGCTGGTCGCCGAACGCGCCCGCGCGTTCTTTTCCAGCTGATACCGGGTAGTCCATCGCCGTGAAGGCGCTGTTCGCCCCGATCGGGATACTCGCCGGCTTCGCCGCCGGATTCGCCGCCCAAAAGGGCTTCGACCGGATCTGGGCCGCCTTCGACGACCACGAGGCCCCCGAGCCCGCCGACCGGCGGGTCTCCTACCCGAAGCTGATCGCCGCGCTGGCGCTACAGGGCGCGATCTTCCGCCTGGTCAAAGGCATGGTCGACCGCGGCGCCCGCGCGAGCTTCGCCTCGGTGACCGGCAGCTGGCCGGGCGAGGAAGACGACTCGCGATAGAGGGGAGGTGAGTGGGATGAAGATCGCTCCTGTGGGTACGGTCGTGCCGCTGCTGCAGATCTTTAAGCAGCACTAAGCGCCGCGACGAGCTCCGCGAACGCCTGGTGTTCGAGCGTCGCCTGCTCGTATCCGTTTGCTTCGTCGATGGCCTTCGCCAGTCCGGCGACGTACCGGCGCACTGCCTCGTCGTCGGGGAAGGCCTCGCGCTGGGTGAGCCCCGCCAACAGCGCCTCATACATCGCCAGCTTGCGGGCAGCCTCCTCGGAATCGAGGCTGTCCACACCGCCTTCCTTCATCTGGCTTTCGAGGTCGGCGCGCAGGTCGGTGAACATCTCGACCAGGAAGGCTCTCGACTGTGGGGTGATCAGCGCCAAACGGTTCTTCCCGCTCATCACACACCATCACAGGCCCGTCGAGGTCGCTGCTATGTACATGCACCCGGTCTTCCCATGATCCACACCCTCGACCTCCGCGATCAGGTCAGCATCGCACAAGACCGTCAAGTGGTATCTCGTGACTGGGGCGGCCAAGTCGAGTGCTTCGCCCAGCTCGGCCTCCGCGATTGCCGTCCTTTTCTGTGTGAGGTATTCGAAGATTGCAAGTCGCTTGGGGTGCGAGAGTGCCCGTTTGAATGCCGGTTCCATTGGGTGTACTTGGCTGCGCTTGTCTTGCACGTAGTACCTCCTGGACCAGAACCCCGGACGGGGAGGACCTTTTCCCGTCCGAGGCACCGGAACAGGCTTACCGCCAAGTGAGACTCATGGTTCTCTGAAGCGGAGTATTGGACAGTTCCAGATCAGGACGCTTACGTCCATACTCATTTCTAGAGCGAGGATTGCCTGTCGGTCAGGCTTCCCCTGTCGCAAGTGGCGGGGGTGCTGAGCTTCGCGCTCGCTCGTATCCGAACAAGGTGACGATGTACATGACACCCGGCTCCCCCGACTCAATACGACGGTTGGTCGATTCAGCCTCGATCTCTTTCACGCGACTCCACGTTCCCAGTATCAAGTCAGCGAAGTCTTCTTGGCCCTGTCCGTCCAAGGGAATGCGGTTCCAGATGAGGGAAACGCGAGGATTGCTGCTCAGCTTCCCCGCCCACAGCGACGCCATCGCCTCGGATGTTGACGCCTGCAAGATCAGTGCGGCCAACACCTGTCGGTCCTCGGGGCTCATAGCCGCGATTTCCTCGTCAGAGAATTCGGGCAACTCGACCACGTGGTAATAGTGCTGGCTGATGTTGCCACGGACTTTCTCGGTCCGGGCGATGTCAATTGACCCGTCCTTCAGCAACTCTTCGATGTGGTGGGTAACAGTGCTGAGGGGTTGCTTGACGATCTTGGCCAAGCCAGCCGCGCACTCCGGGCCTTCGTGCAGCGCAGCGAGGATTTCGCAGCGGATGCGGTGCCCAAGGGAGTAGCTAACCGAGTCCTCGACGCCGCGCGTGCCTCTGCCCAGTCCCCGAAGTACCTCTACCGCCTTCGACACCATCGCTTGCCCTTTCGCTTTGTCCGCTTGTCGATAGTCAATGAGCTGTCGAGCATAAGGACTGGCCGGACAGGGAATCCCCTGTCGTTCGGCAAATAGCTGACGCTCGGGATTTCTCTACCTTCTGCCTCCCTCCCCGGCGGACCCCGCCGGGCTGACGACAGAGGGAGGTGAGAGTCAATGAAGATCGCGCAAGTTGCGCCGGTCGTTTCGACCCTGCGCATCATGAAGCACTCGTAACGAATGCCAAAAGGGGCCGGTCTCCGGCCGCTCGCACAGGACCGGGGATCGGCCTGGTCGTCAGCGCAGCAGATCGCTCGGAGGGACCCCGACTGCCTTTGCCAGCCGTTCCACCGTCGAGACTTTGGGATCGCGCTTGTCTCCCTCGATCCTCGAGACCTCGGTGGCGTGGACGCCGCTTCGTTCGGCGACTTCCTCCTGGGTCATCTTGGCCTGCTCGCGAGCACGCCGGAGGTTCCTGCCTAGATTGCCGCCCACGCGGGGGATCGTCCGTGCTGGCGGCGCAGAGCACCATAGGAAAGTTCACAAGTCTTGAACTTATCGCGCTTCCTCCAGGAATGGCCGGTACCCTGAGCCGGTGCTCGGCCAGCTCCGCCTGATCGCCGCCGCTTGTCTGGCCATCGCGGCGCTTCACGCCCTTGGCGCGTCAGCCTCAGCGCAGGCGCCGATGAGCGCGTGTCCCGTCTCCCACACGACGGATACAACGGCGATCTGCCCGCAGGTCAGCGACACGACGCCTATGCAAGGCCAGGCGGTCTCGGCGACCACGGGCGAATGGACGGGAACGCCGCCGCTCACCTTCTCCTACCAGTGGCAGCGGTGCACCGCGGCCGAAGCGACGGCGTGCGCGAACATTCCGAGCGAGAACGAACCTCAGCACCTGGTCGCCCCGGCCGACGTCGGACAGCGGCTTCGCGTGGTCGTCGTGGCGAGCAATAGCGACGGAACCGGCACCAGAAGCAGTGCTATAACGGGCGCGGTCACCGACACCGTCCCACCCGTGATCTCCTCTCTCACCATCTCGCCCAAGGCCTTTCACGCGGCACGGTTCGGCCCCTCGATCAGCGCGGTCGCCAGGGGCGCCGCGGTGACCTATCAGCTCTCCGAGCCGGCGCAGGTCACCTACCGGATCGAGCGAGCCGCGCGCGGGGTGAAGCGCGCCGGCCGGTGCGTGAAGCGGACGAGATCGACTCCCGCCAAAGCGAAGGCCTGCCCACGCTACGTCGCGCTCAAGCCGCTGCTGGGTGAAGAGGCGACGGAAGGCGAGAACAGCTTCCGTCTCAACGGACGACTCGGCGGGGGTCCGCTGAAGCCAGGCCGCTACCGGCTCGGGGCCGAGGCGAGCGACGCCGCGGGCAACCGGACGGGTACGCCGATGTGGGCCGGCTTCACGATCCTTCCTCCGAGGAAAAAGGCCACGAGCGGTTAGACGTCGAGGCAAACGGGGTATCGACCTGTAGTCCACCCGGCCCAGATGAGGAGATACAGATGTTCCAGTGCGAGAAGTGCGGCAGCCGCTACAGCGAGGTGCATGCGACTGCGCTCGAGAACTGCCCCCGCTGCCAGATTCGCGACCGCGTCTCCGTGCCGCTGAGCTTCAAGATGTTCCGCCTCCCACCTGGCGCTCAGGGGTCTGAGCCCCTTCGGCTCGACGACGAGAGCGCTGAGGTCGTCCCGAGCGGAAACCTCGGCGCGACCTAGGCTCAGCCCGCTTCGACCACCTTCACGGTGCCTTTCATCTGCGGGTGGATCTCGCAGAAGTAGGTGTAGGTGCCGGGGGTCTTGAACGACTCGGACTTGAGCTTGCCTTCAGCCAGGGCGCCGGTGGTGAAGCTGCCGTCGTCGAGGGTCGCGGTGTGCTCGGCCGAGTCCTCGTTCTGCCAGGTCACCTTGCCGCCGGCCTGGACGGTCACTGTTTCGGGGTCGTACCGGAAGCCGGAGATCGTGACTTTTTCGGAGCGGACGGCCTCGCCGCTGGGAGCGGGGGCGCTTTCGGTTGCCGGAGACTGACTCTCGGTCGTCTCCGGAGACGGGCTTTCGCCGGTCGTCTCGGAGCCGGAGTCATCGCCACAGGCGGCGAGCGCAAGCGCCGTCGCGATCGCCGCCAGGGCGATTACCCGATGAAGACTCATCCCAGAGGGACTACCCGGCTTGCGAATCCCAAACCCTCAGCCCGCCTGCGCGTAGCGCAGCGAGCCCGGGGTCGTCAGCGCCTCACCGGTCTCCAGCAGCGTCTTGAGGCCGGAGAGGATCATTGGCCAGCCGCCGAAGAGTTCGTCGTTGGCGCCCTCGGGCAGCTGGTCGTGGGTGACCGTCAGCCGGCAGGAGTCCTCGACCTGCTCGATCTCCCAGGTCACCCGCGAGGTCCCTTCGCTCTTGACCTGGTCGCTCCAGAGCGCGTTGAAGCTCTGCACCAGCCGGCGGGGCGGGTCCACCTCGAGGTTCTCGCCCGCCGCGATCGCGATCCCGGCGCCGGGGTGGAACCCCTCGTAAGCCGAGCCCGGCGCCCAGTCCGAGCGCACGCCGACGCCGAAGCTGTAGCGCTGGCGCATCTCGTCGTCGGTGATCGCCTCCCAGAGTCGCTCCGGGGTCGTCTTGATGTAGATCTCGAACACCTTCTCCATCGTCCTCTCCTCCAGTTCGTGCTTGAGGCCGGTCAGGGCCGCGGCCCATGGCTCGGCGTACTTGCTCACCCAGCGGTCGTGGACGAGCCGGATCGGGACGGGGTTGAGGGAATGGAGCTTCTCCCGCCCGCGCTTGCGGGTCGTGACCAGCCCAGCCTCCTCGAGCACCCGCAGGTGCTTCATCACGCCGAAGCGCGTCATCGGCAGGCGCGCCTCGAGCGCGCTCAGCGACTGGCCGTCCTGCTCGAACAGCTCATCGAGCAGGCTGCGGCGAGTCGGGTCGGCGAGCGCCTTGAACACCTCGTCCATGGCCTCTGACTATAGGTGACTATTTAGGGCAAGTATCCCTTGACAGGGGGTAGCTTTTCCGCTTTGTGAAGCGCCAAGAAGCCGTCCTCTGGTGGCGCTACGTTCCCCGGCCTGAAATGACAAATGGCCGGGGCACCGCGTGAACGGCCCCCGGCCTGGCACAGGAAGGTGGACTTCCCATGCAGGCAGATCGTATGCCGCGCAGAGTGCGCGGCGATGCCGCCGCTCAACGCGCGGTTCTCAGTCTCGTTCTAGAGGCGCACCCAAAGCCTCTGACGATCCCCGAACTTGCCCGCGAGATCGGGCCACAGGATGCGATAGAGCCCGCCGTGCGCGGTCTCGTCGCTATCGGCCTTCTCGAATGCAATGGCGGCTTGATTAAGCCCACAGCCGCGACGATCTACTTCGACCGTCTGGAATTGCCATGACTGTCGCGGAGAAGTTCGGGGAGAATCTCGCTCGCGCCAGGAAGGCCGCAGAGTTGTCTCAGGAGGAGGCGAGCTATCGAGCCGGGGTCCATCGCACAGAGATCAGCCAGCTAGAGCGGGGCTTGCGAATGCCACGCGTGGACACTGTCGCCAAGCTGGCTGGGGCGCTCAGAGTCGATCCGGGCGAGCTGTTCGAGGGGATCGCCTGGGAGCCGGGCGGGGTCCGCTACGGACGCTTTACCGAAGAATCATGAGGTCAAGCGAGATATTCCGTCCGTTGCATCTGCTAGAGGCCTGGTCCGAATTGACCACTCTGGGTGCTAATGTCAGCCACATGGACGCTCCTGACACGCCCGCATCTGCGGAGCGGCCGGTGTTCTCCGAGGCGGATTTCCGCGAGTGGCTGGACGAGGAAGGTACTCCGGCCCTCATCTCAACAAGCCGGGACCAGTACTACGCATACTGCGTCAAGTTCGGAATAGCCGGGTCAGGCAAGACCAAGGACGAGGCGATCCAAGACGCCACGGAGCTTCTTATGCGGTATCTCGTGGTGTCCTTCCTCGAAGACCGTCCCTATCGGGATACGAAGAAAAGTCCTCCGCTAGGGATTCGCCTCCAATCTTGGTTCTGGGAGCTTCGACTGAAGCTCCAAGGGATCACGCCGCCGCTGTCTCATGTGGAACGACTGATTTCGGTCCCCACGGCTGCCTCTAACCACGACGCGTTTCCGCTCGCTCACTAGGCAAGCAGCGCGACGTGTCAGCGAGCGGTGCGGATGACCCTCGCGGCCTTGTGCGTCGCATTCGAGACGCTCGAAACGCCTACAAGGGTCCGTTTACTGGTGCTCACGTCCGAAGGGTCATCGAAGACGCTGGGTACGAGGCAGCGAACGAAGAGGACAAGAATGAATTCCTAATCTTCGTCAAGCCTGGCCGTTGCCCTATTCCCGTCAATCCGAATTGGGACGAGGTTTGGGAGAACGACCCGATCTTTAAATGCCTGCGGCGAGATCTTGGGATGAGCGCTCGGCTGCTGTTGATGAACCTGAATCGCGCCCGAGCCTCCTAGTAGCTGCCCTCTCCTGTCGTCTCACCAGGCCGGGCCAGAGCTAGCGCGCTCGATCAAGCACAAGGCCACCACTTCCCCTTCGAGTTTGAAGAAGACGCGCAGACTCGGCATCCGGGCAGCGGCATTGGTCGTATAGACCCTGTAGCCGTTAAGGGGGCGTGACCTTTCCTCAGCGCGTCGAGCAAGCAGCCATTCGAGGTGGTCCACGACTTCGGCGCGGACTTCAGCATCTGGAATGGCCTGAACCAGCGATGCTTCGAAACCATCTTCCCACCGGATATCGAGCATCCGGGGGACATGCGAACTCCTAGGGTGGTCCAACACTGGTTCCATGTTTCCTCAATTCGGTTAGGCGGCGCTCGTGGGGGAAGCGGCCGCGAGTTGACGGTGACGCGGATCGGTTAGTCATGCCGGAAGGCATACCGAACGCACATGACGGAATCGCGAACAGGCCCCCCAATCCCCATTGGAGGGCCTGCGCATAAGCGTCACGTCATTGAGGAATGGGAACCGCAGGGCGGCATTAAAGAGATCGCCTCGGACGCATTTCCCGCCAGGGGCCTCTAATCAATATGAAGCGCTCTGTCTGACATCCAGCCAGTTGACCACTTGGCTACGATCAATCCGACCCCAAAGAAGGAAAAAGCCCTGTGTGCAGGGAATTTGTGAGGCGATTCAATGAATACGAGCGCAAAGCTCAGCAACCTAATTCTTTACCTTGCGGAGAGGTCAGCGGACGATCCGAGTTTTGATCGGATGAAGCTCGCGCGGCTACTCTTCCTCTGCGATTTCAGCGCCCACGCGGAACTTGGAGAATCGATCACGGGCGCTTGCTACCGCAAGCTTCCACACGGCCCATTCGCCGATCAGCAACTAGTCGCGGAGCGGGATCTGGGCGAGTGTGGAGCCATTGAAATGCGGGCGGTCGAACCTGCCATGTATAGGCGCACCCTGGTTCGCGCGAAGCGCCCGGCAGACTCGTCTTGTCTCTCGGATGAGCAGCGAGTGATCGTCGACGAGGTGCTTCGACGACACCGGGCCGATGATGCGATCCGCCTAAGCCTCTTCTCCCAGGGCTTCCCTGGCTATGAAGCAGCCCTGGATGGAGAGGAAATCCCGTATCACACGGTCTATATCTCTCGCGAAGGCCCAACTCAGGCCGACATTGATCGCGGCCTAGAACTAGTCCGCGAAGGCATCCTGGCTTAAGCTGTCCTCAATGCAGCCAGGATCAGACAAGCGCAAGGACAAAACGCCTACTGGCCTGAAGATTCCCGTTCGGAAGCGCTCGGCCGTCCTTTCCGACTTCGAGAAGGTCGCTGGCCCGCTGCGGGGCCAGAACCGGGACCCGAAACCCAAGGCTTAGTGACTATCCGAAAACCGCCCGAGGCGGCAGGAGTTACGTCGCCCTGAACTGAAACGGCAAGGCACATCCCTCGCAAAAGGAGAGTGCCTTGCCGGTCCCCGACACTACCCCCGAACGCCCGCTGCCGACGATCTGGGAGCTCCCCGACGAGCTCTGGGAGCGGATCGAGCCGATTCTCGCCCGCCGCTATCCGCCCGCCACGACAGGCAGGCCCCGCTCCGACCTGCGCCTCGTCATCGACGGCGTCATCCACCGCATGCGCTCCGGCTGCCAGTGGAACCAGCTGCCGCGCCGCTTCGGGGCGGACTCCACCGTGCACGGCTGGTTCCAGCGCTTCGTCGCCGATGGCGTCCTGGTTGAGATCTGGGCTGCCCTGGTGGCCGAGTGCGAGGAGCTGGACGCAGTCCTGTGGGAGTGGCAGGCCGCAGATGGGGTGATGGGGAAGAGCCGCTTCTGCGGCGCCAAGAGAGGCCCCAATCCCACCGATAGAGCCAAGATGGGGACCAAGAAGCACTTACTGGTCGAGCAGGGTGGCGGGCCTTTGGCGCTGGCGGTCGACGGCGCCAACGTCAACGACCACAAGCTGCTGGAGGCGACGATCGAAGGGATCGTGATCGAGCGCCCCGGCCCCGAGGGGATCGTCCAGCACCTCTGCCTAGACAAGGCCTATGACAACCGGCCCACGGAGGAGGTCTGCGAGCGAACGGGCTACGTGCCCCACATCCGCCGCATCGGCGAGGAGAAACTCGACCGCGCCGGCCGCAAGGCCCACCCTGCCCGCCGCTGGGTGGTCGAGCGCACCATCGCCTGGCTGCAGCGCTGCCGGGCGATCCTGATCCGCTACGACAAGAAGGCCGAGAACTACGAAGGCCTGGTCCACCTCGCCTGCGCCCTGCTCTGGTTCCGGCGACTGGAGCGCCTCATTCGCCGAGATCGGGTTTTCGGATGCTCGGCGTAGTGCTGGTCGAGCTTGCGGTAGCCGACCCACTCATCGGTGTAGACGATCGACTCGGGCAGGACGTGCTGGTGGACGATGGAGCGGACCGGACGATGCTCGCGGTTCTCGGCCAGCGTTGCCCGGATGCGACCGCCACGCTCGACCATGCCGACGACCGTGGTCTTCGTTTCTTTGGCCCACTTCACCGCTTCTTGGCGAGTCATGTGGCCAAGGCCGGCGCGAGGCTTGCCGCCCATCGCCGTCTCGTCTACCTCTACTTCGCCCGATAGCGGCTCGCCGTCCTGCTCATCCATGAGCTGATTGCGGATCTTATTGAGCATCCTCCAAGCCGTCTTGTAGGTGACGCCGATCTCGCGCTCGAGCTGTTTCGCGCTGATCCCGCACCGCGTCTGGGAAACCAAGAACATCGCGTAGAACCAGAGCTGCAACGAAGTCGAGGACTTGTGAAAGATCGTCCCTGCGGTTGGATGCAGGTGATAGCCGCAGTAGTCGCAATCCCAGGCCGGTCGGCCGCTGACGCGATGAAAGGGCCGGTCTAGTTCGCACTTCGGGCAGAACGCCCGCTTGCCCTCCTCATCGACTGCGTAGCGGGTCTGCCAGAGCCACCGCAGACACGCCTCGTCATCGGGGAACTCGCGCATGAACTCCATGAGGGAGTAGCGCGACTCTGAGGACTTGGCGCGGACGGGATTTGCTCGATCTACAGGAGGCACCGATGCAACCCCTAGAACATCGCCAGCACGTCAGCGGGACCGGCAATCCCGATCTGCGTGAAACGGCATCCGACAAACCGGCAGTCTTCGAGGCCGATGGCTCCAATCACCCCTGGCCGATCCGGCCCGATCTCCCAGAAGATCGCCGCCTTATCGCCGTCAAAACGATTGTGCTCCATGGCAACGTCATCGACCAAGACGAGGACGGCGGGGCCTTGGATTACGCACCGCTCGAATGCCATGTCTCGGATAACACCTTCGTCCCCTGCGATTAGGGCTGGGCGAATGACCTCGTTTTCAAATTGCTCCATGGCTAGACCTCCCCGGTCGCCGCGCTCGATGATTCCTCGTTCGCGGCCGCTATCTAACCAGAATTCTTACCCCCTGTCAAGGGATACGTGCCCTATTTAGTCACCTGTCAAGCGTCGAGCCGGCCCCAGCGGCGACGAGCGGAAGACGCTCAGTACCACTTCCCCTTGGCAAAGCCGCCGAAGGCGATCAGGCCGACCAGGGTCACGATCAGGCCGATCCAGAAGCTCCAGACGATCATCAGGACGATGCCGACGATGACGAGGATCCCGCCGAGCGAGAGGCCGGCCCCATCTGCGCGTCTCTCTGTTGCCATTTCTCTCTCCTCCTTGGTCGGGCGCGAAACCGCTCGCGCGTCTGGAAGGTGGGTACCCGCCGGTAGAGCGAGCGAACCTGGCCGCGCTTCGTTGAAGATCGTCGCTCACGACTGCTTGATCTTTCCTGTCTATTCACCTAGCCTTGCTGGCCGATGGAGGCGAGCACGGCAAGCGGCGGGGTTACGATCGTCACCCTCGGGCCGGAGGGCACCTGCCACGAGCGGGCGGTCCAGAACTACATGCGCTTCCAGGGGGTCGAGGACTACGGGATCGAGCTGATCACCGACTTCTTCGTCGGCCTGGAGATGGTCCGTGAGACGCCCAACTCCTTCCTCGTCCAGTGCAGCGCCCATCCGAAGGTGCACGAGATCACCGAGAAGTACTGGACCGAGATCTTCGTCGTCGACACCTTCATCTTCCCGACCAAGCACCTGGTCCTGCTCAGCCGCCGCGACGTCGAGAAGCCGCGCTCGCTGGGGATCGTCCCCGCGACCAAGGGCTACGTCGACCTCTCCCAGTGGGAGGAGATCATCGACGTCCCCTCGAAGCCGATCGTCGCCGAAGAGCTGTTGGAAGGCCGGTACGACTCGGGCCTGACCCACATGGAGCACGTGGAGGAGCACGCCGACGAGCTGCGGCTCGACCTCGACATCGGCGAAATCGACACCACCTGGGTCGTCTACGGCCACGAGAAGCGCTTCGAAGGCGAGGTCATCGGCATCCCCTCCGCGCACCTGTTCCGCGCCGCGGCGTCCGCTGTCTAAGGATCGAGCGCTGCGGGTGGCTGCTCATAGCTGAAATCGCGGATGCGCCAACCTCGAGTCCCCACGAGGCAGCGAAGCCGGGGAAGTAGCTGGATATGGTCTGCTTCGTGCGGACCATTGTCTACATCGACGCACTGAATCTCTACTACCGAGCGGTAAGGGATACCCCGTACCGCTGGCTGGACCCTGTCGCGCTCTCCGATGCCTTGCTGCCAGGCCACGAAGTCACTGAGGTCAAATACTTCACTGCACGGATCAAGGCGGTCCCCCACGATCCGAGCGCTCCAACTCGTCAACAGGTCTATCTTCGCGCTCTGGATACGGTCAATCGGCTGACGATTGAGCCTGGATTCTTCAATCGCCGCAAGAGCTTCTTTCCTCTAGCGATGGGCAAGGTTGGAGAAGGTCTTTCGACTCGCGAGAGATTCACGTCCCGCCTTGCGCGAATTGCCTTCGTCAAAAGTGGCCTCTTGATCATGAAGGAAGACCCCATCCCTCGGATCCGAATCTGGAAGACCGAGGAGAAGGGATCTGACGTGAATCTGGCCAGCCACTTGCTGGTCGACGGCTTCAAAAACAGCTACCAACAGGCGGCCGTAATCTCAAATGATTCCGACCTGGGTTGGCCCGTGCGCTACGTTCGAGAAACCCTTGGGAAGCCCGTGGTGGTGCTCAATCCCTCGACGCACAGAAACGAGCATTTGGCCCCTAAGGGAATCCCCGCCGCTGAGTACAAGCGGATAGGGATTCCGGAACTTGAAGCCAGTCAGTTGCCCGCCGAACTGTCCGATGCGAAAGGGCAAATCCATCGGCCCGAAGGCTGGAACAAAGCCAAGAAACACTGAGGCCGCCTTGCGGCGGCCTCAGACTCCTGAGTCCCGAAGGCCTAGGAGTAGTGCCAACAAAGTTATCACTGCCCTGAGTCGGCATCAAACCCTGGAAGTTGCCTTGCGAAGCAACTGCTCGAACTCGCGCTTCGCTCAGGTGGGCCGGCCAGAAGGTCTAGCCTGCGGGGCGATGACTGCCGAGCGGGGACCGGGCGACACCGGCATCGAGGTCGAAGGGCTCGTGCGCGAGTTCAAGAACGGGCCGCGGGCGGTCGACGGGATCGACCTGCGGGTCGAGGCGGGTGAGATCTACGGGTTCCTCGGCCCCAACGGCGCCGGCAAGTCGACCACGGTGTTGATGCTGACCACGTTGCTGCCGCCTACGGCGGGGACGGCGCGGGTCGCGGGCTTCGACATCGTCCGTGAAGGTCCGCGGGTGCGTGCCTCGATCGGGGCGGCGCTGCAGGAGGCGGCCCTCGACCCGCTGCTGACCGCCCGCGAGCACATGCGCCTGCAGACTGCCCTGCACGGCCTGGGCAAGGCCGAGCGCCAGGCGCGCGGACAGGAGCTGCTGGAGCGGGTCGGCCTGGCCCAGGCCGCCGACCGCAGGGTGGGCGGCTACTCGGGCGGGATGAAACGGCGGCTCGACCTGGCGCTGGCGCTGGCGCACCGGCCGCGCATCCTCTTCCTCGACGAGCCGACCACCGGCCTCGACATCCAGAGCCGCACGGCGCTCTGGGAGGAGGTGGCCCGCCTCGCCGTCGAGGAGGGGGTCACGGTCTTCCTCACCACCCAGTACCTGGAGGAGGCCGACGCGCTGGCGGCCCGGGTCGGGATCATCGACCACGGCCGCATCGTCGCCGAGGGGACCCCAGCCGAGCTGAAGGCGGAAATCGGGCGGCCCACGGTCGAAGCCGTGCCGCAGGAGGCAGCTGAGCTCAGGCGGCTCGCCGACGTGCTGGAGCGCTTCGGCCCCGACGCCGGGGCCTCGCCGCGGGCAGCGGCGGCGCGGCTGGAGGGCGGCGAGGCACAGCTCGCAGACGTGGTGCGGGCGCTCGACTCGGAGGGCATCGCGATCGAGACCCTGCAGCTGCACGCGCCCTCGCTCGACGACGTCTTCCTCGCCAAGACGGGTCGCTCGCTGGAGGGCGCCGGGGAGAGCGAGGAGCCGGAGGCCGAGCCGGACCCGGTCGGCACGGCGTGAGCGGCGGCCTTCGCACGCAGGTCGGGCAGCTCGCCCGGCGCTCGGTCCTCCGCACGATGCGCCAGCCGGCGCAGATCGTGCCGGCGCTGGTCTTCCCGATGTTCCTGCTCGCGGTCAACTCAGGGGGACTCGAGAGCACTACCGGCCTGCCCGGCTTCCCCACCGACTCCTACCTCACCTTCGCCCTCGCCGTGCCCTTCGTGCAGGGGGCGCTCTTCTCGGTGATGAACTCGGGCACCGACCTCGCCCGCGACATCGAGACGGGCTTCCTCGACCGGTTGGCGCTGACCCCATTGCATGGCACGGCGCTGCTCAGCGGGCTGCTGGCGGGAGCGGTCGTGCTGGGGCTGATCCAGGCGGCCACCTACCTCATCGTCGGCCTCCTCGCCGGGGCGGAGCTGGTCACCGGGTTCGCCGGGGCCCTCGTCATCGTCGCCCTCTCGGTCTCGGTGACGATCGCCTTCGGCTCGATCGGCCTCTTCGCGGCGCTGCGAACCGGCTCGGGCGAGGCCGTCCAGAGCCTCTTCCCGGTCTTCTTCGTCTTTCTCTTCATCTCCGCGATGGCGCTGCCGCTCGACCTGATTCAGGCTGACTGGTTCCGCCAGGTGGCCACGGCGAACCCGGTCACCTACCTGCTCGAGGCGTTCCGCTCGCTCCTCTTCGAAGGCTGGGAGCCGGATTCGCTGGCGCTCGGGTTCGGGATCGCGGCCGCGGTGCTGGCGGTCGGCATGCTGGCCGCGACCAGCGCCCTGAAGACGAGGCTGGTGCGAACGTGAGCGGACCCGCGACAGCCGGCCCCCGTGTCGCCCGTTTCCGCGACGTCGCTCTTGCGGTCGCCTGGCGCAGCGTTCACAACTTCCTCTCCAACCCGGCCTTCTTCATCCCGGCGATCGCCTTCCCGCTCTTCTTCTTCGTCGCCTTCGCCGGCGGCCTCTCGGCGATCTCAGGCGCCCCGGGCTTCGACTTCCCCAGCGGCTACACGGCGTTCCAGTTCGTCTTCGTCCTGCTCCAGTCGGCCGCCTTCGGCGGCGTCTTCACCGGCTTTGCGATGGCCCGCGACTTCGAGCTCGGCTTCGCCAACCGCTACCTGCTCGCCGCGAGCAACCGCCGGGGGATAATCGCCGGGTACGCGCTCGCCGCCCTGACCCGGGCCCTGATCACCTGGACGATCCTCACTGCGATCGCGCTGGCCGTGGGGATGGAGGTGGGCGGCGGCGGCGTCGACCTCTTCGGGCTCTTCGGGCTCGCCGTGCTGACCAACGTGGCGGCGACGCTGTGGGCGGCCGGGGTGGCGATGCGCGTGCGTTCGATCCAGGGCGGCCCGCTGATGCAGTTCCCCGTCTTCCTCATCCTCTTCCTGACGCCGGTCTACGTCCCGCTCAGCCTGCTCAGCGGCTGGATCCACGCCGTCGCCTCGGTCAACCCGGTCACCGCCCTGCTCGAGACCGGGCGCGGCTTCATCGCCGGCGAACCGGCCGCGATCGCGATCGCCTTCGCGATCGCCTTCGCCCTACCGGTCCTCTTCGCCCTCTGGGCCAACGGCGGCCTCAAGCGCGCCGAAGCTGCCGGCTGACCCCATCTCCGCCCGGGTGAAACGTTTTGGGTGCGAAATAGGCCCCAAAGACGTTGCACCCCGGGGCGGTGGGCTACTACTAGTAGGCGGTGTTGCGCGAGCGGGGGCGGGGGGCCGACTTGTAGCGGGGCTCGGCGCCGCGGTTCCAGAGGGCGGCGTCAACCTCGGCCGGGCAGAGGCGACCGCCCGTAGCGGCGGCGAGCAGCTCGACCGCGTGCACGGCGCAGGCGCGCAGCTCAACCTCCTCGGGAGAGCCGTGCTCGAGCAGCTCCTCGCTGTCGATCGCGCCCTCCAGCCCAGGGTCCAGTCGCAGGATCCCGTCAAGGCGGAGCACGTGCGGGACCAGGTTGTCCGCGAACGCGGTGAGCCGCTCTTCCCCGTCGAGGTCGGCGATGCCGCTGCGGTTGACGTCCGCGGCAGCGATCTGGGCCCGCTTGAAGAAGGGGACGGGCCGGCCGTCGTAGGTCGAAACGTCGGCGAAGGCGTCCCACCCGGCCAGCAGGCCGGCGAGCGCGACCGCCGAGCGGCGCGACGCGTCGACCAGCGACACGAAGCTGCCGCCGTGGTCGGCGAGGACGCGCGCGCCGACGTCGCGCAGCGAGGACGCGTACTGGGCCATCAGCGGGTGGCCGGGGTCCTGGCCGAGGACCGCGGCGAGGATGCTCGGCTCGAGCCGCGTCAGCTCGAGCGGCGACCAAGGGCCGTCCCCACGGAAGCGCTCCGTCAAGCTCGCCGCGATCGTGAAGTAGCCACTGTGACCGGGGCGCTTGCGGATCGTCGGCCACCAGCCCGAGCCGAAGTTGATCGCGTCGAGGCAGACGACGAAGGCAACGCGGGCCTCGCGCCCTCCCTCGACCAGATGCGTCGCCGGGTCCAGCGGGGGCAGCTCCGCCAGCGGCGGCAGGGTCGCAGCGTATGCCTCGATCTCGTCCTCGGCGATCTCCACCGAGCGGGCCCGTCCCGCCACCCAGGCGCAGGCGGCGCTGACCCGGCTCGGGACGTCGTCTGCCATCGCGATGAGATCATGCCGGGCATGGGAGCGGGCCGCTGAGATGGCGCTGACCGAGCGGGTGCGCCGCTGGCAGGAGCGAGGTGAGGCGACCCGGTTCCGCGATCGCTCGATACACACCTTCCGCCAGGAGGGAGACGGCCCGCTGCTGGTCCTCCTGCACGGCTTCCCCTCCAGCTCATACGACTGGCGGTTGCTGCTCGAGGAGCTGCCCGGGCGCAACGTGCTCGCCTTCGACTTCCTCGGCTTCGGCCTCTCCGAGAAGCCCCGCGCGCACGACTACAGCCTCTTCTGGCAGGCGGACCTGACCGAAGAGCTTGTGCGCCGCCACGCCGGCGGGCAGCCTGTCTTCGTCGTCGCTCACGACATGGGCACCTCTGTCGCCAACGAGCTGATGGCGCGCGACCTGGAAGGGAAGCTGGAGATGGACGTCGCCGGCATCCTGCTCTTCAACGGCAGCATGGTGCTGGAACGGGCGAGCCCGATCCTCGGCCAGCGGATCCTGCGCAGCCGCTTCGGCCCGCTCTTCGCGCGACTCTCCAGCGAGCGCGTCTTCCGCCAGCAGTTCGGCTCGGTCTTCTCCGCCGCGCACCCGCTGGGCGAGGAGGAGGCGGCCGACCAGTGGTCGCTCCTCTGCCACCACGGCGGCCGCACCCTCGGCCACCGGCTGATCTCCTACATGGACCAGCGCGAAACGTACGCCGAGCGCTGGCACGGCGCGATCCGCGAGTGGCGCGGCGACCTCCGCCTCGCCTGGGGCCTGCTCGACCGGGTGGCGACGACCGAGGTGCTGGCAGCGATGCGCGAGCTCCGCCCCACCGTCCCGGTGACCGAGCTTCCCGAGCTCGCCCACTATCCCCAGATCGAAGACCCGCCCCAGATCGCAGCCGCCCTGTCGACCTGAGCAGCTCCCGTTCGTCGTTAGGGTGAGAGCGGCGACCGGCGTCGCTCACGAGACAGGAGGACCACGATGCAATTCATGCTTGCCCTGATCAGCGAGGAGCGCAGCTGGGAGGACGTCACCCCCGAGGAGGTGAAGCGCAACCTCTCCGAGATGGGACAGTTCAACGCCGAGCTGAGCGAAGCCGGCGCGATGGTCACCGGTGCCGGCCTGCAGGAGCGCGCCACCGGGACGACCGTGCACTACGGCGATAGCGAGCCGCTCGTAACTGACGGCCCTTTCGCCGAGACCAAGGAGCAGCTGGCGGGCTTCTGGATCATCGAGGTGGAGAGCCTCGACGACGCCCTGGCCTGGGCGAAGAAAATCCCGCTGAAGAGCGGCCACGTCGAAATCCGCCCGATGGTCAAGGACGGCAAGGAACTGCTGGAAAAGGCGGAGCGCTCGTAGCCGCGACCGGCGACAGCGTCGTCGACCGAACCTTCCGGCACGAGTCGGGGCGTGCGGTCGCGACGCTGATCCGCGTCACCGGCGACTTCGACCTCGCCGAAGAGGTCGTACAGGAGGCCTTCGTCGTCGCCCTCGAGCGCTGGCCGGCGGAGGGGGTCCCTGACAACCCGGGCGCCTGGATCACGCAGGTCGCGCGCAACCGGGCGATCGACCGCCTGCGGCGCGCCGGCGTCCTGCGCGACAAGGTGGCGGCGCTGGGGCGGCTGGAAGCGCTGCATGCCGAGCCCGGGCCGAGCCCCGGTGAGCTGGTGGGGGAGATCAAGGACGACCGCCTGCGCCTGATCTTCACCTGCTGCCACCCGGCCCTGGCGATCGAGGCGCGGGTCGCGCTCACCCTGCGCAGCCTCGGCGGCCTCACCACGGCCGAGATCGCCCGTGCCTTCCTCACCGGGGAGAGCGCGATGGCGCAGCGGCTGGTCCGCGCCAAGCGCAAGATCGCCGCCAACAACATCCCCTACGAGGTCCCCGGCGCCGAGCAGATGCCCGAGCGGCTGCCGGCGGTCCTGGCGACCCTCTACCTGGTCTTCAACGAGGGCTACCTGGCGTCGAGCAGCGAGGAGCTGGTCCGGGTCGAGCTGAGCGAGGAGGCAATCCGCCTCGGCCGCATCCTGGTCGCGATGCTGCCGCGCGAGCCCGAGGCGCGGGGGCTGCTGGCGCTGATGCTGCTCACCGACGCGCGGCGGGAAGCGCGGGTCGACGAGCGCGGCGAAGCGGTGCTGCTCGAGGACCAGGACCGCTCGCTCTGGAACCGCGAGCGGATCGCCGAGGGCACGGAGCTCTCGCGCGAGGCGGCGGCCGCCGGGCCCGGCGGCCCCTACACGCTCCAGGCCCGGATCGCGGCGGTGCACGCCGAAGCGGCCGGCGCGGCGGAGACCGACTGGGCGCTGATCGCCCGGCTCTACGCCTGGCACATGGAGATCGCGCCGAGCCCCGTGATCGAGCTCAACCGCGCCATCGCCGTGGCGATGAGCGAGGGACCGGAGCAGGGCCTCGAGCTGATCGAGGCGATCGAGGGCCTCGACGGCTACCAGCCGCTGCACGCCGCCCGCGCCGACCTGCTGCGCCGGCTCGGCCGGCTCGGCGAGGCGGCGGAGTCCTACCGCCTCGCGCTCGAGCTGACCGCCAACCCGGTCGAGCGCCGCTTCCTCGAGCGTCGCCTGGCTCAGGCCTCCGAGTAGGCGGGCTCGCGCTCGTCCGGTCGCTCGGCCTGTGCCGCCATCTCCTCGGGGGAGGGCATCGGCACCGGCTTCAGCACCGTCGCCGCGATCACGGTGGCGATCGCGACCAGGATCGCGCCGACGACGTAGGCGAGGTGGTAGCCGGAGTTGAGCGCCGCCAGCTGCCCGGCGCCGTCTGCGAGCTGGGCGTCGGTGCGCTCGGTCGCCAGCGTCGCCAGCACCGCCAGGCCGATCGCGCCGCCCACCTGCATGCTGGTGTTGACCAGGCCGGAGGCGAGGCCCGAGTCCTCCGGGGTCGCGCCCGACATCGCCAGCGTCATCAACGCCGGGAAGGCGGTGCCGACGCCGAGGCCGACCATCAGCATCGGCGCCAGCAGGTCGGCCAGGTAGTCGCCCTCGACCGGCGTGCGGGCGAAGAGCAGCAGCCCGATGCCGACCATGATCACGCCGGGGATCAGGGTCGTCTTCGGGCCGAAGCGCATGATCAGCTTTTCCGAGAAGCCGAGCGAGAGCGTGCCCATCACGATCGTCGCCGGCAGGAAGGCGAGCCCGACCTCGAGCGCGTCGTAGCCGAGGATCCGCTGCAGGTAGAGGGCGCCGAGGAAGAACATCCCGAACATGCCGGCGACGAGCAGCGCCTGGATCGTGTTGGCCCCGGCGACGTTGCGCGAGCGGAAGAGCCGCAGCGGCATCAGCGGGTTCTCGATCCGCGCCTGGCGGATGACGAAAGCGGCACCGAGGACGAACGAGATCGCGCTCAGCACGAGCGTCTGGGCCGAGCCCCAGCCGTGCTCGCTGATGCCGAGGATGGTGTAGACCCCAAGCATCAGCGAGCTGGTGATCAGCGCCGCGCCGGGGATGTCGGCGCCGGCCTTGAAGCCGATCCCGGGCCTCCCCTCGACCAGGCGCATCGCGCCGTAGGCGGTGGCGACCCCGATCGGCAGGTTGATGATGAAGATCCAGTGCCAGCTGATCGCCTGGGTCAGGGCGCCGCCAAGGAGCAGGCCGATCGAGCCGCCGGCCGAGGCGACGAAGCCGTAGACGCCGATCGCTTTCGCCTGCTCGCGCGGCTCGGGGAACAGGGTCACGATCATGCCGAGGATCACGGCCGAGGCGATCGCCCCGCCGACGCCGGCGAAGAAGCGGCCGCCGATCAGCATCGCCTGGTTCTCGGCGACGGCGCACAGAAGCGAGGCCGCGGTGAACACGCCGAGGCCGATCAGGAACATGCGCCGCTGCCCGAGCAGGTCGCCGAGACGGCCGGCCAGCAGCAGCAGGCCGCCGAAGGGGATCAGGTAGGCGTTGACCACCCAGGCGAGGCCGCTCTGGGAGAAGCCGAGGCTGTCCTGGATCGTCGGCAGGGCGACGTTGACGATGGTCACGTCGAGGACGATCATCAGCATCCCCGCGCAGAGGACGTACAGCGCGAGCCAGCGCTTGCGGTCGTCGACCCCCTCGATTGGTGTGCTGCTTGCGGTCTCGGCGGTCATCGCCCGACCTCCTTCGTCATCGCTTGCCCGGCTTGTCGCACCCTAGCAAAGAGTTCAGAAAAACAACTACCCAGTTGCAAATTTGTATCACTGCGCTTAACATTCGCCCATGGCCAGCAAGCGCACCTACGGCGAGGCTTGCCGCTTCGCTCACGCCCTGGACGTCGTCGGAGAGCGCTGGTCGCTGCTGGTCATACGCGAGCTCCTGCTCGGCCCGAAGCGCTTCACGGACCTGCGCGCCGGCCTGCCGCATGCCAGCCCCAACATCCTGACAGAGCGCCTCCGCGACCTCGAGCAGGCGACGGTCGTGCGCAAGCGCAAGCTTCCCCCGCCGTACGGCTCGACCGTCTACGAGCTGACCGAGTGGGGCCGCGAGCTGGAGCCGATCGTGACCGAGCTGGGCGCCTGGGGGGCCCGCTCGCCGATCCCGCCCGATGCGCGCGAGATAGGCACCGACTCGATCGTCCTGGCCCTGCGCTCGCTCTTCGATCCCGAGGCGGCCACCGACCTGGAGGCGGCCTACGAGCTGCGGATCGGCGAGGAGAGCTTCCGCGTCGGCGTCGGCGGAGGGGAGCTCGACCTGGCACGCGGCCCAGCCGAGGACCCGGAGGCCACGATTGCCGCGCCGGACGCCGCCACCCTCGCCGCGATCCTCACCGGCCAGCTCCCCTTCGACGAGGCCTTCGCCTCCGACGCGATCGAGATCAAAGGCGGCAAGAAACTGGTCAAGCGCTTCCTCCGCCTCTTCCCTATGCCGGAGCCGTGTGAGTGCGAGGACGCGAAGGGGGTGAAGACCGAGATCCTGGTGTAGGCCATCGCACCTGCCAGAGCGGATGCGGACCGGTCGATCAGCACAGGATCAGACCCTTGAAAAAGGCAGACCAAAAGGGGCCAGCTAGAAACTGGGCTGAAAACCTGCAATTCTTCCGATGTGGAAACTCTAGCTTCCACCTCGGATGTCACCATCCTGCAAGCGATCGCTGATCCGATCCGATACCGGATCATACGCCGGCTGATTGATTCGCCTGCTACGCAGAAGCAGCTTGCGGTTGAGCTGGAGCTCAACTCGGGCACGCTCAGCAAGCACATGGCGCGGCTCTCTGGAGCCAATCTCGTCTGGCGGCAGCGCACCCACGCACCGTGGGAACTCCAGTTCCGTGAGGACGTTTGGAAGCTGCTGCAGGGCTATACAAACCTGAAGAAGGAGATCTCGAAAGAACTTGCCGAGGCCGCTGCACGCGAGGATGCCGACCTCAATCGCGCCGGGATGCGCGATGCCAATGCCTCACTCCGCAAGGAGGGAACGTGACGAACGTGGAGGTGGGCGATCTGAGGCTGGGAAGGGTCAAGGGAGGCAGGGGGCAAAAGGTCCACTGGGGGATGCTCGGCGTCGCAACGCTGCCGCTTGGGGTTTTGATCGCGGGGGTCCATTTGCCAGAGATTGCCACCATCGCCATGGCGATTTTCGGTGCCGCGCTTGTTCTTCTTTCCCTTGGCATTCCTCAGGGCATATCCCGCAGGGCGGGTAGCGCTGTCGGTAGTTATCTGCACAGCGTCACCAAGGACCATCAGATTCGCGAGGCGAGTGAGCTATGCAGAGATGCAGCCGCTGTGGTTGGGACGTTGCTCGCAACAGTCCAGCCGGTCGGCATTTGGCCAGGTCTTTCGATGTGGGTGGAAAAGCGTCGCGTACTCGCCACCTACAAGCGGCAGCATCGCCCATCAGTACTGCACGCAATTGAGTTTGGAATCAACGCCGGTGCTGGCGACACCGGCACAGGGACGCTCGCCCTCGCCGAACGCCCGCAAGACATCGCCGATCTCAATGCTCTGCATGCCGGATTGTTGGGGATGGTCGTGGCCCTGAGCCTCAACGGCGCGTAGGAGATCCGCCGGTCGGAACTGTGGCGGGCGGACGCCTGGCGCGTAGCCGTACAGACCCAACGGAATCAGGCGGCGTCGTCGAGCCGGTCGAGCACGCTCAGGACCGCTCGCGTGTTCGCCTGGATCTGCCTGGTCCCTTCCTGGAGCTGCTTCCGGCCTTCCTCCATCTCGGCGATCACGGCCGTGTAGACCTTCTCGTTGCGGAGGAGGATCTCGCGGTTGAACTCCCGAAACTCCTCGTCCCGCTTGCGGGACTCCTCATCGCGCTTCTCCAGGTAGAGAGTGAACTCCTCATGCTGGGTGCGGATCAGCTCGCGGAGGGTTTGGCGCCGGTAGAGCACGAAACGTATTGTCGCAGGAGATTCCGCGCCTGTGATGCGTGAATCGTCGCTGAAGGGACAATCTTGTGACGCGCGCATGGCGCGCCCGAGCTCAGTCCTTCTCGTGGGCGATCTTGGCGGCTTCCTTGCTGCCCAGGTAAGGCGTCAGGGTGAACTCGACCAAGTCGGGGAGGAGCTCTTCCAGCTCCTCCGTCCTGTCGGCGATGATGCGGCGAGAGATCAGCGAGACCATGCCTCCCACCAGGGCCTCCTCGGTGGTCGGCGAAAGGCGGGCGAGGACCTCGGGCGGACGGCCCTCGCGACCGCTCTGGAAGTAAGGGACGAAGTTTTTGATCGCAGCGTCGTAGCGCTCGACGACGACCGGGCCGGCGACCAGGGCCTCGACCATGCAGAGGCGGGCGAGGTGGGGCTCGGAGGCGAGGAAGGCGAGCATCGCCGCGATCCCGGCGCGCACGGCGTGCGGCCAGTCCTCGGCCCCCTCGAAGCCGTCCGAGACACGCTCGATCAGCTCTGCCATCACCATGTCGTAGGCGGCGACGAAGCACTCGTCCTTGCTGGAGAAGTGCTCGTAGAAGGTGCGGCGGGAAACGGCGGCGTGCCTGGTGATATGGGCGATCGTCGTGCCGGAGTAGCCGTTTTCGGCAATCGCCTCCGCGATGCCGGCGACGAGGCGCTCGCGCTGGTTGTGGACGACGAACTCCCGTGGCAGGCCGTGCCGCCCCGGCGGCAGGCGCGAGAGCTCGGGCGGGTAGTCGTCGGCGCTCGTAGCACTGTCGGACTTGGGCGTGGGGGTGCGCTTGGCCACGTCCCGACGATATCGCGCTGGAGGGTCGAACCCCCTGCCCAGCTCGGCCATCGCGGCCTCGAGGCCCAGGTAGGGCATCACGGCGGCCGACATCAGCTGCGGCACCAAGGCGGGCAGCTCGTCGCCGCGACCCTGCACGATCCTCGAGTAGACCTGCCCGTAGGCCGACCCCGCCAGCGCCTCCGCGGTCGTGTGCGGAACGGACTCGGGGTCCTCCATCTCGTTGCGGCCGGCGTCGATCAGGGAGGCGATCACCCGCATCGTCATGTCGCGGCGGGCGCGGGCGGCGTCACCGGCCGCCAGCACCTCGACCGAGAAGGTGGCTCGGGTGGGATCGTCGCGCAGCGATTCGACCACCTCGCAGGCGACCGCGCGCAACTTGTCGGGCCAGCGCTCGTGACTGTTGTAGGCCGCCAGCATCGTCTGCATGCAGGTCTCGTTCATCTCCTGCCAGGCAGTGAGGAAGCAGTCGTACTTGCTGCGGAAATGCCGGTCGAAGGCGGGCCGGTCGAGACCGGCGCTCTCGAGGATCGTCTCGACTGTGGTCTCGGCGTAACCGCGCTCGGCGGCGATCTCGACCAGCGCAGCGAGAATGCGCTCGCGCTCGGGCCCGGCGGTGCGCTCGCGTGTCTCTACGTCGAGCACTAGCGCACGGGTCCCCCGATCCCCGCCATTGGCTCAGCCTGTCGTCGTGGGCGCTTCGGCCGATGTCCGCTTGGCCGCCTCGGCGCCGAGATAGGGAGTGAGCGAGAACTCCACCAGCTCCGGCAGCAGATCCTCGATCTTCTCGGCCTGCCCCATGATGATGCGCTGGTAGAGGATCCAGAAGATCCCTCCGACGATCGTCTCCTCCAGGGTGTCCGGCAGGTCCTCGCCCTTCGGTGAGACCTTGCGGCCCATCCGGAACAGCGGCACGAAGGCCTGGATCGAGCGCTCGTAGCGCTCGACCGCGGCCGGGCCCGCGGAGAGCGCCTCGACGATGCAGGTGCGAGCGAGCGCCGACTCGCCGGCGACGTAGTGGAGGAAGGCCGCGAGGCCGGCGTTGACTCGGGCGGGCCAGCTGTCCACCTTGCTGGCCGCGTCGACGACCCGCCGCAGGGCCTCGGTGACCGCGTACTCCGAGGCGGCAAGGAAGCAGTCCTCCTTCGAGGAGAAGTTCTCGTAGAAAGTGTTGCGGGCGATCCCCGCCCGGCTCACGATGTCGGCGACGGTGACGGCCCGGTAGCCCTTCGCGACGGTCTCCTCGGCAAGGGCAGCGATGATCCGGGCGCGTTGATGCTGGGTGATGAACTCCCGGGACAGCGGATGCCGTCCCGGTGGCATCCTGGTCGCCTGAGGAGCGCGTTCGGCCACGAAAGCCAGGGTACCCACAGCAGTTCCTCATTCCAAGCTGGACGTATCGGCCGAATACCGTTACAGTACCGAGGCCCAGACAAGCGATTCCCTTGATCGAGAAGAGAAAGGATTCGAAATGGGAGAGCAGGCCGCAACCAAGGTCCTGGCAGGGGCTGAGGAGGCCGGCGCGATGGGGCAAGGGCCTCCCCACGCTTCCACACTCAAGCTGGTGATTTCACCGAAGCGCGAAAGGATCCTGGAGGGGATGCTCCACTCGGTCGGGTCGAACGGCTACGACGCCACGTCCGTGCGCACGGTCCTCGACTCGACCGGGCTCTACAGGCAGGCCTTCTATGACCTCTTCCCCGACAAGGACGCCTGTTACCTGGAGGCTTTCGACTTCGGCGTGGCGCGGCTGGAAGGGATGGTGCAGGCGGCCGCAGCCACCGAGAAGACCTGGCAGGGGAAGTTGCGCGCAGGCCTTGGTGCCCTGCTGCAGGCACTCGACGGCGAGCCCGATCTCGGCCGCGCCCTGATCGTCGAGGTCCATGCGGCAGGGCCCAAGGCGCTCGAGAAACGCTCGCGGGCGATGAAACGGATCACCGATTTCATCGACTCGGCGCGCGCTTCGGCTGACGAGGGAGAGTCACCGCCGCCGATCGCGCCGGAGGGCATCGTCGCCGGGATCCACGCGGTCGTCCACGCCCGGCTGGCGACGGGGACGAACGACGGCTTCCGCGAGCTGCTGCCCGAGTTCATGTACTTCGCGGTGCTGCCCTACTTCGGCGCCGAGCTCGCCGAGCAGGAGATGCAGGCAGCGAGAGCCTGACCAGGTTCTCCGCGTGCGCGATTGGCGAGCGCAGGGGTTACGAGTCAGGCTCTACAACCTGACCAGGTTCTCCGCCTCGATTCCCCGGGTTACGCCGCGGAAATCGACCACCAGCGAGGCGGCGGACACCACGTCCTCGTAGTCGAGGCTGGGATGGGCCGTGACTATGGCTGCCAGGTCGGCGGTGGCGAGCCCCTCGGCCAGGTCGACCGAGTCGAGGCCGAGGTCGGTGAGGTGGGGGACGTGCGGGTCGTGGTAGGAGACGTCGGCGCCGAGGCTGACCAGGCGCTTGGCGATCGTCAGCGCCGGCGACTCGCGGATGTCGCCCACCCCGGCCTTGTAGCTGACACCGAGGAGGAGGACCTTCGAGTCCATGACCGGCTTGCCCGCCTGGTTGAGGGCGCGCGCGATCCGCTCCACGCAGAAGGCCGGCTGGGTCTGGTTGACCTTGCCCGCGAGCTCGATGAACTCCGGGTAGAAGTCGTGCTCGCGGGCCTTGAAGGCGAGGTAGAACGGGTCGACGGGAAGGCAGTGCCCGCCCATCCCCGGGCCGGGATCGAAGCGCATGAAGCCGAAGGGCTTGGTCGAGGCTGCGTCGATCACCTCCCAGACGTCGATCTCGAGCCGGTCGCAGAGCTGCGCCAGCTCGTTGACGAGGGCGATGTTGACCGAGCGGAAGATGTTCTCCAGCAGCTTCGAGAGCTCCGCCGCCTCCGGCGTCGAGAGGACCACGACCTCATTGCAGATTCGCGAGTAGAGAGCCTCGGCGCGAGTCGAGCACGCCGGCGTGAGACCGCCGACGAGCTTCGGCGTGGTGCGGACGGTGTAGTCGGTGCGACCGGGGTCGATCCGCTCCGGAGAGAAGGCGAGGTTGAAGTCCCGGCCGGCGGAGAGCCCTGACTCCTCGAGGATCGGCAGCAGCCGCTCGCGGGTGGTGCCGGGGTAGGTCGTCGACTCGAGCACGACCAATTGCTCCGGCTGGAGAACCCCCGACAGCGCCGTCGCCGATTCGAGCATGTAGGTGAGGTCGGGCTCGCGCGAGCCCGTCAGCGGCGTGGGGACGCAGATCACGATCGCTTCGCATGAGGCGAGATCCGCCTGGTTGGTGGTGGCCCGGAGGCGCTCGAGCAGGGGGGCGAGCGTGGCGTCGGGGATGTCCTCGACGTGGCTGCGGCCGGCGTTCAGGCCCTCGACCCTGCGCCCGTCGGTGTCGAACCCGACGACCTCGTCTCCGGCCTCGGCGAAAGCCACAGCCAACGGCAGGCCGACGTATCCGAGACCGACTATCCCGATCTTCATTTCCGCAGTGTAGGCATTGAGAGGAGGCGGTTGGACGTTTCGGAGGCGCTGGGCGATCGGCTGTGAAACACGTTGGACACTCCGCCGTCGCTGCCCTACGCTGACTGCATGGATTCGTCATCGACTTCGAATCCAGAGCGCTTGCCGAGTGGTCGTCATGGCTTGCCCCGCGCCTACGTGGTTCGCTCCCAGCGCGAGCGGCTGCTCGAGGCGATGGTCCGCGTCGCCGCGGCCAAGGGCTACGAGGCGACCACGGTCACAGACGTGATCGAGGTCGCCGGCGTCTCCAGGGCCACCTTCTACGAGATGTTCGACGACAAGGCCGCCTGCTTCCTCGAGGCCTACGACGCCGTGATCGACGTCCTCGTCGCCCACGTCACCAGCGCCTTCGAGTCGGCCGCCGGCGAGCCCTGGCCCGAGCGGATCGCCGCCGGCCTCGGCGCCTTGGTCGAGCTGCTCGCCGCCGAGGCCGACATCGCCCGGATGGCGATGGTCGAGGTGACCGCCGCCGGCGACGGGGCGCGAGCGCGCTACCGGGCCGCGCTCGCCCGCTTCACCCCGTTCCTCGAAGAGGGTCGCGAGTACTCCAGCCAGAGCGAGGAGCTGCCGGCCGACACCGCCCGCTTCGCGATTGGCGGCGCGACCTCGATGATCTTCGACGAGATCCGCGCCGGGCGGGGGCCCGAGCTGCGGCGGATCCTGCCCGACCTCGTCTTCGCCGTGCTGATGCCCTACCTCGGGCCGGAGGAAGCAGAGGACGAGATGCGGCGGGTGACGCGGGGGAGGTAGTGCGGGCAGGAGGTCCGGGGAGGGGCTTCACTTAACTTTTTCGAGGGGCGGTGATTGCTGGACGCTCGAGCCGAAATCGCGAAAAAGTACAAGACGTTTCGCCCCTCCCCGGACCTCCTGCTCAGACGCCGTCGCCGTGGCGGCCCTCGCCGGCAGCGAAGCGAGAAGCTCCTTTTACGGCTACGTCGAGGACCTCGTTGCCTAGGCGGCGCTCGAGGGCGAGGCCGGCGGAGAGGGGCTGTCCGAAGCCCTCTATTGCGGCGCGGCGGTCTGCCAGCATCGTCTCCTGGGGGAAGCCGGCTATGCGCTCGGCCAGCTCCAGGGCTCGTTCGAGGTGCCTTCCGGGCTCGACCACCTCGTTGACCAGGCCGATCCGGTGCGCCTCCTCGGCCTCGACGGGACGGCCGGTGAGGATCAGCTCCAGCGCCCGGCCCATGCCGACTATGCGGGGCAGGCGCTGGGTGCCGCCGTCGATGAGTGGGACTCCCCAGCGGCGCTCGAAGAGACCGAAGGTCGATCGTGGGGTGGCGATGCGCATGTCGCACCAGAGCGCCAGCTCGACCCCGCCGGCGAGGCACCAGCCGTCGACCGCGGCGATCGCCGGCTTGGAGGGGGTGAGACGAGTCGGGCCCATCGGCCCGTCGGGATGGGTGACGTCGAGGTTCATCGCCTTGAGGTCCGCCCCGGCGCAGAACGCCTGCCCCCCTGCCCCGGTGAGAACCAGCACCCGGGCACCGTCGTCGGACTCGAAGTCGCGCAGGCCTTGCCGGAAGAGCTCGGCCATCGCCGCGTCGACTGCATTGCGCCGCTCGGGTCGGTCGATGGTGAGCACAGCCGCTGCCCCAACCCGCTCGTAGCGCATCTCCTCACCCATGCGGCGATCCTCCCACAGACGGCGAAGGGGGGAGCGGGCGGGCTAGTCGTCGGCGTTACCCACGGGGCTCGACAACGCCCTGCTCCCTAAGTGCGCCCCGGCGCGCGGTCATCGAGGGCAGGAAGCTCGATGACGGATCCCAAGCTAGGAGCTCCTCCAGACAGATCTTCTGCGCCAACCCACAAAAAACGCGACCGGTGATGACGCTCGGTTGCCTGCCGGCGCGTAGCCTTCGCGCCTGAAGCTCGTTGCGCCACCTTCGAGGCGGTGTCCGGTGGGCTTCAACGGACCCCGTCCCTCCCAGTCGCAAAACGAACTTAGCGCGCGCCGCCCGGGGGCGCCAGAGGGGCGACGAATACGTTTCCGCAAAGTCCGGGGAAATGCCGTTCCCCCGGCCCCAGATCGGCCTGCCGGTTAACCTCCGCCCCGTGCGTATAGACGAGATCATCGCCTCCAAAGGGCCGACCTTCTCGGTCGAGTTCTTCCCACCGAGATCGGAGGAGGCGACCGCAGGGCTCTTCGAGACCGCCCGCTCGCTGCGCGAGCTCACTCCCGACTTCGTCTCAGTCACCTACGGAGCCGGCGGCTCGACGCGCGAGGGGACCGTGGAGATCACCCGCGCCCTCAAGGAGGAGCTGGGCTTCGAGACCATGGCGCACCTCAGCTGCGTCGGCGAGACGCGCGAGGGCCTGGCAGCGACGCTGGACCGGATCGCCGAGGCGAGGATCGAGAACGTCTTCGCGCTGCGCGGCGACCCGCCCCGGGGCCAAGCGGACTTCGTCCAGCCCGATGGCGGGCTGGCGAGCGCGGCCGAGCTGGCCGCCTTCATCTCAGAGGGGTGGGACTTCACGGTCGGCGGTGCCTGCTTCCCTGAGGTTCACCCCGAGGCGCCCGACCTCGAGACCGACCTCGCCTACCTGAAGACGAAGGTGGAGTCCGGGGCGTCGTTCCTGATCACCCAGCTCTTCTTCGACAACCAGGTCTACTTCGACTTCGTCGCCGCCGCGCGCGCGGCTGGGGTCGAGGTCCCGATCCTGGCCGGGGTGATTCCCGTCGCGAGCTTCGCGCAGACGAAGCGGATCTGCGAGCTCTGCGACGCCTCGATCCCCCCCCGCCTGGAGGAGGCCTTCCACGCGGCCGGGGGCGACGACCTGGCGGAGTTCGAGCTCGGCGTCGCCTATGCCGCCCAGCAGTGCGCGGAGCTGCTCGTCGCGGGTGCTCCCGGCATCCACTTCTACGCGCTCAACCGGGCACCGGCGACGCGGGCGGTGCTCGGGGCGCTGCGCGCTGCGCGCCCCTGGGAGAGACGCCGGGGCGAGACGAGCGACTTGGCGAAGTCTCTCTGACTAAAATAAGCCGGGTCTGATGGCAAATCGCAGGGAGGAAGAGAGAGAGGCGCTCCGCCGGGCCCGGCAGGAACGCGAGAAGGAACAGGCCTCGTCGGAGCGACGGCGCCTGATGGCGGGCTACGGCGTGGCCGGCGTGATCGGCTTGGCCGTGCTCGTCGGGATCGTCTTCGCCATCGCCTCCTCCGCCGGCGAGAACGACGGCGGCGAGGCGCACATCGACGTCGGCACCGGCGAAACGTTCGGCGTCCAGCCGGACAAGCGATCCGGCACCGAGGTTGCCGTCGCCGAGGTCACCGGCGTAAAAGAGGCGGCAAAGAAGGCCGACTGCGACCTGCGACTGCTTCTCAAAGACGAGGGCCACAACCACATTCCGCCGACCGCCACGGGACCGACATACGGGACGAATCCTGCGACCTCCGGTACCCACTCCGAAACCGCCCAGGCCGACGGCGCCTACAGCGAAATGCCGAAGGAGACCGCCGTGGTCCACTCGCTCGAGCACGGGCGGCTGACGATCCAGTACAGCCCCGACCTGCCCGAGGGTGAGCAGGAGGAACTGATCGGCCTCTACGAAACGATGTGGGGTGGGACGCTGATCTTCCCGAACGAGGACATGCCTTACGAAGTGGCGGCGACGACTTGGACGAACGTGCTCGGCTGCAACGAGTACAAAGGCGCGATCACGCTCGACGCGATCAGGGCCTTCGCCAAAGAGACCTGGGGCAAATACGGCGGCGAGCCGGTCAACACGTTCAACCCGGTGGCGCCCACCCCGCTGGAACCGGCGATCAACTAGCGCGGTAGGCGGGGAAGAAGCCGGCGGCTTCATGGCCGGCGGAGAGGTGCGCGTAGGCGGCCGCGTTGCAGATGATCTCCGAGGTGTGCCACGGCTGCTCGCGGTTGGCGAAGCCGCGCTTGAACTCCTCCAGCCTGTCGCCGGGGGCGATGCCGCCGCCGAGGTTGAGCGGCAGGCCCTGCTCGACCGCGAGCTCGACCAGGCCGGCGAGGACGTTCTTCATCGGCGAGTCGCGCAGGTGGGAGTCGGCGCTGCCGCTGAGGTAGTAGTGGAGGAAGCCGTCGCTGCGGACGGCGAGCGAAGCCGCGGCGGTCTCTCCGCCGGGAGCGTGGGCGAGGGCGAGCCAGGTGCGATCGGACTCGAGGACGCGGTCGAAGTAGGCCGCGGGAAAGAAGTAGCGCTCGGCGGCGCCGGTGCGGCGCATCGTCTGCTCGTAGGCGACGAGGAAGCCAGCGCGGTCGTCGGCGGTCGTCTCGGGGCCGGGGACGATGCGGAGCCCGTAGCCGCGACGGAGATTCTTGTTGATCTGGTTGCGGTCGCTCGGGCGGCTCTTCGGCGGCAAGCCGGGGTCGGCGATCTGGACGACGTTGCGCGCGCTGGCACCCGCGAGGGGTGGCTCACCGAGCGTGTGGCGGATGAAGACGGAGACGAGACCCGTGGCGGAGTAGTCGACCGCCGCCGGGTCGAGCGGCGCATCCGGCATTGACCCCACTCCAGCGTGGTCGATGTCGGATGCGCGCAAGGAGGCGGCGATGCCGGGATAGCCATAGGGCGAGATCGCGTCGCGCTCGGGGCCGACGCCGATCTCGCGCACGATCAGCGGCGCCACCAGCTCGCCGCCCTCGGACGCGATCCGCAGGGTGTGGGTGACGCCTTCGGCAGCGAGGAACGGGCGCGAGCGGAAGAACTCCTCGCCTGCCGCGGCCTCGCCCCGGTCTGCGATCAGCTCGGCCGTGGCGGTCGGCTCGCTCACGAGACCAAGTCGGCGGCGGCGGCGCGGAACTCGTCGGGCAGCACGCCCCAGACCTCGCAGTCGTCGGCGGGAAGGCCCTCTCGGCGCAGGTGGCCGCGCATCGTTCCCTCGTGCTTCCAGCCGAGGCCGGCGACGGTCTTCTTGGCAACCTCGTTGCGAGCCGGGATACGTCCGTAGACGCGATGGGCACCGAACTCGTCGAAGGCCTTGGCGAGGGTGAGGGCCTCGGCGCGGCGGCCCACCCCCATGCCCCGCACGTCGTCGCCGATCAGCGCCCCCAGCTCCGGTGCGGTCTGCCGGAAGAGCCCGTAGAGCGCCGTGAAGCCGACCGGCTCGGCGAAGCCCTCGACCACGATCGCGTACTTGCGGTCCTCGCCGGCGTCCTCCATCGCCCGCCCGACCCACGCCTGCGCTTCCTCCAGGGAGAACCCATCGCGCTGCTCCATCAGCGAGGCGGTCGCCTCGGGGTTGTTGAACCAGCGGTGAACGGCGGCGGCGTCGCCGGGCTCGAAGGGGCGCAGGGTGACTTTCGGCTTCTCGGCCATGGCGAAACCCTAGTCCGGCGCCAGCCCGTGACCGGTTACGAGGAGCCAGGCGGTCTTGGCGAGGATGCGGGCGTCGAGGGCGGCGGTGCGGCGCTCGACGTACTCGACGTCGAGCTCGATCCGCTCCTCCCAGGGGATGCCGGCACGGCCCTGGACCTGTGCCCAGCCGGTGATCCCGGGGCGAACCTCGTGGCGGCGGTGCTGCCGCGGGGTGTAGTCCTTCACCTGCGCGGGGATGGTGGGACGGGGGCCGATGATCGCCATCTCACCGCGGAGGACGTTGACCAGGTTGGGGATCTCGTCGAGCGAGGTCCGGCGCAGGACCCGTCCGGCGCCGGTGACGCGAGGGTCCTCGCGAGTGACGGCAGTGCCGACGCCGACCGGATCGGAGCCCTCGACCATCGTGCGCAGCTTCAGCATCTCGAACTCCTCGCCGTGCAGGCCGACCCGTCGCTGCCGGTAGAGGACTGGCCCACGGCTGCCGAGCTTGATCGCGATCGCGGCGACGAGCAGGACAGGCGAGAACAGCAGCAGCGCAAAGGTCGCGATGAGGATGTCAACGACGCGAGGCATCGCTAGCGCGTTCCGGGGGCCTTGTCCCACGCCGCGGGCGGGCCCTTGCGCAGGCGGTCCCAGAGGCCAGCAGCGATCGAGAGCGTGGACATCGCGTAGTAGCGGGCCACTCGGAACACGGAGAGGCGGAACTGTCCACCGAGGATCGCGGCCGTGATCGCAGCCAGCTGGGCCCCGTAGGAGACGACGTAGACCCAGCCCTGGCCCAGCAGCAGGATGTTGGCGACGAAGGCGAGCAGATGCAGGAACGGGGTGAGGTAACGCAGCAGCCGGTGCGAGAGAAGCTCGAAGGCATAGAGCGGCTCGTAGCCGCGGGGGGAGATCATCCGCTCGCCGACGACGATGTCCCAGAGGCCGACCATCATCCGCCGTTTGCGGGCGAACTCGCCCTCCATGGTCGGCACCATCTTCTCCTCGGCGCGCGCCCAGGGGACGTAGAGGGAGCGCTTTCCCTTCTTCGCCAGCTGGAAGGGGAGCGAGAGGTCGTGGCTCCCCGAAGGGGCGAGCGGGATGTACGCGCTTGCCCGCACGGCGTAGATCGCGCCGTTGCCGGCGGTGACGCCGGCGAGGGCGGACTCCATCTCCCGCACCTTCATCTCATAGCGCCAGTAGGCGCCCTCGAGGTTGTCGCCGGCGGCGTCGAGGAACCGGACCTGGCCGCAGGCGTAGCCGACCGCCGGGTCGGCAAAGGGCTCGAGCAGGTGGCGCAGGGCGTCCGGCTGCCAGACGCTGTTCGCATCCGAGAAGGCGAGGATCTCACCCGAGGCGCGCTCGGCGGCGGCGTTCTGGGCGGCGATCTTGCCGCCGCGGGGGAGCTCGAGCACCAGGTCGGCACCCGCCGCGCGGGCGCGCTCGGCCGTCGCGTCGGTCGAGCCGTCCGAGGCGACGATCAGCTCCAGCAGCTCGCGCGGGTAGTCGAGCGCCAGCGCGTTGGCGACCTTGGCCTCGATCACCTCAGCCTCGTCGTAGGCGGCGACGATCAACGAGACGCGGGGCAGCTCCTCCCAGGTGCCGGGCCTGAGCGTCGGCCGGCGGCGCAGGGCGAGCAGCGCCCGCAGGGCGAGCGGGTAGCCGAGGTGCGTGTAGAGGATCAGCCCGGCGCTGAGCCAGAAGAGGGCGGCGAGCGCGGTCATCTCCTGGACTCCAGCAGCTCTTCGTAGAGGACGAGGGTCTGAGCCGCAACGGCGTCCCAGGAGTAGGGCCCGGCGGCTGCCCGGGCGGCGGCGGCCGCGAGGCGCTCACGCGCGGCCGGGTCGCTCACCAGCTCGCTCAGGGCAGCCGCCAGGGCAACCGGGTCCTCGGGCGGGACGAGGCGGGCGGCGCCGGTCGCCGCCACCTCGGGGAAGCCGCCGACCGCGGCGAGCACGAGCGGCTTGCCGAAGGCAAGGCCGGTGTAGAGGACGCCGGAGTGCTCGACGTCGCGGTAGGGCAGGGCGACGAGGTCGGCGCGGCGGAAGATCGCCGGGATCTCTGCATCATCGACGAAGCGGGTGAGGAAGCGGACCCGACCGGGGCTCTGGGCGGCGAGGCGGTGCAGCGGCGTCAGGTCCATGCGGGGGTTGCCGACTATCCAGAGCTCGGCGGCGGGGATCTCGCGGAAAGCTTCCAGGAGGAGGTCGATGCCCTTGTAGGGGCGCAGCAGGCCGAAGAAGAGGACCACCGGCCCCTCGGCACCCTCCAGCTCGGGCGGGAGCGGTTTCTCTTCGGGCAGGCACGTGAGGTAGTCGAAGGCGCCGTGGGGGATGACGTGGATGCGGCCGGGGTCGACGTCGGCCTCCTCGCGCAACCGGCGGGCGCCGTGATCGGAGTGGGCGACGACCGCATCCATGGCGCCGAAGGTGCGACGGGCGGCGGCGACCTGGCGGCGGGTGGGCACGGGTGGCAGCACGTAATGGGCGGTCATCAGCCGCGGGCGGCGCCGGGGAAGGATGCGCGAGTCGAGCCCCGGCATCGTCAGCCACTGGTAGTGGACGACGTCGGCCGCGAGCAGGCGGCGCAGGCGACCCATGTCGGCGAGGTGCTCCGCCGCCTTGAAGGCGCGTCGCCCGGGTGCCTCGAGCCCGCGCTCGACGCTGCGACGATAGAAGCACTCCCGCACCCGGTAGCCGTCGGGGGAGGGCACCGGCCCGTACAGGAAGCGGCTGGTAAGCAGCTCGACGTCGACGCCGGCGCGGGCCAGTGCCGCGGCCAGGGCGCGATCGTACGGCGGAGTGAAAGCCGAGGGGTCGACGAGCTGAACCTTCATCGGCGCGATTATCGTGACCGCAGTGGCGCCGACGCTCTCCTACTGCGTAGTGAACACGAATGGCCGCGAGCACCTGCTCGCGTGCCTGGCGTCGATCGAGCGCACCCACCCGGCCGGGGTCGAGCACGAGGTTCTCGTCCTCGACAACGCCTCCGACGACGGATCGGTCGAGGCGGTGAGGGAGAGGGGCGGCGTCGATCGCCTTCTCGCGCTGGAGCGCCGGACCGGCAAGGCCGAGAACGACTCGACCCTGATGCGCGAGGCGAGTGGCCGCTACTGCCTGCTGCTCAACGAGGACTCCGAGCTGCGCCCTGGTGCGGCGCAGGCGCTGCTCGCGGCGCTGGAGAGCGACCCGCGGGCGGCGGTCGCGGGCGCTCAGCTGCTCGACTCCAACGCCGCGCCGGTGCCCTGCGCCTGGCGCTTCCCGGGCGTGGGGACCGCCCTGGCGGGCGCGCTGTTCCTCCATCGCCGGCTGACCGTGCAGAGCAAGGGTGCCGCCACCCGCCAGGTTGACTGGGCGCAGTCGAGCGCCCTGCTCGTGCGCCGCGAGGCGGCGGTCGAGGTCGGCTACATGGACCCCGCCTTCTTCGTCTACTACGACGAGTGCGACTTCGCCAAGCGCCTCGCCGATGCCGGGTGGCACAGCCTCTTCGTCCCTGCCGCGGAGGCAGTCCACCACGACCAGCTCTCGACCGACCTGGCCAAGGGCCTGCCCCGGATCGTCGAATTCCACCGCAACCGAGACCTCTACATGCGGGTGCATCATGGCCGGGTCGCCGCCCTGAGCGTCCGCGTCCTCACCGCCTGGGCGTACGCGTTGCGGGCCCTAGCCGCCGCTGTCCTCCCCCGCCGACCCGCCAGGGTCTACTGGGCCCACGCTCGCCAGGCGCTTCTCCCGGCGCGCGGGGAGGGGATCAGAGAGGGCGCGAATCGTCGTCGATGAGCTCCGTCTCGTAGACCTCCGGAACCGAACCGTCCACGGCGGGTTGAGCCTGGCGGAGCGCCTGGAGCCGACGGGACAGCTCACCCGGGTGGCGAAGCTTCGCCAACCAGGCGCGCTCGCCTGGGGTGAAGAAGCCGATCGCCAGCAGCGCCGCCGGATAGGCGAGCCAGAGGGCCGTGCGGGAGAGGAGGCCGAGGGCGCCGTCGGTCGGGAGCAGCAGCTCGCCCCCGGCGACGAG
This sequence comes from uncultured Actinomycetes bacterium, assembly GCA_946482365.1. Next base: position 203,052 of record CAMLQY010000002.1, read on the forward strand.
GGCGGCGGCGACCAGGACGACTCTTGCCAGGCGGCCCCATTCGTAGGGCACCGGGAAGAGGCGCTGGGTGAAGCCGTACATCAGCGCCAGCACGACGAGGTAGGAGGCGACCAGGGCGAGGCCGGCGCCGACGATGCCGAACGGCGGCACGAGGAGGAGGTTGAGGGCGACATTGGCGACGAGGGCGGCACCCGTGGCGGGGAAGTTGAACTCGGTGCGGCCAGTGCGGCCGAGGATCACGACGAGCACCATGTAGAGGGCGTAGAGCGTGACCCCGGCTGCGATCAGGCCGATCGCTTCGTAGGCGTCGAAGAACTCCGGCGCCGCCAGGGCGCGCACTATCCAGCGCGAGAGCAGCCACATGCCGGAGACGACGAAGGCACCGACGACGACGAACCAGGTGACCACCGCGGCATAGGCGCGACGAGCGTCGTCGTCGTCGCGGATCGAGTAGGCGAGCGGTGGCCAGGCGAGCTGGAAGCCGCGGACGAGCACGTTGACCGCCTGGGCGAACTTGACCGCAAGCGAGTAGAGGCCCGCCTCGGCGAGGCCGAGGGTGCGGACGATGATGATGCGGTCGACGAAATTGAGCGCGTAGAGCGAGAGCTCGGCCGGCATCGTCGGGGTCCCGAAGCGCAACATCCGCCGCAGCAGCTGCCCGTCGATCCAGAGCGAGAGCCGTCGCCGGTGGTAGACGATCAGGCCGAGCACGAAGGCGGCGCCGCTGGCGTAGCTGCCGAGCAGCAGGCCGCGGGCCCCCTCGTCAGCGCCGACGACGAGGACGACGGTGAGCCCGATCGCGGCCACCACGTTCAGCATCGTCGTCACGAAGAAGGCGCGGGCGCGCTCTTCGAGTCGGAAGATCGTCAGCAGGTACTCGTGCAGGGTCAGCACCCAGAGGCCGGCGATCGAGATCCGGGCCAGGTCCGCGGCCGGTTCGTCGAGGAGCGCTTCGGAGATCGGCCCGGCGAAGGGCAGGGCGACCAGGACCGCCGCGGTGGAGAACCAGAAGAGCGCCGCGAAAGAGGTCAAGAGGACCCGGGCGGGATCCTCGTCGTCCTTGTAGTAGAAGCGCAGCAGCGCCTCGATCACGCCGAGACGGACGACGATGCTGGCCGAGACGACCGCGGCGAACATCACCTCGGCGGCGCCGTAGTCGGCAGGAGTCAGGTAGCGCGTGTACAGCGGCAGCAGTGCGACCGCGATCAGCTTCGAGAAGATGCTCGCCGCCGTGTAGGCGGCGCCGGTGGTCGCTAGGCGACGGAGGTATCCGGACACGGCTCGACCCTACGTTGCTGCGCGGCTGCCAGCGACACGCCAATCGCCAGCAGCACCCACGTAATGGGGTCCTCGAAGAACCCTGCATACGCCATGGTGTGCACAAGCAAAGCGACGAAGGTGGCGAGAACGGCCGCTCGTGCAACGAACTGGGCCACGGCAAAGTCGTATGGGGGGAGCGCTCCTCCGGCGGGTGGCGCTGTAGGGGGAACCGCCCCTGAGGACGCTTTAGCGACCGGAAGGGGCGGTGGGTCCCCTGCAGCGACAGGACCCGCCGGTCGAAAGCGCCCCAGCCCAGATGCCATCGTCCACAACGCCGTTACGACAAGAGCTGTATAGAGAGCGAGGCCGAGGAGGCCCTGCTCTGCCGCAATCGTGATGGGCTCGGTGTGGGAGACCGAGACTGGGATCTTGCGGGCCTTGACGTGCTGGCGGTAGGCCTTTGGGAAGCTGCCGGAGCCGTAGCCGTAGACGGGGCGCTGGGCGAAGAGGTGAAGGCCGCCGGAGACGAGGTTGGCCCGGCCGCTGGTGTCGATGTTGATGCGGTTGGGGCTGAGCTTGGAGGAGCCGCCGGCCAAGAGGACGACCAGCACTCCAAGCACTGCAAGAACTCCTACTGCGAGGGCCGTCCACTTCAAGCTCCACTTCAGAGCAGCGAGGACGGCCAGGCCCGCAAGAAGCGCGACGAAGCTCGACTGGGAGAAGGTGGGGAAGAGGCCGATCCAGAGGATCGCAATGAGGGCGGTGAGGAGCGCGAGGTCGCGGCGCTCCCTGGCCCACATCAGCGCCGACATCGCCAGCACCGCCACCAGGGCCAGGTACCGCCCGTAGATGTTCGGGTCCCAGAAGACGGAGTTGACCCTGAAGTAGGTGTGGAATTCGTTCGAGCGGATCACCTGGTCGTTCCAGAACAAGCTCCTGCTCAGGTACTCGACGGAGCCGACGACCACGAACGCAATCGCCTCGACGGCGACGACCCACAGCACAAGGGTCAGCAGCTTCCGATTCCACTCGACCTCCCGCAGCAACCCGTAGACCAAGCTGAACGGGACGAAGAAGAAGCACACGTCCTGCAAGCCCTTTGAGAAGTCCTCCGAATACAGCACCTGCACCGCGTACATCACCACCACCGCGGCGAGGATCTTCGGCAGCCAGGTGGTTGGGCCGGCGGGTCCTGTCGGCAGGAGCGCTGGAGTTGCACGCCAGTCGCGCGCAGCGGTTGCCAAGATCCCGCCCGCAATGACCAAATACAGCGGCACGAGCAGGTTGGCGGTGTCGCCTCCGGCGGCAAGCGGTATGCGGAAGGGAAGCACGGCGATGATCGCCAGCGGCAGCAGCATCGGCCAGCGGTGAAAGACATATGCGAGGGTCGCTGAGGTTCCCACGGCCAACGCACCGAGCCCAATCATGCGGCCGGTGCTGTCGCGCAGGTCGGCGATCGCTCGCATGTCCCACTGGTCGCCGATGATCAGAACCGGGAAGAGGGCGACGGCAAGCAACATTGCCGCCGCTCGCAACCGGCCTGCCTGCAGCAAGATCGCTGCTGCTGCTGCACCTGCGGCGAGGAGGAGGCCGAGCCCAGCAAGCTCGCTCAACGGGGTTCTCTCTTCCCGTGGAGGGTCGGGCACCAGTCGCGAGGGCTCAAGCGGGTTCGCTGCGCCCGGTGCAATTTCATCGCGCCCGGCGGTACCAGAACCCGGTCCTGGCCGAGCAACTTCACGCGAAGCTTGTAACGGCCGGGCGGAGCGATGCCGTCGTTGCGTTCGCGGCCGTCCCAGTGGAAGGTGTGGAACTTGTAGCGCTTGAGGAAGCGGTCACGAGCGAGCGTGAGGACGAGCTTGCCGCCGGGCTTGACCACCTGCACGGTTCCCTGGTCGGAGACGGTCGTGCGGAAACGGATGCGGATGCGGTCGAAGCGACAGTCGGCGTTGGGAGTGAAGGCGCGACTCGCGGGTGTGCCGAAGGTGACCCGGTCCAGCACCAGCGGGTCGCGCTTCAATCGCTGCGACCAGGCGAAGGCGGCGAGGGTTGCGAGGGCGAGGAGCGCGAAGACCAGGGTGGCCCAGACGTCGGGGTGCCCCCTACCCTTCGGTCTCTGCATTGTCCTCGCCGACGATCACCGAGACCGGTGCGCCGCCTGAGACGGCGGCGACGTCGGGGGTCATCAGGCGCACCTCCGAGATCCCCAGGGCGGTCGCGACCCGGCGCGCCTCCGGAGCATGTCCCCGTTCGAACATGACGACGCTATCGACGAAGCTGGTGCTGCTGTTGGTGACCGCGCCGAGCTGGAAACCCTTGCGCTCGACCTCGTCGCCGTAGGTTGCGGCGAGGCCGGCGACGGCTGTCCCGTTCAGCACGGTCACCTCGATTTCGGCCGGCTTCACCTGCGCCGCGGCCTCGCCCTGCCCGCCCTTGCCGTCGGCGCTGCCCGAGTCCTGGGTCACCAGGTAGACGGCTCCGGCGGCGACGGCGACCAGGACGACGAAGGCGACCGCGAGGTAGCGAGGCTCGGCGAGATGGGCGCCGAAGGAGGACAGGGCGCCTCGCAGGCGCTCAGTGCGGGTCCGCTCCGGCAGCCCTTCCTCACGACGCCGCCGCCGCTCCTCCCGCTCCGTCACCGCCGCCTGCTCGGCCGTGCGCGCCTCCTCGAGGGCTCGTAGCTCCTCGGCTCGCTTCGCCGCGACCGCCGACGTCGCCTCTTTGCGCTCGCCGTCGCGCTCGGGGGCCGAGCCCGCCCACTCGCGCAGGCGGCGAATGTCGCGGCCCTGGGAGAAGGCGAGCAGCGCCAGCAGGGCGAGGCCGAGAAACGCGGCCAAGCCCGCGAAGGCACCGATTTCCTTGATCAGCTCCACAGACTGGCTGCGAGAGGCTACTCGTCGTAGGCGACCGCCGCCGCGTCCCCGCCTGGTGCGGTGATCATCTCGACGACTCGCTGCGCCAGATTAGCCTCGTCGCCGGCCAGCACCAGGTCCTCGAGCGAGTTGAGCGTCGCTTCCACCCACTCGGCGTCCAGGGGCGTTTCCCGGACGGCGCGGCGGATCCGCTTCGCTGCGGTCGGCTGCCCGCTCTCGTCGACGCCGAACAGTTCCTCGTGCAGCTTCTCCCCCGGCCGGGGCTTGGTGAACTCGACCGCGATGTCGGCTTCCGGCTCGTAGCCGGCGAGGCGGATCATGTTGTGGGCGAGGTCGACGATCCGCACCGGCTCGCCCATGTCGAGGACGAAGACCTCGCCCTTGCCGACGCCGATGTCCCCGGCGCGGATGACGAGCTGCACCGCCTCCGGGATCGTCATGAAGTAGCGGGTCATCTCCGGGTGCGTGACCGTGACCGGGCCGCCGCGCTCGATCTGGCTGCGGAAGATCGGCACGACGCTGCCCGAGGAGGCGAGCACGTTGCCGAAGCGGACGCTGGCGAAGCGGGTGCCCGTGTGCTTGCGGCCGGCCGACTCGACGATCCACTCGGCCATCGCCTTGGAAGCGCCCATCACGGTCTTCGGGTTGACCGCCTTGTCGGTCGAGACCAGGACGAAGCGCTCGACGTCGGAGGCGGCGGCGGCCTCGGCGGTGATCCGCGTCGCGATCGCGTTGTTGCGGACGGCCTCCAGCGGGTTGGCCTCCATCAGCGGCACGTGCTTGTAGGCGGCGGCGTGGAAGACGACGCTGGGCTTGAAGCGTTGCATCGTCTCCAGCATCCGGTGCGGCTCCTTGCAATCGGCGAGCACCGACTCGACGCTGGTGAAGTGGCGCTCCTCGACCATCTCGCGGTCGATCTCGAAGAGGTTGTCCTCGGCGTGGTCGAGCATCACCAGCAGGCGCGGCCCGACGCGGGCGATCTGACGACATAGCTCGGAGCCGATCGAGCCGCCGGCTCCGGTTACGAGGACGATGCGGTCGCGCAGGTAGGCGCCGACGCGGTCGAGCTCGAAGACGACCGGGTCGCGGCCGAGCACGTCCTCGACCTGGACGTCGCGGAGCTGCTTGTTGAGCTGGACGCCGCCGCGCAGCAGCTCGAAGACGGTGGGCAGGGTGCGCACGCGGATCTCGCGGTCGCGGCAGGCCGCGACGACCTTGGCGCGGAGGGTCCCCGGCGCGGAGGGGATCGCGATCACGACCTCGTCCGGCTGGGTCTCGTCGAGGATCGTGGCGATCTTCTCAGTCGATCCCAGGACCTTGAGGCCGAGCATGCGCATCCCGCGCTTGCGCGGGTCGTCGTCGACGAAGCCGATCGCGGTGGCACCCAGGTCGGGGTTGAGCTGCAGCTCGCGCACGACCATCTGGCCGCCGGAGCCGGCGCCGACGACCAGCACCTCGTGCCGGGGGAGACGGCCGGAGCGCGCGGGTCGCTCGACGATCAGCCGCACCGCGAGCCGTGCCCCCGTGATCAGCATCAGAGTCAGCAGGAAGTCCATCACCGCGACCGAGCGCGGCAGGCTGTGGGCGAAGGGCTGGATCACCGTGAAGGCGACGACGAGGATCGCGCTGGAGACGGCAACCGCGCGGACGATCAGGAGGAAGTCGCGGCCGCTGACGTAGCGCCACCACTTCTGGTAGAGCCCGAAGGCGGCGAAGACGACGAGCTTGCCGGCGACGACGAAGCCGACGGCCTGCAGGAACAGCGTCCAGTAGCGGTCGGGCAGCCCCTGCGGATCGTCGAGGAAGCGCAGGCGGAAGGCCAGGTAGAAGGCCAGCGCGACGAGGGCGCCGTCGGCAACCAGCTGGAGGACCCGGTTGCGGTAGACGGGGTGGTTCAACCGGCGCATGGAACCTGGCGAGTTTAGTTGCTGTTCGGTCGCGTCCCTACAATCCCCGCTTCGCGCATGCTCCTGCTCGCCAGCGTCACAGACTTCTTCCTCGACCCGATCGTCAACGCGGGGACCGACTTCATCAGCTCCACCGGGCTGCCGGCGGTCTTCATCCTGATGGCGCTGGAGTCGGCCTGCCTGCCGGTTCCGAGCGAGGCGATCATGCTCTTCGCCGGCTCCAGCGTCGCCGCCGGCGAGCTGACGATGTTCGGGGTGGTGGCCGCCGGCGTGCTCGGCAACCTCGTCGGCTCCTGGGCCGCCTACGCGGTCGGCTACTACGGCCGGATCGACCTGCTCGAGAAGAACAGGCTGATCCACCTGCCGCCGAAGTACCTGAAATGGGCCGACGACTGGTTCGCGCGCTACGGCGACGCGACCGTCTTCTTCTCGCGCATGCTGCCGATCATCCGCACCTTCATCTCGCTGCCGGCCGGGGTGGCGAAGATGCCCTTCTGGCGCTTCACGGTGCTGACGCTGCTCGGCTGCATCCCCTGGGTCCTGATGCTGAGCCTGATCGGCAAGAGCGTCGGCGACAACTGGGAGGAGTGGCGCGACCATCTGCACTACCTCGACTACGCGGTGCTGGCCGCGGCCGTCGCCCTCGTCGTCTACCTGCTGCTGAGGCGGCGGGGTGGCGGCGACAAGAGCGACGAGGAGCCCGCCGCGGAGCCGGAGCCCGTGAGCTCCGGCGGAGCTTGAACGGCCCCGCCGACGGCAGCATTCCCGACCGCCGCGCTCTCGCGCTCGGCGTGGTCCAGGGCCCGGCGGAGCTGCTTCCGGTCTCCAGCTCGGCGCACATCGTGCTCGTGCCCTGGCTCGCCGGGTGGGAGTGGGAGGCGATCGACCCCGAGGTGCGCAAGGCCTTCGAGGTCGCGCTCCACGCCGGCGCCGCGGCGGCGCTGCTGATCGGCCAGCGCCGCCTGATCGCCGAAGAGCTGCGTGAGCTCGACCTGCGGGGGGTCGTGGTCCTCGCCCTCTCCTTCTTCCCCCCTGCGCTCGTCGGCTACAAGCTCGAGCGGCCGATCGAGCGGCGCCTCGGCGGCCCGCGCGCGACCGCGATCGGGCTGCTCGCCGGGGCTGCGGCGATGCTCGCTGGCGACACCCGGCCCCAGCTGCGCGGCCGGGGGGAGGCGGGGGCCGCCGACGGGCTGGCGCTCGGCGTCGCTCAGACCGCAGCGCTGGCGCCCGGCGTCTCGCGCAACGGCATCACGCTGGCGGCGTCGCGCTGGCGCGGCTTCTCCCGTGACCAGGCGAACCTGCTCTCGCGCACGATCGCCCTGCCGATCATCGTCGGCGCGAGCCTGCTCAAGGGGGTCCGCCTCAGGCGCCGCGGCGTCTCCCCCGGGCTGCGGCGCTCGATGGCGATCGGCGTCACAGCCTCCTTCGCCTCCACCCTCGCCTCCCAGCGCCTGATCAAGCTGGTCGAGCGCGACCGGGCGCTGTGGCCTTACGCCGCATACAGGGCCGGGTTGGCGGCCGCGGTGCTGGCGAAGCTGCGGCGCGCTAGTTAGTCCAAATATCTGTCTGATTTGGATATACTTCCAAATCCTTGGACAGATTTGGACAGATTTGGACTGGCGATGTACCTGGCTGAGCCGCCCCCAACAGATCAGATCGGCGAAAAGATGGGCACCGAGCGCTGGCTCGACGCGCTCCGCCACTCGATCGATCCACATTCGGACATCGAATACCTGCACTGGGACAAGCTCAGGCATCTCGATCCGCCCGGCGGGCTGACCTCAGAGGAGTGGTGGTGGGCGATCAAGTTCAAGCGAACGCTGCGTCCCCTTCCGCTTCTCGACGCCCAGGGCGAACACGCCCTCTCCTATGGCTTGCCCGACCCGGTTCTTCGCAGCCTCCATCGAATCGACCAGCGCTGTGCGGGTGAGGTCGCGATGGACGACGTCGTCACCTCCGACGCCCAGGCCAGGGAGCGCTACCTGGTCAATTCCCTAACCGAGGAGGCAATCCGATCCAGCCAGTTGGAGGGGGCGACCACATCCCGACAGGCAGCCGTTGAGCTACTGCGCAGTGGGCGGGAGCCTCGAGATCGCAGCGAGCGGATGATTTTCAACAACTATCGCGCGCTCCAATTCATGCGAGACGGCATGGGAGGCAGGCTCACGCCTGCCACGGTTTTGGAGTTGCACCGAGTACTCACCGAGGGAACACTCGACGACCCGGATGCAGCCGGGCGGCTGCAGTCCTTTGGAGAAGATCGAGTCGTCGTCTACGACCGCGATGGGGGAAGAATCGTCCACCGTCCACCTCACCCGGATGAATTGCCCAAACGCATGGAGCTCCTTTGCGACTTCGCCAACCGCGACGACGACAGCGAGCCCTTCATCCATCCTGTGCTGAGGGCCGTTCTCTTGCATTTCTGGCTCGCCTACGACCACCCGTTCGTGGACGGCAATGGCCGGACCGCTCGGATCCTCTTCTTTTGGCTGATGCGTTCCAGGGGCTACTGGCTGGTGGAGTACCTGCCGGTATCTCGCATCTTTCAAAGGGCCCCCGCCCAGTATGGCCGGGCCTTTCTGGAAACGGAGACCGACGGTGGCGATACGACCTATTTCGCGTTGCACCACCTTCGAGTCATCGAGCAGGCAATTGATGAGCTTCACACGTACCTGCGCAGAAAGATGGCCGAGGTCAAGGAGATCGAAGGCATGCTCCGAGGTGACGCGGATCTCAACGGACGGCAGATCCTGCTTCTCTCGGACGCGCTACGCCATCCCGGGCGCAGCTACTCGTTCAGGGGGCACGCTGAGACGCATCGCGTCACGCACGAGACGGCGCGGGCCGATCTCTCGCGCCTGGTCGACCGAGGCCTGCTTGCACGACGGAAGGTGGGGAGGGAATATGCCTTCCAGTCTCCATCAGACCTGGCCAGCCGATTGAAGGGATAGGACGATGATCGCCAAGACCGACTTCATAGGGATCCCCTCGCAGGACGCCGAACGCTCGCGTCGGTTCTACGTCGAGACGCTCGGGTTGCGCCCGGACGCGAACGCCCAGTTCGAGTTTTGGGCCGGCGACACGTGCTTCGGCATCTGGGAGCCGGAGAAATTCGGGATGGAGTTCGCGCCGCAGAAGAACGCGCACCCGGCGCTGCACGTGGACAACGTCGCGGCTGCGCGAGCCGAGCTCGAGGCCAAGGGGGTGGAGTTCGCCGGCGAGATCATGGACACGGGGGTCTGCCACATGGCCTTCTTCACCGACCCCGACGGCAACGACCTGATGCTCCACAACCGCTACGCGCCGCAGGGCAGCTGAGCGGCAGGCCGGGCTGAAAGAATCGCTGCATGAGCGGCGACGCGTACGCGAGGGCGGGGGTGGACCAGGGGGCCGCCGACGCCGCCGTCGCCGGGCTGGTGCGCGCTCTGGGCGCGATCGAGCTCGGCCGTCCCTCGCGCGCGGTGGCGCTGCCCGGCCACTACGCGAGCGTGATCCGGATCGACGAGCGGACAGGGGTCGCGCTCTCCACCGACGGGGTCGGCACGAAGCTGCTGGTCGCCGAGCAGATGGGCCGCTTCGACACCGTCGGGATCGACTGCGTGGCGATGAACGTCAATGACGTGATCTGCGTCGGCGCCGAGCCGCTGGCGATGCTCGACTACATCGCGATCGAGCGAGCCGACCCGGCGGTCTGCGAGCAGATAGGCATCGGCCTCGCGCGCGGGGCGCAGCTGGCGGGCGTCGAGATCCCCGGCGGCGAGCTGGCACAGCTAGGGGACATGGTGCGCGGCTTCGACGTCGCCGGCGCCTGCTTCGGCACCGTGGCGCTGGAAGAGATCGTCGACGGAGCGGCCGTACAGCCCGGTGACCCGGTGATCGGCCTCCCCTCCTCCGGCCTGCACTCCAACGGCTACACGCTCGCCCGCTCGGCGCTCGACGGGCTGCCCCTCGAGGGGGACCCTGAAAGCCGCCTCGGGCGGCCGCTCGGCGAGGTGCTGCTCGAGCCGACCGAGATCTACGTCAAGCCGGTCCTCGGGCTGCTGCGCTCCGAAGTCGAGGTGCGCGGCCTCGCCCACATCACCTCGGGCGGCTTCGGCAACCTGCTCCGCCTCGCGGCCGAGGTCGGCTACGAGATCGACGACCCCCTTCCGGTCCCGCCGGTCTTCGAGCTGATCGCCGAGCGCTCCGGCACCCCTGACGAGGAGATGCACGACGTCTTCAACATGGGCTGCGGCTTCTGCTGCGTCGTCGCGGCCGCGGACGAGGCGGCTGCGCTCGACCTCCTGCGCCCCCACTACCCTGGGGCGAAGCGGATCGGCAGGGCGAGCGCAGCGCCGGGCGTTACCCGCTAGCCCTCGGCCTCGTGGGGGCGGGCCGGCGCCTCCACGAAGATCATGTCGTGCTCCCGGGGGTCGAAGCCTTCGGGGAACTGTGTCTCAGCTGTGTACTGGGCGTGCTTCAGGGAAGCTGCCCGATGGAGAGATGAGTCCCTGAGATCGGCTCCGGAAAGGTTGGCGCGTTCCAGTTCGGCCCCGTTGAGCTTGGTCCTTACCAGCAGTGCCCCTTTGAGCTTCGCCCTATTGAGGCTCGCTCTCGTCATCTTCACTCCACGCAGCGACGCTCTCGAGAGATCAGCGCTGTTCAGCCTTGCCCTGGAGAAATCGCTCTCGATCAGGTTGGCCCCGTCGAAGCTTGCCCTCAACAGACTTGCCCCCCTGAACTTTGCGCCGATGATGATCGCGCGGTCGAAGACGCTTTTCGACAGCAGCGCTTCGCTGAGGTTGAGGGACGGCAGCGAGAGGCCCTTCCATCTGGTCTCCCGCAGGTCGAGCCTGGGACTTCGCCAGAGCCCGTTGATCCTGATCAGGACACGAAGCGCAATCATCGCCTTTGGGGGCGCCTCCTCGACTTCGAGGCTCCGCGGGGCGGCGGCGCGAACGAACCCGGAGAGGACGTCGACGACCGCGGGCCGGTCGAACCTCGACTGCACCGCGATCCGCTCAAGCGAGAAGATGGCCCCGCTGAAGACGTGGTCGTCCTTGCTGGCCCGCGGATCGTATGCGACCGATCAGGGGCACCGGTCCGATCGACAGCTGCGGTTCCAGCCGAATGCTTTCTCCCGCGGGAAGGCGCCGCTAGAACGAGGGCGAAACCAAGACAGGTCCGTGACCGACAATATGCGCGCCTAGATGGAAGCCCGCCCCTCAAGCTCGATGATCGGGACCGTGCTCTCCGGTCGCTACCGGCTGGAGGCGAAGCTTGGCAGCGGCGGGATGTCGACCGTCTACCTGGCCCGCGACCAGACCCTCGATCGGCCGGTGGCGGTCAAGGTGATGCACCGCGAGATGTCCGAGCAGGCCGATCAGCTCGAGCGCTTCCGCCAGGAGGCGCGTTCGGTCGCCAAGCTCTCCCACCCGAACGTGGTCTCGGTGATCGACGCCGGCGAGGACGGCGGCCACCCGTACATCGTCTTCGAGTACGTCGAGGGGGAAACGCTCAAGCAGCGGATAGCCCGGGACGGCGCCCTGCCCCCGCAGGAGGCGATCGCTTACGCGATCGAGGTGGCGCGCGGCCTCTCGGTCGCGCACGCCCGCAACATGGTGCACCGCGACATCAAGCCCCAGAACGTCCTGATCGACGCCGAGGGACGGGCGAAGCTGACCGACTTCGGAATCTCGCGCCAGCTCGAGCAGGACGGGATGACGGCGACGGGCCGGGTGCTGGGCACCACCGACTACGTCGCGCCCGAGCAGGCGATGGGACGCAAGGTCGACCCCCGCTCCGACCTCTACTCGCTTGGCGTGGTCCTCTACGAGATGCTGGTGGGGCAGGTCCCCTTCCAGGCCGAGAGCCAGGTCGGCGTGGCGATGAAGCACGTCAACGAGGAGCTGCCCGACGTGCAGCGCCGCAGGCCGGAGGTCTCCGCCGCCGTGGCGCTCGTGGTCGAGCGGGCGACCGCCAAGGACCCGGACCAGCGCTACCAGGTCGTCGGCGAGATGACCGACGACCTCTCGACCGCGCTCGAGGTGGAGGCGGCGCGCGCGGGCTCGACCAGCGGCGAGGCGACCACGGTGCTCGACGCGGTCCCGCCGCCGAAGCGCAAGCTTGCCGTCCGCGGCCGCTGGAGCTGGGCCGCGATCCTCGCCCTGCTGCTCGTCGCCGGCGCCACCCTCCTCGCCGTGCAGCTGATCTCCAGCGGCATCGGCGGCGGCGGGGCAAACAAGGGCAAGGGCAAGCCGGTCGGGCTCACCTCGGCGATCGACTACGACCCGCAGGGCGACGAAGAAGAGGTCGGCAGCAAGATCGAACTCGCCGTCGACGGCGACCCGACCGGGACGGCCTGGGAAACCGAGCACTACGACTCCGACGACTTCGCCGGGACCAAGACCGGCCCCAACGCAGGGGTCGGCGTCTACGTGACAGCGAGCTCACTCGTCAGGCCGAGGAAGATGATCGTCCGCACCCCGACCACCGGCTGGGACGCCCAGGTCTTCGCCGCGGCCGAGGGGCCGCCGGGAGAAGTGTCCGAATGGGGCGAACCGGTGGGCATCGCGGTCGAAGCCTCCTCGGTCGAGGAGATCGACCTCACCGTCGCGGAGCCATCGCGCTACTTCCTGCTCTGGTTCAACAAGGCCTCCGAAGCCCGCGACCAGGCCGGCCGCTACCAGGTCGAGATCAGCGACATCGAGCTGCTGCGGTGAGTAACTGGTTCGGCACCTGTCGTTTTTCTTGTAGATAGACCGAGGTCATTTCAGGTCCGCATGGCCTAGATAGCGCTTGGAAACGTCAGAGGTACGTCCTCTCGCGCTAGGGATTCCATTGCTCTCACGACACGGAACGTTGATTCTGTGCAACCAAGACCTCGCTCAACTGGTCGAGGACCGCCGCCAATCGCTCCTCGGAGGCAGGACTCAGCGGTACCGCCTCCCTGCGCGCGTAGAGCTCTAGTATCGCTTGGCGCAGTGCCTTCTTCGGCTTCGGCGCTGCATTCTCGTCCGTGAAGATCGTCGCGATTACACTCTCACGGTCCTCGGGGTCGAGCAGCTCCTCGACGACACCGGCCGCCTTGTCGCCGCATACATCCGAGAGCAGCAGACACCGGCCGGCGAACACCGGCCCGAACTTGGATGCATACCGTTCCTTTTGCTTCTCGCCCTCGGCGTCGGCGTCGAGCAGGACAACGAAGCTCTTGCCCCAGCCAATGTGGAGGCGGATCAATGTGTCGAGCGAGCCAGCGCCGGTGCCGGGTACCAGGGTCACATCCGATCCGAGCCCGAGGATCTCGCGCGCGTATCGCAACAGGTAGAAGTCGCTCTTGCCCTCGACCAGCACCACGTCGGGCACAGGCTCAAGCACCGAGGGCCGGTAGTCAAGCAGGTCCAGAACCGGCTGAAAGTAGGAGGTCTGGTCGGGATGCTCAGCGACGAAGCGGCGGTAGGACGTTGCCGAGATCGCGGTGTTGGCGCCAATGCGCAGCGAAACGTAGTCGGTCATGTCGCTCGAGTCGAGCGAGCCGAGAGCGGCGTTCTTGACGATGTAGGCGGAATCCAACCAACGGACGTCGATCAGATGATGGCTGTGGGTGCTGTAGACGAGATCGCACTGCTCGGTCAGCGTCTCAAAGCTCTTCAGCAGCTCTGCTTGCGCGGTCGAGTGCAGGTTTGAGGCGGGCTCGTCGAGAAGGAAGAGAGACTTGCGCCCGTCCTCGTCCTCGAGGCCATGGAAGGAGGTCATCAGCAGAAACATGAAGAACCAGCGGAACCCGAGACTGCGCTCGGAGAGGTCGTAATATCCGTCGGCCCCCTTGATTTTCAGCTCCAGGTATGGCTCCCCCTCGCTGCGCGCCTCCAGCTGCACCTCCTGCGCCGCCGGCTCGCTGCCGAAGATTCGGCCCCAGCCCTCGAACACGGTATTTGTGATCACCCTGCCCATATCGAGGAGGAGCGCACTCAGGCTGCGCTCGTCGGCGCGTTCGCTTGAGTCGAGGCGGTCGATGACGTGGGTCTGCAGGTTCGCGCCACTGCCGATCTGGACCAGGATCTGCTCGAAGGTGGAGCGATAGAAGCGGCTGCGGTCTCGCTCCGAGGCCTCGATGCCCTGCTCATCCTCGGTCAGCGCGAAGCGCTCGGGGAGCTCGAAGAGGAAGTTCGGGAAGTACCAGATCCGCGGCAGCAGTCCCATGAGGAAGCTGACGGCTCCCTGCCACTCGTCGGTGTTTGCGCCATAGTTGCGCGGCTTGCGCTGGCGGCCCTGGGTGCCACTGATACTGAGGTACCAAATGAAACCGCGCTCCTTGAAGCGACTGTTCTCGAACTTGTGCTTCTCAGAGATCTTGATGCTGTCCTGGACCTCGCTGAGCGTGAGGCCGAAGTGGGTATGCATGTGTGCTTTGAGTGCGCTCTTGTCCTCTGCGGAGAGCTCTACCACGGCGGTGATCTCAATCGTGTCGTTGAAGTTGGCGCGCTTGGAGATCGGTATCCACTGGTCGGCCGCCCTCAGCGAGGCCATTTCGGGGTTGATCGCCTCAAGGTCTTCCGCACCGTAGGAAAAGCAGAAGATCGCCTCGAGGATCGTTGTCTTGCCACTCTCGTTGAGGCCGATTAGAGTCGTCACCGGGCCGGCGAGTTCAAGGGTCATCTCCTCGATGCCCTTGAAGTTTTTGAACCTGAACTCGGTGTAGCGCATGTGTTTTGGCTCCAGGTGATAACCCGCTGACTGACAGCCTACGAAACAGTGCTGTCGAACGTGGGGCTGCACGAGCTGCGTGAGGTGGTCCAGCCAAAATCCTTATCGCGAAAGGAATCAAGGTCACCGCGGCCCGCTCGATCCGGCGAACGAACAGCGGGCCTGCTCTCGCGTGTGTACGGCTGCGCGGAGCTATCTCCATCGCCATACTCCCCGCGAGATGCCTCGAATCGTCCTGCTGCGCGCTGGCCAGACCGACAACTACCGGGTGCGGCCCATCCTGGACATGGTGATCGACGCGTTGCGCAAAGCCGAGGAAACCAGCCAGTGGCCCATTCCCAAATGAGCACCTGGCGTCAAGCTCGGGCGATCGTGCTGTTGCCCGGCACGGTCACGGTGCTGGTGCCGGCCGGGATCCTCGTCGTCACCGGCACGGACGTGGGCTGGGGCCTGGGAGGGCTCTTCGCCGCCCTGCCCGTCCTCCTCGGTCTCGCCCTGATCGCCGCCGGGTTCGCGCTCTGGCTCTGGACGGTGCGGCTGTTCGCGCGGATCGGCGAGGGGACACTCGCGCCCTGGGACCCGACGCAGAAGCTCGTCGTGGAGGGCCCCTACCGTCACCTGCGCAACCCGATGATCACGGCCGTGCTCGCGGTGCTGGCGGGCGAGGCGGCGCTGTTCGGCTCGCTGCCGCTGCTGATCTGGTTCGCGGCCTTCTTCGCGACCAACAACGTCTTCTTCTCGCTGTACGAGGAGCCCGGCCTCGAACGCCGCTTCGGCGAGGACTACCGCGCCTACAAGCGCAACGTCCCGCGCTGGCTGCCGCGGCGAACGGCCTGGGCTCCACCTCCGCCGGCTTAGAACTCGTAGGAGCGCGCCTTGGCGTGGCGCTCCAGCGCCAGCTCCACCAGCCGGTCGCAGAGCTCCGGGTACGCGACCCCACTGGCCTCCCAGAGCTTGGCGTAGACGCTGGTCTGGGTGAAGCCGGGCATGGTGTTGATCTCGTTGACGAGGACGGCGCCGCCGGGCTCGACGAAGAAGTCGCAGCGGGCGAGGCCGGCGCAGCCGGCCAGCTCGAAGGCGCGGATGGCGAGGTCACGGACGCGGGCCAGCTGCTCGTCGCCGATCGGAGCCGGGACGGCCAGCTCCATGCCGCCGTCGCGGTACTTGGTCTCGTAGTCGTACCACTCGCCGTCGGCGACGACCTCACCCGGCGTCGAGGCCTCGGGCCCCTCGTTGCCGAGCAGGGAGCACTCGACCTCGCGGCCCGAGGCGTGGGCCTCGACGATCACCCGGGGGTCGTGACGGCGGGCGAGCGCGACGGCGTCGTCCAGCTCGGCGCCCGTCCCCTCGACCCGGCTGATCCCCACGCTGGAGCCGAGGCGGGAGGGCTTGACCCAGAGCGGCGAGCCCATCGACTCGCAGCGCTCGCGCCAGCCCGGCTCGCCGGCGGAGACGAACGCGACCTGGGGGACCCCCGCCTGGGCGAAGAGCCGCTTCAGCGTCAGCTTGTCCATGCAGATCGCCGAGGAGAGCACGTCGGAGCCGACGTAGGGCAGGTCGAGCCACTCGAGCAGGCCCTGGACGCTGCCGTCCTCGCCGAAGGGACCGTGCAGGGCCGGGAAGGCGACCTCTGCGCCGAGCAGGCCCTCGCCGGGCGCCAGCGCGACCGGCGAGCCGTCGCAGCTCCAGGCCCCCTCGCGGGAGATCGTCACCGGCAGTGCCTCGTGACCGGCCCCTTCGAGGCCTCGCGCCACCGCCTCGCCGGAGCGCAGCGAGACGTCATGCTCGGAGGAGCGGCCGCCGCTGAGGACCGCGACCCTCATTCTTCTTCGCCCGCTTCGGGTTCGGTGGCGCCTGCGGCAGCCGTGCCGACCACCAGGCTCACGGTGTCGCCGGGTTTCAGCTCGGACCCCGGCGGCGGGAACTGGTCGGTGACACGGCCGACCTGCGAGGGGACTTCGGTCGGCTGTTCGGACACGACCGGCTTCAGGCCCGCGGCCCGCACGGCTTCCACAGCTTCGGAGCGCAGCTTGCCGATCACGTTCGGGGCGGTCGACGTCTCTTCGCCCTTGGAGACGACGATCGAGACGGTCGAGCCAGCCGGCAGCTTCGAGCCGGCATTCGGCGCCTGGTCGATCACCTCGCCGGCGGGGGAGGAGCTCTCCCTCTCTTCGACGCTGGGCACGAGGCCGCGACCGCGGATCCGCTGCACCGCGACCGAGCGCTGGGTGCCCACGAGCACCGGCACGGCCGCCAGCCTCGGGCCGGTGGAGATCCGCAGGACGACTTCGCTCCCACGCGTCGCCGTCGAGCCGCCGGAGGGCAGCGAGTTGATCACCAAGCCCTGTTCCACCTTTTCGGAGATCGTCTTTTCGATGCGGGGATCGAAGCCCGCTTCTTCGATCTTGCCTTCGGCCGCCGACGCCGTCAGCCCGGCTGTCGACGGGATTTTGGCGGTCCCCGGGCCGGAGCTCACCGTGAGCACCACCTTCGGCTTCGAGCAGAAGAAGGAGAGGAAGGCGCAGTCGAGCGAGGCCTCGCCCGCCGGGGGCGAGGCGAGCGGATCCTGCTCGAGCACCGTGTTCGCCGGTGCTTCCCGCTCGACCCGCTTCACCTCCCCGACCTCGAAGCCGTTCTGCTGGAGCAGCGCGATCGCCACGTTGAGCTCGTTGTCCTTCACGTTGGGCACCTCGGTCGTCGTGTCGCGCGTCAGCGCGAAGCCGACCAGGGCGCCGATCAGGATCGCGAGCGCGACCAGCAGCCAGAGGTTGCGCCTGCGGCGCCTCGCCTCCGCCTCCTCGTCGTACCCCTCCGCCACCGGCTCGGAGGGGGTGGCCACCACCGGCGGCAGCGGCGCGAAGGCCGCCGTGCCTTCTGCCCCGCCGGCGGGATCGCGCAGGGCCGCGTCGAGGGCGGCGATGAAGGCGTCGGCGTTCTGGAAGCGCTGGCCGGGCTCCTTCTCCAGAGCCCTCATCACGACCGCGTCGAGGGCGGGCGAGACCTTCGGGTCGATCGAGCTCGGCCGCTGCGGGGCCTGGGAGACCTGCTTCATCGCAACCGCGACGGCGGACTCGCCCTCGAACGGCACCCGGCCGGTCAGTGCCTCGTAGAGCATCACCCCGATCGAGTAGAGGTCGGAGACGGCGGTGACTTCCTGGCCCTGGGCCTGCTCGGGAGAGAGGTAGTGCGGCGTGCCCATCACCGAGCCGGTCTGGGTGATCTCCGAGACGCCCGCGCGGGCGATCCCGAAGTCGGTCACCGTCGCCTTGCCGTCGCCGTCGACGATCACGTTCTGAGGCTTGAGGTCGCGGTGGACGACGCCGTTGCGGTGCGCGAAGCGGGCGCCCTCGAGCACCTGGCGGATCAGGCCAGCCGCCTGCTCGGGGGTGAGGCCGGCGTCGATCAGCTGCTTCAGCGAGCGGCCCTCCAGGTGCTGCATCGCTATGTAGTAGGTGCCGTCGACGTCGCCGCGGTCGAAGACGGAGACCACGTTGGGGTGCTGCAGGCCTGCCGCGGCCTCGGCCTCTCGCCGGAAACGCTCGACGAACTCGCGGTCCTGGGCGAAGCGCGCGTGCAGGACCTTGAGCGCGACCTGGCGCTGCAGGTGGGTGTCCTCTGCCAGCCAGACGTCGGCCATCCCCCCCGAGCCGATCCGTTGCTCGACCCGGTAGCGGCCGTCGACCACCGTTCCCTCCCTCACCTCAGCCAAGCTCGGAGCCTCCGGCGAGGATCGTTTCGGCGACGTCGCGGAAGATCGGCGCGGCGACGTCGTTGCCGAACTGGGTCGTGCACTCGACCGTCACCGCGATCGCGATCTCGGGGTCCTCGGCGGGCGCGAAGCCGATGAACCAGGCCTGGTTCTCGTCGGTCCCGCCGCCGCAAGACTCGTTGAAGGGGGTTTCCGCCGTGCCGGTCTTGCCGGCTACCGCGACGCCCGGGATCGCGGCATTGGTGCCGGTGCCTTCGGTGACGACCCCCTGCATCGCGGTGTTCAGCTCCGCCGCCGTCTCCTCGCTGATCGGCTGACTGTACTCGGCGGGGTCGAGGCGATCGGTGACCCGCCCGTCGGGGTCGACGACGCGGCTCCAGATCTGCGGCTTCATCTGCCGGCCGCCGTTGGCGATCGCCGCCACCACCTCGGCCATCTGCAATGGCGTGACGAGCAGGCGCTCCTGGCCGATAGCCGTGCGGGCGAGGTCGATCGGGTCGTCGCGGGTGAGCAGGTCGTCTTCGGGGCCGAGACCGCTGACCGAGAGCTGGTCGGCCGGCAGGTCGATCGGCGGCTTGGTGTTGAAGCCGAAGCGGTCCATGTATTCGAAGAGCGTGTCCCGGCCGAGCTGCTGGCCGAGCTGGCCGAACCAGGTGTTGACGGAGTTGGTCAGCGCCGTGTCGAGGGTGGCGCCGAAGAAGTCCTCGCCGAAGTCGTTTTCCAGGGGCTGGCCTTCGACCTCGAGCGAACCCGGCGCGTCGATCGGGGTTTCCGGGGTGATCGCACCGCTGTCGAGCCCGGCGGCCGCGGTCACCACCTTGAAGGTCGAGCCGGGCGGATAGCGGCCTTGGGTGGCGCGGTTGAAGAGCGGTGTTTCCAGCGTGTTTTCGTTCAGCTCGGTGAGCTCGAGGGGGACGCGGTTGGGGTCGTAGGGAGGGTTGGAGGCGAGCACCCGGACCCGGCCGCTCTGCGGCTCGATCGCCGCCACCGCGCCGAAGCCCGCCACGGCCAGGCCTTCCAGCGCCGTCGTCTGGGCGGCCGGGTCGAGGTTGGTGACGACGTCGTTGCCTTCCTGGGTGCGACCGCGCAGCTCGTCGAGGATCGAGGTGAACTCGGAGTCGTTGCCGACCAGCTCGTCGTTGTGGAACTGCTCGAACTCGGTGTCCCCCTCTTCGACGAAGCTGTACCCGATCGGGTGGCCGTAGAGGGAGCCCTCGGGGTAACGGCGCACGTAGCGCAGCGACTCCCCCCTCCCCTTCGGGACCGAGCGGGCGATCACGGTGCCGTCGGCAGCCAGGATCCGGCCGCGCTTGATCTGCTGCTGCTCGAACAGCGGTCGCTTGTTGGCGTCCTCTTCCTTCAGCGCCTCGGCCTCGAAGACCGACCAGTACGAGGTGAACCCGATCAAGATCGCGAAGAGGGCGACGATCAGGCTGAAGAGCTTGACGATCTGGGGGTTCACC
Source organism: uncultured Actinomycetes bacterium (assembly GCA_946482365.1). The sequence goes on from CAMLQY010000002.1 coordinate 222,946, forward strand.
GGCTCTCCCAGGCGAGGTCGCCGAGACGAGCTTCGGCTCCGGCTTCGCGGCGGGCGCGGTCGGAGATGAGCAGGAGCAGGGCCAGCAGGACGAAGTTGGCGACGATCGAGCTGCCGCCGTAGCTGATGAAGGGCAGGGTGACGCCGGTCAAGGGGATCACCCGGGTGACGCCGCCGATGATCACGAAGGCCTGGATCGAGAAGACCGCGGTCAGGCCGGTCGCCAGCAGCTTGGAGAAGCCGTCGTCGGCGATCAGGGCGACCTTGAAGCCGCGCGCCGCGATCAGCAGGTAGATCATCACCACCCCGCAGGCTCCGAAGAGGCCCAGCTCGTTGACGATCAGCGAGTAGATCGTGTCGGTCTGGGCGGCCGGCAGCAGCGCGTTGTCGGTGCCCGGGACCGTGATCAGGCCCTGCCCGAAGCCCTTGCCGAAGAGCCCGCCGTCGGCCTGGGCGAAGATCGACTGGAGGATCTGGTACCCGGCGCGCTGGGGGTGTGCGTAGGGGTCGAGCCAGATCTCGATCCGGTCGTGCACGTGCGGCACGGTCGAGGCGAAGAACCAGGCGCCGACGAGGAACATCGCCATCCCGATCGCGACGAAGGAGAAGCGGCCGGTCGCCACGTAGAGCAGGGCCAGGAAGGCGGCGAAGAACATCAGCGAGCTGCCGAGGTCGCGGATGAAGACGAGCATGAACATCGACGCTCCCCAGACCACGAGCATCGGGCCGAAGTGCTTGAGCGGCGGCAGCGTCACCCCGAGCACGCGGCGGGCGCCGACGATCAGCACCTCGCGGTGCTCGCGCAGGTAGCTGGCGAGGAAGACGACCAGGCAGATCTTCGAGAACTCGGCCGGCTGGAAGGCCAGGGGGCCGATCTTCACCCCGAGGTAGGCGCCGTTGACCTGCTGGCCGATCCCCGGCAGCCGCGGCGCCAGCAGGAGCAGCAGCCCGACCACGGCGATCGTGTAGCGATAGCGCTCGAGCACGTCGTAATCGCGCAGGAACTGGATCGTGAGGGCGAAGAGAGCGAGGCCGAGGACGAACCAGTTGGCCTGGTCGCGAGCCAGGTCGGGGTCGATCCGGTAGATCATCACCAGGCCGAAGGCGGTCAGCAGCGCCATCAGCGGGAAGAGGTAGGGGTCGGCGTCGGGAAGGCGGACGCGCAGGTAGAGGTGGGCGGCCAGGCAGACGACGAGGAAGTAGGCGCCGTAGACGAGGCTCGCGTCGTCGATGCGGGCGCTTTCCTGGGCGAAGACCGCGGCGAAGCCGGCGGTGAGCAGCAGGGCGACGGGGACGAGCGCGGTCAGCTCGCGGTTGCGGGCGCTCATCTAACCCCTTGGGATCTTTCTATGTCTTCGATCAGGGAGACCGCGTCGGCGCGGGAGCGCAGGTCGTGCCCGCTGACCGCAGCCTGGCGACGGGGCGGCAACGACCCGGTCTGGACCGGGCTCGCGTAGCGCTCGTCGTAGAGGGCGATCCCGAGGGGAAGCTCGTAGGGCAGGCCGCGGTAGAGGGCGACGCGACCGCCGTCGTCGGTGCCGAGGAACCAGACCTGGCGGCTTCCGTACCAGGCGCCGAAGGCCAGGGCGGCGAGGATCGTGAGGACCGCCAGTGCGGAAGCGGCGCGGCGCAGGCGGCGGCGCGGCTTCCGGGCCGCCAGGGCCTCGCGGCGCTCCTGGGCCGCTGCGGCAGCGGCGCGGCGGCGCACCTCGGTCGCGGTGAGGCCCGCCTCCTCCGCGCTCGCCCCGATCAGCGTCGCGTCCTCGGGGCGGCGCTGCGGTGCCGTCGCGTCCTCGAGCCGGAAGGCGAGGGCGGTGATGTTGTCGCGCCCCCCCGCGCGGTTGGCTTCGTCGACCAGGGCGCGCACCGCCGCCTGCATCGTCGTGGCGCCGGAGAGCAGCTTCGCGATCTGGGCCTCCCCCAGCATCGTCGTCAACCCGTCCGAGCAGATCAGGAAGACGTCACCCGGCCCGGCGGACACGGTGTGGACGTCGGGCTCCACCTCCGGCTCGGGACCGAGGGCGCGGGTGATGATCGAGCGCTGCGGGTGGTCCTCGGCCTGCGCGTCGGTGAGCTGGCCCTTGCGGCGCATCTCCTCGACCAGGGAGTGGTCGCGGGTGAGCTGCTCGAGGCGGCCGCCGCGCAGGCGATAGGCGCGGCTGTCGCCGACGTGCCCGATCGCCACCTCCTCGCGCTCGGCGCTGACGATCGCCGCGGTCAGGGTCGTCCCCATCCCGGCCCGCGAGGGATCCTCCCGGGCGAGGTCGTGGATGCGGCGGTTGGCCGCAAGGATCGTCTCGCGCAGGACCCGCTCGGCGGGGCCCTCCGGAAGGTCGATGTCGAAGGCGTCGGCGGCGGCGCGGGAGGCGACCTCGCCGGCCTGCGCGCCGCCCATCCCGTCGGCGACGACGAAGATCGGCGGCCGGACGAAGAAGGCGTCCTCGTTGGCGTTGCGCTGACGGCCGGTGTCGGTGCGGAAGGCCTGGTCGTCGATGCGCAGCATCTAGCCGGCCTCGTACCTGAGCTCGGTGTCCCCGATCCTGACCACGTCGCCGTCGATCAGCTCCGCCTCGTCGCTGAGGGTCGCGTCGTTGAGCTGGGTCCCGTTGGTCGAGTTCATGTCCTCGATGTAGGTGCGGCCGTCGCGACTGAAGATCCTGGCGTGCACGCCGGAGGCATAGCGGTCGTCGATCCGTACGTCCGCCTCGGCCGAGCGGCCGATCGAGAGCCCGCCGATCAGGTCGAAGCGCTCGCCGGGCTCGAGTCCGCCGCCGCGCTCGGCGACCAGCCAGACGTCGGGGCCCGGCCGGGGTGCTGCCGCGGCGACCTGGTGGAACCCGGTGGCGTCGGAGGCCGGCGCCGCCGTGCGCCGCACGTCCTTGAGCGCATTGCGGGCGACCCAGAGCAGGAAGAGGTAGAGAACGGCGAGGAAGCCGAACTTGAGGGCGACGGAGATGGGGTCGTAGTCCACGTACCTACTGCTCGATGTCGAACAGGAAGGTCGTGGTCCCGACGGTGACCTGGTCGCCCGGGCTGAGGCGGGCGGAGGACACACGTCGCCCGTTCACCTTGATGCCGTTGGTGGACTCCAGGTCGGCGATCGTCCAGTCGCCTGTATGCGAGCGGCGCAGCTCGGCGTGGCGGCGCGACACGTTCGGGTCGGCGAGCACGCACTCGACTTCCTTCGAGCGGCCGATCGTGGCGCGCGGGCCGTCCAGCACGTAGCGACGGTCGCCGAGGGAGACGACCGCGCGGGTCGCCACCAGCGCCTGGGCTCGCTGCTCGGGGCTCTTCGCCGGGGCGGCCTCCTTCACCGCCGAGTAGACCATCGTGTGGCCCTCCTCTCCCTGCCGGGGCCCCTCGCCCTCGCGGGCGGGCGGCTTGACCAGGCGCGTCTGGATCCCGAACTCGCCCAGGCGCAGGCGCTCGTCGGTCTTGAACTCGACTGCCGGGCGGGTCAGCAGGTCATAGCTGCGCCGGCGAGCGTGCTCGAGGAGGTAGCCGGAGAGCTCCTGCTCCAGGGAGCGCTCGTAGCCCTCCAGCTTCGTCCGGTCCTTGGCGGAGAGGTAGACGGTGTACTCGTTCGGCACGTAGACGCGGGCGACGCCGGCCGTCTTGTGGGAGTCCATCTCCTTCGCCAGCTTGCGGGCCAGCTCGACCGGCTGCACCTCGGAGCTGAAAGCACGGCTGAACACCCCCTCGACGAGGCCTTCGATCCGACTCTCGAGGTTGCGTAGAACGCTGATCGGTAACTCCTTTGCGCGCGAAGCGAGCGCTGGGTTTGCGGGAAACCGGCTCGAATCCTACGGAACGAGGACGCCGTGACCGGCGGCAAGCCAGGCTCCCAGAATCGCGGCGGCGGCAACCGCCGCGAGACGCAGGTGCAGCGAACGCTCGCGGCGTGGAGGTCGCTCGGCGAGACGGTCCAGCGACCCCTCGATCGCATCTCCCAGCTCCTCCAGCGAGAGTCGCCGGCCGGGGCGGGCTTCCAGGCAGGCGTCGATCGCGTCCGACAGCTCGCGGGGGAGGTCCGGGCGCAGCCGGCGCAGGGGTCGGTGGCGGGCGCCGATCGCGCGGGCGGTGGCGGCGGGGGTGGAGCGCCGGTTGGGGTTCTCGCCGCTCCAGCACTCGTACAGCATCAGCGCCAGCGAGTAGACGTCCGCCTCCGGGCCGACGTCCTGCCCCTCGGCCTGCTCGGGCGCCATGTAGGCGAGGGTGCCGACCACGTCGCCCGGCACGGTCAGGGCGGCGGCGTCGGCGAGGCGGGCGACGCCGAAGTCCATCAGCTTCGCGCGCGGCTCCCCGTCCTCGGTGACGAGGACGTTCTGGGGCTTGATGTCGCGGTGGACGACCGAGCGGCAGTGGGCGTGGTCGAGCGCCTCGCAGAGATCGGCACCGATCTCCCCCACCTCGCGGTCGCTGAGCTCTCCGTCGCGGCTGAGCTGGGCCAGGGTCGAGCCATCGACCAGCTCTGTGACGAGCAGCGCGTTGCCGTCCTCCTCCCCCAGCTCGTAGAGGGTGACGATGCCCGGGTGGTTCAGCCTCGCGGCCGCCTGCGCCTCGCGCAGCACGCGCTGGGAGCCTCGGGGGCCCGCCGATTCGATCGCCTTGACCGCGACCGGGCGCTCGAGCCGGCCGTCCCAGGCCTCGTAGA
>CAMLQY010000003.1 GCA_946482365.1 uncultured Actinomycetes bacterium
CTGGGACTACTGGGAGCGCAACCTCGACCCGGACCTGTTCAAGGACCGCTCGCTGAGCGCCGCCGTGCGCGGCAAGGTGGTTCTGATCACCGGCGCCTCCTCGGGGATCGGCAAGGCGACCGCGGTCAAGGTCGCCGACGCCGGCGCGACGGTGCTGCTGGTGGCTCGCTCGGTCGAGAAGCTGGAGGAGACCAAGCAGGAGATCGAGCAGGGCGGCGGGGTCGCCCACATCCATCGCTGCGACATGTCCGACGTCGACGACGTCGAGCGGATGGCCGAGGAGGTCCTCGGCTACCACGGCCAAGTCGACGTCCTCGTCAACAACGCCGGCCGCTCGATCCGCCGCTCGGTCGGCCTCTCCTACGACCGCTTCCACGACTACGAGCGGACGATCCAGCTCAACTACCTGGGTGCGGTGCGGCTGATCCTTGCGCTGCTGCCCTCGATGCGGGCGCGCAGGTCGGGGCACGTGATCAACGTCAGCTCGATCGGGACGCAGACGAACCCGCCGCGCTTCTCCGCCTACGTGGCCTCCAAGGCCGCGCTCGACGCCTTCAGCCGGGTGATCGCCTCGGAGGTGATCGACGACGGGGTGCACCTGACGACGATCCACATGCCGCTCGTGCGCACGCCGATGATCGCGCCGACGCGGATGTACGACGTCTTCCCGGCGATCTCGCCGGAGGAGGCGGCGGAGATGATCGCCGGGGCGATGGTCCATCAGCCGAAGAAGGTGGCGACGCGGCTGGGTACCTTCGGCGAGCTGCTGTATGCGGTGGCGCCGACGGTCAGCGACAGGATCCTCAACCAGGCCTACAAGCTGTTCCCGGACTCGCAGGCTGCCAAGGGGAAGGCCGAGGAGGCGCCGGATCGGGCGCCCTCCACCGAGGCTGTGGCATTCGCTCACCTCATGAAAGGGGTGCACTGGTAGTCGCTGGCCGGCGGGTCCTGTCGCGATGGCCCTCCCCCATGTGCTCGGATGCTGCGCATCCTCCGCTATGGGGGACCCCCGCCACCGCGCCACCCGCCGGAGACGCGGTTCCGGTGGACTAGCTGATGGCGGAGCGGAGGCTCAAGCACTGGGGGTGGGGGTATGAGGATCAGGCGCCTTCGAGGGAGGAGCTTGGGCAGGCTGCTGCCGGGATTAGGGAGCGGTTTGGTTTCGGGGGGGAGCTTGTGGAGCCCGTGGCGCTGGATGAAGTTGAGCTGCGGACGCCGAGGATGAAAGCGCCAGCGTCGCTGGGGGACCTATTCACAGACGACCATTACGAGCGGACTGCTCATGCTCTGGGGAAGGCTTACCGGGACGTGGTGCGGGGGTTTCGGGGGGAGTTCGAGAACCCGCCTGATCTGGTCGCGTTTCCCAGGGACGAGTCGGAGATCGAGGTTGTGCTCTCCTGGGCCGAGGCGGAGGGGGCGGCGGTCGTTCCCTTCGGCGGGGGGACGAGCGTGGTCGGGGGAGTGGAGGGGCGGCTGGGGGAGAGGCCGTTCGTCTCCATGGATTTGCGGCGTCTGGATCGGGTGCTCGAAGTGGACGCCGGGTCGCTGGCGGCGCGGATCCAGGCGGGCGCGACCGGGCCGGGGCTGGAGGACCAGCTGCGCGAGCAGGGGCTGACGCTGCGGCACTTTCCCCAGTCCTTCGAGTACTCGACGCTGGGGGGCTGGGTGGCGACCCGGGCCGGGGGGCACTTCGCGACGCTCTATACGCACATCGACGACCTGGTCGAGTCGGTGCGGGCGATCACGCCGCGGGGGACCTGGGAGAGCCGGCGGCTGCCGGGGTCGGGGGCCGGCCCCTCGCCAGACCGGGCGCTGATCGGCTCCGAGGGCATCCTCGGCGTGATCGCCGAGGCCTGGGTGCGGGTGCGGCCGCGGCCCCGGCTCAAGACCTCTTGCGGGGTCGAGTTCGACGACTTCCACGCCGCGGCACGGGCGGTCCGCGAGATCTCGCAGTCGGGCCTGTATCCGTCCAACTGCCGCCTGCTCGATGCCATGGAGGCGGGAACGACCGGCGCCGGCTCCGGCGAGAAGAGCCTGCTCGTGCTCGGCTTCGAGTCGGCGCACCATCCGGTCGAGGAGCCGATTCGCCTCGCCCTCGACATCGCCCGCAGCCACGGCGGCACCCCCGGCGACCTTCGCGCTTCGGGCCCGACGGGCCGAAAACGGACGCATAGCGACCGGAATCGGCCCGTCGGCGGTCAATCTGGGGACGCGGTGGGGGCCTGGCGGGGAGCGTTCCTGCTGGCTCCCTACCTGCGCGACACCTTCGTCGCTTGCGGCGTGCTCTCGGAGACCTTCGAGACCGCGGTCACCTGGGACCGCTTCGAGGAGTTTCACGCCGGGACGATGGAGGCGGTGAGGGCCAGGGTCGCCGAGGTCTGCGGCGCACCGGCCGAGGGCGCCGGCGCACCGCGGGTCAGCTGCCGCTTCACCCACGTATACCCGGACGGGCCGGCGCCCTACTTCACCGTGATCGCACCCGCGATCCGCGGCGGCGAGGTCGAGCAGTGGGACGAGGTCAAGGCCGCCGCCTCGGAGGCGGTGATCGAGGGCGGCGGCACGATCACCCACCACCACGCCGTCGGCCGCGACCACCGCCCCTGGTACGACCGCCAGCGCCCGGCGCCCTTCGCCGCAGCCCTGCGTGCCGCCAAGGCCGAGCTCGACCCCGCCGGAATCCTCAACCCCGGCGTTCTGATCGACCCTTGAAATGCAGGTGCAACGCGTTGGGGGCCTATTTGACCCCCAACGCGTTGCACCTGGTCCCGTGGGGTCTAGCGGTACCCTGTCGCGACCGACTTTCCCTGGCCGGAAGCGAGATCCGGCCCCCCAGCGTGGAAACGATCACTTCAGAACAGCCGACGGTCCCGGCAACGCCATCGATGGACGAGCCCGTGGTGCCGCGCCGCTCGCCGCTGCGGGCGGCGATCAAGACCGGGCGGCCTCAGGAGTGGATCAAGAACGTCTTCGTCTTCGCCGGCCTGCTCTTCTCGGGCAAGTTCAACGATCCGCACGCGGTGCTGGAGGCGACGCTCGCCTTCGTCTCCTTCTGCGCGATCTCCAGCGCCGGCTACTACGTCAACGACCTGATCGACGTCGAGCTCGACCGCAAGCACCCGAGGAAGCGCTTCCGGCCGCTGGCGGCGGGGGAGCTCTCGGAGAGCGCGGCGAAGCTGATCGCGCCGCTGCTGGCCGTCTTCGCGATTGCGCTTGCCTTCGCCACGGTCAACTGGGAGGTCGGGCTGATGGTTGTCGGCTACGGCATCGCCCAGATGGCCTACAGCCTCGGCCTCAAGCAGATCGTGATCGTCGACGTGATGACCCTCGCTGGCCTCTTCATCCTGCGCGTCGCCGCCGGGGCCAGCGCCGTCGACGCCCACGCCTCCGAATGGCTGCTTCTCTGCACAGGCATGATCGCCCTCTTCCTCGGCTTCACCAAGCGCCGCCAGGAGGCGGTCTCCGAGCTGCACGAGGGCACCAGCAGCCGCCCCGTGCTCGAGCACTACTCGCTGCCCTTCCTCGACCAGATGGTCGCCATGGTCACCACCGGCACCGTGATCAGCTACTCGATCTACGCCGTCGACTCGCCGATCGTCGGCAACGCGATGATGTGGACGATCCCCCCGGTCGTCTACTGCATCTTCCGCTACCTCTACCTGATCTACGACCGCGCCGACGACCGCTCGATCGCCGCGATGGTCTCCAAGGACAAGGGCATGATCGCCGGCGCCGCGGCCTTCGTGATCGCCGCGTTTGCAGTCCTCTACGTCTTCTAGCCCGGCTGGACCGGCAGGTCGGAGACCAGCTCGGTCTTGCCATTGCGCTGGAACTGGAGGTCGATCGTCTCGTTCTTGCGGTAGGTGCCGAAGAGGCCGAGGTACATCGCCAGCCAGCGGCCTGTGCCGACCTTCTCCTTGACGATCTGGCGGGTGAAGGCGATCTCGCCGGCCGCGACCCGGTAGTCGTCGCCCTCTTTCTGCTCGACGCCGTTGATGAAGACCACGTATGGCGCTTCCGCTCCTGCCGGCAGCTTCACCCGCCGCCCGGCGGCGTAGCTGCCCTTGGGAACCTCAGCTTCGGCCATCGCGTTCCAGAGTCTCGCGCACGAGGTCGAACGGCGTGTCGTGCCCGCTCGGGTCGAGCTCTTCGCGTCGCACCCTGCCCCGATAGGGCATGAACGTCCCATCTCCCCGCACGTCCACCCCCGCCACCGGCTTGCGCAGCAACCCCCTCCCGCTCAGCTGCAACCGAGCCCGAACCTGATCCTCGGGCGCAAAATCCCTCAACGACGACACGGCCTTCACAGGCCCCTCGGCCCGAATCTCCAGCGCTCGCCGCCTCATCTCCGCCACAGCCTCCCCAAGCTCCCCAAAGCTCAGGTGAGAAACGTCAGAACCGTCCCGAATCGTCAGCTTCCAAGCGCTCAAGGGGGGCGCAGCCTACGAAACCCGCTTGAGAGGGACCGGGCACCCCTCCGAACGGCTTGTACTTTTTGGTCATCTCCCACCGAGGCGTAAGCCCTTGAACCGCGTCTCCAAAAAGTTGAGAGAGGAGGGGTGCCCGGTCCCTCTCTGCCGAGGTTGGGTCGCTACGCCCCGCGCCGCGGCCGCTTGGGACGCCGCGCCGGCGGGCCGACGATCTTTTCGGGCCCTTCCCGACCCTCGACCTCGACGTAGTCCCGCCCCCGCTCGCCCGTGTAGATCTGCCTAGGCCGGGAGATCTTCTGCTCCGGATCGTCGTTCATCTCCATCCACTGCGCGACCCAACCGGCCGTGCGCGGTATGGCGAAGATCACGGTGAACATCTCGGTCGGGATCTCGAGCGCCTCGTAGATGATCCCCGAGTAGAAGTCGACGTTCGGGTAGAGCTTGCGCGAGGTGAAGTACTCGTCGTCGAGCGCGCGCTTCTCCAGCTCGCGCGCGATCTCGACCAGCGAGTTGTACTCGGTGGCCTCGAAGACCTCGTCCATGTGCTGCTGGATGATTCGCGCCCGCGGGTCGTAGTTCTTGTAGACGCGGTGGCCGAAGCCCATCAGCTTCGCCTCCCGCGCCTTCACCTTCTCGAGGAAGGCGGGGATGTTCTCGACCGTCTCGATCTCGCGCAGCATTCGCAGCACGGCCTCGTTGGCGCCGCCGTGCAGCGGCCCGTAGAGCGCCGCGACGCCGGCCGCGACCGCCGAGTAGGGATCGACGTCGGAGGAGCCGACGCTGCGCACGGCGCTGGTCGAGCAGTTCTGTTCGTGGTCGGCGTGGAGGATGAAGAGCACGTCGAGCGCTTTCGAGAGGCTCTCTTTCGGCACGTGCTTCATTTCCGTCTTCTTGAACATCATCGAGAGGAAGTTCTCGGCGAAGTTGAGGTCGTTTTCGGGATAGACGTAGGGCAGCCCCATGTTGTGCCGGTAGGAGAAGGCGGCCAGGGTGGGCACCTTGGCGATCAGCCGCACTGCCGCCATGTAGCGCTGCTCGGGATCGTCGATGTCCTTGGCGTCCGGGTAGAAGGTGGAGAGCGCGCCGACCCCCGCGAGCAGCATCCCCATCGGGTGGGCGTCGTAGCGGAAGCCCTCGAAGAAGTGCTTGAGGTCCTCGTGGACGAAGGTGTGGTGGGTGATGTCGTAGGTCCAGCGATCCAGCTGCGGCCCGGTGGGCAGCTCGCCGAAGATCAGCAGGTAGGCGACCTCTAGAAAGGTGGAGCGCTCGCAGAGCTGCTCGATCGAGTAGCCGCGGTGTTCGAGCACCCCGGCCTCGCCGTCGATGTAGGTGATCGCCGAGCGGCAGGCGGCGGTGTTGGTGAAGGCCGGGTCGTAGGCCATCATCCCGAATTCGTCGGGTTCCACCTTGATCTGCCGCAGGTCCATCGCCCGCACGGTGCCGTCCTCGATCGGCAGCTCGTACGTCTTGCCGGTGCGGTTGTCGGTGACCGTGAGGGACTCCGAGCCGGTGGTGGCGGCTCCGTCGGCGGCTGCATCTCTGATCTGCTGCTCGGTGGCCATCACCTCTCCTCGAGCCGTTTCAACTGGAGCGCCCAGTATCGCAGCTCGGCTCGTCCCGCCTGTTGCGTTCCGGAGAACCGAATGGCCCTATTCGGTCGCGGCCGGCAGCGGCTCGAAGCGGGTCATCGCGTGCAGCTCGGAGAAGCGCTCGTCGATCTCTTCGCGGCTGAGGGCAGCGACGCGCTCGGTCCCGAACTGCTCGACGTTGAAGGAGGCGAGCACCGTGCCGTATCCCATCGCCCGTCTCAGGGTGGCCTCGTCGGGATCGCCTTCGTGGCTGTCGAGGTAGCCGAGGAAGCCCCCGGCGAAGCTGTCGCCGGCGCCGGTCGGGTCGCGCACGTCCTCGAGCGGGATGCCGGGCAGGGCGAAGAAGCTCTCGCCGGTGAAGAGCGCGGCGCCGTACTCGCCCTGCTTGGCGACGACCACGCGGGGCCCGTGCTCCATCACCGCGCGGGCGGCGCGGGCGAGGTTCGGCTCGCCGGTCAGCTGGCGGATCTCCGCGTCGTTGAGGACGACGCAGTCGACGTTCGCGATCGCGGCCAGCAGCGAGTCCTTCGCGGTATCGATCCAGAGGTTCATCGAGTCCAGGCCGCAGAAGCGGGCCGAGCACTGGGCGCGCACCTGGCGCTGCAGGTCTGGCTGGATGTTGGCGAGAAAGAGCATGTCGGCCTCCTGCGAGGCGGCCGAGAGCTTCGGCTCGAACTCGCCGAAGACGCCGAGCTGGGTGTCCTCCGTGTGGGCGACGTTGAGGTCGTACTCATAGCGGCCGCGCCAGAAGAAGGATTGCCCGCCGGGCACCCGCTCGATGTCATCGGTGAGCACGCCGCGGCCTTCCAGCACCTCGAACTCGGCCGCGCCGAAGTCCTCGCCGACCGGGCCGACCGGTCGCACCTCGGTGAAGAAGCTGGCGGCCAGAGAGAAGTGGACGGCTGCGCCCCCAAGCATGCGATCCCGTTCCCCGAAGGGGGTGCGGACGGAGTCGAAGGCGATTGATCCAACAACGGTGAGCGACACGGGCACGGCAGCTTAGCCGCTGCCCTGCGAAACTCCGCCGCCGATGAAGGCGATTCAGATCCAGGAGTTCGGTGGGCCGGAGGTGCTGCGCTATGGGGACGTTGACGATCCTGTAGCTGGGGATGGGATGGTCGTCGTCGAGGTTGCGCGGAGTGGGATCAACTTTGCGGATACGCATGCGACGCGGAACGACTACCTGGCCGAGCAGACCTTGCCGCTGATTCCGGGGGCGGAGATAAGCGGCCGGACCGAGGACGGGCGGCGGGTGGTGGCGCTGCTGGCCAGCGGAGGGTATGCGGAGAAGGTGGCTGTGCCGGAGGCGCTTCTGGTTCCCGTCCCCGACGAGGTCGACGACGACCAGGCAGCGGCGCTGCTCCTGCAGGGGCTGACCGCGGAGGCGTTGGTGCGGCGCTGCGCCCGCATCGAGCCGGGTGAGACCCTGGTGGTCGAGGCCGCGGCCGGGGGCACCGGCGGCCTCGCGGTGCAGCTGGGCAAGCGAGCCGGCGCGAAGGTGATCGGCCTCGCCTCCAGCGAGGAGAAGCGGGCGCTGGTGGAGCGGCTCGGCGCCGACGCCACCGTCGACTCGCGCTCGCAGGACATCGGCGCGGCGATCCGCGAGGCAAACGGCGGCGAGCGCGTCGACGCGGTCCTCCACATGAGCGGCGGCGATGCCTTCGACGCCGAGCTCGGCGTCCTCGCCCCGATGGGGCGGATGGTCGTCTTCGGGATCGCCTCGCGAGAGCAGCGCGAGGTCTCCACCGCGGCGCTGCTGCGCGGATCCAAGTCGGTGATCGGCTTCTGGCTCGTCCACCTCCTGGCTCGCCGCGAGTTGGTCGCGCCGATGATCGGCGAGCTGCTCGGCGCGGTCGGCGCCGGCGAGCTCGAGGTCACGGTCGGCGACGTCTACCCGCTCTCGGAGGCCGCTCGCGCCCACGAAGACCTGATCGCCCGCCGCACCGCCGGCAAGCTCCTCCTGGACCCAAGTCGATGACAGCCTTCCGCGAGCTCGGCCTCTCGCCGCAGATCCAGCAGGCGCTCGACGAGCTCGGCTTCGAGGACCCGACGCCGATCCAGGACCAGGCGATCCCGGAGCTGCTCGCCGGCCACGACGTGATCGGCCAGGCTCAGACCGGCACCGGCAAGACCGCCGCCTTCGGGCTGCCATTGCTGCAGTACGTCGACCCGGCCGTCGACGAGGTACAGGCGATCGTGCTGACCCCGACGCGCGAGCTCTGCATCCAGGTGACGCAGGCGCTGCGCTCCTACGCAGAGCACCTCGACGTCGAGATCGTCGCCGTCTTCGGCGGCGCCCCGATCAAGTCCCAGCAGTCCCAGCTGCGCTCCGGGGCCCATGTCGTCGTCGCCACCGTGGGACGGATGATGGACCTGATGAGCCGCCGCTCGCTGGTCCTCACGGCTGCCCGCTACGTCGTCCTCGACGAGGCCGACGAGATGCTCGACCTCGGCTTCATCGAGGACGTCGAGAAGATCCTGCGGATGTGTCCGAGCGGGCGCCAGACGGCCCTCTTCTCGGCGACGATGCCGCCGCCGATCAAGCGGCTGGCGGAGAGCTACATGTACGACCCGACGACGATCCGGATCACGCCGAAGACGCTGACCGTCGACGCGATCGCCCAGGCCTACGTCGAGGTCGGCGCAAAAGAGAAGGCGGCGCGGCTGGTCGAGCTGCTGCGGACCGAGGAACCCGAGCAGGCGATCATCTTCTGCCGCACCAAAATCGGCGCCTCGCGGCTGGAGAAGACCCTGAAGGACAAGGGGCTCGACGTTAAGGCGCTGCACGGCGACATGAGCCAGGGCTCCCGCGACGGCGTGATGATCGCCTTCAAGGACCACCGGGTGCGGCTGCTGGTCGCCACCGACATCGCCGCCCGCGGGCTCGACATCGAGCACGTCACCCACGTGATCAACTACGACGTGCCCGCCTCCTCGGAGGTCTACGTGCACCGGATCGGGCGCACCGGCCGGGTCGGGCGGACCGGCCGCGCGATCACCCTCGTCACCCCCGCCCAGCGCGAGGAGATCGGCCGCATCGAGCGCGACGTGAAGACGACGATCGGCGAGTGGGAAACGCCGGAGGAGCGCCTCGAGCACGCCCCCCGCCCGCGTCGCCGCGAGCGCGAGCCCAAGCCGGCCGCCGCGAAGCCCGCCGGGGCCAACGGGGCCGGAGATGACGCCGGGGGATCGGATGGCCCGGTCAAGCTCTTCGTCAACCGCGGCGAGCGCAGCGGCATCACCGAAGACGACCTCCGCTGGGCGCTGCGCGAGGGCGCCGTCCTCTCCGACGAGGAGATCCACGACGTCAGCGTCCTGCACCGCTTCTCCTTCGTCCGGGTGGCGCCCGACAAGGCCGAGCGCACCGTGGAGTTCCTCGACGGGACGAAGCTGAAAGGCAAGGAGATCCGGCTGGAGATAGCCCGGAACTAGGAGGGCCTAGCCTAGGCAGCCGCTACGCCTGCGTCAGCTCGGCGATGCGGGTGAAGAGAGCCTCGAAGTCGATCGGCTTGGTGACGTAGCCGCTGACCTCGACGTCGTTCGCGGCACCCGCGTCCATCTGGTCCTGGTGGGCGCTGACTATGAGCACCGGGGTGTCGACCCCGGCGGAACGCAGCTCGCGCAGGGCTTCGATGCCGGATTTGCGCGGCATCATCGCGTCGAGCAAGAGGATGTCCGGGGCGGGGTCGGCGGCGCGCATCGATTCGATCACCTCGACGCCGTCGGCAGCGGTGAGGACCTCGTAGCCCTCCATCTCCAGCCTCGTCCGCAGCAGCAGGAGAATGGTCTCGGAATCGTCGGCGATCAGGACGCGCGTCATACCGCCACCGCCGGCAACCGCACTCGGAAGGTGGAGCCGGCCCCGGGGCTCGACTCGGCCTCGATCGTGCCGCCGTGCAGCTCGACCAGCGACTTGGAGATCGCCAGGCCGAGGCCGGTGCCGCCGACGTGCTGGGTCAGCCCCGCGTCGCCGCGCGTGAAGCGATCGAATATGTGCTCGAGCTGGTCCTCTGGCATGCCGGGCCCGTCGTCGCGGACGGCCATCTCCACCTCGCCGTCACGGTGGCTGGCCGTCACCTCGATCGACGCGCGGTCGGGACTGTACTCGTGCGCGTTGGTGATCAGGTTCACCAGCACCTGGCGGATCCGGTCGCGGTCGACGCTGACCTGGGGCAGGCCCAGGTCGACCCGCTGGTCCAGCGACTGCCCCCGTGCTTCGGTCTGGCTGCGCATCGTGCGTACCGCGTCCTCGATCAGCGAGGCGACGTCGGTGGGGGACGGTTTGATCGTCAGCCGCCCGGCGTCGCTGCGCGCCAGGTCGAGCAGGTCGTTGAGCAGCCGCACCAGGTGGCGCGTGTTGTCGAGGATGATCTCGACCGTGTCGGCCTGCGCAGGGCTGAGCTTGTCGCGCTCCAGCATCAGGAGCTCGGCGAATCCCTGCACCGAGGTGAGCGGGCTGCGCAGCTCGTGCGAGGCGGTGAGGACGAACTCGTCCTTCATCGTTTCCAGCTGGTCCCGCTCGCCGGCACGCCGCTGCAGCTCGGCGGCCATCTCGTTGAAGGCTTCGCCGAGCGCGGCGGTCTCCGAGAGCCCGCCGACCTTGACCCGTGTATCGAGGTCGCCGCCGGCGAGCCGGCCGGAGGCGTCGACCAGCTCCTCCAGCGGCCGCCGCATCGAGGCGATCAGGCCGGTGAAGAGCAGCGCCGCCCCGGTCAGGCCGGCGATCAGGCCGGCCCCGACCAGCAGCGCGGTGTCGCGGGTCTCGCCGTCGATCTCCTCGCGCAGCCTCTGTCGCGCTTGTTTCTGGGCGACGATCTCGGCGCTCGCCGGGCCACGGGGCGCCCCTTCAGCCAGCCGGTTGCGAGCGGCGATCTCCACCTGGTAGGAGCGCGCGGTGGCGTCCTCGAAGTCCTGACGCTGCTGGAGGAAGCGAGCGACGCCGATCACGGCGAGGCCGGTGAGCACCGCGAACGCGATCGCAAAGCCGATCGTCAGCCGGTTGGCGACCGACGGGCTGAGGCGGAATCGGCGTCGGGAATATGCTTGCGCGGCTATGGGCGACGAGGCTACAGGCACGGCCGACGGCACCGCCGAGGCCCCGCAGGGGATCGAGAGGGACGGCGTCGAAGCCTGGTTCGCCGCGCACGTTCCGTCCGCGCGGCTGCCGCTCAGCTTCGAGCGCATCTCGGGCGGGCACTCGAACCTGACCTACGGCGTGCGTGACGCCGCCGCCGGGCGCTGGGCGCTGCGGCGGCCGCCGCTGGGCAAGCGACTCGGCTCGGCCCACGACATGGGTCGCGAGCACAGGGTCGTCTCGGCGCTGGCACCGACCTCCGTCCCGGTCCCCCCGGTTGCCGGGCTCTGCGAGGACGAGAGCGTCAACGGCGCCCCCTTCTACGTGATGGAGTTCGTTGAGGGGCCGATCCTGCGCGGCCTGGCGGAGGCCGAGGCCTTCCCGGACGAGGACGACCGCCGCGCGATCGGCGAGCGCGTCGTCGACACGCTGGTCGAGATCCACGCCGTCGACCCCGACGCGGTCGGGCTGGGCGAGCTGGGCCGCAAGGAGGACTACGTCGCCCGCCAGCTGCACCGCTGGCACGGCCAGTGGGAGAAGTCGAAGACGCGCGAGCTCGACGCGGTCGACGCCGTCCACGGCCGCCTCGCGGCCCGCATACCCGAGCAGGGGCCGGCGACGATCGTCCACGGCGACTACCGGCTCGACAACATGATCCTGACGCCGGGGGGCGAGGTCGCCGCGGTCGTCGACTGGGAGCTCTGCACCCTCGGCGACCCGCTCGCGGACGTCGGCCTGCTGATGGTCTACTGGCCCGAGCCGGGCGACGAGCTGGTCGCCCTCGGCCAGCCGGCGAGCCTGGCGCCGGGCTTCCCCAGCCGCGCAGAGCTAGCGGCCCGCTACGCCGAGCGCTCCGGCCGCGACCTCTCCCAGCTCGACTTCTTCGTCGCCCTCGGCTACTGGAAGCTGGCGATCATCCTCGAGGGCGTCTACGCCCGCTACGCGGCCGGCCAGTACGGCAAGGTCGACCCCGGCATCGAAGAGTTCGCCCGCCTGGTCGAGCGCCTGGCCGAGGCGGCCGACGAGGCCGAGCGGCGCAGTTGAGCGCGGCCGTCCAGGCCGCTTGACATGCTCGGCGCCGACCTGCAAAGGTCGCTAGAGAAAAGCCATGGAGCCGATACGGCTCCATGCACCCTCGACTTAAGGAGATCCCGTGAAGCAGATTCGCAAGCGGCTCACGTACGCAAACGTGATGTCGTCGATGGCCGTCTTCCTCGTCCTCGGCGGCGCCACGGCGTTCGCCGCTCTCGGCAAGAACACCGTCGGCACCAAGCAGCTGAAGAAGAACGCCGTCACCACCGCCAAGATCAAGAACAACGCGGTGACGACGGCCAAGATCAAGAACAGCGCGGTCACCGGGGCCAAGCTGAACGAGTCGACGCTCGGCCAGGTCCCGAGCGCGGCCAGCGCCGACAATGCGACCAACGCGGGGAACGCCAACACGGTCGCCGGGAACACGATCAGGAAGATGCTCTACTCCGCCAATGAAAATACGGGAACTCAGACCGTCCTCTCACTGAACGGCCTGACGATCACGGCCAACTGCGACGGCGGCACCCTGGAGGTCATTGCCACGACCTCGGTCAACGATTCGCTTATCCACTCCGGTGGGACCGTCCTCGGCGACGCAGCCTTCTATAACGAGGAGGACAGTTTCGAAATAGGCGACGAACACGAGATCACGGCCGAACTGGAAGCAGACTCCAACCAGGGCACCTTCACCTACGCCAACCCCACTGGGGCTGTCGTCACCGCGGTTTGGGCGTCCGAGGAAGGGTCTCCCATCGGCAAAGACTGCTTCTTCGGGGGCCACGCAACCGGCTGAGATAGGTAGCGGAGCACCGAAGTTAGGCACTCAAAGGGCCGGGCGCACGCCCGGCCCTTTGCTGTCGCCCAGGCCGACCCCGCCTACTTGCAATCCTTCTGCGTTCTCTCGTTTCTCGATCTTGCAGGAGGACCTCGATGCAGATCCGCAAGCGCCTCACTTACGCCAACGTCGTCTCGACCCTCGCCGTCTTTCTCGTCATCGGCGGTGCTACGGCCATTGCGGCCAAGGTGCCCAGGCATAGCGTCGGTCCTCGTCAGCTGAAGGCGAATGCCGTCACCACGCTGAAGATCAAGGCGAACGCGGTGACCAATCGCAAGATCAAGAAGAACGCGGTCACGACCGTGAAGATCAGGGACGGCTCTGTGAGCGGGGTGAAGATCGCATCCGAGGCCGTCGACTTCGACAAGATCGCGACGGGCACGAACGTGATCGCGACAGCCGGCGGCGGACCGGTCGCGGCAGACAGTGCGACGGCCGCGACGATTCCCCTCGCCGGGACGACCAGCTTCACGCCCCAGGCCGGCCTGGTCGACTTCCTCAGCGTCGAGGTGAGGGGCAACGATCTCGCTGCGACCGGCGCCGAACCCTGTGCCCCTGAAGTCAGGCCCTACGTCAACGGGGATGCGTTCGAAATGGCTGAAGGCTTTCTCGTCGTCAGCGCCGGCGAACCGACGCCGGAGGACCCCAGCGGGCTGCGGCCGGTGGCCGGCGCCACCGCACCGCTCGGGATGACGAGCCCGGGAGTCGCGCAGGCCATCTCGCTCAAACTCTTCGGCGATCCCAAATGCACCGAAGGTTCGACCGTCTCGGTGGCGATCGCCATTACTCGAGCCAAGTAGGGGGAACGTCTTCGGCCGACCCGACCGCTGACGCGTCGCGGGTCGGCCGGCAGGATTCGAAGCAGGCGCCGCGAAGGCAAGTCGAGCTCTATCCAGCTAAATACAAGGAGAGACCCTTGACGAAGCCTCGCAAGCGGCTCACGTACGCAAACGTGATGTCATCGATCGCCGTCTTCCTCGTCCTCGGAGGCGCCAGCGCCGTCGCCGCGAAGAAGATCGGCAGCAACGAACTGAAGAGCAACTCGGTCACCACCGCCAAGCTCAAGAAGAATGCCGTGACCGCGGCGAAGATCAAGAAGAACGCGGTCACCACGGCCAAACTCAAGAATGGCGCGGTGACAGGTGCCAAGATCAACCTCTCGACCCTGGGCACGGTGCCGAGCGCCAGCAACGCGAACGTCGCCAGCAGCGTGACGGGCCGAATTCCGTTCTCGGTCAACACCGGGCCCGGGACCCACACCATCGCCACCGTCGGCCCGTTCACGATTCGGGGCGTCTGCCGCATCAACGAAGGCGGCACCGACGAAGGTGAATTGGAGCTGCTGACCTCCGTGGACGGCGCTGTGATGGACGACAACAACGGCAACGAGTTCACGCCGTTCGACGTCAGCGACAACCCCGCCTTCCTCTACGACAACTCGAGCGGAACCGGCGAAATAGAGATCGAGATCGCCGAAGAACCCGGCCTGATCGCAGTGGCGCCCGAGGGCACCGCGATCGTCACCCAAAACGAGAGCATCGGGTTCAACCTCACCGGACATGCCGGCCAGTGCTACTTCGGTGGCCTGATTCAGAAGATCGGCTAGACGACTGAGCAGATGATCACGGGAAGGCCGGGCACATGCCCGGCCTTCCCTCTTTGTCCTCAGATCGCCCGGCGGGCGTGCTTCGGGTCCAGTTCCCCCGCAGCTGCGGCCTCGGCGCGTTTTCCCCAGCGGTTCAGCTCGCGGCGGGCAAGGACCATCTTGTGGACCTCGTCCGGGCCGTCGGCCAGGCGCAGCATGCGGCTGAAGCGCCAGAGGGCGGCGAGGGGGGTGTCGTCGGTCATGCCGAGCGAGCCGTGGACCTGGATCGCGCGGTCGAGGACGTTCATGACGATGTTGGCGGCGACGATCTTGATCGCCGAGATCGCCTGGCGGGCGGCTCGCTTGCCCTCGGTGTCCATCTTCCAGGCGGCGTAGAGGGTGAGCAGGCGGGCCTGGTCGATCTCCATCCGCGAGGCGGCGATCGCCTCCTGGACGAACTGCTTCTCGCCCAGCGGGCCGCCGAAGGCCTGGCGCTCGTTGGCGCGGTTGCACATCATCTCCAGCGCTCGCTCCGCCGTGCCGATCGCCCGCATGCAGTGGTGGATGCGGCCGGGGCCGAGGCGGTCCTGGGCGACGACGAAGCCCATGCCCTGGCCGCCCAGCAGGTTGGAGGCGGGGACGCGGCATTCTTCGTAGCGGATCTCGCAGTGGCCGGGCCCGGCGGCGTGGCCCATCACCGAGATCGGGCGGACCAGGTTGAAGCCCGGGTTGTCGGTCGGCACGCAGATCATCGAGGCGCGCGCGTAGGGGTTGGCCTCGGGGTCGGTGACGACCATCGCGATCGCCAGGTCGGCGCCGACGGCGCCGGAGGTGAACCACTTGTGGCCGTCGATCACCCACTCGTCGCCGTCGAGCACGGCGCGCGCCTGCAGCAGCGTCGGGTCCGAGCCGGAGACCTCGGGCTCGGTCATCGAGAAACAGGACCGGATCCGCCCCTCCAGCAGCGGCTCCAGCCAGCGCTCCTTCTGCTCGTCGGTCCCGTGCTCGGCGAGGATCTCCATGTTGCCGGTGTCGGGGGCGGAGCAATTGAAGGCCATCGGCGCCGCCGCCGGGCTGCGCCCCATCTCCTCGCAGAGCAGCCCGTACTCCCAGTTGGTCAGCCCGGGCCCGAAGCGCTCGTCGGGCATGAAGAGGTTCCAGAGACCCTCCTCCTTCGCCCGCTCGCGGACCTCGACCAGGATCTTCGGATAGGGAGTCCCCGGTTTCACCTCGGCGTCGAGGGCTTCCATGATCTCCCGCTCCTGCGGGTAGATGTGCTCGTCCATGAAGTCGAGGATGCGCTCGCGCAGCGTCTCGACCTGGGGGCTCGGCGTGAAGTCCATCGAGTGGGTCCTCTCCTCGGGGCTGGGTGGCCGGAACGGTACCGGCGGAGAACTAACCGCGGCGGTACCGGGCGAAGAGCTCGCCCTCGTGCTCGAGCAGCCAGAGGAGATCGAGCTCCGCCACGTCGGCCAGGGCGCCTTCGAGGATGTGCGGAGCACCGCCGCCGGTGAGCTTCGGGGCGATCGTCAGGAAGAGCTCGTCGACGAGGTCCGCCGCCTGCAGCGAGCCGTGCAGGGTGGGCCCTCCCTCGCAGATGACGGCGCGCACCCCTTCCTCTCTCAGGGAGCGCAGTAGGTCGGAGAGGTCAGCCCACTCCCCCCGCCCGCTTTCGACCACGATCAGCCGTTTCTCGAGGCCGGCGTAGCGCTCGGCGCGCATCGTCCCGGCGCCGATCATCACCGCGTCGAAGCGGGTGCGCAGGCCGGCGAGCATCGCCGTGTCCGTGCTCGATCCGATCGGCCCCGACTTGCCGCCGATCGTCGCCCGCCCGTCGACGGTCGCCGCGAAGTTCATCGCCACGAAGGGGCGGTCGTCGCGTGGGTGCTCCCACGGGCGGTAGGAGCCGAGTTGCTCCTCGACCGTGGTCTCGCCGGGATCAGGGATCAGGCGCCGCACTGGTGCGGAGCCTAGTGCCCCTCAGTAGTCGTGCCAGCCGGCGAACTCGCGTCCGGCGAAGCGCTGCAGCTCGGCGACGTCGGTGCCGAAGCGGCCGCGGATCGTCTCGAAGAGTTCGTCGGGCAGCTCCGGCTTCGGCGCCGGCGGCTTCTCGGGGTCGTGGACGACCTTCTCGACGATCCAGCGCATCGACTCGGGCAGGCGGTCGAAGTTGCGGTCGAAGGAGCGGAAGCCGGGCAGCTTGATCAGCTTCTCCATGAACTGGTATTTGTCGCCCTGCTTGGCGCTCGACTTCTCCCACTCGCGGTCGAACTGCTCGGAGGTGAAGCTCGCCTCGACGCCGGCGAAGGCGAACGCCTTGCGCATCGTCTCCTCGCGTTCGGCCTGCAGCTCCTCCTGGGTGATGACCTCGATCTGCTCGTGGTCGAAGAGCTCCAGGTAGGGCTGCAGCTGCATCCAGTACTTGGAGCGGTTCATGTAGGAGGAGTCGGGATCGGAGAGGACCTCGACCAGCTCGCCGGTCTCATAGCCGGCGCCGGTCGCGTGCACCCAGTGGGAGAGGATCCGCTTGATCGGGTCGCGCACCATGTAGAGCAGGCGCGCGTCGGGGCAGTGCTCCCTGATCCGCGCCGGGACCCCCTCGAAGCGGGGCAGGTTCGTGTAGTGCGGGGAGGACTCGCCGCGCACCTCGAAGCGGTCGTCGAAGCGGCTCGCGTACCAGTCGAGGCCGAGGTCCCAGTTCAGCTCGGCGGTGAAGAAGTTGAGCTCCTTCGGCTTCGACATCTGAATTTCGGGGTGCAGGCCGAGGTAGTGGTGGATGCTGGTCGTGCCGCACTTCAGCCCGCCGATGATGATCAGGTTGGGCAGCTCGGCATGGCGCTTGCGCCGGCGGCGGAAGCGGCTGCGGCGGTCGGCCGTGTAGCGCTCGCGCGCTCGCGCGCACATCGCCTCGTCGGCGGGGTCGCGGAGAGCCGGCTTCACCGGAATCTGCTGGTCGATCTCTGGCACGAGCGGGCTAGTGTAGCTGCGGTGCCCCACGCCGATCTCGCATCCAGCTTCAACTCCTTCTTCAACGCCGCCTCGGCGTTCTTCCGCCATCTCTCGGAGATCGAGTGGGCCCCGTTCGCGATCGCGCTCGGCTTCCTGCTGGCGATGCAGCTCTGCCGCGCCTGGGCATGGCGCAACGTCCTCCGAGCCGCCTACCCGAGCGAGCGGATCTCCTTCATGACCCTGAGCGCCGCCTATCTCGCCGGAGCGGGGATCAACGCGATCGTCCCCGCCCACGCCGGCGACGTCACCAAAGTCTTCCTGGTCAAGCGCCAGATCCCGCACTCCTCCTATCCCGCGGTCACCTCCTCCTTCCTCGTCCAGACAGTCTTCGACACCACGGTCGGGGTGCTGGTGCTCCTCTACGCGATCTCCCAGGGCCTGCTGCCGCCGTTGCCCCGGATCCCCAACCTGCCCGCCTTCGAGATCTCCTTCTGGGCGGAGCACCCGAAGACGTTCCTGATCGTCACCGGCGCGCTGCTGGTCGCGATCGCGGTCGGCATCTACTTCCTCGCCCACCGCGTGCGGCGCTTCTGGGACCGGGTCAAACAGGGGCTCGCGATCCTGCGCCAGCCGCGCCGCTACCTGCGTGAGGTCGCGGCCTGGCAGGGCCTCGGCTGGCTCTGCCGCTTTGCCGCCTTCTGGTTCTTCCTCGAGGCCTTCAACATCGGCGGCTCGGTCGGCAACGTGATGCTGGTGATGAGCGTGCAGGCGATCGCCAACGTCGTCCCCTTCACGCCCGGCGGCGCCGGCGCCCAGCAGGCGCTGCTGGTGGCGACCCTGCACGGCCCCTCCCGCGCCGCCGTCCTCTCCTACTCGGTCGGCACCCAGATCGCGATGGCCGCCTGGTCGGTCGTGCTCGGCTTCGCGGCGATCCTGCTGGTGTTCAGGACTACGGACTGGCGGGGGCTGATCAAACAGGCCCAGGACGAGGCGGCCTCAGACATCGCGATGTCTGAGGCCGCTTCAGAGGCGTTCCGGAATTAGGGCGAACCCGTATTTGCCGACCGCTGCCCGCAGCTCGCGATCCCAGCAGGCGACCGTTACCTGTTCCGCGTCTCCGAAGGTCGCAATGGTCGCGAGGTGGAGGCTGTCGTAGGCGCGCAGCGCGTGCTCGGTGGCGGCGCGAGTGGCAGTCTCGATCAGCGGGTCGGTCACGGCGTGGACCTGCAGCTCAGGCCAGAGGTCGTCCAGGTCATCGAGCGCCGCTCGGTGTGTCTGGCCCGACAGCCGGCCGCCCTTTCGCATCCTGGCCAGCGCCGATGTCGCCTCGAGGCGAGCGATGGCGCTCGTCGAGGCCGCCGGAAAGTCGTCGTAGGCCTGGTTGGCGAGGTCGCTGTCCGGCTCGTCGACGAGCAGCTTGACCAGCGCGCTCGTATCGAGGTAGAGGCTCAGCGACGGCCTTCGGAGACGTAGTCCGCGGCCGTCGGACCGGGTCCGCGGAGCTTCACCCCCGGTTTCCGAAGGCGGCGCTTGCCGTTGCCGGGCCGAACCGTTCCGTTGGCGATCAGCCTCGCCAGGCCCGGTGAGATAGCCGAGGAGACGATTGTCGCCACCGGCTTGCCGCGCCGGGTGACGGTGATCGCCTCGCCTTTCTCCACCCGCTCGATGATCCGGCTGATGTCGTTCTTCAGCTCGCGTATGCCCACGGTCTCGCTCATGTAGCCACATCCTACTTTCACGTAGCCACATTGTCTAGCTCGACCAGCCGGGGTAACGGCCGGCGACGCGCCATTGCCATGGCGGTCGCTCGGAGGCCGGGAACTCGTAGTGGTTGCGGCCGGGGAGGGTCTCCAGGGGAACCAGGTTCGGGTCGTCCTTCAGCAGGACGGGGACGCCGGCGGCGGCGTCGACGTGGGCCTGGCCGGCGCGGCGGACGACGCCTTCCCAGCCGAGCCCGGGCCGGTAGAGCCAGTAGGTCAGCTCGACCCAGCCGAGCGTGCGCCGGCGGTCGGCGATCTCGGTGAAGGCGGTGGTGCGGCGCCCGGAGGCGGTCAGGTGAGAGCCTGCGGCGACGGCGCAGCTCTCGCGCCGGCAGCGGCGGAAGTCGACCGGGACCAGTGGCAAGCCCGATGGGGACGCCCTGGCTTCGGGTGCGGGGGCCAGGGCACGGGCCAGCCGCGCCAGCGGCCAGCCGTAGGCGGGGACGAGGGGGTGGTGGCGGCAGGCGTCGGGGAGGCGGGGCCCGCAGACGATCCGCCTCCCTATCGTGCCGGCGAGCTCACGGCCGGCGTCGACCTCGCCGCTCGCGGCGACCGCGGCGATGGCGATGAGCAGGAGGAGCGCGACGAGCGCCACCAGACCGGCCTGCTCGACGCTCGCCGATCCCCTCTCCTCTTCCCGCCCGCGGTGCATGGCGCCGACGCTAGGGAGGGGGAGCGCGCGCGTGGCGCGCACAGCGTCACGGGACCGTGCCGCCTCCGGGTCTCTGCTTTCATGTGACGGGTGGAGGGCAGCCCCTTCAATCTCTTTGGCGACCCGGACGAGTTCCGCGCCCGCATGGAGGAGCTCTCCGAGCAGATGCAGTCCTCCCAGCGAGTCGCCTGGGCCGACAACGCGATCAAGCTGGCGGTCGAGATGACCGTCGCCTCGATCGGGAGGCTCGAGCTCTCCGGTGGACCGGATGAGCAGGCGATGCAGGTGCGCGATGCGATCCGCGTCCTTTTCCCCGAGTCGGTCACCTTGGTCCGTGAGGCTCGTGAGGGTCTGGCGTAAGGCCTCTCCCGGTAGGGGTTCCGCTTAACGCCTAAAGCAGCTCCAGGTGCAGCGAGACCGTGCTGCCGCGCCTCGTGGCTGCGGCCGTCAGCTCTAGAGGTATGGCGACTATCAATGCCGGAATCGCGACTACAGCGGTGATCAGGGCGTCTAGGCGGCGCTGCCAGGGGCGCTGGGCGTGGACCGCTTCGGCGCGTCCGAGGCGGGCCAGGGCGAGGTTGCGGCCGAAGGTGAAGCCGTTGAGGACCGTCTGCCACATCAGGGCGAGGCTCGCCCCCGGCCTCCAGCGGGCGCTGGTGACGACCTGGTCGCGGTTGGCGACGAGCCTGCGCACCGACTCCGGCGTGAACAGGTAGCGGCTGCCGGGCTCCAGCCCGGCCCAGCCGGCGGCGCCGATCCAGGCTGAGAAGCCCGCGCGGCTGGCGATCCGGATCGTCCCTCCGTCGCGCACGCGGTCGAGCGCCTCCAGCGCCTCCTCGAGGTTGCCGCCGGCGCCCACTGCGCCGAGGCCGCAGCTCTCGCAGCGGCTCACCGGGCCCGCCAGCCCGGGCCGGGCGTCGATCCAGCCGAAGAGCGGCTCGCCGCAGGCCGGGCAGGGCGGGTTCTCGGGCCCGGCGCCCGCCTCGAGGGGGACCACGGGGGGGTGCCGCCGCCCGTCTACGGTCGCTCGCTCAGCACTCATGCCGGTAGCGTACGGCGCAGTGCGACTGAGCGAGATCATGACCCCCGGCGTCGTCACCGCCTCGCCTGATTCGAGCGCGGTCTCGGTCGCCCGGCAGATGCGCGAGCACCGGGTTGGCTCGGTGGTCCTGGTCGACCCCGCCGGCTCCCCGGTGGCGATGGTCACCGACCGCGACCTGGCCGTGCGCGTCTTCGCCGAGGGGGTGGACGGGGCCGAGCCCGTAGGCGACCATGCCTCGCGGCCGCTGGTCTGCGGCGATCCCGCGATGGAGCTCGACGAGGCGGCTGCGCTGATGGTCCGCCACCGGGTGCGTCGCCTTCCGGTCGTCGATGCGGATAGGCTCGCCGGCATCGTCACGCTCGACGACATCGCCGTGCGCACCGGAAACCTCGAGATCGCGCAGAAGATGACCGCAGAGGTCATCGAAGGGGCCCTGCCGCAGTTCTACTTCCGCGAGCGCGGCTGAGTATGACTCCGAGTCGCGCGGAGGTTCTTGCCTGGGAGAAGCGCTGGGCCATGCCCACGGCTCTGACCAGTCTCGCCGCGATCGGCTTTGTCCTCGCGGCGATCGTCGTTGCCGGTCAGATCGGGGGGAGCAACGGCGACTCGGAGCTGTTGCGCAACGTCGACCAGCACCGCGATGCCCAGTTGATCTCGAGCATCCTGCAGGCGATCGGCATCGGTCTTCTCGCGGCACCGCTCTACTACCTGTTCCGCGCGGCCAACGCGCGAAGCGAGACGATGCGTGGTCAGCTCGTCGGCGTCGTCGTCGCGGCACCACTCTTCCTCTCCGCCCTGGCCATCGTCAGCGGCCTCTCGAATCTCCATGCCGCCACCGAGTTCGTCACCGACGAAGTGCCACGCCTGATGGCAAAAGGCGTTGAGCTGAACAGCGACCGTGCGGACGAGATCGCCGGCGATGCAATCGCCGAAGCGCCGCTGCGCCCACTAGCCGTAGGTTTCGGGCTGGGCGGGCAAATCGGTTTCGTGTTCGCGATGCTCTACAGCTGCCTCCACGCGATGCGCGTCGGCTTGCTCACCCGCTTCTGGGGGTCGCTTGGCATGGCCCTCGGAGCCGTTTCCATCCTTTTCTTCCAGTTCACCATGCTCTGGTTCATCTACTTCGGCATCCTGCTCATAGGACGTGTTCCCGGTGGTAAACCACCGGCCTGGGACACTGGAGAAGCGATCCCCTGGCCAACGCCCGGGGAGAAAGCCGCCGACGAGCTCTCGCCCAAGCTGGAGGATCCCGAGGACCCGACCGGAACGGGGCAGTCCCAGTAGGTCGGAACGTCTTGTACTTTTTGCGGTCTCCGATCTCGAGAGATCGCAGCCGTTTCTCAAAAAAGTTAAGTGGAGGCCTACTGGGACTGCCCCGTTGGGGATCGCTTCCGATGGGTCCGGATCTCGCTGAGGATCCTCTCCAGGCGGGGCTCCTGGGAGGAGTCGAGGAAGCTCATCGCTGCTGCGACGCCTGGATGGATCGCCGCGATCCGCTCGTGCATCGCCTGGGCAACGGCGCGGTAGGTGGGGTGGCCCTCGCGACCTGAGCGCAGCTCGATCAGGTGCATTGCCTCTCGCGCGTTGAGGTCGAGCGTGTAGCGGATCCGGTAGGCGAGGCTGAGCGCGTAGGGCGCCTGCTCGGGCATGCCGGCGGCGAGGAGGCGCTCGTACTCGCTGCGCGAGATCTCCAGCGCCCGCTCGAACTCGTCTCCGGCTCCGGCTTCGCGTACCTCCTCGGGCACCCCGGCACCCAGATCCGGCCCCAGCCGCTGCCACTGGCAGGTCAGCATGCGGTGGCGCTGCAGGTCGCGGAAGGCGCCGTAGTCGGAGACGATCTCGAAGCGGTAGCGCAGCGCCTCGAAGCCGCGGCCGGGACGGTGGCGGCGGTTGCGGCGCTCGCCCGCCATCGCGCCGAGCAGCTCGGCCCGCTCGCCGCGGTCCAGCACGTCGATGCGGGCGAGGATCTCGGTCTCGGGCACCGCGGCGGACTCGAAGAGGCAGGAGGCGAGCAGGTCCTCTTCCGTGCCGTCGACGTGGACCAGCTCGACCGAGGGCGTCGTCGCGCCGGCGTCGCGCCGGTCGAGGCCCAGTCGCGAGACCCACCGCTCGGTGCGCTCGCGGCGCTGCTGCAGGTAGCCGATCCACTCGCCGCCGCGGTCGGGACGCTCGACCCTGGAGACGAAGCTCGGCATCACCTGCTTCAGCTCCGCCAGGATCATGCCGCCGTACTCGCGCGCCTCGGGCAGCGGCGAGGCCATCAGCCTCAGGATCAGCTGCTCGTAAGCCTGGCCCGAGGCGTAGATGCCGACGTGGCTGAGCGTCGCCGCGGGGAGCAGGCCGCGCAGGAGGTCGAGCGCCTTGGCCTTGATCGAGCGCCGCCAGGGGCCCTCCGGTTCCCCGTCCCCGCGCGGCCAGCGGTCCGCCGCCCACTCCTCGACCTGCGCCAGCGAGCGCGAGTAGATCGCGAAGAGCTCGTCCATGGCGGCGGCGAACTCGGGCCCGAGGCCCTCGCCGCGGTAGTAGCGGTAGCCGCCCCCCGGCAGGGGCACGTCATAGGGGATGTAGCGGGTCGACTGCTCCAGGTAGGCGGCGAGGCGACCCCGCTGCAGCTGCTTGGTGAGGATGTTGGAGACGAACTCGCAGGCGACGTGGGCGCCGCCCACCTGGGCGATCGAGTCGTCGCCGTAGCCGACGAAGACGCGCTCGTAGAGCCCCGCCGCGCGCTCCCCCTCCGCCCCGTCGAAGGGTCGCGCCCCATCCGCCGCGTCCTCCGCGAACTCCTCCAGGTAGAGCCGCCGCACCGTCCCCGAATACCGCGAATAGCGGGCGAAAAGCGCTCCCTTGACGGTCTCGGGGAGGTTGGCCAAGGCGAACACGGGCCGGTCCAGGTTGGTGAAGTGAGGGGCGAGCAGAGCCCGCTCCTCGGCGGTGAAGTCCTCGACCGGGTAGCGCACCGGCGCATCGTAGTCCCCGCCCCGGCGGGGTCATGGTCCTAGTTGAAGGATTGTCTGCGCTATTCGCGCACAATCGTTCAACGAGCGGTCAGCTGCCCGGAGGCGCTGCCATCAGCTCGACCCGGTGGCCGCCGGGGGCGATCGCGCGGGCGCGCGGCGAGCCCCAGTGTTCGCGGCGCAGCTCGACTTCGAAGCCGAGATCGCGCAAGGCGGCGACGTCGCGGTCGAAGTCGCGGGCGACGATCGCCGTGTGACCGCGGGCCGGCACGGCCGGGGAGTCGGTTGGCATCAGGTGGACCTGGGTTCCCTCCCGTTCAAGCCAGGTGAACTCCGCCAGCGTCGCGGGAGGCTCCACCTCGGCGAAGCCGAGCGCCTGCCAGAACTCGACCGACCGAGCGATTTCGCTCGACCTCACCTCGATGCCAACGTGGTGGAGCATCAGCCCTCGCGCACTTGCGGTGCCAGCACGTCCTCGCGGCTGTAGTGCCCGGCGGAGTCGAACCAGCGCTTGGCGTGGAGACCGACGCGCAGGTCGCAGTCGGCGACGACGATCCCCTCCTCGCCGTAGAGGGGCCCGGCGATCACCTTCCCCGCGGTCGGCTCGACGATTGCCGCGCCGCCGTTGCCGAAGACGTCCTTGCCCTGCGGCAGCGGTGCCGGGAAGTCGTCTGGGAAAGCCGCTGCCGGGATGTACTGCGGCGCCGATACGACGAAAGCGCCGGACTCGATCGCTATGTGGCGCATGCTCGCCAGCCACCCGTCGCTGTCGTCGGCGGTGGGGGCGAGCCAAATCTGCGGCCCGCTCTGGTAGACGGCGTAGCGCGCGAGCGGCATCCGGTTCTCCCAGCAGATCAGCCCGCCGATCCGTCCGAGCGGGGTTTGCGCAACCTCGAGGTCGTCGCCGGCGCCCACCCCGTGGAAGAGGCGCTCGTGCTGGGTGGGCATCAGCTTCCGGTGTCGCCAGACCAAGCCCTCGGGCCCGATCAGCACGACCGTGTTGTAGAGGGATCCCGGCCGCTGCAGCTCGCGCTCGTTGACGCCGATCGCGCAATGCATGTCCTTCGCTGCGCACACCGAGGCCAGGCGATCTACGAGCGGGCCGGGAATCTCGACCGAGTTTGCCCAGAGCTGCTCCCAGAACCCGTCCCAGCCGGCGAACGAGGCGGCATCCTTCGCCCAGGCGCCGGAAGGGTAGAGCGGCACGAAGGTCTCGGGGAAGACGGCCAGCTGGACCCCCTCCGCGGCGGCCTGCTCCAGCAGGCCGACCGCCTTCTCGATCGTCGCCT
This sequence comes from uncultured Actinomycetes bacterium, assembly GCA_946482365.1. The sequence goes on from CAMLQY010000003.1 coordinate 25,189, forward strand.
CGGCGTCGAGGATCACCGGTGTGGCCTGGATCGCGGCGACTCGCACGGTCGGGAACTCGGTCATGGAGACACAGGATAGGAACCTGCCCCGAAAGGGAGCCCTCGGCTCAGAGCAGCAGCGACACTAGGGAAGCGCCGACGACTATCGCGGTCGACCAGGTGACCGCCTCGGCGGTGATCTCCATGTCGAGCCCGTAGGCGTGGGCGATGACCAGCGTGTTGAGGCCGGAGGGCATCGCCGAGAGCAGCCGGTAGGCGGCGGGGAGGTCGATCAGCGGCGCCGCCAGCAGCATCAGCAGGGCGGGCACGACGGCGAGGCGCGTGCCGATCGCCAGCGCCACCGGCCGGGTCAGCGGCGGCGGGATCGGCAGCTCGCCGTGCTCGGCGTTCTCGGCCAGGGTCGCGCCGACGGCGAAGAAGCCGATCGGCAGGATCGCCACGATCAGGATCTGAGAGGCGTCGACGAGGACGTCGGGGGCCAGCGCCTCCGGGGCCAGCATGCCCGCGATCGCCGCGTAGAGCGGCGGGTTGCGGGTGAAGAAGGCGCGCACCCGCTGGCGCGGGGTTTCCCCCGCCTTGTTGCCGAAGGCCGCGCCGACGGCGAAGGCGCCGAGCAGCAGGCAGGGGCCGGTGACGAGGACGTCGTAGAGGACCGCGGTGGAGAGTTCCTCGCGGCCGAGCAGCGCCACCGTCAGCGGGTAGCCGAGATAGCCGGTGTTGACGCTGAGCACGCAGCAGACGACGGCCCCCACCTGGAAGCGGGCCAGCTTCAGCACCCGGCTCGCCACCCACCAGGCGAGCAGGGCGCCGAGCGATGAGGCGACGATGCCCAGCACCAGGCCGACCCCGTGGCTGACGTCCACCGAGCTGGCGGCGATGTTGAAGAAGATCACCGGGGGCAGCAGCACGTAGAGCATCAGCGTCAGCGAGCGCCGCGCCGCCTGCGCGGCTCCGGCCGGCCAGCGCCGCTCGGCGCCGACGCCGATGGCGACAGCGACCACGATCGCAGCGGTTGTCAGCAGGACTCCGATCCGCGGGACCCTTTCAGTTCCGGCGCTGTCGGCCGCGGGTCCTGTCGCCGGGGGTGGGGGGTGCCCTGCTTGCGCTTCGCGCTGCTTCGGGCAGAGGCACGAAAGCTGGACTGATCTCGAAGCCCCGCCCTCAGCAGCCTACGCGCGGCGCAGACACCCCCCACCCCCGGCGCCACCCGCGGAGAAGAGCTTCCGCCCAGAGCGCGAAAAGCACCCAAGGTCGAAAAGCTCTTCTACCCGATCAGCTGTGGCGACTCGTCCCTAAACGGCCGCTCGGAGCTTGGGAGAAGCTTCTCGACTCTGGGCGCTGTTGCAATTCCGCCTCTCGCGGGGGGTGGCGTCGTAGGGGGGACCGCCCCTGAGGACGCTTTAGCGACCGGAGGGGGCGGTGGGTCCCCTGCGGCGACAGGACCCGCCGCGCCAACGAGCTCAGGAGTACAGCGCCTCGATCTCTGCTTCGTACTTGCGCTCGATCGGGCGGCGTTTGAGCTTCATAGTCGGCGTCAGCTCCTCGCCACCCGGCTCCCACTCGCCGGGGATGATCTCGTGGCGCTTGATCTGCTCGACCCGGGAGAGGCGCTGGTTGGCCTCCTCGACCGCGGCGGCTATCTCCTCGGCGATCGCCGGGTCGTCCTCGGCGGCGCCGCGGGCGGCCAGCGTTTCGGGGTCGAGGGTGATCAGGGCGACGTTGTAGGGGCGGCCGTCGCCGATCGCCACCACCTGCGCGACCAGGGTCGAGGCCGCCTTGACCTTCGCCTCGATGTTGGCCGGCGACATGTTCTTGCCGGCCGCGTTGATGATCAGCTCCTTCTTGCGGTCGACGATCTTCAGGTACCCCCGCTCGTCGAGCTCGCCGACGTCCCCGGTCAGCAGCCAGCCGTTCTCGGTGAACGTCTCCGCCGTCTTCTCCGGCATGTTGCGGTAGCCCTTCATCACCTGCGGGCCGCGCACCATCACCTCGCCGTCCTCGGCGAGCTTCACCTCCACTCCCGGGACCGGCGGCCCGACGGTGCCCGGCCGGATCCCTCCGGGCGGGTTGAGGGTCGTCACCGCGCTGGTCTCCGACATGCCCCAGGTCTCGCAGATCTCGATCCCCATCGCGAGGAAGAACTCGAGCACCTCGGGGGGCGTCGGGGCGGCTCCGACGACGAACGATTCGACCTCGTCGAGGCCCAGCGTCTGGCGGATCTTGGAGAAGACCAGCTCGTCGGCTTTCTCCCACTCGGCCTGCAGGTCGTCGGAGACCCCGCCGTCCATGTAGGCGGTGGCCTTGCGCCGGCCGATCTCCATCGCCCACTCGGCCGCCTTGCGTTTCTCGGGGTCCTGCTCGGCTGCCATCGCCCCCTCGAGGACCGCCTTCAGTTTCTCCCAGATGCGCGGCACGCCGCCCCAGGCGGTCGGCTTCACCTCGATCGAGTAGGCGACCATCTCGCGCGGGTTGGGGCAGCAGTACACCGTCGAGCCGTAGATCATCTGCGCGTACAGCCCCGCCCAGCGGTCGGCTATGTGCGCGGTGGGGAGGAAGGAGATGCCGCGCCCGCCCGGCTTGACCGGGCGGACCTGGTCGACGGCCCGCCAGACGCCGAGCATGTTGGAGTGGGTCAGCTGCACGCCCTTCGGCGGCCCCGTGGTGCCCGAGGTGTAGATCAGGCAGAGCACGTCCCCGGGCTCGACCGCGCGCCAGGCGGCCTCGAAGTCGAAGCCCGGGTCGCCCATCGCCTCCAGCTCCTCGACGGAGATCGTCCCCTCGGCCGCCTCGCCGTCGACGACGACCACGTGCTCGAGGCTGTCGACTTCCTCGCGCACCTTCAGGACCGTGTCGAGGAAGGCCTGCTCGGTGACGATCACCCGGTTGCCGGCGTCGGCGACCACGTACTCGACCTGCTCCGGCGAGGACGTGTTGTAGACCGAGAAGCAGGTCGCCCCGAGGTGCATCGCCCCACAGTCGGTCAAATGCAGCGCCGGCCGATTCACAAGCATGAAGCCCACCGTGTCGCCTCGTCCCACCCCAAGCTCCGCCAAGCCCGCCGCACGGCGACGGACCGTCTCCGCGTACTCCCCGAAGCTCGCCTCGTAGTCCGTGTCCTTCAGCCGCAGCGCTGGGCTGTCGGCGTACTCCTCAGCCGTGAGCTGAAACGCCTCGCACATCGTTCCCGCTTGAAGTGCCCCCGGCCGCTCAGGCATGCGCTGACCATATACGTCTCTCGCGGGGGGTGGCGCCGTAGGGGGAACCGCCCCCGAGGACGCTTTAGCGACCGGAGGGGGTGGTGGGTCCCCTGCGGCGACAGGACCCGCCGCGCCAGCAACGTTTGCCTCAGAAGAGAGACGAGCCAGCGCGTTCGGCGAACTCGACCAGCGGCTGGGGAATGATGCCGAAGAAGATCGTCGCTGCGGCTGCCAGAAGGGCTGGGCCGACGAGGTACCAGCGCCGCCCGGCCTCTGGATCGATCGGATCCGCCTCAGGGGAAGCCCCGGCGATCGCCGGTGTCGCCGCTGCCTCGGGCCGCATCCACATCGCGGCGACCACCCGCAGGTAGTAGACGAGCGAGATCATCGTGCCGACGGCGATGAAGACGGCGAGCCAGGTGTAGTCGCCCTCGACCAGGGCCTCGATCAGGTAGAGCTTGCCGATGAAGCCGACCGTCGCCGGCAGCCCGGCGAGGCCGAGCATCGAGATCGTCAGCGGCCAGGCGAGCTGGGGCCGCTCGGCGCCCAGGCCCTGCACGGCGCGGATGTCGTCGCCGTAGGGGGTCTCCCGCTCGCGGGCGACGACAACGGCGAAGGCGGCGAGGTTCATGAAGGCGTAGCCGGCGAGGTAGAAGACGAGCGCGGCGGTGCCGGCGCTGTCGGCGACGACGAGGCCGCCGAGGACGTAGCCGGCCTGGGCGATGCCGGAGAAGCCGAGCATCCGCTTGAGCGAGTCCTGCCGGAGCGCGCCGACGTTGCCGACGACGATCGAGATCGCGGCGAGGACGGCGAGCGCCGGCTGCCACTCGCTCGTCTGCGGTGCCAGGGCGACGAGGAAGAAGCGTACGAAGACGGCGAAGGCAGCGGCCTTGGTCGCCACCGCCATGAAGGCGGTGATCGGCGTCGGCGCGCCCTCGTAGACGTCCGGGGTCCACTGGTGGAAGGGGGCGACCGAGGTCTTGAAGGCGAGCCCGACCGCGGTGAGGCCGATGCCGACGAGGATCAGCGAGTCGCTGGCCGCGCCCGCGGCGATCCCCCTCGCGATCCCGGCGAAGCCGGTCGAGCCGGAGCCGCCGTAGAGGAAGGCCATCCCGTAGAGCAGGGTCGCGGAGCCGAGCGAGCCGACGATCAGGTACTTCAGCCCCGACTCGAGCGAGCGCTCGCGGCGCATGTTGGCGGCGCAGAGGATGTAGAGCGGGATCGAGAGGGTCTCGATCGCGACGAAGAAGGAGACCAGGTTCTGGGCCTGGGCGAGCAGGACCATGCCCAGCACCGAGCCGAGCAGCAGCGCGTGGTACTCGCCCGAGCCGACCTGCTCGGCGGCCGGCTCGCGGATCGAGAAGAGGACGGCGGTGGCGGCGGTGAGGATCGCGATCAGCGAGATCGAGATCGCCAGGTCGTCGAGGCGCAGGGCGCCGGCGAGGAGGCTGGTCGACTCGCCCCACTGCCAGGTCAGCAGCCCGGCCGCGCTGGCCAGGACGAGGAGCGTCAGCGCAGGCGCCGTCCGGCGCAGCGGCTTGAACACCGCGGTGAGCAGGACGACGCAGAGGCCAACGGTGAGCGCCAGGACTGGCGAGAGCGCGGCGTAGTCGATGTCCGGGGCGTTGAAGGTCACTGGGTCGACTCCTGGCGGGGGTGGGCCGTCGGGGGGATCTGCCAAAACGCTCGGCGGGAGCCTCGCTTGAGTGTTTTGGCAGACCCCCCCGACGGCCCTTCCACGACCGCGGTCGCTTGGGAGACCGAGGTGTCCGTTCGCGAGAGGATCAGCTGCGGATACAAAGCCAGGCCCAGGATGCAGAGCACCAGGGGCACCAGCACGATCCCGTCGCGCCAGCCGATCTCGCGCGATTCCAGCCCCTCCGGGCGGCGGTTGTGCATCGTGCGCTGGTAGAGGCGCAACGCGTAGTAAGCGCTCATCGCCACGCCCGAGATCGCGACGATCGCGAAGACGATCTTCGAGTCGAAGAGGCCGTTGAGGATGTAGAACTCGCCGACGAAATTTGCCGATCCCGGCATTGCCAGCGTGGCAAGAGTGACGATCAGGAAGAGGGCAGCGAGTACGGGGGCCTTCATCGCCATGCCGCCCATCTCGCGCAGGTCCTCGCTGCCGCTGCGCTCGGCGAGGATCGCGACGATCACGAACAGCGGCGCCACCACCAGCCCGTGGTTGACCATCTGCAGCACGGCCCCGTCCGCCCCGTCGGCGCTGAGGGCGAAGATGCCGGCGGTGATGAAGCCCAGCTGTGCCACCGAGGAGTAGCCGGCGACGAGCCGGACGTTGGTCTGGGTGAAGGCCATCACCGAGCCGTAGAGGATCGAGGCGAGGGCGATCACCAGCACGACCTCCTGGAATTCCACGGTGGCGTCGGGGAAGAGCGGCAGCACGACGCGCAGGAAGCCGTAGGCGCCGACCTTGGCGAGGACGCCCGAGAAGACAGCCAGCACCGGCAGCGGCGCCGCCCGGTAGGCGTCGGGCATCCAGCCGTGCAGGAGGAAGGCGGGCATCTTGACCAGGAAGGCGGCGGCGAAGAACCAGAAGATCCAGCGCTGGCTGCCCTCGGCGAGCGGTTGACGGGCGAGCTCGGCGATCGAGAAGCTGATCTGGCCGCCGTCGGCGGCGATGATCCCGGTGGCGATCGCCGCCACCAGCATCAGCAGCGAGCCGATCAGCGTGTAGACGATCATCTTCAGCGTCGCCGCAGCGGCCGTTGGCCCGCCCTCGCGGTCGCTGCCCCAGGCGCCGAAGAGGAAGTAGAACGGCACCAGCATCAGGTCGAAGAAGAGGACGAAGAGCAGCAGGTCCTGGGCGAGGAAGGCGCCCAGCGTCGCCGTCTCGCCAAGCAGCATCATCAGGAAGAAGAGGTGCGGCCGCTCCTGCTCTCGGAAGGCGGCGAAGGCCGTCCCCGCCGTCCAGAGCACCGCCGTCAGCATGATCAGGAAGAGGTTTAGCCCGTCGACGCCGAGGCTGTAGTCGACGCCGAGGCCGGGAATCCACTCGACCTCGACCGTGTCCTGCAGGCCCGCGACGCCGGAGTCGAAGCCGGCGAGCAGGGCGATCGCGATGCCGAGCGTGACGGCGGTGCCGAGCGTCGCCCACCAGCCGGTCAGGCGGCGCGGCACGAAGAGGCCGAGGAAGCCGAAGACGAGCGGTGTCCAGAGCAGCGAGTTGGTCATGAGCTGCTCAGCAGGAAGTAGAGGGCGAGCCCGGCGAAGCCGGCGATCAGGAGCAGGGCGTAGCTGCGCACGAAGCCGCTCTGCACGAGCCGGACGAGGCGGCCGCTGCCGCCGACGACGTCCTCGGTGCCGCTGACGAGCCCGTCGACGACGAGGCGCTCGAAGGTGCGGTCGGCCAAGCGGCCTATGGCGAGCGCCGGCCGCACGACGAGGAGGTCGATCGCCTCGTCGAAGTACCACTTGTTGTAGAGGAAGGTGTGCAGGGCGGAGAAGCGGCGCTGCAGGGCGGCCGGCGTCTCTGGGCGGGCCACGTAGAGGTAGTAGGCGATGCCGATGCCGGCCAGCGAGATCGCCGCGCCGATCGCCAGGCCGAGCCACTCGGCCCCCACCGAGGGATGCGCGTGGCTGAGGACGAGGCCCTCGAAGACCGGGTCGAGGAAGGAGCCCACCACGTGGTCGACGCCCGGGACCTGGACCAGGCCGGCGAAGAGGGCGCCGAAGGCGAGCACCGCCATCGCGATCCGCATCGAGGCCGAGCGCTCGGCGATGTGGTGCTCGGCGCCGGGGAAGCCGACCTCGGTGTCCTCCTCCTCGCCGGTTGCCGGGTTGAAGGGATGGGCGTGATGGACATGGCCGGTGTCGATCAGCTCCTGCGCCTCGGGGCAGGGCTTGCCGGGAAGGACGCGGAAGATCAGGCGGAAGGTGTAGATCGCGGTCAGCAGCGCCCCGAAGTAGCCGAGCACGGTGAAGATCAGGTACATGCCGCCGCGCGCGGTCGCGTAGGCGAGGATCTCGTCCTTGGAGAAGAAGCCCGAGGTGCCGGGGAAGGCGGCCAGGGCGAGGCCGCCGCAGAGCATCGTGATCGCGGTGAAGCGCATCGCCTTGCCGAAGCCGCGCATCCTGTCGATGTTCTGCTCGTTTGCCATCGCGGCGATGATCGAGCCGGCCGCCATGAAGAGCAGCGCCTTGAAGAAGGCGTGCGTCATCAGGTGGAACATTCCGGCGCTGTAGGCGCCGATCGAGACGCCGACGACCATGTAGCCGATCTGGCTCATCGTCGAGTAGGCGATCGCCCGCTTCAGGTCGGTCATCACCAGGGCGATCGACGCTGCGACCAGCAGCGTCGCCAGGCCGGTGAAGGCGGCGACGTCGGCGGCGGTGGGGGCGAGCGCGAAGAGGACGTGGGTGCGGGCGATCAGGTAGACGCCGGCCGTGACCATCGTCGCCGCGTGGATCAGCGAGGAGACCGGCGTGGGGCCCTCCATCGCGTCGGGCAGCCAGGTGTGGAACGGCAGCTGCGCCGACTTTGCAAAGGCGCCGACGAGGAGCAGCAGGCAGATCGCCGTGATCGTCCACTCGTTGGTGCTGAAGACCTCGGGCGCCTTCTCAAAGACGGCCTCGTAGTCGAAGACACCCAGCTCGCGGAAGATCAGGAAGGCGGCGAGGACGAGGCCGATGTCGCCGACGACGTTGATCACGAAGGCCTTCATCCCGGCCCTGGTCGCGGTTTGGCGCCGGTACCAGTAGCTGATCAGCGCGTAGGAGGCGAAGCCGACGAAGGCCCAGCCGACGATCAGCAGGACGAAGTTGCCGGCGAGGACCAGCAGCAGCATCGAGAAGACGAAGAAATTGAGGTAGCTGAAGAAGCGGTGGTAGCCCTCGTCGGACTGCATGTAGCCGAACGAGTAGAGGTGGATCAGGGTCGAGACGCCGGTGACGATCAGGACCATGAAGACCGAGAGCGGGTCGACGTAGATCCCGAGCTTGATGTCGAGACCGGCGACGCTGGCGTAGTCCCAGAGCGAGGAGGCATGGTGCCGTGCCTCGGGCTCGTCCCCCAGCAGGCTGATCAGCGCTGCGATTCCGCAGGCGAACGCCGCGCCGATCGCGGCGGTACCGATGACACCCGCCGCCTTCGCCGGCAGCGTGCGGAAGCCGAGCGCGATGACGATCGACCCCAACAGCGGAAAGAGCAGGACCAGCCAGGCCCAGGCGGTGGCGCTCATCCCCTCAGCTCCCGCAGCTCGTCGACGTCAAGCGGCAGCTTCCGGCGGAAGATCGCCACGATCAGCCCCAGGCCGATGACCACCTCACAGGCCGCCACCACCATCACGACGATCGCGAAGACCTGGCCCTCCTGGTTGCCGACCATCTTGCTGAACGCGACCAGGGCCAGGTTGCCCGCGTTGAGCATGAGCTCGAGGCAGAGGAGGATGACGATCGGACTCCGCCTCAGGAGAATTCCCATCGCTCCCACTGCGAACAGCAGGCTGGAGAGGACGATGTACCACTCGATGTTCATGGCAGAACGCCCCCAGCGTGGGAGGGCGTCGCGGGGGGGTCCTCAGAACGCTCGGCGGGAGCCTCGCTTGAGTGTTCTGAGGACCCCCCCGCGACGCCCTTGTTCATTCCGGGTGTGCCCTGGCGACCGGCGAGGACTACGGCGCCCACTGCCGCCAGCAGCAGGAGGATCGAGGAGGCCTCGAAGGCGAGCAGGAAGTCTTCTAGGAGGAGCTTGCCTATGGCGGCGGGGTTGCCGAAGCCGGCGCCTACGTCGGTGCCCTCGGTGCTCAGGGCGGTGAAGGAGGAACCGAGGACTGCGATGGACAGCTCGACGAAGAGGGCGGCGCCCATGAGGGGGGCCAGGAAGCGCTGGCCGGGGATCGGGTCGCGGGTCGGCTCTGTGTCGCCACCGACATATGCGACCACGAAGACGTAGAGGACCATTACGGCGCCGGCGTAGACCACTACTTGTGCCGCGGCGACGAAGGCGGCGCTGAGCAGGAGGAAGAGGACCGCCAGGGAGAAGAGGTGGACGATCAGGGCGAGGACGCCGTAGAAGGGGTTGCGCAGGGCGACCACGCCGACGGCGCCGCCGAGGGCGCCGAGGGCCGCTGCGAAGAAGAGGACCGCTTCCATCTACTCGCCCGTCCTCGTTGCATTGACGGTGCCCATGGGCAGTGGTTGTATGGACCTGTACACGACAGGCCGGGGAGAAATGGAGTCCATGTGAATACCTACGCGATTCTGCGACGGAGTGGCTGGAAGTCCGGCGGTGACCTCGAGATTGCTGCCGAGCGCTCCCGGCAGGTCGGAGACGAGGAGATGTCCGACGACATCCGCTGGATCCGGAGCTACGTCCTCGACGAGGGCGGCGGCTCGGTCGGCACCGTCTGCATCTACCAGGCCACCAGCCCCGAGGCGATCCGCGAACACGCCGACCGCGCGGACCTGCCGGTGGACGAGGTCATCGCGGTCGTCGACACGGTCCTGGTCAGGCCCGACCCTGAGTAGGCCGTTCACTCGCCCTCCCTCCGCAGCGGTGTGCGCTCGATCGGCTCGGCCAGCAGCATCTCCTTGGTGAAGATCAGGTCGGTGCGGTCGTAGTCGGCCATCTCGTAGTCGTGGCCCATCGTGATCGCGTCGAATGGGCAGGCAATCTCGCAGTAGCCGCAGAAGATGCAGCGCGAGAGGTTGATCTCGTAGACGGCGGCGTAGCGCTCGCCGGCCGAGACGCGCTCGCCGGGAATGTTCTCGGCGGCGACGACGCGGATGCAGTCGGCCGGGCAGGCCGCCGCGCAGAGCGAGCAGCCGACGCACTTCTCCAGCCCCGTGTCCTCGAAGCGGTGCAGCTTGTGGCGGCCGCGGAAGCGCGGGTAGACGGGGGTCTTCTCCTCCGGGTACTGGATCGTCATCGGCCCCTCGATCAGGCGTGCCATCGTCGTCTTCAGCCCCCGCAGCGTCTCGCCGAAGGCGCGGTAGGCGCCGCCGACCCCGCCCGGCTCGGGCCCGCGCTGGACGGCCACGACGTCGGTGTCCTTCAGGTAGGGAAACTCAGTCACGATGTCACCCCCCCTCCCCTCCGGGTGAAACGTTTTTGCGGCCATTTGGCACCCAACGCGTTGCACCCGTCATGTGGTCACCACCAGGACCGCGGTGACGAGGGCGTTGAGGGTGGCCAGCGGCAGCAGCACCTTCCAGCCGAGGCTCATCAGCTGGTCGTAGCGCAGTCGCGGCAGCGTCGCCCGCACCCAGATGAAGAGGAGGACCAGGCCGAGCATCTTGGCCAGCATCCAGATCGGGTCGAGGAAGCTGGGGCCGGGCCCCATCCAGCCGCCCAGGAACATCGCCGCGGCAACGCCCGAGACGACGATGATCTCCATGTATTCGACCAGCAGGAAGCTGCCGAAGCGCATGCCGCCGTACTCGGTCATGAAGCCCTGGACCAGTTCGGCGTCGGCCTCGGGCATGTCGAAGGGCGTGCGGTTGGTCTCGGCGAAGCCGGCCAGCATGAAGATCAGGAAGCCGAGGAGCTGGGGCACGACGAACCAGAGCGCGCCCTGGGCATGGACGATGTCGACCAGCGAGAGCGAGCCGCCCATCATGATCACGCCGAGCAGGGCGAGGCCCATCGCGACCTCGTAGGAGATCAGCTGCGCGGCGCCGCGCATCGCCCCGAGCAGGCTGTACTTCGAGCCTGAGGACCAGCCGCCCAGCAGCAGGCCGTAGAAGGCGATCGAGCCGACGGCGAAGAAGTAGAGGATGCCGATCGGCACGTCGATCCCGTAGAGGCCGACGCCGTCCTGGACGTCCCCCCAGGGGATGATCGCCAGCGCCAGCACCCCGGAGAGGACCGGCAGCAGCGGGCCGAGGACGAACAGGGTGGGGATCGCGTTGGCCGGCCGGAAGGCTTCCTTGCTGAGCAGCTTGCCGACGTCGGCGAGCGGCTGCAGGATCCCGTAGGGGCCGACGCGGTTGGGGCCGTAGCGGTGCTGGAAGCGGCCGATCAGCTTGCGCTCCAGCACCGTCATCAGCGGCAGGATCGCGAAGATCACGCCGAAGATGACGAGGCTCTTGACGATCATTACCCAGGTCGCTTCGACGAGCTGGGTGTCGGCGAGGGGCAGCATCAGCGCGTCGCCTTCTCGATCTGGACGCTGACCGGCGAGCCGCTCAGCAGTGCGTTCGCGTTGCCCTCGGCGACTCCCTCCAACAGGAAGCAGACCCCCTCGGGCACCCGCTCCCGAATCGCTACCTTGGCGCGCAAGCTGGTCCCGTTCTGGGACACCGCCACATCCTCACCAGCTTTCAAACCGAGTCGCTCGGCGTCGGATACCGACAGCTCCACGCGCTGCTGTGGCTGCAGGAACTTCAGCGGCGGGTTCAGCTCCGTGATCGGGCCGGCCCAGAGGTCGCGGTAGGTGCTGAGCGCTAGGGCGCCCGGGACGGAGTCCCCAAAACGCTCGGCGGGAGCCTCGCTGGAGTGTTTTGGGGACTCCGTCCCGGGCGCCTTGTCGGGCTCGGGCGTGTGTGCGCGAGCGGGGGTGTCTTGCCAGCGGATGCCGCGGCCGCCGATGTCGGAGTCGGCGATGCCGGCGTAGAAGGGGACCGCTTCGGTAAGGGCTGCGAAAGCCGAGGGCTGGGAGCTGATGGCCGTGTCGTGCCCGAGTGCGAGGGAAAGCTCTGCGAGCACGCCCCAGTTGGGACGGATGTCTCCGGGGCGGGAGGCGCTGGGGCGGACGCGCTGGAGGCGGCCGTCGGGATGGGTGACGGTGCCGTCTTTCTCGGCGTGGGTCTCCAGCGGGAAGACGACGTCTGCCATCGCGGTGGTGGCCGTCTCGAAGGTCGAGAAGGCGATCACGTGGTCGGCTTTGGCCAGGGCGTTCTTCCAGGCCTCGGTGTCCGGGAAGTCGCGCAGCGGGTCGACGCCGAAGAGGAGGAGGGTCTTCAGCTCTCCCGACTCGAGAGCGGCGCGGATCTCCTCGGTCGACTTTCCGACGCTACGCACGTTTCCCATGTCAGGCATGGAAAACGTGCGTAGCGTGTCAGCCAGGCCCGGGCCGGCGTCGGGGAGGCAACCGGCCTCGCGCAGGCCGCGGGCGTTGGTCAGCTCGGGAACTTCCAGCAGGCCCGAGCCGTCCGCCCCCGCGAGGTCGAGGGTTTCGGCGAGGTCGAGCAGTGCGCTCACTGTGGCGTCGCCCTCGCGGGCGATGCGGTCGCCCCAGATGACGACGATCGACCCGGCCGCTTTCAGCGTCTCGGCGATCTCCGGGCCCTCGCTGGAGTCGCGCAGGCTCGCGGCCAGCTCGGCGAGGAAGGCGCCACCGCCGCCCGGGGCGTAGCGGCTTACCGCGACGGCACCTCCGTCGAGGGCAGTCGGGGCCTCAGTCGCCACCGCCAGCCTGGCGCCGTTGCGGCGGATCGCCTTGCGGATGCGGAGGTCGAGGATGGGGGAGCTGTGCAGGGGATCGGTGCCGAGGACGAGGATCGCGTCGGCCTCGTCGATGTCGCGCACCTGCGCGGAGAGGGCCGGCTGGGCCAGGCGAAGCAGGGTCTCGCGCGAGGGGCCGCGCGAGGGGCGCGAGTCCACGTGCGGCGAGCCCAGCGCCTCCCGCATGACGCGCTGGACCAGGTAGCCCTCCTCGTTGGAGGCGTCGCCGACGATCGCGGCGCTTTGGGGACCCGCGGCGCGCAAGGCCTCGGCGGCCTTGGCGATCGCCTCCTCCCAGGTCGCCTCGCCGCCGCCGCGCAGGCGCGGCCCGCACACCCTCTCCGCAGCGGCGAACATCTCGAAGCCGTAGCGGCCGCGGTCGCAGAGCCAGCCGTCGTCGACGTCGGGGTTGTCGCGGGCGATCACCCGCTTCACCTGCTCGTCGCGGACGGTGAAGCTGACGTTGCACTGGCTCGGGCAGAGCGTGCAGACCGAACCGGCCTGCTCGATGTCCCAGGGGCGGGCGCGGAAGCGGTAGGTGTAGCTCGTCAGCGCCCCGACCGGGCAGAGATCGGTGATGTTGCCGTGGAAGGGCGCGACGTAGGGCCGGTCGTCGAAGGTGCCGACGAAGGTGCGGTCACCGCGCTCCAGCAGCTGCAGCTGCTCGTCCTCGGCGACCTCCTGGCTGAAGCGCACGCAGCGGTAGCAGAGGATGCAGCGCTCGCGGTCGATCGCGACCAACGGGGAGAGCTCGACCGGCTTGCGGAAGTGGCGCTTCTGGTCCGTCATCCGGCTCTTGCCCGGGCCCCAGCCCATCGAGATGTCCTGCAGCGGGCACTCGCCGCCTTTGTCGCAGACGGGGCAGTCGAGCGGGTGGTTGACGAGCAGGAACTCGACCACGGCGCTCTGCGCGTGCTTGACCTGGTCGGTGCGGGTGTGGACGACCATGCCGTCGCGCACCGGGGTCGAGCAGGAGGTCTGCAGCTTCGGGATCCCCTCGATCTCGACCAGGCACATGCGGCAGGCGCCGACCGGCTCGCCCAGCTTCGGCTCGTAGCAGAAGATCGGAATCTCTACGTCGCCGCGCTTGGCGGCGTCGTGCAGCATCTCGCCCTCGGTCGCGCTCACCTCGCGACCGTCGATGATCAGGGTGACCTCCTTGCCGCTCATCACAAAGACCTCCGCTTCGCTCCCGGCGCGAAGAACCAGATATGCACGCTTGGTCGCTCCGCGATCACGTGGCGGCCCCCAGGGTCTCGGGTGCGCCCTGAACGACGGCGATCCGGTCCCCCTCGGCTGCGGCGGCGATCACGTCTTCGAACTCCTGGCGGAACTTGCGCACCATCGCTCCCACCGGCATCGCCATCGAGTCGCCGAGCACGCAGAGGCAGTGGCCGATGATGTTCTCCTGCACCGAGGCGACGATGTCGAGGTCCATCGGCGTCGCCTCGCCGCGCACGACCCGTTCCAGCATCTTCACCGTCCAGTTGGTCCCCTCGCGGCAGGGGGTGCACTTGCCGCAGGACTCGTGGTGGTAGAAGCGCGCCGTGCGCAGCGCCATGTGCGGGATCGAGACGCTGTCGTCGGCGACGATGATCGAGCCCGAGCCGAGCATCGAGCCGGCCTCGACCATCGCCTCGAAGCTGTAGGGAAGGTCGAGCCCCTCCTCGGCGGTGAGGACCGGGGAGGAGGACCCGCCCGGGTAGAAGGCCTTCACCTCGCGCGCCTGCGCCGGGCCGCCGGCCAGGCCCATGATCAGCTCGCGGGTCGGGACGCCCAGCTCGACCTCGTAGTTGCCCGGCCGCTGCACGCAGCCCGAGATCGAGACCACCTTGGTCCCCGGCGACTGCTCGGTGCCGAAGCCCCTGAACCACTCGGCGCCGTTGCGGACGATGTGCGGCACGTTGGAGAGCGTCTCGACGTTGTTGATCAGCGTCGGTCCGCCGTAGAGGCCCTGCACCGCGGGGAAGGGCGGCTTCAGGCGCGGGTTGCCGCGCTTGCCCTCGAGCGCGTCGAGCAATGCCGTCTCCTCGCCGCAGATGTAGGCCCCGGCGCCGCGGTGGACGACCAGCTCGAGGTCGCAGCGGCTGCCGCAGATGTCCTTCCCGAGGTAGCCGGCCTCATAGGCTTCGGCGACGGCGGCGTCGAGGACGTCGGCCTGGGAGTCATACTCGCCGCGGATGAAGATGAAGGCGTGGCCCGCCCCGGCGGCGAGCGCCGCGATCGCGATCCCCTCGATCAGCTGGTGCGGGTTGCGCTGCATCAGCTCGCGGTCCTTGAAGGCGCCGGGCTCGGACTCGTCGGCGTTGCAGCAGAGGTACTTGTCGACGCCGCCGCCGCGAGGCAGGAAGCTCGCCTTTTTGCCCATCGAGAAGCCCGCCCCGCCGCGGCCCCGCAGCCCGGACTCTTCGAGCTCCTTCAGCACCTCGTCGGCCTCGAGCTCGCGGTAGGCCTTTTCCAGAGTCGCGTAGCCGCCGTAGCCCTCGTAGCCGGCGAGCGTGCGCAGGGCCGGGTCTTCGGCGTTCTTCAAGAGCATCCGGGTCTCAGGCATCGGGGCCTCCCGGCAGCGACCGCTTCTCCAGCGCCTTCTCGGGCAGGACCTCGACGCCTTCCCGCAGCTGGTCGATCGCGGTCTGGGCTTCTGCGGCATCGAGCGGCCCGAAGTAGCGCTCGTCGATCGAGGCCATCGGGGCGATGTCGCAGGCGCCCAGGCACTCGAACCCGGTGACGAAGAAGTCGCCGTCGTCTCCCGCCGCCGCCCGGAACGCGTCGAGCAGCTCGTCCCCGCCGCGCATCCAGCAACTGATGTTGGTGCAGACGGCGACCTCGTGGGCCCCGACGGGATCGGTATGGAGCAGGTCGTAGAAGCTGGCCACGGACTCCAGGTAGGCGGGCGTCACCCGCATCACCGCCGCGGCCTGCCTGATCCCCTCCGGCGTGCACCACCCGTACAGCCGCTGCACTGCCCAAAGCGCCGGGATCGAAGCCGACCTCCGGTCGGGGTACTTGGCCATCAGCTCCTCGATCAGCTCCCGCAGCTCCTCCGGGCAGCCGACTTCGTGCAGCTCGGGGACCTCCTCGGGCGTGCGATCCGGGACCCGGCCCTCGGTCAGCGCGACGTCCACCGGCAGCTCAGGCATGGTGCCTCACCGGTCGACCCCACCGAGGATCGGGTCGAGCATGCCGAGGCTGGCGATCATGTCGGCGACGTAGCCGTCCACCGACATGTCCTTGAAGGCCTGCAGGTTGACGAACGACGGGTCCCTGAAGTGCACCCGCGCCGGCTTCGCCGACCCGTCGGCGAGGACGAAGCAGCCCAGCTCGCCGCGCGGCGACTCGATCGCGTAGTAGAGCTCGCTCGGGCCCACCCGGTAGCCCTCGGTGACGAGCTTGAAGTGGTGGATCAGCGACTCCATCGAGGTCGAGAGCTCCGAGCGCGGCGGCAGCACGTACTTGCGGTCGTCGGCGATGAAGGGGCCCTCGGGCAGCGCGCCGAGCGCCTGCTCGACGATCCGCGTCGACTCGACCATCTCCGCCACCCGCACCCGGTAGCGGTCGTAGTTGTCGCCCACGGTTCCGACCGGGATCTTGAAGTCCATCTCCGGGTAGGCGAGGTAGTCGAAGGCCTTGCGCAGGTCCCAGGGCTCGCCGGCGGCGCGCAGCAGCGGCCCGGTCACGCCCAGCTCCAGCAGCCGCTCGCGCGAGACGATCCCGGTGCCCTTGGTCCGCTGCAGGAAGACCTCGTTGCGGTCGAGCAGTGCCTGGTACTGCTCTACCCGGACCGGCATCTCGGCGATGAACTCGCGCAGCTTCGCCTCGAAGCCGAGCGGGATGTCCTCGATCACGCCGCCGACCTGGAAGTAGCGGGTGTGCATCCGCTGCCCCGCCGCCATCTCGAAGAGGTCGAGGATGCGGTCACGCTCGCGGAAGCAGTACCAGAGCATCGAGATCGCGCCTAGGTCGAGCGCCGTCGTCCCCAGCCAGACCAGGTGGGAGTGGATCCGGTTGAGCTCGAGGAAGATCGTCCGCAGGTACTTCGCCCGCGGTGGGATCTCGAGCTCGATCATCCGCTCGACCGCGCCGCAGAAGGCCTCCATCTGGAAGAAGTAGGAGACGTAGTCCATCCGCTCGACGAAGGGGATGACCTTCCAGTAGCTCTTGTCCTCGCAGGACTTTTCGATGCCCGTGTGGACGTAGCCGATGATCGGCCGCAGGTCCTTGACGACCTCGCCCTCGAGGTCGACGACGAGCCTCAATACCCCGTGCGTTGCAGGGTGGTGAGGACCGATGTTCACGGTCATGACCTCAGAGCGTTCGGCCAGCTCAGCCATAAGCCCGCTCGTTGTACGTGAAGGTCACCGGCTCTCCCCCGACGGGGAAGTCCCTCCGCTGCGGCCAGCCGACGTAGTCCTCAGGAAGCAGGATCCGCCGCAGGTCGGGGTGGCCGCGGAAGACGATGCCGAAGAAGTCGTATGCCTCGCGCTCCTGGAACTCAGCGGTCGGAAACAGCTCGCAGCAGGAGTCGATCTCCGGCAGCGTGTCCTCGCCCGGGTCTGTCAGCAGTGCCTTGACTCGGACCCGCTCCACGCGATCGCGGTTGAGCAGCTCATAGTGGACCGCGAAGCGCGGGTGAGCCGGGAGGTAGTCGGCGGCGTGCAGGCTGGAGAGGAAGCGGTATCCCTGGCCCGGGGCGTCGCGCAGCCAGCGCAGCACGTCGAGCACGCGGGCGGGGTCGATCGAGAGCACGGCCCGGCCCTGGGCGAAGCCCGTGTCGATCACGGCGCCGGGGTGCTCGGTCTCGATCTCCCCCCGGATCAGCTCCAGTCCGGGGGCGTCAGGCACCGATCAGCTTCCTTGCGGCTTCGTAGGCCTCCGTCGCCTCGGCGCTGGGTTCGCTGCGGGGGCCGCCGCGCGCCCACTCCTCGGTGCCGTGCGCGCCGTAGCGGGCGCGCCAGCCCTGGTCGGGGTTGCCCTGGATCTTTCGCTGCAGCTTGGTGAAGCCGTAGAGCACCGCCTCCGGTCGCGGCGGGCAGCCCGGCACGTGGACGTCGATCGGCATGATCTTGTCGGCGCCCTGGATCACGGCGTAGTTGGAGAACATGCCGCCGCTGGAGGAGCAGGCTCCCATCGAGATCGCCCACTTCGGCTCCAGCATCTGGTCGTAGAGGCGGCGGACGATCGGCGCCATCTTGATCGAGACCCTGCCGGAGAGGACGATCAGGTCCGCCTGGCGCGGCGAGGCGCGGCCGGCCTCGGCGCCAAATCGGGCGATGTCGTACCGCGCCGTTACGGCCGCCATCGGTATCCCCTCGATCGCGCAGCAGGCGAGGCCGAAGGTGAGCGGGAAGATCGAGTTCGAGCGCGCCCAGCCGAGCATCTTGTCGAAGTTGGTCATCACGACCCTCTCCTCGACGTAGCGCTCCAGCTCCTCGCCCTCGAGGTCGCCGCGCAGCATGTCCCGGGCACGCAGTTGCCGGGACCGCATCGTCTGGCGCTCTACTTCCAATCCAGCGCACCCTTTCGCCAGACGTAGACGAAGGCGACGAGGAGCAGGACGACGAAGGTGACCAGCTCGCCGAGGACGAAGATGCTGTCGGCGTCCTCGAGGATCACCGCGATCGGATAGAGGAAGACGACCTCGATGTCGAAGAGGATGAAGAGCATCGCGATCAGGTAGAAGCTGACGCCGAAGCGCAACCCGTGCGAGGCCTTGACCGGGATCCCCGACTCGTACGGCTCGCCCAGCCGTGTGCGGGCGGCGGTCGGGCGCTTCGGGCGCTTCGGCCCGATCACGTGGTTGAGCATCGCGAAAGCCCCCCCAACTGTGACGCCGAGGAAGGCAAAGACGAGAATCGGCAGGTAGCTCTTCAGCACTTGTATTTCGAGGTTGGCGTCGGCGACTCGCGGGGCACCTCGTCGATCGGCGCCCCACCGCCTGCAACCGCCTTTATACACCCACCTTGTAACAGATTGCTACATAGTGATTTTCCGCATCAGCAAGCCGAATTCCGACTCTCTTAGGAGGAAATAGCCGTGCCCGAGGTGCACCTCGTCGTCGGCTGCGCCGTGATAGCGCTAAACCTCGCCGCCTTCGGGCTGGGAGGCGTGGCCTGGCTCCGCGACCGCCCCTCGATCCCCTTCTGGTATTTCCTCCGCACGGCGCAGGCGGCCGTCTTCGTCCAGGCCATGCTCGGCGGGCTGCTCGTCTTCACCGGCCACGAGCCCGGCGACGAGATGCACTACCTCTACGGGATCCTCCCCCTGGTCGTCTCGCTGATCGCCGAGGGCGCCCGGGCAGGCGCCGCCGAGCGCGAGCTCGGCGACCTCGACATCGAGGCCATGCCCCCCGAGGCGCAGCAGTCCCTCGCCCTTGCGATAGTCCGCCGCGAGATGGGGATCATGGCCGTCAGCTGCGGCGTGATCCTCTTCCTCGCCCTGCGCGCCGCCGGCACCAGCGGCGCGTTCTAGCTTCGATCCAGGCCGAGCTGGATCGCGGCGATAACCGCGAAGACGACGCCGGTGGCGATGTGGAGCACGGCGTCGGCGCCGTTGTTGGGGAAGGTGAAGATGCCGGCGGGGCTGGTCGAGAAGATCGCCCAGACGCCGGTGACGAGCAGCGCCACCGCCACGTAGATCGCGTAGAGGACGGCCCAGCGCGGCTTCTGGACGAAGTAGTAGGCGGGGAGGAAGAGGAGGAAGCCCGAAAGCGCGTGGACGCCGTTGAAGTCGACCCCCAGCACCCGCTCGGTCGCCGCGCCCTCGCCGAAGTCGAAGCTGGGCTCGGCGATCAGTCCGGCGGTGGCCCAGACGAGCTGCAGGGTGGCTACGAGGACGATCCCCCGCTGGGCGAAGGTCCACTGCGTCCGCGCTGCCGTTGCCGCCTCCATCGCCGTGCGGACATTAGCCGACGTTCGGGACCCGAGCATAGAATCCGCTCCGTGGAGCTGGGGGCAGACACCAAGGCCGTGCTGCTGCTCGCCGCCGCGATGTTCCTCTGGGCGCTCCTGCTCGGCGTGCTCAAGTACCGCCAGATCGTCGACTCGGAGGAGAGCGTCGCCCACCCCTACGTCGACGTCGCCCACCGAGCAGCGCTGCTCTACAGCTTCGCCCTGCTGCTGGTCGCGACCTTCGTCGAGCTGAGCGGCTGGGGCACCCTGGTCAACCTGCTCGCCGCGGGGGCGCTCGCCCTTTACTTCTTCGCCGCGGTCGCCGGGTACATGTTCCACGGCTTGCGGCGCGACACCGACAATCAGTTCCGCGATCCGGCCGGCGGCCTGCACGCCTTCATGGTCGCCCTGATCGTCGCCGAGATCGGCGGCTGGCTGGTCCTGGTTGCCGGCTTTCTCGACGCCCAGGTCCTCTAGCCCTGGCAGCAGGGGACGTATTCTCGGACCGGATGCGGATGAGGCGAGTGCGGATCGCAGCCCTGGCGGCGGGGCTCCTGTTTGCCGGTGCCATCCCGCAGGCGGCGGGCGCCGCGACCTGGGTGGTCCGGGGCGGCGGCTTCGGCCACGGAGTCGGCATGAGCGCCTACGGCGCCTACGGTTACGGCCTGCACGGCGCCGGCTACCGGCAGATCCTCGCCCACTACTTCAGCGGGATCGGGATCGCCGAGATGCGCAGAGCGCCGATGGTCCGCGTGCTGCTCACGAGGAGCCCGGGCGACGTCTCCTTCTCGCGCGCGACCGCGGCCTGCGGACGCGAGCTCGACCCCCCCCGCACCTACGCGGCGCACATGCGCGGCTCCTCGGTGCGGTTGCTCTCGAGCTCGGGGAAGCTGCTCGCCCGCTGCGGCGAGCGCCTCCGCGCCGGCTCGCGGGGGACGATCCGGATCGCCGGCGTGGGCACCTACCGCGGGGCGCTCGAGGCGATCCCGAGCGGCTCGGCGCTGAACGTCGTCAACGTGCTCGACGTCGACGACTACGCACGCGGCTCGGTGCCGGCTGAGGTCCCGCCGGAATGGCCGATGGCGACGCTGCGGGCCTTCGCGGTCGCCTCGCGCTCGATCGCCCTCTCCACCGACGTGGGGGGCGAGGGCTTCGATCTCTACCCGGACACGCGAACGCAGGTCTACGTCGGCGTCGCGGTGGAGGACGCGCGGACCGACGCGGCCGTGCGGTCCACCCGCAGCCAGGTCGCGACCTTCGCCGGCGAGGTCGCCCAGACCACCTACTTCTCCTCCTCTGGTGGGCGCACCGAGTCCGGCTTCCTCGGCGCCCCCGAGGTTCCCTACCTGCGCAGCGTCGCCGATCCCTACGACTATTACGCCCCCCAGCACCGCTGGACCTTCCGCTTCCCCCAGTCCGAGATGGACTCCCGCCTCGGCCCGTACGTCCCCGGCCGCCTGCGCGACATCGTGGTGACGAAGCGCGGAGACTCGCCCCGGATCGACTACGCAAGGCTGGTCGGCACCGGGGGCACCGCGACGGTCCGCGGCGACACCCTAGCCGCGGCCCTCGGCCTCTACGACCGCTGGGCGTTTTTCACGAAGGTAGGTAGATAGGTAGGGGGGAGCCTGGGCGGCCTTCAGGCGAATTGATTGCACCGCGCGCCAGCGCGGTGCAACGAGGAGCGCGGCCTGCGGCCGCGCCCAGAGACAGACTGCGTCAGCCGCTTCGCGACATTCGCCTGAAGGCCACCCAGGCTCCCTCATCAACACGTCACCGAGTGACGCCGAAACTGCGAAACCGGTCCCAGGGTCCCCAAGCTCTTTTAAAAGAGCTTGGGGCGCCCGAAACCAACGCTTAGGCATGTGGAGCTTTCGGGGAGCCGATGACGCTTTGGAGTCATAGCCGAGCCTCGTGCGCTGTAGAAGGACGCCTGTGCCCCCTCCCCAAAACACTCAAGCGAGGCTCCCGCCGAGCGTTTTGGGGAGGGGGCACAGGCGTCCCCCTGCCAACCCCCACCGCGATCAACATCTAGGGAGAAATCAGGCAGTCGTCCCTGTCGGCCATCGCCAGCGGCTTGTCGTTGGGGAACGCCTCCAGCAGCGCGTCGGCGATCAGCCTGCCCCGTTCGGCGTAGCCCGGCGAGGTGAAGTGAATGCCATCGGGGATGAACCAGGCGTCCTTCACGTCGGAGGCCCAGTCGTACACCCGCATGTACGGGTAGCGGTCGCATGCGCTGCGCAGCGCCTTGTCCCACTCCCTCATGTTGTCGGCTGAATAGGGCCCGCTGGCGACGAGTGACTTGGTGTTCACCCACATCACCGGCCCCTCGCCGATCGTCGACATCATGCTGTCGATCCGGTCGTCGTAGGTGAAGCTCGAGCCCGCGGCGACGTTGGCCGCCTCGTTGGTCCCCATCGCGATCACCCAGCAGCCTTCGAACCCGTCGTTCTTCCATGCTTCCGCCACTTCCCGGGCGTTGGCCTCCCCTTCGAAGTTCTCGTAGATCGAGCGTGCGCCCGAGACCTCGAGGTGCTGGGTGGTGGCCCCGACCCGCGCGTACTGGGAGCTGATCAGTTCGCCGGAAGGCAGCCATTCTTCGGAGACGAGGCCCTCCGAGGTCGAGTCGCCGATGTGCACGACCGCTTCGCAGGAGGTTGCAAGCGGCGCGCGCTCCACGCCCTTCGCCGTGACGGTCTTGGCCACGGTCGCCGAGCCGACCGCCCTCGATTCGTCCGCGACGCCCATGCCGGCGAGCCCGGCCACGGCGAAAGCGGCGATCACGGCGCTGGCCGTGACCAGCGCCCAGCCATGGCGCGGCACCCGCTCAGGGCGCCAGCGCCCCGCTCGCAGCTGTGCCCAGGCCCTCCCCAGGGCGCCGTGGCGGATCGGGTCCTCGACGTAGCGCCAGGAGAGCTCCGAGATCCCCATGATCGCGGCGACCTGGAGAGCGGCGCGGAGGAGGTCGACGCGGCCCAGCGCCCCCTCCGGGGTGGTCAGGACGATGACCGGCAGCGTCCAGAGGTAGATGCCGTAGGAGCGCTGGCCGATCCACCGCATCGGCCGGCAGCCGACGACCGGGCCGAGTCGCGAGGCGGGGTGTGCGAGGGCGGCCACGGCGAGCACCGAGGCGAGTCCGAGCAGGGCGAAGCCGCCGCGATAGAGGAAGGGCGAGAACTCGCTGGAGCTCCAGAACATCAACCCGATCGCGAGCAGGCCCGCGATTCCCATCGCGTCGATCGTCCGCCGCGCCTGCGGAGCGATCCCGGGACGCAGCCGGCGGCTCGGCCAGACCATCGCCAGCGCCGCTCCGAGGAGGAGCTCCAGGGCGCGGGTGTCGGTCCCGTAGTAGACGCGCGAGGGGTCCAGCGAGGGGCTGTAGAGAGCCGCCATCAGGATGCCGGAGCACAGCGCGGCGAAGAGTGTGACTCCGGCAAGCCTCGGGCGTACGCCGGTCGTGCTCTTCAACTCCGGCACGAAGTGGATCCCGACCATCAGCAGGAAGGGCCAGAAGATGTAGAACTGCTCCTCCACCGATAGTGACCAGAGGTGGTTGAGCGGCGACGGCGGCGCGAAGCGAGCGAAGTAGGAAACGTCGTGGAAGATCAGCCACCAGTTGTTGAAGTAACCGACTGCCGACAGCGCGGCGCCGCGGAAGTCCGCCGGTTGGTGTGGCCCGATCACCGTCACCCACGCCATCACCACGGTCAGCATCAGGAACAGGGCGGGCAGGAGGCGCCGGGCCCGCGCCAGCCAGAACGACTTCAGCTTGATCCCGCCTCGCCCTGCCTGGGTGAGGAGGATGTCCGTGATCAGGTAGCCGCTGAGGGTGAAGAACACGCCGACCCCGAGCAGCCCACCCTCTGCCCAGCCGAATCCCAGGTGGTAGAAGACCACGCCGAGGACGGCTATGGCGCGCAGGCCGTCGAGCCCAGGCATGTAGCGCTCGCCGCGCTTTACGGGCTCAGGCATAGGAGGAAGCCATGGTAAGCATCGCCGCCAGCGGCAGCTGCCGCTGTGCCATCTGCACGGCCAGGTTCCGGGCCAGCTCGATCCCTATCGCCTCTGTCACCGAGGCCTGGCGCCTGGCGATCTTTGCGACGGGCGGCAGGTCCGGCCCGGATTCGAGGGCCGGCTCGCGCACCGGGGCCGACATGAAGGCGAGGCATCCCTGGATGCCCCGGGCGATCAGCTGGGCCCGGAGGGCGGCGCCCTCGGGGACCGGGTGCAGGTCGTCGGCCTGCATCAGCTCTGGGTGTGCGGCGACCGCTCCCGCCCAGTCGGGCACCTGTGTGCCGGGGCGTGAGGCGGCGAAGGCCTCGACCACACGGTTCTTACCGGTGTTGTCGACTCCGTCGACGGTGAATCCGTGGATCGTCGGCACGACCATGCACCTGCCGCCGATCGTCGCGGCAACCGCGGCCAGGTTCCCGGCCAGGATCTCCGGATAGGCGGGATTGTCGTTGGTGCCCGCGTCGAAGACGATCACCGAGTGGGAGGGGTCGTAGCCCTCCCTGAACAGGTCGAGGATCTGGTAGCTGTTGTAGCCGCCCTCGGCGTTGACGGTGAGGCGCACGCCGGGCAGGTACTGCTCGAGGTAGGGGGAGGTCAGGACCTCGAGGCTGTCGCCGACGACCAGGGCGCTGCCGCTTGCGCTCGCGGAGGGCGTGGCGAGGGCGAGAGCAGTCAAGAGCGCCCCCGCCACGGTCGCGAGCTTGCGCGCTCTCGGCATCGGTCGAATTTCTACACTACGAAGATGCGGCTCAGCCTGGCGGCGACACTCGGCATGCTGCTGAGCCTGGCGCTGGTTTTCACCGCCTGCGGCGGCGGGTCGACCTCCGGCTCCGAGCGGGCCACGGCGGCGCCGAGCGGGACCGAGCCGCTTGCCCGCTCCTCCGCGGACGCTCGCTGCCGGGCCCAGCTGCGCCCGTTCCTCGCTTCGATGGACGCCTTGCGCGAGGCCCTGGCCGTGGGGCTGAGCTACGAGGCCTACCTGAGCGAGCTGGGCAAGGTGCAGGACGCCTACGACCGGATACGCGCCGATCGGCTCCCCGTCGGCTGCCTGCTCGTCGCTGCCGGGCCCGGCGAGCGGGCGCTGAACCGGTACATAGCCGCCGCCAACGCGTGGGGGGATTGCCTCGCCGCGGCCTGCGAGACGGAATCGATCGAACTCGAGCTTCAGCGTCGCTGGGCGCTCGCCTCGGACCTGCTCTCCTCGGCGCAGTCCGGTCTCTGAAACGACGCCCACCAGGCGTACCTTGCTCGGTTGCAGCGGTTTCTCTGCGAGTCCGGAAGCGGGAAATATAGTAAGTAAAATTTAAATACAAAAATTTCCCTTTGTAAATTTGGAAGTAGTACCGTTGAGCAATCAACGTTTGCGCGATTCAAGACTCCAATTCCGGTGACTGGCAGTGGGATGAGGCCCATCGGTTCTGCGTGCGGATCGCCCACCGTTACACCAGCAATCCCAGCGAGGTGGAGGACATCGCCCAGGACGCTCTGCTGCGAGCGTGGCGCCGGCGCTCCACTCTCCGCGATGGCCAGCGGCGCAACGAGTGGCTGGCGACGATCGTTCGCAACGAGGCCTTCCGCCAGCACGAACGCCTCCGTCCTGATCCGGTCGCCGAGGTCGAGACGCAGGAGGGTGCCGACGACGAGCGCATCGCCTCGACCGTCGAGCGTGCGGACCTCCACGCGATCCTCGACAGCCTGGGCGAGGGCGATCGCGAGCTCCTCAGGCTGCGCTACACCGAGGACCTGACCCAGCAGGCGATCGCGCGCAGGCTGGGCCTGCCGGACGGAACCGTCAAGGTCCGCCTGCACCGGCTGAGGCTGAAGCTGCGCCGGGCGATCACCGAGGGCGCGGACGCCGACCCGCCTCAGCCGCGTCCGACGCGCCGCATCTCCGCCGCCGCCGCCCGCGGCCCGATGTAGGGGACGAGGACCGCGAAGAGCAGGTCGGGCAGCAGCGCGGGCAGCTCCGCCGGGCGCCCCGCCAGAAGTTCCTCGAAGATCAGGCCGGAGACGGCGCCGGCCGACATCAGCGAGATGCTGGCCGGCAGCTCCCTGCCCTTGGCGAGCCCCTGGCCCTCGACCAGGTACTCCGTGAACCGGGAGATCGCATGCCAGTGGCGCCGGCGCGCCTCGGCGCCCGCCGTGGTGGCCTCGACCACGGCGATGCGCGCGAGCTCCGGCTCGAGCACGAACAGGTCGATGATCGTCGCCAGGCCTTCCCGGACTCGCTCCAGCCAGTCCTTCTTGCGGTTGCAGCTGCCGTCGACCTCGGCGATGAGCCGCTCGACCGCCATGTCGTAGGCCGCCAGGAAGCACTCGTGCTTCCCCGTGAACTGCTCGTCGAACGTCGCCCGGTCGATGCCGGCTTCCGCGATCACGTCGTCTACGGTGGCGTCTCTGTACCCCTGGCGGCCGATGACGAGGATCGCCGCCGCGAGGACCTCTTCGCGCTGGTTCCGGCCTGCCGGCAGGCGCTGCCCCGTGGGTGAGGAGGTGGGAATCGGCTTCGTCATCGCGGCATGGTGTGCTCAGGCGCCTAGGCCTGCTCGGCCCACCTCCCTGGCAACTGCCGCTGGGACTGCAGGTCACCAGCGTCCCAAAAAGTGCGCCGGAAAGCAAGGCGAGAAGGTGTATGTACACGCGGGCGACCGGCCGGGGGCGAATCTCAGACCCCTGTACAACCACGGAGCGCTGCGGGGCCGGGAACATCTGCCAATGGAGACTGCGCCTCGCCAGATCGTGGCCTTCGGCGGCGGCGGCTTCTCGATGGAGTCGGGCAACCCCCTGCTCGACGAATACGTGCTCGGGCTCTGCTCGCGCGAGCGCCCCCGCGTCTGCTTCCTGCCCTCGGCGAGCGGCGACGCCGACCACTACGTCGTCCGCTTCTATCGCGCCTTCCCGGCCGCAGCCTGCGAGGCCAGCCACATCTCGCTCTTCCGCCGCGAGCAGGGCCCCGCCAACCTGCGCGACCACCTGCTCTCCCAGGACCTGATCTACGTCGGCGGCGGCAGCGTGGTCAGCCTGATCGGCGTCTGGCGGGCTCACGGAATCGACACCGCTCTGCGTGAGGCCTGGGAGGCCGGGATCGTCCTCTGCGGCCTCTCGGCCGGCTCGCTCTGCTGGTTCGCCGAGGCGCTCAGCGGCTTCCACGGGGCGCCGCGGCGGGTCGAGGGGCTGGGCCTCTTGCCCTTCAGCAACTGCGTCCATTACGCGCCGGGCTCCAAGCACGGCCTCGCCTACCACGGCCTGCTTCGCTCCGGGATGCGTTCCGGCTACGCCGCGCAGGACGGCGCCGCCCTGCACTTCGTCGGCGAGGAGCTTCACCGGGTGGTCGCCTCCCGGCCGGCCGCCCGCGGGTACCGCCTCGACGCGGTCGGGGGCCGCGTGGTCGAGACGCAGCTCGCCACCACCTACCTCGCCGACCCGCCGGTTCCCCTGCCGCAGCCCTGCGAGCCGGCCGCGACCGCGGTCGCGGCCTGAGCGATGAGGCCGCGGCGCCGATGATCCCTCGCATCCTCACCCTCGGCGGCCACGACTTCAGCTCGCGCCCGCCCGACCGCGCGGTCAGCGAGCTGATGCTGCGGCTGGCGACCGAGCGGGCCGGGGGCCGGCCGCGGATCTGCATCCTGCCGACCGCCAGCGGCGACACTTCCGAGCAGATCGGCCGCTTCTATGCCGCCTTCGGCGAGCGGCCCTGCGACCCCTCCGACCTCTCGCTCTTCCGGCTCGGCCGGCGGCCGATGGCGCTGCGCGACCACCTCCTCTCCCAGGACCTGATCTACGTCGGCGGCGGCAGCCTGGTCAACCTGCTCGCGGTCTGGGAGGCGCACGAGCTCAGCGCGATCCTCAGCACCGCCTGGAAGCAGGGCATCGTCCTCGCCGGCCAGAGCGCCGGCGCGATGTGCTGGTTCGAAGCCGGAATCACCAAGTCCTCGGGGCGGCCGAAGGCGGAGGCGGGCCTGGGGCTGCTCGGCGGCAGTCTCTGCGTCCACTACAACAACGAGCCCGAGCGCCGCGCCGCCTACCTGGATGCCGTGGCCGGCGGCATGCCCGGCGGCTACGGCCTCGACGACTACGCCGGCCTCCTCTGGGAGGGCAGCGGCCCTCCCTCCGCGATCACGGCCCGCCGCGGCGCCCGCGCCTACAGGGTCTCGAGCTCGGAAACCGGCGTGGTCGAGTCGCCCCTGCCGGCACGCTTCCTCCCCGCCCCCGCCCCAGCCGCCCTGCGCGAGGACATAGCCGAGTTCCGCCGGATCAAAAGCATGCGCAAGCGTGCCGGCTGGCTGGGCTAGCTGTCGTGCCCCAAGACGTCCCGAACACGAGCCATAGCGGACGGTTGCCGAGAGCTGAGTGACGACGACTCTCGTTGTAGTGGTCGAGCCAGTGTGGCAACGCCTCCCGACGATCGGCGCTTGAGCGATAGCTGAGGCCCCGGGCCCACTCCCGATCCATCGTCTGCTGCAGGCGCTCCACCTTCCCGTTGGTCTGCGGCGAGTAGGGCTTGGTGCGCCAGTGCTCGATCCCCCTCTCGCCCAGCAGCTGGGCGAGGCCCTTGTTCTTGACGTAGACCCAGGCGTTGTCTGAGAGCAGTCGCTCGGTCACGATCCCTCGTGCCAAGAACCAGTCTAGGCCCCGGCGGGTGAAGGCGGTGACGGTGCCCGCCCGCTCGTCGTCGTGGACCTCCGAGTAGGCAAGCCGGGAGCAGTCATCGTGTCTCTCGCGGTTTCGTTGCGCCCAGGCCATCTGAGCGCGTGGCGCGGCTCGACCGACTCGGTGCTTCCAGGCGCCTCGCCCGATACCGGGCGGGCAAGCTCACCCTCGCGGATCTATCGACCTGGGCGGCTCGCTATCCCGACGAGGTCCCCACGGTGAATGGCGAGTTCGAGTGGGTTGGGCTCACCCTGGCTGACCTCGACCGAGTCTTACCAAGGGGCAGCGCGAAACTGAGTTCTAATTCCTGTCATTACACAATAAATGCATGATTCGTTTGGTGGATTTGTCTGCACCTTTTTTACATATAAAACCAAGAATTAGGTACCAAGGATGCTTTTTCTTCCGATAGGTTCTCCTCCGTACCGAAGTTAGATTTGTCTTATTCCGAAAGGCAGGGATCTAGTGGGGTCATCCAGGGGAGTGAGCGCCGCTCGCGCGCGTTGGGTCGCGGTATTCGCGATGCTGCTGCTCATCAGCGCGGCAGTCCCGGTTTTGGCCGAGTCGCCCCCTGAAGTAGTCGTGGCAAACGATGAAGAGGCCGGAAAACTGCCCGACGCAGCCGACGTCACGGAGGGACTGCGCGAAGTCAAAGAGCTCGAAGCCGAAGAGCAGCAGCAGCGGGAAACTCCGCAGGCAGAGGAAGAACGGGAAGCATCGACGGATGCCTACGCTGATCTCACGGCCGCTCAGGCGGAGGCGCTTCTGCAAGAGCAGTTCGCCGAGCAACTGGCGCTGATTGACCAAGACCCGGCTCGTGCTTTGAGCGACGCTCGCCTCGACCAGGTTCTCGGGCCAAACGCCGCGCTGGTGACGGTGGGGGGTGACACGATGCTGGCGGAAGGCACGATCCCGGTCAGGGCCGCTGACGAGGAAGGAGACCTGGCGAAGGTCGACCTTGACCTCGAGCAGAGCGCAGGAGGCTACGTCCCTCAGAACCCGATCACGGAAGTGACACTTCCCAGCGATGCCTCTCAGCCTGTGAGCCTGGGGGACGAAGGCTTTGCAATCTCTGCCGTTCTGACGGAGCCCGCCAGTTCAGCTCGACCGCTTGGCGGCGAGGACGTCCAGTACTTCGAAACACAGAAGGACTCCGATCTGATCGTTTCGCCCCTCGCCGCCGGGGTTGAGCTCTTTTCCCTGCTGCGTTCGGCTGAGAGCCCCGAGGAGCTTCGCTTCGAGATCACCTTGCCTGGCGGGGCTGAGCTTCAATCCGATGGCGAAGGTGGGGCGGAGGTGGTCCGCGAAGGCGAGCGCCTTATCCGGATTCCCGCACCGCTTGCTTTTGACGCGCAAGGCGCCGATGTGCCGGTCGCGATGCGGGTCGAAGGGGACTCGCTCGTCCTAGCGGTCGAGCACCGCGGTCTAGACGTGGCGTATCCGTTGCTCGTCGACCCCCAAGCAGTCCAGGAAAACTGGTACGACAACGGCAACGATTGGTATCACTACGGCAACCTCTGGGCGCTGGAACCGAGTACCACCCCCTGGGTATGGGGCACCAACAATGGCGGGCGCTTCTGGGCCGGGACAAGTCCGATCAACTCTGCTCCCGGTCTTTCCAACCGCGGCCTCTTCATCTCCGCCACCAGCACCTCGGGTTCCCAATCCGCCAGCCAGTTCGGTCAGTTCACGCTCACCGCTCCCGGGTCCGACAGCTACTTCGCCGCTGCGCTGATCAACCCCTTCTGGCGTTGGGACCATGGCTGCGCATACCAGACCTATCCCGAGCCCCATGACTATTCGGGACTTTGGAGTGACACCTGGGGCTGGGCCACCTTCCACAGCAACTGGGCGCGGATCTACGGCTATGGGATAGAGACTCCCTTCGAACAGCTCAAAGGAACGCCGGATGAATGGAGGGCCGGCACCGGCCACGTCTTCGTCATCGGCATGGGCACTGGCAACGGTGCCGCCAAAATTCCCTGCTGGCGTGATCTCTACGCTGGCGGGGTCAACCTCTGGATGGACGACTGGAACCAGCCGGTTCTGACCACGAGCTCAACAGGACAGTGGATGGACAGCACTCCGGTTCGGCTCAACGTGTCGGCTACCGACGCGGGGCTCGGTGTAAGGAAGTTTGAAGCTGAAGCGACCGACAAATCCGGCACCACGCAAAAATGGGAGACGTGGCATTCGTGCACCGGAGGTTTCAAATCGACATGCCCACAAGCCTGGAATCTGGGGGAAGCCAGTCAGCCGCAACTCTCCTACAACCCCTCGGTCCTACCCGAAGGAATCGACACCCTCAACGTCACCGCCTACGACGCGGTGCTCAGAAAATCGACCACGACCAACGGGATGACGATTCGCGTTGACCATGCGCCACCAACCCTGAAACTGTCCGGTACGGTCACCGAACAGGCGACGCTCGGGACCGAACGGCCGAGCTACACGGTCCGGGTCGACGCAAGCGACGGCGTCCCGAACAGCCAAGATCCAGCTCAGGCACGCTCAGGCGTGGTCAGCATCAGCGAGTGGGTCGACGGCAAACAGATCCACGCCTACGAACCGGGATGCCCCACGCAGAGCTGCTCCTTGTTCGACGAAGGCTTGATCGAAACGGCAGCTTATTCGCCGGGTCAGCACACCCTGGTCGTCAAAGCGAAAGACGCCCTCAACCACGTAGCTGAATCCAGTCCACTCACCTTCACGCTCGGCGACTCCCAGGCGCCCAGCCTGAACGTAACGGGGCTGCCGGCCGAAGCCTCGGCGATGCCGAAACAAGCGACCTACTGGAGCACCTTCGGCACCAACGGCGCGGGGAACGGGCAGTTGAAATCGCCCGCCGACGTGGCGATCGACGCCAACGGCGACCTCTGGGTCGCCGACAAAGGCAACAATCGCATTCAGAAGTTCAGCGCCAGCGGCGAATACCTGGCGAAATTCGGCTCGACGGGTACCGGCAACGGTCAGTTCAGCTCACCGGCGGCGCTGGCGATCGACCCCAAAGGCAACATCTGGGTGGCCGACAAGGGCAATGGCCGGGTTCAGAAGTTCAACGCCAAAGGCGAATATCTGACGAAATTCGGCTCCAAAGGGACGGGCAATGGCCAGTTCGCGAGCGGTGGTCCGGAAGGCATTGCGATCGACCCCAAAGGCAACATCTGGGTCTCCGACACCTATGCAGGTCGGATTCAGAAGTTCGACGAAAACGGCAACTTCCTGAAAGCCGTCGGCTCCAAAGGCTCGGGTCTCGGTCAGCTCGGCGAACCGACCGGGATCGACGTAGGCCCCAACGGCAAGGTCTGGGTGACCGACTGGCAGAACAACCGAGTCGCAGTCTTCAACGAAGCGGGTGAATTCGTCACCCAGTTCGGCTCCGCCGGCGCCGGCAACGGCCAGTTCAATCGTCCCGACGCGATCGCAGTGGGCAGCAGGGGCGACGTCTGGGTCGGTGACCAGAACAACGGCCGCATCCAGGAGTTCGACCAGAACGGCGCCTACCTCGGGCAGTTCGGCAGCAAAGGCTCCGGTCCGGGCCAGTTCAACTTCACCTATCCGATCGGCGTGACGACCGACTCCAAAGGCAGCCTCTGGATTGCTGATACCAACAACCACCGCGTCCAGCGCTGGTTGGTGCCCAACACGACAGTCAGCGGCTACCTCGAACCCCTCGGCGCAACGGCGACCGACGGTGGCTTCGGTGTCACATCGCTCACGGTGAAGCTGACTGACAAAGCGGGCAGCACCGAGGTGCTCGGACAGGCGACGCAGGGATGCAGCAACGGTGCCTGCCCGCTCAGCTACGACCTCGAGGAATTCGACCTCTCAGAAAAGCCCAGCGGCCCCTATCTCCTGACCGTCGCCGCCACCGACGGTGCCGGGAATGCGCGCAAGACCTCCCGCGTCCTGAGCCTCGACTCGACCCCGCCCGAAATCGAGCTGTCGGGCGCGCTCGCCGAAAGCGCCGGCCAGCCCCTGACCACGCCAAGCGCGCAGCTGGGGATCAGCGCCAGCGACGTGGATCCGGCCAGCGGTGGCATCAAGACGCTCAACGTCGAACGCAACGGCCAGCTTGTCGCCTCATACCCCTCCGACTGCTCCAGCGACTGCCACGAGGTCGAAGCCTCCTACACCTTCCAGGCAAAAGAGGACGGAGCAGAGCGTTCGATTCGGCCGGTGGCAAGTGCCGCTGAGGGCTCGGTCGGCGAACTCAAGCGCGTGTCCTGCGTAACGGCAAAAGATTGTTGGGCGGTGGGGCGGACGAAGTACACCTCCGCCGAACAGGCAGAAGGAAAAACCGCAGCGCCCCTGCTGGAGCGTTGGGATGGCGAGGAATGGAAAGCAGTCGCGATACCCAAACCCGAAGGCGCGGCCGACCTCTTCCTCGAAGGCATCTCCTGCAACTCGACAAGCGCCTGCCTGGCCGTCGGCCACTACAGCAACGGCTCCAACAGCTATCCCCTGGCCGAGCGCTGGGACGGCACCAAATGGACCGCCTCCTCGCCGTCGCTGCCAAGCGGCGTGACCAAGGGCTATCTCTACGGTGTCTCCTGCAGCTCAACGAGCAACTGCTGGGCCTACGGCAAGACCCAGGTCAGCGCCGCCGAACAGGCCGAAGGCAAAACCCCAACGCCATACCTCGTGAAATGGGATGGGAGCACCTGGCAAGCCCAATCGGCACCCAAACCCGAAGGCGCGACCGACCTCTTCCTCGAAGGCATCTCCTGCAACTCGACAAGCGCCTGCCTGGCCGTCGGCCACTACAGCAACGGCTCCAACAGCTATCCCCTGGCCGAGCGCTGGGACGGCACCAAATGGACCGCCTCCTCGCCGTCGCTGCCAAGCGGCGTGACCAAGGGCTATCTCTACGGTGTCTCCTGCAGCTCAACGAGCAACTGCTGGGCCTACGGCAAGACGCAGGTCAGCGCCGCCGAACAGGCAGAAGGCAAAGTGGCCGCTCCTTACTTCGTGCGCTGGAATGGGAGCACTTGGCAGACGGCAGCGGTGCCGAAACCGCCAGGCGGCAACGAAACCACCCTCGCGGGAATGGCCTGTCCCTCCGGGTCTGCCTGCACCGCCATCGGCCGCTACGCAAATGCCTACGCCGAAACCCTGCCTCTCGCCTATACCTGGAATGGCTCCGAATGGCGGTTCCAGCCAGCTCCTACGCCCACTGAAGCAACGACCACCTCTCTCGAGGGCGTTGCTTGTACCGCTGCCAACGAATGTGTGTCGGTCGGCTATTCGCGAATCGGCTCCGGCAAATGGACGGTGCTGGCAGAGACCGAAGCGCCCGGTGAAGGCCCGCATCAGATCACGGTTGAAGCGGTCGACGTCCAGGGCAACTCGGAAAGCGAGACGATTGAAGTTGGCGTAGCCGGTGGCTCGGCCGAACCACCGGAATGCAATGCCGACGTAACGACCCTGGCCCCAAAAGACGCCCTCAGCGCAGGGCAAGCTATCGATGTCATCGAGGAATCGCTGCCAGCCGCCGTGGCGTCATCAGAAGGAATGATCGAGGAAATGACCGACGAGGAGATCGATCCTTCCTACAGCCTGCCATCGCCGAACCTCGCCGCGGTTGAGTCTCTTGTCGAAGGGGAAACCTCGGTAACTCCAGAAGGGGGCTTTACCCTGGACGAAACTGCGTGCTTCACACCCGCGACCCTCACCTCGGCAGCTACTGAAGCGACAGTTGTGAACGGAGATGCGGCCGTATTTGCGAACACTGCGCCAGAAACCGATACCGTGATTCGGCCGACGGCGACGGGTGCCACGGTCATTCAGTCGCTGCGGGGGCCGGAAGTTCCGGAAAGCTTTTCCTGGAACGTGAAGGTCGCTCCTGGTGACGAACTAATCGAACTGCCGTCGGGGGCCGTGGCAATCGTTGACCCCAGCTCCGAAGAATCCGAAGGGACTGTACAGACACCGCCGAAACCGGAAACGGTCCCTGGGGAATTGTCGGATGCCGAGGCTCAGCTTGAAGAAGGTGAATATCAGTTGATTAGTGCCTCACACGAAACTTCCTACGAAGTGGTTGCCGTAATTGCACAACCTTGGGTGGTATTGGCTCAGGGAGGCATCGTTCCGGCGCTTATCGAAGTGGTGCCAGACACGGAAACGCCCAACGAATTTGAAGTCATTGTGTCAGTGCCTGAGTTCGACGCCGAAGAACAGTGGGAAGAGAAAGCCGCGATGCTCGTTGCAACCGCATCAGCTTCGTCAGCCCTGAGCGGCCACTGCCCTCCTGGTGAAAGCCCGTGTGGCAAGTTCGACTTCAACCGAGCGGCTAACTACGCGAAATACTGGGGTAGCGGGTGGAATTCGGACCACTACCCAGACATGGGAAGCAACAATTGCACCAACTTCACCAGTCAGGTGCTTCGCGCCGGAAGGTCGAAGTTCATGCGTGCATTCGAGTATGGTGACGGAAGTTGGTGGTACCGTAATATAGTGCCCAATGGGCAGCTTAGGTACGACGGGCATGAACAGACCGAGTCCTGGACGGTAGCTGATATTCTGCCGCGCCATCTCTGGCAATATGGCCTTGCTCACATCGATCCGATCAATCAGCCTTGGGGCTGGACTGCTGGCAATATTTTGGCCTACGACTGGTTCGGTGAAGCTGGAAAAGGGAACTTTGACCATCTCAACTTCGTAGTTGGGAGAATAAACCCGTCGAATGGACCCTATGAACCCCTCATCGCCAATTCATCGAGCGAGGGACATCGGTATGGATCGAAGCGCTGGTCAAGGGTGCGGGAATCGATCGAGGAAGCCGAGGGAGATGATGGCTGGGCCCGTGTGCCCCTTGCGGTCAAGCACACGAAAGCTGATCGTAACGAAAAGCATCGTACCCCAGAGAATCTGTATGGTGCCAGCGGCGTCTTCCAGGGTTAGGTGACAAATGAATAAGGCCGCCGTTCTTTTTTTCGTCATAGTTGTGCTGCTCATTGCTGCAGGTTGTGGCTCGACAGGCGGCGATTCCACAAGTGGCAAGCTCGAACCAGCTGATGTTCGTCCAGCTCTTCGGACGCTTCCTTATGCTTTCACTCTTAAGCGAGTCCAGCGGCCGAATGGCAATGTGGCCTCATTCCGAGGTCGCGCACATGGACCTTATGACACAACTCTCGAATTTTCGATTGGGATCGGAGACAAGCCAAGGCCTATTCCTGTTCCGGGCGCGGGAACGGGACACGTCGTGTGGAATGAAGAAGCAGGGTTTGTATTCAATGACGATGGTGAGGCCGCAGGGAAGTTTAAGACGGCCGCGCAATGGCGAGAGGTGTCTCGCATGGCGACGGACGTGGAACAGAGTCTATGCAGGGCGGCGACGGGGGAGCCTTGTCCGATATAGCGTTCGACAAGGGTTACCTAGCCAGGAAGTTGTCCCTCTTTGTCGTGACGCTGGTGATCTTGCTATGCCCTTTCATTACGAGTGACGTCAATGCTTCCTTCCCGGGCTCCTCTGGGATGATCGCAGTGCAACGCGCGCCGGATTTCCGGGCCCTGTCTTCTGAGATATGGCTATACGACTGGCAGACTGGGGCGAGCCATCGTTTGACTTACCGGGGGTATGACCGTCGCCCCGCGTTCTCCCCAGACGGGAACCGGATTGCGTTTGTCAGCGATATTCCCCGCGGCTGGCTCAACATCTGGAGTATC
Organism: uncultured Actinomycetes bacterium; assembly: GCA_946482365.1. The sequence goes on from CAMLQY010000003.1 coordinate 61,011, forward strand.
CGCTCTGACGGGTCGGGCCTCAGGCGCCTCACCAGGGGAAGAAAGGAACTATCTGCCGAGTCCCCAGCATTCAGTGCCGATGGACGTTGGGTCGCTTTTACCGCAGAGCCGTGGAGCGGAGTCCGAGAGATCCAGCGCGTTCCATCGACTGGCGGGCGAGCTCATACCCTGGTATCTGCGGGCCCCAGGGTAAACGCAACCGACCCAAACTTTTCTCCCGATGGCAAGAGCCTCGCCTGGGTGCAATGGCGCGAAGAATCAAACGTTCCCCCGAAGGTGTATATCGGGCGGTCGAACGGTCGTCGGGGGCGACCCGTGACCATCGGCTATGACCCCGAATTCTCTCCAGACGGGCGCGGCATCGTTTTCCTCCGTCAAGGACGTTGCCCCAGCGGCGCTCTACGTACGACGATTGCGGTTCGGTCATTGGACTCTGGACAGCAGTACCCATTGAAATCAACCTGCGGAGCTGAACGTGAAATGAGCGACCCCACCTACTCGCCCGATGGCAGCTGGATTGCATATACCGCATATCAAGAAGAACGTGCAGAAGTGGCGTTTATCCCAGTTCCAGGAATGTTCCCCACGATCACACCTCTGGGTCGCCTGGGCATGGCACCATCGATCATCGCCGAGCCCAGCTGGCAGCCTACTCACTGAGTTACGCGAAGATCTGACGATCTAGACTCGATACGGCTGAAGTCAACTCAGCAACTGATGGTCGTCGTCTTCAGTTGCTGGATTGTTGGATTGACTGACTCGATTGGACTTACAGCCCAACTCGACTGTCGGCGGCGCCGGCGCCGGGACGTGTTCGATGCCGGTTCACTTTGGCAGTTCGGCCAAGGGCCGCGCTTGGGGTGCAGTGCTCACTTCTGGTTCATGCTCTCACTTGATCTGTCTTGCGTCCTGCTTGCGAACACGCGGTTTCACCTCGCGGCGGGGCTCGAGTCGACGCTAGCCGTTGCCGCCGCCCGCCATCGGCGGGGCGGTCGGGTCCGAGCCCCCCTCGCCGAGGCTCTCCCGGGCGATGTATTCCTCAGCGAGCAGCAGGTTGTCCTTCGAGCGCTCCACGACGTTGAGCAGGTCGCCCATCAGGGCTACCTCCTCGACCTGCTCCTTGACGAACCACTGGAGGAACTGCTCGGCGCGGTAGTCCTTGATCTCGCGTGCCAGCTCGAAGAGGGCGAAGATCTCGTCGCTGACCCGCTTCTCCTGCTCGAGCGCCATCCGCACGGGGGCGCTGCCGTCGGCGTAGGTCGTCTCCTGCGACTTGATATCCGGGATGTGGATCCCCTCGCCGACGTCGAGCAGGTACTGGATCATCATCATCGCGTGCTCGCGCTCCTCCATCGCCTGGCGATAGAAGAAGGCGGCCAGCCTGGGCAGGGTCTCGGCGTCGTAGTACACGGCGGCGCCGACGTACTGCTGTGAGGCGGCGAACTCGTTGGCGATCTGCTCGTTGAGGGCGTCGGCAAAGCTCTTCTCGGGCATTTGGTCCTTTCAGTCGTCCCAGCGAAATCCGGTGGGAGTCAGCTTAGGCTCCAGCGGACTAGTGGGTAGCCCCGGCGGTGGCTCCGCTTCGTTGTAGCCGCGAGGGGCGGTGTCGTTGGGGGTGTTGGGGTGGAAGAGGGAGGCGAGCACCTGGATCTGGCCGCGGCCGACGCCCAGCTCCCACTGGCCGCCGCCGTAAGCGCCGATGCCGTGCTCCGCGCAGTAGTCGTAGGTCTCGCAGAGCTCGCGCAGGCCGCCGATCCGCGAGGGCTTGACGTTGACCATCTTCGGCGGCCAGGGCAGCGCCTCGATGTCGGCGATCGAGTGGATCGGCGCGTCCCAGGTGATGCGGTCGCGCACCGGCTCGAGGATCGGCCGCGTCTCCTCGGTGACGTCGGGGTCCTCGATCCAGGCGTCGGGGAAGGCTTCGATCAGCTTCGCGTAGAGCACCGGGTCGGTCTCGACGTCGACCACCGTCCCCTTGTAGAAGCCCTTCAGGTCGAGCGAGTCGACGGCGCCGGTCGCGACCAGCTCGGCGACCAGCTCGTCGGTCCAGTCGTTGACCGGGTCGAGCTTGAAGCGCAGGCTGGGGTAGCGGTCGAGCTTGGCCCGCAGGGTCTCGATCGCCGACGGCCGCTCCTCGCCGGGCGAGAGACGCATCGAGCAGACGAACTCGACCGGGCGGGGCTCGCGGTCGACGGCCTCGGCCAGGCCCTTGCCCGCCTGGCGCAGGGCCAGGTCGAGCGCCGCCGACTCGAAGGCCCAGCGCCGGTAGAGGCGGGACACCTCGCGCTGCGGCTCGGCGGGGAAGGTGTCCAGCTCGCCCATCAGCCCGCAGAACTCGCCCAGGGTCGAAAAGCCGGTGATGTCGAGCGACGGGCCGGCGTCCTGGAAGGCGATGTGGTCGACCGGGTCGTAGGTGACGTCCTCGCCCAGCCCGTCCTCTCCGCCGCCCCACATGTGGATCACCGTGGAGAGGCGTTCGAAGCTGGGGAGGTGAAGCTCCAAGGGCTGGAGCTCGTAGCCCTCTATCTCCAGCGGGAGGTCTGCGAGGGCGTCGAAGGTGGGCATCGGTTGTGAGTGTATGGGGCGTGAAGCACGACGCTCATGGGTACTGGCTGGAGGAGGCTCCGGGGGTTGAGCTTGCTCCGGAGCTGGCGGGGGAGCGGAGGGCTGATGTGGTTGTGGTCGGGGGTGGGTACACGGGGATGTGGGCTGCCTGGCACGTCAAGCAGCTGGAGCCGGAGGCTCGGGTTGTGCTGCTGGAGGCCGGCAGGTGTGGCCATGGGCCTAGTGGGCGGAACGGGGGGTTCTGCAACGTGATGTGGTTCTCGCTGCCGAACATGCGTGGGCGCTGGGGGGACGCGGGGGCGCTGGCGGTGGCGCGAGCGGCTGAGGCGGCCGCAAGGGGAATTGGTGACTTCTGCGCCAGTGAGGGCGTCGACGCCTGGTACACGCGCGGCGGGTACCTGCAGGTCTCCACCGCGGAGGCGCACGACGGGAAATGGGTGGAGGCGCTGGAGGCCTGCCGCGAGCTGGGGGTGGGGGATGCGGTCCAGCCGCTCTCGCCGGGGCAGGTCGGTGAGCGCTGCGCCTCGCCTGCCTTCCGCGATGGTGCCTTCTACCCGGATGCGGCGACGGTGCAGCCGGCGCGGCTGGCGCTGGGGCTGCGCGAGCGGTTGCGTGCACACGGCGTGCAGGTGTGCGAGGGCTCGCCGGTGACCCGGCTGGCCGGCTCGCCGCACGGGGTGGAGGCTCACACGGAGGGCGGCGTCGTCCGGGCGCGATCCGCCGTACTTGCCGTCGGCGCGGCGGCGAAGTCGCCGCATGGCCCACTGCGCAACAGCCTCACCGTCGCCTCCTCCCACATCGTCCTCACCGAGCCGGTTCCGGAGCTGCTCGAGGAGGTCGGCTGGACCGGCGGCGAGTGCATCACCGACAGCCGCGCCCTGATCGACTACTTCCGCACCACCCCCGACGGAAGGGTCCTCTTCGGCTGGGGCGGCGGCCGGATCGCGATGGGCGCCCGCCTCCGTGGACGCAGCGAGCTGGACTCGGGCGTGATCTCGCAGGCTGCCGAGCACCTATGGGATTACTTCCCCGGCCTCAGGGGCCGCGCCCTCACCCACGCCTGGGGCGGCCCGATCGACGCCTCGCCGACCCACCTTCCCCTCGTCCTCCCCCTGCGCGGCGGCCGCGCCTTCGCCGCCGCCGGCTACACCGGCAACGGCGTCGGCCCCTCCCACATGGTCGGCCGCACCCTCGCCTCGCTCGCTCTCGATCGCCGCGACGAGGATTCCCGCCTGGCCTTCGTCGACCCCGCGCCACCCCGCGTTCCACCTGAGCCCTTTCACTGGCTGGGCGGGGAAGCGATCCGCTGGGGCATCTCGCGCAAAGAGGAGGCGGAGCTGAGAGGCCGTCGCCCCGACCCGATCAGCTCACTGCTCTCCCGGGTCCCAGACCTGATCGGCTTCCACATCGGCCGGTAGCCCCCCAACAGCTGCAGCGCCGGCGGCAAGGACCGTCCGTCGGGCGGTCGGGGCCATACCCGGGGAAGCCGGATCTCACAGCTCAACCCCCAGCGCGACACATGAACGCCCAGCCCCAGAGGTGTCCCTCCCCGATACATGGCAGTCTCCTTCGCTTCAAATTCGGCTCACCACCCTTTACTGAGCATTGCTAAGTGCCACAAGTTTTAGTTTTCGGTAATGGTAGCAATGGTTTTTCAGTATAAAGTGTTTGTTCAAACATATTTACTCCATTAGGGTATCTAGCCGGAGGCGCACTTAGAGAGAGGACTCTGGGTGCAGTCAACAGGAGTCACTGGATCCGGCGCCAACAGATGGCTAGTCCTGTTCACCCTCCTCTTCTGCGCCGCAACGGCAGTTCCGATCTTCGTTGTCTCTCCTGCTGAAGGCGCCGAAGACTCACATGCCGGAGAAGCGCCGGCTCCCAGCGCTGCTGAATTTGTAGAGCTCGAAAGCCAGGAACTCGGATTCGCCGAATGGCTTTCGAGTCCCGAAGCCGCCAGTCAGCGCGCGGCTTCTCGAAATGCTTACGCCGAGCTCTCGGCCGGCGAAGCCCGGAACCTGATCCTCGAAGCGTTTCCGGGACAATTTAACGCGCTGAACGCCGACCCCGCCCGAGTCCTCAGCGAGTTCGAGTTTGAGAAGCCGCTCGGAACCTTCGCCGCCTTGGTCTCCGATCCACAGGGTGAGCGCTTGATCGTCGAGTCCTCCGTCCCGGTCGAGAGCGAGCTCGGCGGCGATGGCAAACAGCCCGTAGACCTCACCTTGGAACAGTCCGGCGAGGACTTCGTTCCGGCGAATCCATTGGTAGAAGTCGAGCTGCCCGGCTCGGCTGAAGAGCCGGTTCGGCTGGAGAGCGGAATTACGGTCGAGCTGCCGGGCAGCACCGACCACAGCGCCCAAACCCTGGGAGACAAGAACCTCTTCTACTCGGAAACCGAAACGGCGACCGACACGCTGATCTCGCCGATATCCGGAGGTGTTGAGGTCTTCGAGCAGCTGCGCTCACCCCAAAGCCCCGAGGAGTTCAGCTTCGCGCTCAACCTGCCCGTGGGAGCGACACTCGTTGAGAGCGAAGCAGGTGGCGCCAAAGTTCTCTCGGCTTCGGGCGACCTGATCGTAGGGGTGCCCTCCCCGAGCGCCGTCGACGCACAGGGCGCATCGGTGCCTGTTGGGATGAGCGTTGAAGGCGACTCGCTCCTGCTCGAAGCACCTCATCGCTCTCACGAATTCGCCTACCCGATTCTCGTTGACCCTGAGTTCCTCGAAGAGGGCTACGTCTCCTTCAATCAATGGAGCCCCGCCTGGAATGACGCCTACATCCTCTCGAACGCCTCCAGCCTCAGCGCTCAAGCCAAAGGCGGCGGCTACACCTATGGCGCCAACACCTACGGCCATTGGGTCTACACCACCTACGGGCAGACCACCTACATCGCCGCTGCGACCTTCGTCTCAAACACCTTCAACCTCCCTTCGAACTGCGCCACCGAACAGCCCACCAACCAACCTCACGGCTACGCTGGCCTCTACAACCCTTCCTCCGGAGGCTACGTCGGTCTCGGCAAATGGTCTGGTGGCAGCAGCTTCAGCCCCGCATACCAGACCGGCTGGGTTGGGGGTCCCGGCGTGCGCCAAGCGGTGGTCGGGATCGGCACCGGCACGAGCTCCGTCCACCATAAATGCGCGTTTACCTTCTCCGTCGGCGGTGTCACGATCCAGGAGAAGGACCCCGAGGCGCCGACGATCAACTCGGTGAGCGGCACCTCCAGCAAATGGGTCAAAGACATCACGATCACCGCCAACGCGAGCGATCCAGGGCTGGGCGTCAAGGGGATCACCCTCAGCCCCGGAGGCGCATCGCCGCACACCGTCAACATAAATAATTGCTCGGGCATCTACACCAGCCGCTGCCCGGCCAGCGGGCAGACCAGCTTTGGCGTCGGCTACTTCGCCGAAGGCGAACGGAGCGCAAGCATCTCCGCCTACGACCCGCTGGGCTCCCCTCCCGAATCCGATCCAAATCACGTCTCCTCCAGTTTCACGTTTACGACAAGAATCGACCGCGACATACCCGAAGTCGAGCTCGAGGGCCAGCTCGCCGAAGCGATCGAGGAAGCCGAAGGGGAAGGGGAAGTGAGCGAAGAAGAAGTCCCCCAGCTGAGCCTGCCCGTCTACAACCTGAGGATCGACGCCGAGGACGGCAGCAACGCCGAAGGCAAAACGAAGCGTTCAGGGGTGAAGGACATCGCGGTCTTCGTGGACGGCAAAGAAGTGGAAGTGCCCTGGGGCCCGCAGGAATGTCCCAACAGCAGCTGTTCGATGACCAAGACCTACCCCGTGCCTCTCAACAACCTCGAAGGCGACCCCGTCCACAAACTGAAAGTGATCGCCGAAGACCAGCTGGGAAACCAGCGCGAACGCGAAATCGAATTCGAATACGTACCCGCCACCGGGATGAAGGACGAGTACGTAATGCAGTACTTCCCGTTGCCCGACGGCTTGGGCAACGAATCAGAAGAAGAGCACCCGAGCCGCCCCGAACTCGCGGTGAACGTGATGAACGGCAACCTCGTCTACCGTCAGAAGGACGTTGACGTCGAGGGCCCCGCCGTCGACCTCGAAGTCGAACGCTTCTACAACTCCCAGCTGCCCGAGGAAGACGACACCGAGTGGGGCGGTGGCTGGACGCTGGCCCAAACCCCCGAGCTGGAACCCGAGGAGACAAAAGAAGAAGCAGCGCCAACAAGGGCCTCGATGGTTCGCACGAGCGGCATCCTCGAGAGCGCCGTAGCGCTCCCGACCAAAACCGGCGACACGCAATTCGCCAAGGAGCTTCAGGCGGTCGTGACCAAGGAGTCCGGCGGCGGATACAAGGTCAAAGACGAAAGCGGGGAAACCGACACCTCACTCGTTTTCGGCGACGCCGGCAAGGTCACAGAACTGCAGACCTCGGGCTACGCCAAGATCGACTACAGCTACGAAGGGGGCGACCTCTCCGAAATGGCGGTCGATGACCCCGCGAGCGCCTATCTGACGCCCGAGCAGCTGGAAGAGCTGCGCAATGAACCCGGCCAGTGGACCACCCAATCCACCCTCAGCCCCGAAGCGCGCACCGAAGTGCAGCTCACCGACGTCTCCTGCGCCTCCTCGACAAGTTGCATGGCCGTCGGCTATGACCACTACGCCGAAAAGGGCTTCGCCGAGCGCTGGGACGGCTCCGAATGGAAAGCGCCCTGGAGCCTCGGCCCGGGCACCGATCCCGCCCTCTCTTGCTGGGCCCCAGACTCGTGCCACATCCTTGCTACCAGTTTCGGCACGCAGGGCACCTGGCTTGTGAAACCATCGTCATCCAGCTTCAGGGCCTTCGCAGTCCCCGAAGGAGCAACCAGCTGGAAGCTGCGCGACGTCTCCTGCACCTCCGAATCCGCCTGCACCGCGGTCGGCTACTCCCACAACACCACAACCGGCTACAAGACCCTGGTCGAGCGCTATAACGGGACCTCCTGGTCGATCCATAAAAGCGTGGAGCCGAGCCAGGGCAACGGCTACGAGGCGATGTCGAGCGTCTCCTGCGCCTCGGCGACCTATTGCATGGCGGTCGGGGAAGCCGCCTACAGTCCCTTCGCGGCGAAGTGGAACGGCACTGAATGGACGCTCGCTCCTATTCCCGGCTCTCCTGGCGGGGGGCTGGAAGACGTCTCCTGCACCTCTGCGACCTCCTGCATGGCCGTTGGTCATCTCGGCTGGTGGGACTGGATGGGTTCGGGGACCGAATCCGACACCCTGGTCGAGTCCTGGAACGGCAGCACCTGGTCTGAAGTCGAAACGCCCGAACCGAGTGAAGAGTTCACAAACGTCGGCGCCAACCTCTCGGCGGTCTCCTGCCTCTCGGCGAGCTCCTGTGTCGCCGTGGGCAGCTTCTTCACCGAAGAAGGCGAAGAATGGTGGGGAGAAGAAAAGACCATGGCCGAGGTCTGGAACGGCAGCGAATGGACCGTGCAGTCCTCCGCCAACCCGACCGTCTCCAGCACCCTGGCCGGCGTCTCCTGCGCGGCTGCGAACCAGTGCACCGCAGTCGGCAGCGCCAGGTCCGCCTACTACACGATGAACAACATGGTGACGCTGGGGGAGCGCTGGGACGGCGAAGAATGGACCACTCAATCCACCCTCAGCCCCGAAGCGCGCACCGAAGTGCAGCTCACCGACGTTTCCTGCCCTTCGGCGACCGACTGCATGGCTGTCGGCTATGACCACTACACCGAGGAGGCCTTCGCCGAGGCCTGGAGCGGCTCCAAATGGAAAGTGTTGGACTGGAGCATCGGTGTCGACGCCGAACCCGCCCTTTCCTGCTTCATCTCGACCTCCTGCCACATCATCGCCACCAGCGGCGAAACGAAGGGCACCCGGCTTCTGGGGAGAGTCGGTGAAAGCGAATCCTGGTGGTCAAGCTTCAGGGCCTTCGCAGTCCCCGCGGGCGCAACCGACTGGAAGCTGCGCGACGTCTCCTGCAGCTCGGAATCCGCCTGCACCGCCGTCGGCTACTCCTACAGCAGCGCAACCGGCTACAAGACCCTGGTCGAGCGCTATAACGGCACCTCCTGGTCGATCCAGAAAAGCGTGGAGCCCAACGAAGGAAACGGCTACGAAGCGATGTCCAGCGTCTCCTGCGCCTCCGCGACGCATTGCATGGCGGTCGGGGAGGCCGACTCAAAGCCCTTCGCAGCGAAGTGGAACGGCAGCGAATGGTTGCTCGCCCCGGTGCCCGGATCCGCGATGGGGCGCCTCGAAGACGTCTCCTGCCCCTCCGCCACCTCCTGCATGGCCGTCGGCAACCTCGGCTGGTGGGCACCGTGGTCTTGGGGATGGGGGCCTTCGATGATGGAAAGCGAAACCCTGGCGGCATCCTGGAATGGCAGCGCCTGGTCAACGCTCGAAACGCCTGAAGCCAGCGAAGAACCGCCGGCCAGCGACAGCCACCTCACGGCGGTCTCCTGCCTCTCGGCCAGCTCCTGCGTCGCCGTGGGCAGCTTCCTCACCGAAGAAGGGGAAGAAGGCGAAGAAGAAAAGGCCCTGGCCGAGGTCTGGGACGGCAGCGAATGGACGGTGCAGCCCTCAACCAGCCCGGCTGTCTTCAGCACCCTCGACAGCGTCTCCTGCACGGCCACGACCCAGTGCACGGCAATTGGCAATGCCCGGCCCGAATACGGGGAAACGAACAACATGGTGACCCTGGGGGAGCGGATCAAACTAGTGCTGCCTGTGCCCTCCACCGATGACGACCCCAAGGTCGAGGTGGAGACTTCCAGCAGCCTCGTCGACAGCGTGGAAGGCGAGGAGGCGGGCCAGACCACCTACGAGCATGAAGACGAGCTGCTGACCGCGGTGGATGGGCCCGACGGGGAAACCGAGTACGAGTACGACTCCGAAGAGCGCCTGACGAAAGTGACGCTTCCCAACGGTACTTGGGGCCAGGTCACATACGACGAAGTCGACGGCCGGGTGAAATCGGTGACTGTTGACCCAGCCGGGGAGGAGCCAGCCAAGACCACGTACTTCGCCTACCAGGACTCACCCAGCCGCCGCACGACGGTCAGCCCGGAAGGCGACCCGGCGACGGTATACGACATCGGCCCCGATGGCTCGGTGCTCAAGTGGTGGAACACGCCAACTCCGCCCGAAATCGAGATCCTGTCCGGCAGCCTCTATCAAAACAAGGAAACTGCCGAAGCAATAGCACCTGGAGACTATGAGCTCTCTATCAAAGCTCACTCTGCGGAAGGCATTGCTTCGATAGAAGTGATCGCCAACGGCTCCACTCTCGTTGACGAAAAGACCTGCGAGCAGGAATGGGAAACACCCGAGCGGGAGTGTCAGACTCTCGAAAACCCCTGGGTCACCAACACCGGCAACTGGCCACCGGGGATTCTCAACCTCGAAGTGATCGTCACAGACGCAAACGACGACGTGGAAAGCGTCAAATTCTGGGTCAATATCCCTTATACCCCTCCGCCAGACCCCGAAGCCGACGAACCACCCACATTCGAAGAGGTCCTGCATTTCCGCGAAGAATTCGGGCTCGACCTAGACCTCAAAGGTGACGAGCAGGCGATAAACGAACGAATATTTGACCTAATCGGCGCTTGGAACAACCCCAATACACTTGGTGGTGAAATTGCGCGGGCAACGGCGGAGCGATGGGGAGTGCCATTGCGGACCGTAGACGCGGCTGAGCTTGAGTATCGTGACTACTACATTTCTCATGACACCTCAGTAATTGCGAATTGGGGTGCAGGCATCGGTTCTGCCTCCTACGCTGGCAACTACGTCAACCACCGAGCTGGTGGAATCATCTATGTCTCCCTTATTGGGAGTAAAGGATCCCAAGAAGGTTTGCTTGCGTCGATCAGCGGAGCCTTGAGTGCGCCCTCTCGGGTAAAAGTTGATCCCGGTTCGCCGGTATGGACTGAGGCTCAACTAGGAGCTACGCGGGCAGCTGCGGTAGATGACGCTGTCAATAATCCATCGCTAGCTGGCAACATTGCGGGCGTCTGGATTGACGTGCCTACCAATAAGGTCGTGGTTACTGCGGCAAACTTGGCACAAGCGGAAAATGTCCTTGGTCCTAAATATGGGTCTGCGCTTAAAGTCATCCAAGGAGCAGCGCCTGTACCCCAACCGGCGAAATACAGTCGGTACAACTCGGAAGGCCCCGTGCAGGCGGGTGACTATATATCGAGCAGTCAAAATGGCTGTTCGGCTGGCTTCGGAGCGTGGGACACGGTCGATGGAAAAGTTAAATCAAACGGCCAACCGGTATTTGTCCCGCTTCAGCTCACCGCTGGGCACTGCTTCTCGAAAGGCGTGAAAGTCAAGCGTGGTTACCCGAAAGAAGCAGAACTCGGAAAAGTCACTCGAAATAACTATGTTGAAAACCCCGCACAGGTGCCGTTGGACGCAGCGACTATCAAAAGCAGCTGGCCAGACATTGCTCGGTCAATTTTCATTAACAAAACCCAAGAGAAACAAGTTACTGGCTATGAAACGCCTATACTGGGCCAATGGGTATGCGTATCTGGTGTGACCACGGACAAGCGGGTCTGCGGTCCCGTTCTCGACGAACCCAAGGAAAGCTTCTCCTCTTCACAGAACGGAGTTAGCACCTTGCGCGCCGTTGAAATTCCGATTGGAGCGAGGGTTAGTCAAGGAGACAGCGGTGGCCCGGCTTGGGTGATGGGAACTGGACAGGCCGCTGGTCTGATAACCGGTGCAGAGGGAGGCACCTATGGCTATCCAAAATGCACAGACCTTCATGGGGGCCACTACGATTCCGAAATCGACGCGAACTACATCTGCCCTGTGGTTCGAATAACGACGGTCCAGCAGATCGTCACCGGTGCTGCAACCCTGTACAATGCGGCGCAACTAGCTAGTGAAGGGGTGCCGCTGGCGGAGCCGCTGTACATCGGTGGTGTTACGGTTGGTCAGTAGCCATGATGATCAGATGATCACTGCGAGGAAGCAGAGAAATCGGAATCGGGTCGGAGTCAAAATACTCGTCGCGATGATTTTTGGCTTGGGCCTGCTCTTCGCTCCTGTCGTAAGGAGTCAAATACCAACTTCGATATCGGTGCAGGCCCAACGGATCGGCGTTAGCGGTGGTGGGGAAGTGGTCTACCGCCTTTCCGCAAGTTCCGGGCCGAGCCCTTCTGCGTTTGGATTCGAATATCAGCTACCGTCATGGCCGACCCCGAAACTGGTCCTTGGGTCTCCCATTGCAATTACCTCAGTCAGCCTGAATAGCCCGGGAAGCATTCGGCCCGCTACCTCCCCCGGCCTACCAAAGCCGCGCCTTGAGCGCGAAGAGGTGTGCCTAAGAGGGCGACCTTCCTCTTTCGCCACGGCATATTGGATCGAAGTGCCAGCGAACAGCACTGTCCTCATCGAACTAAGGGGAAGACGCTCATATCCGAGTTGGCCCACAACTCGATATGACCTAAAGTTCTCGACGTTTGAAGTTGACGATCCTACTGCTGTGCGCAGCCCGCTCAGGACGGTTTCTGTCTCACCTCCAGGAGTCAAGGGAATGCACATTCTAATTCGAGCAGTACAGGCAAAAGGCAGGGGTAATGGCCCTCGCATGACCCCAGAAATTGCTGGAAGGACTGATCCCGTGTTGAAATTTGCCCGCATTTTGCTTCGGGCGGTGCGTCCATCGTTGTCGGGTAGCGTGAGCTTGAATCAGTGGGCTGGCTCCAGTCCGGAGTCAGTTGTCCTTGGCAGAGTCCGCACCGACAAGCATGGGCGGTTTCGTCTATTGCCTCAGCGGTTTCCTTTTATGGGTCGGTATGCGGTGCTTGCGCGTTCTGAAGCCCGACCGGGGCTGGCCGCTGATTGGAACTGCGGTCCCTTCTTCTAGGCAGGGCTAAATACTGGAAGAAGGTTCAGAACAGCTTGAAATCTGTTTCCAGAAGTACATCTGAGGCGGGGACAGCGAATGCCTTGTGTAGGTCGAAGAAACTGGCGATGCTGTGGGAAATCGCTGTCTCGAGCTATGGGGCCCTGGTGAACCTGAGTTGACGCCACATGGACGAGTGAGTCCGCTTTCGCGTTTCTAACGACGAAGACCACGGCCTTACCGGTTCTTGAGGGTGGTTGAACGAAGCTCGGAGAGGACGAGAATCGCACGTGCAGTTGACAGCTAAGCTTGAAGTCTCAGGTCCGGGCCTGAAGTAGTCGCGCCGAACCCGGCTGTGCAGCTACGAAGTCCATGGACCAGGCGTCGGCCCTTCCCACATGGTCGGCCGCACCCTCGCCTCCCTGGCCCTGGACCGCCGCGACGAGTACTCCAAGCTCGCCTTCGTAGACCCCAAGCCTCCGCGAGTTCCCCCGGAGCCATTCCACTGGCTTGGCGGCGAAGCAATCCGCTGGGGCATCTCACGCAAGGAGACCGCTGAGCTCGCCAACCAAGCTCCGGATCCAATCAGCGCCCTGCTCGCCCGTGTCCCGGAGCTGATCGGCTTTCACATCGACCGCTAAGCCGGTGACTTTGTCATTAGGGGTGCATATACACGGGAAAGGGCGAAGTCACCAGCGGGTGGTGATGACCTTCTCGCGCGTGTAGAAGCGGACAGCGTCCGTGCCGTTGGCGTGGAGGTCTCCGTCTATGGAGTCCTTCCAGCCTGAGAAGGGGAACCAGGCAACGGGCGCGGGGACGCCGACGTTGACGCCGAGCATGCCGGCCTCTGCGCCATAGCGGTACTGGCGTGCCGCGGCGCCCGAGCGGGTGAAGATCGCGCCGGCGTTGCCGTAGCGGGAGCCGTTGAGGAAGTCGAGGGCGGCGTCGAGATCGTCGACCTCGACCACGGTCAGCAGCGGGCCGAAGAGCTCGTCCCGGGCCAGCTCGGACTCGGGCTCCGCGACGGCGATGGTCGGGGCGAGCAGGGTCCCCGCCGGGCCGGCGTCGCCGCGGCCGTCCAGCAGCAGGTCGGAGCCGTTGCCCGCGGCACGGTCGATCGCCTCGGCGACCTTCTCGCGCGCCGCGGCCGAGACCATCGGGCAGACGTCGGTGGCCGGATCGTCGCCGGGGCCGACGGTCAGCCCCGAAGCCGCCTCGACCAGCGCTTCGCGGACCTCGCCTCGCCGCGCCTCGCCGCCGACGACGACGCAGACCGAGCCCGCCAGGCAGCGCTGGCCGGCGGCGCCGAAGGCGGAGCCCATGATCGCCGGCATCGCCTGGCCGAGCTCGGCGTCGGGCATCACCACCAGCGAGTTCTTCGCTCCTCCGAGGGCCTGGACGCGCTTGCCGGTCCGCACCGCGCCTTCGGCGACGATTCGGGCCGTCTCGGCGCGGCCGACGAAGGAGATCGCGTCGATGCCCGGGTCCTCGAGGATCGCCGTCACCGCCTCGCGCCCGCCGTGGACGAGGTTGACCACGCCGGGCGGGATCTCCTCGATCGCGTCGACGATCTCGACGATCAGCTCGGCCGGGCGCGGGTCCTGCTCGGAGGGCTTGAGGATGAACGAGTTGCCGCAGGCGATCGCGTAGGGCAGGAACCAGAGCGGGATCATCGCCGGGAAGTTGAAGGGGGTGATCGCGGCGACGACGCCGACCGGCTGGCGCACCAGCGCGACGTCGACTCCCGCGGCGACGCCCTCCAGCACCTCGCCCTTGAGCAGGTGGGGGATCGCCGCCGCCGACTCGACCGACTCGATCCCGCGGCCGACCTCGCCGTCGGCGTCCTGGAGCGTCTTGCCCATGTCGGCGCTGACCAGCGCGACCAGCTCCCGCCGCCGCGCCAGCAGGCCCTCGCGCAGCGCCAGCACCGCCCGCGCCCGGCGCTGCGGCGGCACCTCGCGCCAGCCCGGTTGCGCCGCGCGGGCCGCCTCGACCGCCGCCCGCACCTCGGCGGCTTCGGAGAGCGGCACCTCGGCGACGGTCGCGCCGCTGACCGGGTCGACGTCGGCGAGCGTCTCCAGCCCGCCGCGCCGGGCCCACTCGCCGCCGACGTAGTTGCGCAGCAGGCTCATGTCGCCGCCGTCGCCGGGGGGGCGGGGATCGGCTCGGGCCGCACCGCAGCCATCCGCTCGGCGTGGCGCTGCTGCCAGAGCACCAGCAAGACGGCGATCGCGATCAGCGCGAAGAGCATCGTCGCCAGCACGTTCACCTGGACCGGGACGCCGCGCAGGCTGACTCCGTAGACGTAGAGCGGGAAGGTCACGGTCGTCCCCGCGTTGAAGTTGGAGATCACGAAGTCGTCGATCGAGAGGGAGAAGGCGAGCAGGGCCGCGGCGAGTACCCCCGGCGCCAGCAGCGGCAGGGTGACGGTGCGGAAGGTGGCGAGCGGCGTTGCGCCGAGGTCGGCGGCCGCCTCCTCGAGATGGCGGTCGAAGCCGATCAGCCGCGAGCGCACGACAACGACGACGAAGCTGATCGAGAACATCACGTGGGCGAGCAGGAGCGTGTCGAAGCCCGGGAGGACCGAGTAGTAGACGAACATCGAGAGCAGTGCGGCGCCGATCACAACCTCGGGGGTCGCCATCGGGATCACGATCAACAGGTTCGCCGCCCGGCGCCCGTGGAACCTATGGCGAACTAGGGCGATCGCCATCAGCGTCCCGATCACGGTCGAGATTGCGGTTGCGAGGGCCGCCAGCTGAAGGCTCGTGAGGAGCGCTTCGTTGAGCTCGGGCAGCGAGAAGGCGCTGCTCCAGTACTCGGTCGTGAAGCCATGGTCGAGGCCGAAGGTGAGTTTCCCCTTGGGTGTGGCGCCGAAGGAGAAGACGGCGATGACGACGATCGGGATCAACATGTAGGCGACGGCGAGGCCCGCGTAGATCGGCAGCGCGTTGCGCCGCAGCCAGGCCCAGGCGCGAGACAGGGAAGCCATGCTAGGCCGTCTCCTCGTCCTCGTCGCCCATGAAGGCGCCGGTGCCGGCGAAGCGGATGTAGACGGTGACGATGGCGAGGATCAGTGCCATCATCAGGAAGGAAAGTGCCGCCGCCTCCGGGTAGTTGCGCTGGCTCAGGTAGAGCGACTGGATCACGTTGCCGACCATCGCTTGACCGGTGCCGCCGAGGATCTGGGCGTTGATGTAGTCCCCGAAGGCGGGGATGAAGGTGAGCAGGACCCCGGCGACGATTCCCGGCATCGTCAGCGGCAGGGTCACCTTGAGGAAGGCCTGCCGCGAGGAGGAGTAGAGGTCCTTCGCCGCCTCGACTAGGCGCAGGTCGAGGCGCTCCAGGTTGGCGTAGAGCGGCAGGACCATGAAGGGCAGGAAGTTGTAGGTGAGGCCGGCGACGACCGCCCCCGAGGTGGCGAGCACGCGCCCGTCAGGCGGTATCAAGGCGAGCGTCTGCAGGACGTCGACGATCGGGCTGGAGTCGCTGAGGATCGTCTTCCAAGCGATCGTGCGGATCAGGTAGGTGGTGAAGAAGGGCGCGATCACGGCGAAGAGCAGCAGGCTGCGGTAGCGACCGGCGCGGAAGGCGATCGCGTAGGCGAGCGGGTAGGCGATCAACAGCGCCAGCAGCGTCGCTGTGCCCGCGTAGAAGAAGGAGCGAACGATCTGCTCGGTGTGGCCGGAGAGCGAGTCGGGGAAGTTCGACCACGCCCAGTCGAAGGTGAAGCCGGTTCCCAGCGAGCCCGAGCGCAGCGCCAGTTCCCCCATGAAGTACATCGGCACGACGAAGAAGACGACGAGCCAGACCAGGCCCGGCGCCAGGAGCCAGTAGGGGACCAGGCGCTGCCTCATGCCCTACCCGGTCAGGACTTCCTGCCAGGCCTCGTTGACCCGCTCCAGTTCCGGCGGGGTGATCTGGCCAGTGCAGTTGCGGGTGAACTCTTCGGTCGGGAAGACGATCTCGCTCTTCGCCAGCTCCGACCCCCGTTTATCGAGAAGCTCCTTCACGCCCTGCACCGGCGAGATGTATTCGACGTATTCGGTGATGTCGACCGCCACGTCGGGCCGGTAGACGAAGTCCATCCAGGCGAGCGCCGCCGCGGTGTTGGGAGCGCCCACCGGGATCACCATGTTTTCCATCCACTGGGTGCAACCCTCGGTCGGCATTCTCCATTCCGCGTTCGGGTTTTCGATCAGCGAGGCGTCGCCCGACCAGCCGATCGCGGCGACGATGTTGCCGGCGGTCAGGTCCTCGGTGTACTCGTTGCCGGTGAAGCGGCGGATCTGCCCGGAGCTGGCGGCGTCGCCCAGCTTTTCGATTGCCTCGATCCACTGGTCGGCGCTCGCCGTGGCCGGGTCGACGCCTTCGGCGAGCATCACCAGCGCCGGCGTTTCGCGCAGTTCGTCCAGCATCGTCACCTTGCCCTTGTATTTCGGGTCGAAGAGGTCGTTGACCGAGTGGATGTCGGGAGCCTTGGAGGTGTCGACCCAGATCCCGGTCATCCCCCCCTGCCACGGCACCGAGAACTCGCGCTTCGGGTCGAATCCGGGACTCTCCAGGCTGGGCAGGATGTTCTCGAAGACCGTCGGCAGGTCGGCATGGTCGATCTCCTGCAGGTAGCCGAGGTCGTACATCTGCTTCGCCATGTAGTCGGCGACCACGAAGATGCTGCGACCGCCCGATTCGCCCTGTTCGAGTTGGGGCTGCAGCTTGCCGAAGAAGCCGTCGTTCGAGTTGATGTCCTCGATGTAGTCGACGCTCACGCCGGTCTCGTCTTCGAACTCGGCGACGGTGCCGTCCCTGCCGGGGTCGATGTAGCCGGGCCAGTTGGAGATCGTCAGCTTGCCTTCCACCGGCCCCGCTTCGGCGGTCGTCGCCTTCTCGCTGCTGCCGCCGCCGACGGTGTCTCCGCCGCAGGCGGCGAGGCCCAGCGCGGCGACGATCGCCGCCACGACGACGGCGAACGCGAACACGCCGCCCTTGCTGCTCAGTCGACCTCGCATCTCACTCACCCTCCTCGTTGACGGTGGCCTGGGAATCCCGCATGACGTGCATGTGCTCCGGCTCCCAGGAAAGCTCTACCCGCACGCCGCCGCCGGGAAGCTCACGCCGCTCTGCCTCGCTCGCATTCGGCACGAGCACCGTCATCCGAACGTCCCCCCCGATGTCGACGACGATCTGCGTCGCCGTGCCGAGATAGACCGAGCTCTCGACGATCCCCTCGACGTGCGGCAGCCCGTTGGCGCTCGAGCCCCCCGCGGCGAGCGCGTCGATGTGCAGCTTCTCGGGCCGCACGACCGCATGGCAACGCTCGCCGGTCGCCAGCCCGTCGGCGGATATCGGCACCGCCGGCCCGTTCTCCAGCTTCAGCTCCCCGGGTGCCGTGACCGAGGCCGGCATCAGGTTGGAGACGCCGATGAAGCCGGCGACGAAGGTCGTCGCCGGGCGCTCGTAGACCTCCTCGGGGTCGCCGACCTGCTCGACTCTGCCGCGGTTCATCACCGCGATCCGGTCGCTCATCGTCAGCGCCTCCTCCTGGTCGTGGGTGACGTAGACGAAGGTGATCCCGACCTCGCGCTGGATCCGCTTCAGCTCGATCTGCAGACCCTTGCGCAGCTTCAGGTCGAGCGCCCCGAGCGGCTCGTCGAGCAGCAGTACCTTGGGCAGGTTGACCAGTGCCCGCGCCAGCGCCACCCGCTGCTGCATGCCGCCGGAGAGCTGTGCCGGGCGCCGCCTCGCCTCGCCGCCGAGCCCCACCCGCTCCAGCTCGGCGGCGACCCGGGGGCCGATCTCCTCCCTGGGCACCCTCTTGCGCTTCAGCCCGAAGGCGACGTTGTCCTCGACGCTGAGATGGGGGAAGAGGGCATAGCTCTGGAAGACCGTGTTGGTCGGGCGCTTGTGAGGGGGCAGTCCCGCGACGTCGGTGCCCTCGATCCGGACCTCGCCCTCGCTGGGCTGCTCGAAGCCGGCGATCATCCGCAGCGTCGTCGTCTTGCCGCAGCCGCTCGGCCCCAGCAGGGTGAAGAACTCCCCCGAGGCGAGGTCGAGGCTGAGGTCGTCTACCGCGAGGAGGTCGCCGAAGCGCTTGCTCACGCCGACCATCTCGACGCTGGGAACGCCGTTTCCGATCTCGGACTCCGTGATTGCCGTTTGCGCCAAGTTGGCTATATCGTAACTCTCGGCACTTGCCCTGGCTCTATACAAAATGTATAAGAGTTAAATGTCACTTATACCCATTGGCAACTTGCGTTTGCTCTATCCTGGGTCTAGCTTTGTCCATAACGTCGTAGGCGTGCCCAGGTGAGAGGAGCCGATAGATGGCCATAGCGTCGGATCGTCAGGAGGTCGCCACCGGCCTGCAGGAGCTCGCCCAGCGCCATCTCTGGATGCACTTCTCGCGGATGGGCTCCTACGGGCCCGGCCACGAGATCCCGATCATCACCCGTGGCGAGGGCTGCTACGTCTACGACGACCACGGCAACCGCTACCTCGACGGCCTCTCCGGCCTCTTCTGCGTCAATGCCGGCCACGGCCGCACCGAGCTGGGCGAGGCGGCGGCCCGCCAGGTCGAGGAGCTCGACTTCTACACGCTGTGGAGCTACGCCCACCCCCGCGCGATCGAGCTAGCCGCCCGGCTTGCCTCACTCGCCCCCGGGGACCTCAACCGCGTCTTCTTCACCTCGGGCGGCTCGGAGTCGGTCGAGTCGGCGCTGAAGCTGGCCCGCAACTATCACCGCGAGCTCGGCAAAGGCCAGAAGCACAAGGTGATCGCGCGCGAGATCGCCTACCACGGCACCACGCTCGGCGCACTTTCCGCCACCGGCATCACCGAGCTGCGCTCGCAGTTCGAGCCGCTCGCTCCGGGTGGCTGCCACGTCCCCAACACCAACGTCTACCGCTGGCCGGAGGACCGCCACCCGCTCTGGGCGGCGACCGCGATCGAGGAGCGGATCCAGTTCGAGGGGCCGGAGACCGTTGCCGCCGTGATCCTCGAGCCGGTCCAGAACGCCGGCGGCTGCTTCGTCCCTCCCGAGGGCTACTTCGAGCGGGTGCGCGAGATCTGCGACCGCTACGACGTGCTGATGATCTCCGACGAGGTGATCTGCGCCTGGGGCCGCCTCGGCCATTACTTCGGCTGCGAGCGCTTCGGCTACGCCCCCGACATCGTCACCCTCGCCAAGGCCATGACCTCGGCGTACGTCCCGATGGGCGCTGTGATCGCCTCCGACACGGTGGCCGCCCCGTTCATGCAGGGGGACGCCTCCTTCGCCCACGGCTTCACCTTCGCCGGCCACCCGCTGGCCTCGGCGGTGGCGATGGCCAACCTCGACATCTTCGAGCGCGAGGACCTCTGCGGCCACGTCCTCGCCAAGGAGGGCGAGCTCCGCCAGGTGCTGGAGACCCTGCACGACCTCCCGATCGTCGGCGACGTGCGCGGCGCCGGCTACTTCCACGCGATCGAGCTGGTCAAGGACCGCGAGACCAAGGAGGGCTTCAGCGGCGAGGAGTCCGAGGAGCTTCTGCGTGGCTTCCTCTCCGGCGAGCTCTACAAGCGCGGGCTGATCTGCCGCGCCGACGATCGCGGCGACCCGGTGGTGCAGCTGGCGCCGCCGCTGATCGCCGACAGCGAGCAGTTCGAAGAGATCCACGACGTCTTGCACGCCGTGCTGGGCGAGGCCTGGAAGAGAGTCCGGCGGTAGGCGAACGCATGCTTACCGTCCAGAGCCTCCTCGACGAACTCGACCTCGAGCTCGTGGCCGGCGCGGACGCGGCCGAAGCGCCGGTGCGCTGGGTCCACATCTCCGAGCTCGAGGACCCGACGCCGTGGCTCTCCGGCGGCGAGCTGATGCTGACGACGGGGATCCCGCTCGGCTCCGCGGCCAAGCAGCGCGCCTTCATCCGGTTGCTCGCCGACAGCAACCTGGCCGGGCTCGGCTTCGGCATCGGCTTCAGCCACGACAAGCTGCCGAAAGCCCTGGTCGAGGAGGCGCGCAAGCGCGAATTCCCGCTCTTCGAGGTTCCCTACTCGGTCCCGTTCATCGCGATCACCGAGAAGGCCTTCGCCCGTCTCGTCAACGAGCAGTACGAGGTGCTGCAGCGCGGCATCGCGGTGCAGCGGCGGCTCGAGCGGCTGGTCCTGGAAGAGCGCGGGCTGGAGGAGATCGTGGCGACCATCGCCTCCGCGGTCGGCGGCACCGTGGCGATCCTCGGCGCTCGCGGTGAGCGCCTGGCCGGCCGCGCCTTCCGTCGCCAGCTCTCGGCCGAGACCGTGAACGCGATCCGCGAAGAAGCCCTGGCGCACACCGCCGACGGTCATCCCTTCGTTCCCTCTCACCCGGCGGTCGCCGGCCGTGCGCTCGCCCATCCGGTGATCTCACCCGGTGGCGGCCCCCCGCAGGCCTGGGTGGTGATCGTTCGCGACTCGGGCGGGCTCGGCGATTTCGAGCGGCTGATCCTGCAGCAGGCCGTGGCCGTCGTGGCGCTGGAGCTGATGCGGCGCCGGGTCGCGCGCGAGACCGAGCGCCGCCTCGCCGGCGACGTCCTCGCCGGAGCGCTGGGCGGCCGCCTCGACCCGACCGAGCTGCGCCGTCGCCTCGAGCCCTTCGGGATCGGAAACGAAGCCGCGGTCCTGGTCTTCGCCCTCGACGACCCGGCCGGCGCCGAGCCGGCGCTCGAGCGGGCGCTGGCCGCAGACGCCTGCCCCGCCGTCGTCGCGCCGCACGCCAGCGGTCGCCGCGAGCTGCTCTGCGCGGTCGTCGACGCCGCCGATCGCGACCCGGTCGACCTCGCCGCCGAGGCCCGCCGCGCCCTGGTCAAGGACCGGGGCGCGGTCCGCGCCGCCGCCAGCCGGCCGGCGCCGCCCGAGAACCTGCGGCATTCCTTCCACGAGGCCCGCTGCGCCCTCGAGGCGACCGCGATCGGCAACGGCAGCGGGCCCGAGGTGGCCTCCTGGCGCGATCTCGGCGCCTTCACCCTGCTGCTCTCGATCCAGGACGACGAGGCGCTGAAGCTCTACTGCGACAGCGTGCTCGGCCCGATCGAGGAGGGCGACGAGGATTACGGCGGCGAGCTGCTGCGCTCGCTGGAGGCGTTCATCGAGCAGAACGGCCAGTGGGAGAAGGCCGCCCGCGAGGTCTACTGCCACCGCCACACGCTGCGCTACCGGATGCGCAAAGTCGAGGAGCTGACGGGCCGCGACCTCTCGCGCGCCCACGACCGGATCGAGTTCTGGCTCGCGCTCCGGGCAAGGGAGCTCGTCTCATGAGGGTCGGCGTTCCGCAAGAGACCAAGCCTGACGAGTACCGGGTCGCGATCACGCCGGCCGGGGTGCGGGAGATGACCGAGCACGGCCACGAGGTGCTGGTCGAGGCAGGCGCCGGGTCCGGCAGCGCGATCTCCGACGCCGAGTACGAAGCCCAGGGCGCCCGCATCGTCCCCGGCGCCGCCTCCGTCTTCTCTGAGGCCGAGATGGTGATCAAGGTGAAGGAGCCCCAGCCGGCCGAGGTCGAGATGCTGCGCCCCGGCCAGCTCCTCTTCACCTACCTGCACCTCGCCCCCGACCCCGAGCTGACCCGCGGCCTCTGCGACTCCGGCGCCACCTGCGTCGCCTACGAGACGGTCGAGGACGCGCGCGGGCGCCTGCCGCTGCTGGCGCCGATGAGCGAGATCGCCGGCAAGATCGCCGCCCAGGCCGGCGCCTTCATGCTCGAGAAGCCGCTAGGGGGGCGCGGCATCCTGCTCGGTGGCGTCCCCGGCGTCGCCGCCGCCAACGTGATGGTGATCGGCGGCGGGGTGGTCGGGATGAACGCGGCCTTCATCGCTATCGGGATGGGGGCGGACGTCTTCGTCTTCGACAAGTCGATCGACCGGCTGCGCGAGCTGGAGGCCGACTTCGCCGGCAGCTGCTCGACCGTCTACTCGACCACCCTCGCGGTCGAAGAGATGCTGCCTCGCGCCGACCTGGTGATCGGCGCGGTCCTCGTCCACGGCGCCCGCGCCCCCTTCGTAGTGCGGCGCGAGCAGCTGGCGCTGATGAAGCCCGGCGCGGTCCTCGTCGACGTCGCCATCGACCAGGGCGGCTGCTTCGAGACCTCGCACCCGACCACGCATCGCGATCCGACCTTCGAGGTTGACGGGATCACCCACTACTGCGTCGCCAACATGCCCGGCGCGGTGCCGATCACCTCGACCCACGCCCTCACCAACGCGACCCTGCCCTACGCGATCGCCCTCGCCGACGAGGGTGTCGCCGGCGCGATTCGGCGCGATCCGGGCCTGCGCCCGGGGGTCAACGTCGCCGCCGGGGTCGTCACCCATCCGGCGGTGGCCGAGGGCGTCGGCATGACCTGCGTCCCCGTGGAGGACGCCCTGAAAACTGCGGCCGACGGGCCGATACGTCAACCAGGCGTTGACGTATCGGCCCGTCGGCCCCCCGAACACGTGGAGGCGAATGAGTGATGGCTACGGCGGAGAAGACGAAGCTGCGGAACTTCATCGGGGGGGAGGCGGTCGACCCGGCCGAGGGCGGGATGGAGGACGTGGTCAATCCAGCCACGGGTGACCCGATCGCCTCGGCCCCGCTCTCGACCAAGCCCGACGTCGATGCGGCGGTGGCCGCGGCGAAGGCCGCCTTCCCCGGCTGGGCGGCGACGCCCCCGGGAGAACGGGCGCGGGCGCTGCTGCGGATGGCCGACCTGATCGAGGAGCGGGGCGAGGAGATCGCCGACCTCGAGTCCGCCGACGCGGGCAAGCCGCGCAGCGCCGTGGTCGAGGACGAAATCACCGTGATGGCCGACCAGTTGCGCTTCTTCGCCGGGGCGGCGCGCACCATGGAGGGCCGCGCCGCCGGCGAGTACATGGAGGCGCGCACGTCCTTCATCCGCCGTGAGCCGCTCGGCGTGGTCGGTCAGATCACGCCCTGGAACTACCCGCTGATGATGGCGATCTGGAAGATCGGCCCCGCGCTCGCCACCGGCAACACCGTGGTGCTGAAGCCGGCCGAGACGACTCCGCTGACCACGCTGCTCTTCGCCGAGTGGTGCGGCGAGATCCTGCCGGCAGGCGTCTTCAACGCGATCGGGGGCCACGGCGAGCCGACCGGGGCGGAGCTGGTCACCCACCCCGACGTGGCGATGGCCTGCCTGACCGGCTCACCCCCCACCGGGAAGTGGATCGCCAGGGCGGCGGCGGACTCGCTGAAGCGGGTCCACCTCGAGCTCGGCGGCAAGGCACCGGTTGTGATCTTCGACGACGCCGACATGGAGGCGGCGATGGAGACCATCGCCGGGACCGGCTACTACAACGCTGGCCAGGACTGCACCGCCGCCACCCGAGTTCTCGCCTCGAAGGGCGTTTACGACGACGTCGTCGGGGGACTCGCCGAGGAAGCCAGGGGCCTGGTGCTGGGCGACACGATGAGCGCCGACACGACGCTGGGCCCGCTCAACTCCTCCCGCCAACGGGAGCGGGTTGAGGGCTTCCTCGAGCGCAGGCCCGCCAACGCCGAGATCGTCACCGGCGGCTCGCAGCCGGACCTGCCCGGCTTCTTCCTCGAGCCCGCGGTCGTCGCCGGCCTCGAGCAGGGCGACGAGATGATCCAGGACGAGATCTTCGGCCCGGTGATCACCGTCCAGCCCTTCAGCGACGAGGAGAAGGCGATCGAATGGGCCAACGGCACCCGCTACGGCCTCGCCTCCTCGGTTTGGACCCGCGACGTGGGCCGCGCGATGCGGGTCGCCAACGCGCTCGAGTTCGGTTGCGTCTGGATCAACGACCACATCCCGATCGTCGCCGAGATGCCGCACGGTGGCTTCAAGCAGTCCGGCTACGGCAAGGACCTGTCCGTCTACGCCCTCGAGGACTACACCGAGATCAAGCACGTCATGGTCAATCTTGAATAGAGCGCCTTCCGCGGTGGCGACTACCATCGCCGCGCGATGAAGGTTTTCTTCGCCTTCGGGATGGTGCTCGCGGCGATGGTGCTCATTGCCGCCGCGCCGGCCTGGGAGGAAGAAGACCCGCGCTGCCATGGGCGGCAGGCGGAGATCGTCGGCACCGAGGGGGACGACGAGCTGCGCGGCACGCCGGAGCGCGACGTGATCTGGGGCGGCGGCGGCGAGGACTCGATCCACGGCAGCCTCGGCAACGACCTGCTCTGCGGCGGCCCCGGAGCCGACCTCGTCCACGGCGGCCGCGGCAACGACGAGGTCGACGGCGGCGCCGGAGACGGAGACCGGGCGATCGGCGACCTCGGCGACGACAAGGTGCTCGGCGGCACCGGCGACTCCGACGAGGCGGCCGGCAGCCTCGGCATCGACACGGTCAGCGGTGGGCCCGGAGACTTCGACTTCGTCCACGGCGACTACGGCTACGACCGCATGGACGGAGGGCCGGGCAGGGACGACGTCGCCTCGTTCGCCACCGACGTCGGCGCAGGGCGCGACGGCGGTGGCGTTAAGGTCAACCTGGGCAGGCACAAGGCCCGTGGCGACGGCCACGACCGCCTTTTCCGCTTCGAGGACCTGGAGGGCTCGGCCTTCGACGACGTCCTCGTCGGCAATCGCCGCGCCAACGTGATCGACGGTGGCGCCGGCGACGACGTCGTCCGCGGCGCCGGCGGCAAGGACGAGCTGATCGGCGGCAATGGGTCGGACCGCTGCAACGGGGCAAAGGGACGCACCGAGTCCTGCGGCCGCGAAGCGAGGCCGAAAGCCTCCGCCTACGTCGAGCTCGACGCGGTCGCGGGCGGCGGCGGGGGCCTCCAGCTCGTTGGCGGCACGGGGCGCGACCGCTTCGTCGTCGGCTTCGACGAAGCGAGCGCCAGCTTCGGCGTCACCGCCGCCAAGGGCCTCGCGCTCGGGCCCGGTTGTGAGCGGGTCAGCACCCTGCAGGCGAGCTGCCAGGTCACCGGGCCGGCGCGGTGGCTGATGGCCGACCTCGGTCCTGGGCGCGACAGCCTGCGGGTCGAAGGCTCGCTGGCGGGCGCCCAGAACGTCCGCATCGCCGGTGGCCACGGCAACGACACGATCCGCGGTGGCGACGAGGACGACCTGATCGAGGGCGGCTTCGGCGCCGATCGCCTCTACGGCGGGGCCGGGGCGGACGGCCTGATCGGCAGCAGGCCCGGGCCGACCTTCCTCTACGGAGGCCCCGACGGAGACCTGCTGGCCGCCGGCGGCGGCTGTGCCGGCGGGGCCCTGGTCGGAGGCCCCGGCCGCGACGACGCCTCCTTCGCCGAGACGCCGTCGCACCCGGGCATCCTCCACGTCTCGTTTCCCGCCCACGCAGCCTGGATCGACGCGATCCCGGGTTGCGATCGGGTCCACCTCTCGCCTACCAACGAGGACATGGAGGGTTCCTTCGACTGGGACGTCCTGATCGGCGACGGCCGCGCCAACAACATGCTCGGTCAGCCCGGTGCCGACCGCTTCTTCGGCGGCGGCGGCGACGACGTGATCGACGCCCGCGACGGGACGCGGGACTTCTCGATCCAGTGCGGCCGCGGCACGCCCGCCAGGAAGGGAAGGCTGGCTCGCGGCACGTCAACCGGCCGCGCCCTCATCGACTTCTTCGACCCCGGCACGACCCTCTGCGGCATCACCAAGCACGGCAAGCCGGTCGACGGCCTGGGCGTCGCAGACGAGCCCTGATTCGGGGTGTGTGGGCGAGAGCCTGGTCGCCCTCCATTCGAACCCACACCCCACGCGCTCTGCGCGTGGGGTGAACCTCGTGCGCGGCTGCGCCGCGCCCCAGGACAGATTGCATAGGCCGCTTCGCGAGGTTCGCCTGGAGGGCGACCAGGCTCCCTCCAACACGTCACCGAGTTACGCCAAGGCTGCGAAGCCAGCGCCAAATCTCCCAAGCTCAAAAAAAGAGAGCCTTGGGCGGGAGCCCTAGAAGCTCGGTGACGGAAGCTTCCGGGTTGGAGTAGACCGCTCGGAGAGCTTCCGAAAGCTCGTGCCCTGTGGGCATCCCCCAACAATCACCGCTTTTCGCCATTCGCCACCGCGCAAGCTTCCTCTGCCCCCACGAAAGGAGCGAGGGTCACGTAGGTGGCGAGCGGGACAATCTCACCCATGGTCTCCGCGCCCGACCGCTTCACCTGGTCGTAGATCATCGAGTAGATCGCTCCTCCGATCGCCTCGGCGGCGATCGGCGTGACGCCGGGGTTGAGCTGGTAGCCGGGCACGAGCAGGGCCTCCATGCTCTCCATCACCTGGTCGCGTTGTTCCAGCACCCGCCTGCCGGCGGCGTAGACGTCGACCGCGCCCAGCCTCGTGTACTCGGGCTCGGCCGCGCAGAAGGCGAACATCCCGGCGAAGGCGCCGCGAACCTGCTGAGGCCAGCTCGAGGCACGGCGGAAGGCGGGCAGGGTCGTCGCCAGCATCTGCGCCGAGCCGCTGTCGACCGCGGCAAGCATCGCCTCCTCCTTGTCGGCGAAGTTGGCGTAGAAGGTCGAGAGGGAGATCGAGGCGCGCGCGGCGACGTCGCCGATCGTCGTCGCCGGGTAGCCCTTCTCCGCTACCACGGAGGCGAGCGCGCGCAGGATTCGCTCGACGGGGTCGTAGCCCTGAATGGGGCCGGCGCTGACCGGCGGTCGGTTGCGGGGGCGTCGCAGCGGCACCGGCGGGGGCCTGTAGGAGACCGCCCACTCCCAGATCTGCGGAGCGAGGTCGGCGAGCTCGTCCTCTTCGTCTCGGTAGAGGCGGGTGTGGATCACCTTGCGCACGCCGCCGACCACTGCGTGCAGCAGCTCCGGCGGCGTTCCCTCGCGGCCGGGGGTCCGCTCCAGCCAGAGCGAGACGAAGTCCTGGAAGGCGGCGGTGATGCGCTCTATCTCGTCGACCGCACGGGGACCGGCCGCGTAGATCTCGACCAGGCACATCCGAGCCGCGGCCGGCTGCTGGACGATCAGCTGGATGAAGGCCTCGAGTGCCCCTCGGGCCCGCTCTTCGCTTGGGGGGCCGTCCCCCCTTCCGAAGAGCAGGTCGATCATCGGCTCGAGGAACGCCCCCAGCGCCGCGAGAAGGCACTCTTCCTTGTCCTTGAAATGCTCGTAGAAGGCGCTGCGCGAGACCCCGGACAGCTCGAGCAGGTCGGCCACGCGCGTCGCCTCGTAGCCTTTCTCGGCGACCACCGCGACCATCGCTGCATAGAGGCGTTCGCGCTGGTTGCGCGCGACCTCCTCGGCCGGGAGCCGCCGGCCGGGCTGCAGCTTCCGCTCGCGCAGCGTCCCGGCGTTCCCCCACGGAGTCTTCAGCATCGTCGTGGGCCTACGACCGGCGATATCTGCGTCCTCGGCGGTTCTCATTGACCTGTGAGAATAGTACGCGTGATTCTCTGTAAAGACAAGCCAGTCTGGCCCAAAATTCCTCTTTCGACAGCCATAATGTCACGAATATCGAGCGTTGACGCTGAAATGCGGGAAAGGAATGTTGACCCGAGCGTAAGAACGTGTTTGTATGTCATTCCCATGGAAACCCTGGAAGCGGCAGTTACGCCCGAAGTCCGGCCGCCACCTTCGAACGGTTCCATTCTCCCGGGCGTGAGCACCGTCGGCACGCCTCCGGCCAGGCGGCATCTCTCGGGCGAGTTCGTGGCTCAGCATCAGCGCGCCCGGATCGTCAATGCGCTGGCCGAGGAGATCGTCGAGCACGGCTACCGGGACGTGACCGTGGCCGGCATCGTCAAGCGCGCCGGGGTCGCCAGGAACACCTTCTACGGCAACTTCGCCAACAAGGAGGAGTGCTTCCTCGCCGCCTCCGACCTGGCCGGCGAGGAAGCGATGAGGCACGTCGCCGACGCCGTCAGGGCCGCCCCGCGCGAGTGGGCCGAGCAGGTTCGCGCCGGGGTCGGCGCCTTCCTCGCCTACGTGGCGAGCGAGTCGGCGCTCGCCCGCGTCTTCGTGGTCGAATCGCTCGCCGCCGGCCCGGCTGCTGCCCAGCGCTACGAGCGGACGGTGCGCGCGGTCGCGCCCTTCTTCCGGCTGGGCCGGCGCACCCGGGAGCCGGCCCAGGACCTGCCGCCGACGCTGGAGGAGACGATCGTGGGCGGCATCTTCTGGGTCGTCTACCAACGCATCGTGATCGGAAGGCCCGAGGAGCTCGAGGGTTTGCTGGGCGAGCTGGTCGAGTTTGCGCTCACGCCCTACCTGGGCGCGGCCGCGGCCCGGCGAGTGGCCGAGGGGCGCGACAGCTGAGCTAGGGGCGGAGTTCGGTGAAGCCGGCGGCCGCGAAGTCCCCGTCGAAGGCGAGCGCCTCCTCTATCCCCCTGGCCCGCATGTAGGCGAAGCTGGTCGCGTCGACGAAGGAGTACTCGCGCTCGTCATGCTGGCGCAGCCAGGCCAGGGCTTCATCTTCGAGTTGGCTGGCGATTCGGGCAACCTCGATGTAGCTCTCGCCCTCCCCAATGCTGTCGAGAAATGCCACTGCCTTTCCGTGCCTGGATTTAGTGCGCAACCACGTCCAAGTCTCGCCGCGAACATGATTGGTCGTCACGATTCGACGATCGGAGACTTGACCGAAGAGCTGCACGGCGGCTTCGTGGTTCCGGTCCCGCTTGATCATGTACGCGATGAAGAATGAGGAGTCGGCGAATATCACGGATAGTCCCGCGACAGCCCGTAGACGACGTCGTCGATCGTCATGCTGCTGTCTGGATCCCCCTCGACCGTTCCGCACAGCTTGAAGAACGGGTCCTCCTCGATCGGTGGCAACGGTTTGACTCTCTCCCGCACGCAACGCCTGATCACCTCCGCCTTCGAGAGCCCTTCTTCTTCGGCGCGTCTTTCCACCGCCGCGTCCAGCTCGGGCTCGATCGATATCTGCAGTCGCTTCATGCGGGCCAAGTTACATCACTCACCTAAAGGTAATGTAACAAATCACGCACGGAAGTGTGCCGATTGGGGGGTCGACTAGGCTTCGGGCATGGCCCGGAGCCCGAGTGAGGACGAGGCCGCCGCGATCGCGGCGGCGGTCGAGCGGTTCGTCGCCGAGACGGCGCCGGCGCCCGCCGGCGAGGAGCCGGCCGTGAGCCCGTGGCAGCGAGCGGCGTTGCTCGAAGGAGTCAGCGCGAAGGGCACTGTCGAGGATCCAGAAGGAGGAGTGAGATGGCTGTCGTGAAGATCATCGAGCTGGTCGGAAGCTCGAAGACGTCCACCGACGACGCGGCGAAGCAGGCTCTCGCCCAGGCCCAGGGCACGCTGCGCAACATCCGGGCCGTCGACATCGTTTCCACGGGGATTCGGGGTGAGAACCTCGACGAGTACCGCGCTCACGTGCGGGTCGCCTTCTTGATCGAGGGGACTGAGATCGACTGACTTTGATTTGGGAGGGGCACCCCGCCCTCTCTGCAGCACGTCGTTAGATTTCGGCTTATGAGCGAAGAAGTGAAAGAGGTTTCGCGCGAAGAGGCGAAAAAGCTTGTTGAGGACGGGGCGCAGCTGGTTGACGTGCGGGCGGAGCATGAGTGGGATGCGGGGCGGATCGAGGGGGCCTCGCATTTGCCGCTGGCGGAGCTTTCCGAGCGGGTGGGGGAGCTCGACCGGGAGCGGCCGGTCGTTCTCTACTGCCGGGGAGGCAATCGCTCCACGATGGCTGCCGAGGCGCTCGCTGCCGAGGGGTTCGACGCGGTCAAGCTGAGCGAGGGGATCGTCGGCTGGGCGGAGGCCGGGTTGCCGCTCGAGCCCGAGGAGGCCCGGGTGGCCGAGTCGGGCGAGGCGGCCGAGATCCTCCACGCCCGCAAGCGCCTTCCCCCGAGCTAGCCGAGAAAATACCCTAATCCCTGTCAGGTTTTGCTATTTTCCACAGCGTGGAGGTGGCAGTCGACCAGCAGAAGGAGCAGCGGGGCAAGGGCCGCACCGGGACCCTGGAGAACCCCGAGCGCTACGACAACGTCCCGGGGCACGTCATCCCGATCATCGAGCGCGAGTTCGACGACTTCGACGGCGAAGCCGAGGAGTTCCTCGCCGGCAAGCTGCCCGAAGACCAGTTCATCGGCTTCCGCCTCAAACAGGGCGTCTACGGCCAGCGCCAGCCCGACGTGCAGATGGTGCGGGTGAAGCTTCCCTTCGGCGGCGTCACCCCCGAGCAGATGGAGGCCTTCGCCGACGTGGTCGAGAAGTGGGCCCCGCTCGGCAAGGGGCACATCACGACGCGGCAGAACATCCAGATCCACCACGTCCCCCTGCGCGACATGGAGTCGCTGATCCGCGAGATCTCCGCGGTCGGCCTCTCCTCCCGCGAGGGCTGCGGCAACACGGTGCGCAACGTCACCGGCGACCCCTGGGCCGGCGTCGCGCCCGACGAGGTCTTCGACCCGACTCCCTACGCCGGCGCCTACGTCCGCTACTTCGTCCGCCACCCGACGACGCAGCTGATGCCGCGCAAGATCAAGACTGCCTTCACCGGCTCCGACGAGGACCGCGCGATCACCGGCATCCACGACGTCGCCTTCCTCAGTCGCGAACGCGACGGGGTGAAGGGCTTCGAGGTCCGGGTCGGCGGCGGCACCTCGATCATGGCCCGCGTCGCGCCGACGCTCTACGAGTTCGTCGAGGCCGACAACGGCGACTACCTCAAGGTCTCCGAGGCCGTGCTGCGGATCTTCGACCGCCAGGAGTGGCTGCGCGTCAACCGCGCCCGCGCCCGGATCAAGGTCCTGGTCGACAAGATCGGCATCGAGGCCTTCCGCGAGCTGGTCGACGAGGAGCTGGAAGGCGAGTGGGTCGCCGAACGGGAATTCGACGCCGACCTGGTCGAGCGGCTGCGCTTCGACGACGACGAGGGGGCCAACGCTCCCGAGCCGCCGCTCGAGCCCGCCTCGCCCAACGGCGAGCGCTCCGAGTTCGAGCGTTTCTGCGAGTCCAACGTCCAGGCGCAGCGCCAGGAGGGCTTCTCCGCCGTCGAGGTGAAGATCACCCGCGGCGACCTGACGCCGGAGCAGTTCCGCGGTCTCGCCGCGATCATGCGCGAGTTCACCGGCGGCTACGCGCGCAGCACCGTCCAGCAGAACCTGGTCCTGCGCTGGGTCCGCGACGAGGCCCTGTTCGGCGTCTGGCAGTGGCTCGAGGCGCTCGGCCTCGGCGCTCCCGGCGCTCGCGAGATCACCGACGTGGTCAGCTGCCCCGGCACCGACAGCTGCAAACTCGGCATCACCAGCTCGATGGGGCTCAACCGCGCGGTCAAGGAGCGGCTCGACGCGATGGACGTCAGCGACGGGTTGACCCGGCAGATCCACGTGAAGATGAGCGGCTGCCCCAACGGCTGCAGCCAGCACCACATCGCCAACATCGGCTTCTACGGCGCCTCGCTGAAAGTGGGAGGGCGCCAGATGCCCGCCTACATCCCCCACATCGGCGGCAACTACGAGGGCGGCGAGGTCGTTTTCGGCACGCGGCTCAAATCGCGCCTGCCGGCGAAGCGGGTGCCCGAGGCCGTCGAGCGCTGGGTTCGCCTGTATGAGGCGGAGCGCTCCGGCGAGGCCGAGGAGTTCAACGCCTTCGCCGAGCGTGCCGGCGCGGCGCGCTTCGAAGAGGAGGTCAAGGACCTGACCCTGCCGGCCGAGTTCAGCCTCGAGACGATGCAGCAGTTCATCGACTGGAACCGATCGAGTCCCTACAAGGTCGAGAGGGGCGAGGGCGAGTGCGCGATATGAACCCCGTTGCCGACCCGCCGAAGATCTCCGACCCGGAGGTGATCGCCGCCGACCTCGAGAACCGCAGCGCCGAGCAGGCGATCGAGTGGATGTTCGAGACCTTCGGCGAGAGCCACTACATAGCCTGCTCGTTTCAGAAAACCAGCTCGGTGACCGCTCACCTGGCGAGCAAGGTCAACCCGCAGGCGCGCTTCTTCTACCTCGACACCGACGTGCTCTTCCCGGAGACCTACGAGACGCGCGACCGCCTCGCCGCCTCGCTCGGCGTCGAGTTCGACCGCTTTCACAACCTGACGCTGGAGGAGCAGGCCGCCAAGCACGGCGACGAGCTCTGGAACCGCGACCCCGACGCCTGCTGCGGCTTGCGCAAGGTCGAGCCGATGCGCCGGGCGCTCTCTTCCGTAGACTGCTGGCTCGCCGGCGTCCGCCGCGAAGACTCCGCCAGCCGCGCCAAGACCCCCAAGTTCGGCTGGGACAAGCGCTTCGAGCTCTGGAAGCTCAACCCGCTTGCGGACTGGTCCGAGCGCGACGTCTGGAACTACATCCATGAGCACGACCTCCCGTACAACCCGCTCCACGACCGGGGCTACCCCTCGATCGGCTGCACCCACTGCACCAAGCCGGTCGAAGCGGGCGGCTCGCCCCGCGACGGCCGCTGGGCGGGCCTCGAAAAGTCCGAGTGCGGGATCAATTAGCGCCGCGACGCGGCTTCCATAACCCATCACGACCCGATTGGTGAGACTGCTTGATGAGCGAGACGATGACTGAGCTTTCCCTGACACTTTCCGAGCGCCACACGGCCGACTTCGAGATGATCGGCAACGGCGGCTTCGCGCCGCTGGCCGGCTTCCAGGGCTCGGCCGACTGGCAGCGCGTCTGCGACGAGATGCGGACCGCCGAGGGCGACTACTGGCCGATCCCGATCACGCTGGCGACCGACCTGGAGTGCGAGGCCGGCGACGTCGTCTCGCTCTCCAGCGACGAAGGCAAGCCGCTCGGCCGGATCAGGGTCGAGGAGGTCTTCGAGCGCGACGTTCGCGAGGAGGCCGAGAAGGTCTACGGCACGACCGACGAGGCCCATCCGGGCGTCGCCGCGATCTACGAGGAGGGCAACCGCTGCATCGCCGGCCCGATCGAGGTCGACGCCCTGCCGGACCACGAGGACGCCTTCATGCGCCGCTACAAGACGCCGGCCGAGCACAAGGCCGACTTCGAGGCCCGCGGCTGGAAGAAGATCGTCGCCTTCCAGACCCGCAACCCGATCCACCGCGCCCACGAGTACCTGACCAAGGCGGCCCTGGAGACCTGCGACGGGCTCTTCATCCACCCGCTGATCGGCAAGACCAAGGCCGGCGACATCCCCGCCGACGTGCGGATGCGCTGCTACGAGGTGCTGATGGAGAAGTACTACCCCAACGACCGCGTGGTGCTGGGCGTGAAGCCGGCGAAGATGCACTACGCCGGCCCGCGCGAGGCGGTCCTGCACGCGATCGTCCGCCGCAACTACGGCGCCACCCACTTCATCGTCGGCCGCGACCACGCCGGTGCCGGCGACTACTACGGCACCTACGACGCGCAGAAGATCTTCGACACGATCGACATCGACGAGCTCGGCATCGAGCCGCTGATGTTCGAGCACACCTTCTGGTGCAACGAGTGCGAGGGGCTTGCCTCTGGCAAGACCTGCCCGCACGACCAAGAGGCGCACCTCTTCCTCTCCGGAACCAAGGTCCGCGAGATGCTCGGCAACGGCGAAAGGCCGCCGCACGAGTTCTCCCGTGACGAGGTCGCCGACATCCTGATCGACGCTTACAAGGAGGACTGAACGAGCATGGCTGGCGAGAAGGGCTTCACCCTCTGGTTCACCGGGCTTTCCGGTGCCGGCAAGACGACCATCACCGGGCTGCTGGAGACGCAGCTGCGCGAGCGCGGCTCGAAGCTGGAGATCCTCGACGGCGACGTCGTCCGCGAAAACCTCTCCAAGGGCCTCGGCTTCTCCAAGGAGGACCGCGACACCAACATCCGCCGCATCGCCTTCGTCGCCGACCTGCTCAGCCGCAACGGTGTGCCGGTGATCACCGCGGCGATCTCCCCCTACGCCGAGATCCGCGCCGAGGCGCGCGAGCTGATGGGCGACCGCTTCATCGAGGTCTACGTCAAGGCCTCGGTCGACACCTGCGCCGAGCGCGACGTCAAGGGCCTCTACGCGAAGGCCTTCGCCGGCGAGATCAAGGAATTCACCGGCGTTTCCGACCCCTACGAGATCCCGGAGAACCCGGACTGGGTCTGCGACACGGAGAACGAGAGCCCCGAGGAGTCGGCGCAGAAGCTGCTTGAGTACCTCGAGTCGCGGGAGCTGATCCCGGCGGCCGCGGTCACGGCTTAGTTACGTAGCGGTACGGGAGGGGCGGAGACCCCTCCCAAAACGCGCGGCAGGAGCCGCGCTTGAGTGTTTTGGGAGGGGCCTTCGCCCCTCCCTTTTCGTTGCGCCGCGAGTGCCGGGACCGCGGTCGCCGGTCTGGCGCGTCAGCTTGTCCGTTCCGGTGCGCCTTATCCCCGGTATAGGGGGGAAAGGCGCACCGGAAGAGGTTCCTACGGCTTTGGTGGGACCTGCGGCTCGCCGAGCCCGAAGGTCTCGTAGTCGCCGAACTTCGAGAAGGTCTTGTGGGTCGGACCGTGGTAGTCGGAGGAGCCGGTGGGGACGAGGTCCAGCTCGTCGCAGAGCCGCAGCAGGTGCTCGGTCTGCTCCTTGGAGTGGGTCGGGTAGAAGGCCTCGACGCCGTCCGCCCCGGCGGAACGGACCAGGTCCTCGACCTCGTCGGGCTCGGAGATGTCCCAGTAGGGGTGGGCGATGACGGCGACGCCACCTGCTTCGCGGATCAGCTCTATGGCTTGTTCAGCTGTTGGCCAACGACGCGCGACGAAGGCCTTGGCGCCGGGCACCAGGTACTCCTCGAAGAAGGGTCCGAGGTCGCCGGTCGCTCCCGCGGCGCGGGCGATGTGGGGGCGGCCGATCGAGAGCGCGTCGCCGGCCTCGCGCACGGCGTCCTCGAGGTGCAGGTCGAAGCCCTCCCCGCGCAGCTTCTCGACGATCTCGCCGGCCCGCGTCACCCGCTCGTGCTGCGCCCGCTCGCAAGCGGGCGCGATCTTCCC
This sequence comes from uncultured Actinomycetes bacterium, assembly GCA_946482365.1. The sequence goes on from CAMLQY010000003.1 coordinate 96,240, forward strand.
CAGGTCGACCCAGTACCCGCAGACGTGCAGGTCTTCCGCGTAGGGGTGCACGCACGACATCTCGATCGCCGGCACCAGCTCGATCCCCAGCCGCTCCGCCGCCTCCATCGCCTCCGGTACCCCGGCAATGGCGTCATGATCGGTCAACGCCAACGTCTTCACACCAGCCTTCGCAGCTTCAGCGACGACGTCGGCGGGCGCCAGCTGCCCGTCCGAAACAGTGGAGTGGCTTTGAAGCTCGATCAGCACAGGGCCGGACAAGCTATTGCAATCGGGCGCCTGAACGATTGACCCACCTATGGGGTGGTCAATCGTTCAACGACTTGTCGGGGCAGGGGTATCCCGCCACCTCCCCTCCCTCCTTGCCCATGACTAGACTGCCGCCCCCGTGTTCCAGAAAGTCCTCATAGCCAACCGCGGCGAGATCGCGATCCGGGTCGCCCGCACCCTGAAGGAGATGGGCATCCGCTCTGTTGCCGTCTACTCGGAGATCGACCGCGACGCGCCGCATGTGCGCGAGGCCGACGAGGCCTTCCTGATCGGCCCGGCGGTCCCGGCCGAGAGCTACCTGAACATCCCCAAGATCATCGACACCGCCAAGGAGGCGGGCGCCGAAGCGATCCATCCCGGCTACGGCTTCCTCGCCGAGAACGCCGACTTTGCCCGCGCCTGTGCCGAGGCGGGGGTCGTCTTCATCGGCCCGCCGCCGGAGGCGATCGAAGCGATGGGGTCGAAGACCCGGGCGCGCGAGATCATGGCCGAGGCGGGCGTGCCGATCGTCCCCGGCGCCACCGAGCCGGCACCGGACGTCGAGGCGGCTCGCAAGCAGGCCGGGGAAGCCGGCTACCCGGTCGCCTGCAAGGCCGCGGGCGGCGGTGGCGGCAAGGGCTTCCGCGTGGCGATGACGCCGGACGACCTGGAGGAGGCCTTCGAGGGCTCGGCCCGCGAAGGCGAGAAGTTCTTCTCCGACTCGCGCGTCTACGTCGAGCGCTACCTCGAGGACCCGCGTCACGTCGAGGTCCAGGTCCTCGCCGACGGCCACGGCAACGTGATCCACGTCGGCGAGCGCGACTGCTCGGTCCAGCGCCGCCACCAGAAGGTGATCGAGGAGGCTCCGGGCCCGCACGTCGACGAGGCGATGCGCGAGCGGATCGGCAAGATCGCCACCGACGCGGCAGCCGCGGTCGGCTATCGCGGCGCCGGCACGGTCGAGGGGATGCAGGTCGGCGAGGAGTACTTCTTCCTCGAGATGAACACCCGGGTGCAGGTCGAGCACTGCGTGACCGAGATGGTCAGCGGAGTCGACATCGTCCGCGAGCAGGTCCTCGTCGCCGCCGGCGAGCCGCTCTCGATCGCCCAGGAGGACGTTGAGCTGCGCGGCTGGGCGATCGAGTGCCGGATCAACGCCGAGGCCGCGCACAAGAAATTCGCCCCCGCACCGGGCGGGATCACCACCTACCGCGAGCCCGCGGGGCCCGGCGTCCGCGTCGACTCCGGGGTCGAGGCGGGCTCCGAGGTGACGCCGATGTACGACCCGATGGTGGCCAAGCTGATCGTCTGGGACGTCGACCGCGAGCACGCGACCCGGCGCATGCTGCGGGCGCTGGACGAGTACGAGATCGGCGGCCTGACCACGCTCATCCCCTTCCACAAGGCCCTGCTCGCCACCGGGCAATGGGCGAAGGGCGAGACCTGCCGCGACCTGATGGAGGACCGCGACTGGCTCAAGTCGACGGCACCGGAGACGGTCGCCGCGCCCGCCGCGGAGGAGAAGGGCGAGCAGGTCGCCCGCGACTACAAGGTCGAGGTCTCCGGCAAGCTCTTCGACGTGAAGGTGATCGGCGAGGTGATCGCCGGCGGTGCCGCCCCGGCCGCCGGCGGCAAGCAGCCACCCAAGCGAGAGCGCAAATCGGGCGGCGCGGCGAGCGCCTCCAGCGAGTCGCTGCCCTCCCCGCTGCAGGGCACGGTGCTGAAGGTCGCCGTGGAGCAGGGCGCCGAGGTCGCCGAGGGCGACCTCGTCTGCGTGATCGAGGCGATGAAGATGGAGAACGAGATAGTCGCCCACCGCGCCGGCAAGGTCACCACCCTGAACATCACAGAAGGCGCAGCTGTTTCCTCCGGCGACGTCCTAGCCGTCATCGAGTAGCAGCTCCTCCTTCTCAGAAACGCCAGCTGTAGCTGGTAGCCGCCTCTCCGGCGGGTGGCGTCGTAGGGGGGACCACCCCCGAGGACGCTTTTAGCGACCGCAGGGGGTGGTGGGTCCCCTACGGCGACAGGACCCGCCGGCCAACGCCCCCTAACCAGCCAACTACCGTTTCTGTTCCCTCTGCTCCTTGCGGTTTTCGCGCAGTTCCTGCTTCTTGCGCCGGATTTCCGCCTGGCGTTCCTTGCGGGTCAGGGGGATTTCGGACGCTTCTTCCTGGCAGCCCCGGCCGACGCAGTCCTCCAGGTCGCGCAGTTCCCGGTGCAGGTAGTTGCGGATCGGGAAGTAGTTCGGGATGCGGACGATGTTGTTGAGCTCGTACGGGTCCTTTTCGAGGTCGTAGAGCTCCTTCTCCCCGTTGGGCCAGGCGATGTACTTGTAGGGGCCGAGGCGGATCCCCTCGTAGTCCCTTGGCGGGGCCAGGATCGAGGCCGAGGCCCCGCGACGCGCCCGCGCGCCCCGGGCGCTGGGACCCCGTTCGGCGATCGCGCCGTTTTCGTTCACGTCGGAGGTCTCGACGAAGGACTCGAAGAGCAGCGGGCGCAGGGTCCGCAGCTCCGGGTCGCGCAGGAAGGGCACCAGCGAGCGCCCGTCGATGCTCTTGTCGGCTTTCGCGCCGGACAGCTCGAGGATGGTCGGGGCGACGTCGATGTTCTGCACCAGCTCGCCGGATTCCGAGCCGGGCCGGATGCGCGGGCCGCGGATCAGGAAGGGCAGGTGGGTGGCCGGCTCATAGGCGAGGAACTTGCCCCCGATCAGCCGGTGCTCGCCGAAGAAGAAGCCGTTGTCGGAGGTGAAGATGACGTAGGTGTTGCGCAGCCGGTGCTGGCTGCCCAGCGTGTCCATCAGCAGTTTCACCCCGTCGTCGATCGCGCGCAGCGCCTCTAGCTGCTTGTTCCAGTAGACGCGGTAGGTGTGGATCTCGCCGAGCGTCACGTATTCGGAGCCGCGGATGAAGCTCGGCTTGTCGGAGACGTTGCCCTCGGCAAAGCCTTCGGAGCGGTCGTGCGGCATCGGCGCGCCCTTGAACCAGTCGTAGTGGCGGGGCGCCGGCTCCGGCCCGGCCGGGCGGCGGAAGTCGCCGTGAGGGGCGGTGTAGTCGAGCTGGAGGTAGAAGGGCTGTTCGGGCGACGTTTGCTGCAGCTCCCCGATCGCGTAGTTGGTCAGCGTGTCGGTCTCGTAGAAGCAGGGCAGGCCGTTCAGCGGGGCGTAGGGGCAGCCGATGTCGTCGCGCACGCCGTATTCGCGCGTCTCCCAGCTTCCTGAGTCGCCGAAGGGGCCCTCGATCGTGCCGTTGTTGTTCAGCGAGTAGCCGTAGAAGTAGTGGTGGGTGTCGGCTTTCAGGACCGAGTGCCAGGCGTTCCACCCCGGCGGCACCGAGGCCCCGTTGTCATAGGGCTCGTCGCCATAGCCGTTGAGGGCCTTGCCGACGTGGATCGTGCGGTAGCCGGCCGCCTGCAGCCAGGTCGCGACGTTGTGGCTCGCCGCCGCGCGGAAGGCGAAGCCCGAGTACCCGCCGTTGGGCTGGACGTTGCCCTTGACGCCGTGGTTGTGCGCGTAGCGGCCGGTCAGCATGCTGACCCTCGACGGGCAGCAGAGCGGATAGGAGACGTAGTAGCGGTTGAAGGTCATGCCGCGCTTGGCGATCAGGTCGACCGTGTTCGGCATCGCCCGGATGGCGGGCTGGCGGAAGGTCGCGTAGAGGCTCTCGAGGGTCTGGTCGTCGGTCTGGATCACGACGAAGCTGGGGGGCTGGGGGGTGGCCGCGGTGGCACCGGTTCGCCCCCAGGCGGCCGCCAGCAGGCAGAGGAGCCCGAGCACGCCTGCGGCGAAGCTCAGGCGCGCCCCGCGGGACGCCCTGATTTGTGCGAGTCGATACGTGAACATTGCCGACGGCTGGCCTACCTGGTCGAAACAACGGCGCCCGCCGAAGTTGCGAAACGCTAGAGGTCGCTCAGGACGCGCCGAGCTTCTTGACCGCGTCGCGGAAGGTTTTCACGGTGGCGCTGGGCGCTTTGCGGCCGTCGAGCTTCTCGCCGTGGCGGTTGACCCAGATCACCGGCACTTTCATCTTCAGCAGGGGGGCGACGTCGTTGGTGTAGTTGCTGCCGATGTGGACCCAGCCTTTCTTGCCGCCGATCCGTCGCGCCGCCTCTTTGAAGTGGACCGGATCCGGCTTGTAGCTGCGCACCTGCTGGGCGGTGACGACGAGGTCGAGTTCGGTCCGCAGGTGGCGGCGTGAGATGCCGAGCAGTTTGTCGTCGATGTTGGAGACGATGCCGATCTCGTAGCGTTTGCCGAGCCGGTCCATCGCCGCGTTGGCCTCGCGGAAGGGAAGCCAGTAGGCGACGCTGTCGGGGAGGAACTGGGCGCGCGAGGGCTCGACCTCCCAGCCCAGCTCGCCGGCGACCTTGACGATCGCGCGGCGCAGCACCTCGGCGTAGAGCTCGTAGGAGCCGGCCATGATTTCGGCCTGGACCTCCATGAAGCGGGCCAGGAACGGCTCCTCCTCGAAGCTGAAGCCGTCTTTCTCCGCCTCTTTCCTGCAGGCGTCAATGATGCCTTTCTCCCAGTCGATCAAGGTGCCGTAACAGTCGGTGGTCACCCATTTGATGGTTTTGAGAGCTGGAAGCGGCATCGGCGGCGGCGCATTATGCCAATCGCCCCGGGGCCAGGCGGCGCGGCACCCGGGGAGGGAGGTCGGATAGGCTGCCGCCCGCGCCCGAGCGGCGCCGTCACGTATGGACCTCCTCGAGTACCAGGGCAAGCAGCTTTTCGCCAAGCACGGCATCGCCGTGCCCAGCGGCGAGGTCGCCTCCACGGTCGAGGACGCGGTCGCCGCCGCGGGACGGATCGGCTATCCCTGTGCGATCAAGGCGCAGGTGCTGATCGGCGGGCGCGGCAAGGCCGGCGGGATCAAGATCGCCCAGGACGCGGAGGAGGCGCGCGCCCACGCCGGCGCGATCCTCGGCATGGACATCTTCGGCCCCCGCGGCGAGGGCCCGTTCCGGGTCGAGCAGGTCTGGGTCGAGGGCGGCTCTGACATCGCCGCCGAGTACTACGCCTCGGTGATCCTCGACCGAGGTGAGAAGAAGCTGCTGGCGATGGTCTCCGCCAAGGGGGGCATGGACATCGAGGCCGTCGCCGAGGAGGACCCCGAGGCGCTGGTCAAGCGCCACATCGACCCGACCGCCCCCTTCGACGCCGCCGCGGCGCGGCCGATCGTCGACGCCGCCGGGCTCGACGAGGACGTGCGCGAGCAGGCCGCCGAGGTGCTGGCGAAGCTGGCCGGGGTGGCGGGCGCCGAGGACGCGAGCCTGATCGAGGTCAACCCGCTGATCGTCACCGGCGACCGCGAGGTCGTCGCGCTCGACGCCAAGGTGACGATCGACGGCAACGCCCTCTTCCGCCACCAGGACCTGGCCGAGATCGCCGACACCGCCGACGACCCCCAGGAGGCGATGGCGAAGGAGAAGGGCCTCACCTACGTCAAGCTCGACGGCAACGTCGGCATCCTCGCCAACGGCGCCGGGCTCTGCATGTCGACGCTCGACGTCGTTGCCCAGGCCGGCGGCAAGCCGGCCAACTTCCTCGACGCCGGCGGGGGGTCCAAGGCTGAGGCGATCGTCGACGCGCTCACCGTGATCACCTCCGACGAGAAGGTCACCGCGATCCTCTTCAACATCTTCGGCGGCATCACCCGCTGCGACGAGATCGCCAAGGGCATCGTCACCGCTTCGCAGCAGATGGACTTGAAGCTGCCGCTGGTCGTACGCCTCGACGGCACCAACTCCGAGCAGGGGCTGGAGATCCTCGCCGGCGCCGAGCTTCCCAACCTGCACCAGGAGACGACGATGCTCGAGGCGGCGCGCCGGGTGGTCGAGCTGGCGGGTGGGTCATGAGCATCATCGTCGGCAACGAGACGAAGCTGGTCGTCTCCGGGCTGACCGGTCGCGAGGGCTCCTTCCACGGGCTCCGCAACCGCGCCTACGGGACCGACCTCGTCGCCGGCGTCACCCCCGGCAAGGGAGGGCAGGACGTGGAGGGGGTGCCGGTCTTCGACAAGATCGCCGAAGCGGTCTCCGAGGCCGGGGCCAACACCTCGATGATCTTCGTGCCGGCGCGCTTCGCCGCGCCGGCGATCGACGAGGCGATCGAGTCCGGCGTCGACACGGTGATCGCGATCACCGAGGGGATCCCGGTGCTCGACATGCTGAAGACCTACTGGAAGGCGAAGGAGGCCGGGGTGCGCCTGATCGGCCCGAACTGCCCCGGCGTGCTCTCGCCGGGCAAGGCCAACGTCGGCATCATCCCGGCCCAGTTCTTCGACCCGGGCAAGATCGGCGTCGTCTCCAAGTCGGGCACGCTCACCTACCAGATCGGCAACGAGCTGAAGCAGGCGGGCGAGGGCAACTCCTCGATCGTCGGCATCGGCGGCGACCCGATCATCGGCTCCGACTTCATCGACGTCCTGAAGCTGTACGAGGCCGACCCCGAGACCGAGCTGATCGTGATGGTCGGCGAGATCGGCGGCGACGCCGAGGAGCGCGCCGCCGAGTTCATCGCCGCCGAGATCTCCAAGCCCGTGGTCGCCTACATCGCCGGCTTCACCGCGCCTCCCGGCAAGCAGATGGGCCACGCCGGCGCGATCATCTCCGGCTCCTCCGGCACCGCCCAGGCGAAGAAGGACGCGCTCGAAGCGAAGGGCGTGCGGGTCGGCGAAAGCCCGACCGAGACGGCGAAGATCGCCGTCGAAGTGCTGCGCGGCAGCTGAGCGGCTCGTCTTTCGCGGGTGCCGTCCGGCGCTTCCATTACCAACTCTCCTGTGGAGCAAGGAGCAGCCGAGCAAGGAGCCGCGTTCGGTGACGCACGGCCCGTGCGGCTGGTCGTCTCGGACGACCTGGGGCGCAACCGCCTCACCGTCTTCTTCCGGTTGCTGCTCGCGATCCCGCACCTGATCTGGCTCACTCTGTGGGGAATCGCCGCCCTGCTGGCGGCGATCGCCAACTGGTTCGCGACGCTTCTTCGGGGGACTTCGCCGCAGGCCCTCCACGGATTTCTCGCCCGCTTCGTCAGGTACGCGACTCACGTCAACGCCTATCTCTACCTCGGCGCCGGGCCGTTCCCCGGCTTCGACGGCAAGCCCGGCTACCCCATCGACGTCGAGATAGACCCGCCGGCTCGGCAGAACCGCTGGACCGTCCTCTTCCGGCTGCCGCTCGCAGTGCCCGCTCTGCTCCTGCTGTCCGTTTTCTTCGGCTTCAGCGGCGGCTCGGAAAGCGAATACGGCAGCGCAGGCCTGCTGTCCGCCGCGGCGTTCCTCGGTTGGTTCTTCGCGCTTGCCCGCGGACGCATGCCGCGCGGCCTGCGCGACCTGATCGCCTACGGACTGTCCTACGGAGCGCAGGCCGGGGCGTACCTGCTGCTGGCGACCGGCCGCTATCCCTCGAGCGACCCGCTGACCGCGATCGGCCCGCTTCCGGCTCGCGACGATCCGATCCGCCTGGAGGCTCACGATGACCTGGGCCGCAACCGCCTCACCGTCTTCTTCCGGTTGCTGCTCGCGATCCCGCACCTGATCTGGCTCACTCTGTGGGGAATCGCCGCCCTGCTGGCAGCGATCGCCAACTGGTTCGCGACGCTGTTCACCGGCACCTCGCCGCAGGGCCTGCACCGGTTCCTTGCCCGCTTCGTCAGGTACTCGGTTCATGTCTATGCCTACCTCAACCTAATCGGCAACCCATTCCCCGGTTTCGCCGGCGCCGAGGGGAGCTACCCGATCGAGCTCCGCGTGGCCGAGCCCGCCCGCCAGAACCGCTGGACCGTCGGCTTCCGCCTCGTGCTCGCGCTGCCGGCGCTGCTGATCGCGAGTCTCTACGGCGCACTCCTCTTCACCGCCGCCTTCCTCGGCTGGTTTGCCTCCCTGTTCACCGGCAGCATGCCGCTCGGCCTGCGCAACGCCGGCGCGCTGGCCCTGCGCTACACGGCCCAGACCTACGGCTACCTCTTCCTGGTGAGCGGCAGCTACCCCTACAGCGGTCCCAGCGTCGCGCCCTCGCCGACGAGCGCTTGGGAAGCCTGACCTCCCGCCTCCTCCGCCCGCGCACGCTGGCGTTGCTCGCGGGCGCGGTCCTCTGGCTGTGGGCGGCGCGCGCGCTTTGGAACGCCACCGCCTCCGTTCCCCAGGGCCCGTCGGGCCTGCCGCCGGAGCGCTTCTTCAGCGACTCGTTCCTCGAGCGCAGCACCACCTACGAGCGCTTCCTGACGATCGACGGTCTGCTCGCGATCGTGACCCTGCTCGTCGTTCTCGCAATCTACGCGCGGCGCGGGCATCGCCTGATGCGCGAGTCCGCGGCGGGCCGGGTCGGCACCGGCATGCTGCTGGGAATGCTCGGCTTCGGGGTCGTCTGGCTGGCCGAGATCCCCTTCGGGCTGGCAGCCGTCTGGTGGCAGCGGCGCTACGGGGTCTCTCACCAGGGCTATCTGGAGTGGGTCGTCGAAAGCTTCCTCGGGCTCGGCGGGACGTTCGTCTTCGTCGCGCTGGCGCTGGCGGTGGCGATGGGCCTGGCGGGCCCGCTGCGGCGCTGGTGGTGGGTCGCCGCAGCCCCCGTGTTCGCCGGGCTCGCCCTCCTCGCGGCCTTCGTAAGCCCCTACCTGGTGCCGAGCACCTCCTCCCTGCACGATCCGCGCCTGCTCGCCGACGCGCGGGCGCTCGAGCGCATCGAGGGGATCGAGGGGACGCGGTTCGTCGTCCAGGACGTCGACCGCTTCACGACGGCCCCCAACGCCGAGGCCACGGGCTTCGGGCCGACGCGGACCGTCGTCCTCTGGGACACGCTCCTCGACGACGACTTCAAGCGCCCCGAGGTCCGCGCCGTCCTCAGCCACGAGGTCGCCCACCTGGCGCACGACGACCCGCTCGAGCTGGTCGGGTGGCTGGCGCTCTTCCTGATCCCCGCGACGGCGCTGATCGAGCTGCTCACCCGCCGTCGCGGCGGCCTCGTCCGGCCCGAGGCCGTGCCGGTGGCCCTGATCGTCCTGGTCGCGCTGCAGTTGCTCGCGACCCCCCTGCTCAACGCCGTCTCCCGCCGCGCCGAGGCGTCGGCGGACTGGTCGGCGCTGGAGGCTACGCGCGAACCGGCGGCTGCTCGGGCGATGCTGCGCCGGCTCAGCACCACCAGCAACCACTCGCCCGACCCTCCCGCGTGGACGTCGGCCCTCTACGGCAGCCACCCGACGATCATGCAGAGGATCGCGATGACCTACGCCTGGGAACGGGAGCAGCGGCGCTGACCGCGCCGCCAACCCGCCGCTCGAGGCCGCGGACGATCGCTGCCATCCCCTTGAAGGAGTTGTAAGGGCCGGTTCCCGCTTCCGCGCAGATCGCACAGATCGTTCCCGTCTTCACTGTCACGATGACGTGCCCGTAGCGGATGCGCAGCGACCAGGCGGGTCGTTCGTCGCTCGGGCACCTGCCGAGGAACCCTTCGAAACCGTGAAAGGCGACGGCGTGTCCTCGGGGAAGCCTCAGCTCGTGGGAGGTGAACCCACAGCGCAGGGAGCCCGGCAGGGCATGGCCCCTCTCTCGGAGCTGTCTCCACTGGCGCGGGGAGTAGAGGTTGACGTAGAGGCTTTCGTAACGGCTGCGGAAGGGGTGATCTGCGTAGAAGAGGCTCGCGCGGGGAGAAGCGATTGCCCGTCGCGTTGTCGAGTTGGTGTCCATCAGCCGCAAGGGGGGCAAGCCGTGGCCCGGGGAGAATTCGCGCTCGAGCCAGTAGACCGGCACTTCCAGCGCAGGGTCTTCCAGGGCGACTTCGCTGTCGTCGTATTCGGCGGGCCTGTAGGGAGTGGGCGCTTCCACGTGCCGCTGTTGTATTTGGGCGAGCTCGGTGGCGATGCGGTCGCTGGCCGCTGCCTTTTTGCCGGGGACGAAGACCGTGGCGAGTGTCGCCCCCGTGCGCCAGACGAGGAACGAGCTCGTTTCGTCGTCTTCCCCGAAGAGGCTGTCCTGCCAGTGGAAGAGCCGGGCGGCGTCGCCGACCGTGGCTACCGGCGCGACCTCTTCGGGCAGCTCGTCGGAGAGCGCGTGGCTGAGCAGCAGCCGGGCGACCGAGAGCCCCTCCTCCGCTGCTTCGGGGTTTGGCAGGCGCATCGCGCCGGTTCCAACCACGGGGGGCCGGGGACCGCCTCCCGGCACTCTGAAGAGGCGCGAGTACAGCGCCATGCAGCCAGCTGGCGCGTAGCGGTCGATGAACCTGGCAAGTTTGGGTTTCGGCTCCGCCGGCTCGATCCGGTCGCATTTGATTCCGCCCACCGGAAACTCAGGCGATCCATCGATCAGCAGATACCCGGGGGCCAGGTCGTGGAGCCGCAGCAGCAGTTGCAGCGCCGGGGGTTCGGACGGCCGCGCGCCGCTCGCGCTCGGCAGGGTGCTCGCTGCGGCGATCGCCGCGAAGAGCGAGGCTGCCACCAGAAGTCCGGCCCATCCTCGAACGCCCACTGGAGCCCCCGCCATCGGCGCGAGTATAGGCCCGCCCAACCGGAAGAAGCGAAGGGCGTGCGGGTCGGCGAAAGTCCACCGAGACGGCGAAGATCGCCGTCGAAGTGCTGCGCTCGCGCTAGGGCGTCGTTCCGAGAGTCCGCTTCGGCCTCAGCCTCAGGGCACTGACGACTGCTTCCATTCCCTCGAAGGACCCGTACGGGGCGTTGGGGCTGGCGCAGGGGTGTGCGCAGACGGGTGGTTCGACGGCGACGAAGACGCCTGGAAAGGCGACGCGAGCGGTGAAGAGAGTGGGCGCTTCCGATGGGCAGCGAGCGTAGTCGCGCCGGTAGCCGCCGTAGATCGTGGCCGTCCCTTCCGGCAGCTGGATGGTTCTCGTCTGGGTGCATTTCCAAGAGACGATCACGTGGCCCAGCTCCGAGCGCTGGAAGACCTCCCACTGGTGCGGGTTCCACTCGTAGAGGTTCGGGCCCACGTAGCGCGGTTCTTCGTACTCGAGCTGGACCGCCTTGCCGGTCTTTTCCCCCCGTCTGGAGATTTCGGTCATTTCCGCCTTTCTGAGGCGGACGGCGGGAAGGCCGGCGGGCTTGAAGCCTCTGCCCAGCCAGTAGACGGGTTGCTTCAGCGTGGGATCGTCGAGGGGAACTTCTCCGTCGAAGCGCTCAGCCTCGGTGTAGCGGGTCGGCCGTTCGATGTGAGCCTGCTGCAGCCGGGCGAGTTCCGGTGCCTGGCGGTCGTTCTCATTGAGCTTCGGGCCGAGCGCTCCGAGCATGGCGAGCGTGTTTCCCGACCGCCAAAGGGCGGCGGAAACGTGACCACTGAGGTGGTGAAAGCGTCGGCTCGTCGCGTGGAAGAGCTTGCTCGCATCGCCGACTCCGATCCCGCTCTGGAATTCGCGTAGTTGCAGGTCGTTTTCGTACAGGGCCTCGAGCAGTTCCGGCGCCACAGGCCAGGCCGCGTCGGCGGCCCGGTCGGTGCCGAGTGCCATGGCTGCCGACACCACCGAGGCAGGGCCAGGGGCCGTTCCCGATGGCGTAAACAACCACTCATACCCTGTGATGCAGACACGCGGGTGGAAGCGGTGGAGGAACCGCTCCAGCCTGGGCGACGTGTCTTCGAATCCCCGGGGGGTCAACGTCCCGCAAGAGAGGAATTCCTCCGCACCCTCGTTCCCTTCGGAGACCGTGTAGCCATAGGGCAGGTCGGAGAGGCGCAGGAGCAGCCGGGTCTGGTCGGGCCCCTTTCTTGGAGCTGCATCGGCTACCGGCGTTAGCGTTGCCAGGGCGGCGATCAGCGCCAGCGCTCCCACTCGCCGATGAAGCCCCCTCAGAGCCCGCGTCATCGGCGCGAGTATAGGTACTGCTTGATATCCAAGGCGTACTTGAGATCAGCGGCGTCGAGGCGTTGCTAGGGTCGAGCGTATGGCTTCCGACACGATTTCGTTTGCTCGCGGGGCTCCGAGCGCCGACATCCTGCCCAGGGACGCCGTGCGGGATGCGGCTGCGGTCGCGCTGGCCGAGGACTGGGAAAAGGCGCTCTCCTACGGGACCGGGATCGGGCATCCGGGGCTTTGCGAGTGGATCGCGGAGCGGCACGGCGGGCTCGACGCCGGCCAGGTGATGGTCGCCAACGGGTCGCTGGAGGCGGGGTGGATGCTTTTCGAGCACCTGCTCGAGCCGGGCGACCGGGTCGTGGTCGAGCAGCCGACCTATGACCGCACGCTGCTGATGCTGCAGCGGCTTGGGGTCGAGCTGGTGCCGGTCGCGCTGGAGGCCGACGGCCTCGAGATGGCGGCGCTCGAAGCCGCGCTCGCCGAGGGCCCGATCAAGCTCGCCCACGTCATCCCCAACTTCCACAACCCCGCCGGCTGCACGCTCTCGGCCGCGAAGCGGGTGCGGCTGGTCGAGCTGGCCGTCGAGCACGGCTTCTGGATCTTCGAGGACGACCCCTACCGCGAGCTGCCCTTCGAGGGCGAGGCGCTGGAGACGATGCTCTCGATCGACAAGGCCGACCGCGTGGTCCACGCCTCCTCCTTCTCGAAGACGGTCAGCCCCGGCGTGCGGGTCGGCTACCTCGCCGGGCCCGGGGCCGAGATCGCGAAGCTGGCGAAGCGGGCCAACGAGACCTACATCTCGCCCAACATGCTGGCCGAGGCGGTCGTGCTCGAGCTCTGCCGCTCCGGCGGGCTCGACCGCAACATCGACTTCGTCAAGGGCGCGCTGCGCGCTCGTCGCGACGCTCTCGTCGAGGCGCTGCGCGAGCAGGTCCCCGAGGCCGAGTTCGTCGTCCCCGGCGGCGGCTACTTCCTCTGGCTCGATCTCGCCGAGGGCACCGACACGACGGCGCTGCTCGCCGAGGCCAAGAGCGAGGGCGTCGCCTTCGTCGCCGGCCCCGACTTCATGATCGACGGGGGCGCCAGCAGCCTCCGCCTCTCCTTCGCCAGCGTGCCTCCGGAGCGGATCCCCGAGGGGGTCGCGCGCATCGCCCGCGCGCTGGAGCGGATCCGAGCCGGCTCGCCGGCCTAGCGTCCGTAGCGATCTGAGGAGAGGACGAGCTGCTCCGGGATCGTCGCCCGCGGCGGCGGCGCCGGGTCGGCGCGGACCGAGACCGTTTCGGCGACGCTGCGGGACACCTGGTGGCGGCCCTCGCCGGAGGCGATCGTCACGCCCTCCTCGCCGGAGCTCTCGACCTTCCCCTCCAGCCCCGGGTGAAGGCCGGCGTCCTTGAGGTAGTGGAGCAGCTCCTCAGCCTCGTTCTCGAAGCGCAGCACGGTCACGACGGCGCCGGGCTCGACGTCGGCGAGCAGCGAGCCGGTCTCACGGGCGCCCTCGACGATCGGGTGCCCGTGGGGGCAGGTGGTGGCGTCGCCGATCGCCGCGCGCATCCGCTCCTCCAGCACCGGCGACATCGCGTGCTCGATCCGCTCGGCCTCCTCGTGCACCTCGTCCCAGGGGATGCCGAGCACGTCGGTGAGGAAGCGCTCGATCATGCGGTGCCGGCGGACGATGTGGCTGGCGTGCTCGCGCCCGGACGGCGTGAATTCGAGCGACTTGTCCTGCTTGCGCTCGACGTACCCGTCATCGGTCAGCCGGCCGATCATCTCGTGCACCGTCGGGGGCGAGAGCTGCATCGCGCGGGCGATGTTTGCGCCGGTCATCGGCAGCCCGGCCTCCTCCAGCCAGAACATGATCTCCAGGTACTCCTGCTCGGCGACGGTCGCGGTGTCCTGCGACAAGAGGTGCTCCTTCCGGGTGGTAGAGGTGGGCCGGGACCGATACTAATGAAGCCTCAGCGACCCTCCATCAGCGTCGCCACCACGGCCTCGTAGAAGCCGTCGCCCATCGCGCCTTCGGTGACGGTGACGTTGTCCCAGGCGGGCATCGCGGCGCGCAGGCCGGGGTCGCGCTCGGGCCCGTTGGCGACGACGAAGAAGCGTCCAACCGCGGCGGCGACCTCGAGGTCCTCGACCGAGTCGCCGACCCCGATGCACTCGGCCGGGTCATACCCGCGGGCGCGGGCGTGGGCGGCGACGGCGCCGGCCTTGCTGACCAGCTTCGGGACCAGGTGGTAGGCGTGGGTGGGGCCGTCGACGGCCGGCATCTCGCGACCGATCGCGCCGTTGTCGAGCAGTCGCAGGTCGTCGTGGCCTTCGGCCTCGAGCACCCGGTTGGCCTCCTCGAGGTCGACCTTGCCGCGGAAGAGGTGGGAGAGGATGCGTCCCGTGTGCCAGGGGGCGTGGTACTCGAGCCGCCCCTCGAAGCGCTCGAAGAGCATCTTCGGGATGCCGCGCTGCTCGATCTTCTCGTAGACGGTGCCCTCCTCGTCGGGGACGAGGTCGCCCGTCATCAGCGTCGTCTCGCCGTCGATCGCGAAGGCGCAGCCGGCCTCGTAGATGTAGGAGGTCTGGCCCATCAGCCGGGCGGACTCGTGCACCTGCGGCTCGCGGCGGCCGGACATGATCACGACCTCGACCCCGGCCCGGTGGCAGGCCTCCAGGCCACGCGACTGGGCCAGCGAGAAGGCGCCCCCGGCGTCGCGGAAGAGGGAGGAGCCCTTGCCGAGCAGGGTGCCGTCGAGGTCGGTGTAGACGCAACTCAGGCCCAAGAGGGGGGTTAAGGTAGCCAATTCGAGGGGCGAGAAGACGATCGTGAGCAGTGGAATTGGACGGAGAATCGTTGGCCTGGGGGCGCTTGTGCTGCTGCTGGGCATGCCTGCGACTGCAGCCGCGGATGGCTCGATGGCGATTCAGCCCGACGGCAAGATCGTGGTGGCCACCGAAGCTTGGCCGGCTTTCGGCTCGCTCGTCCGGCTGAAGCCGAACGGCCGTCGCGACCCGAGCTTCGGCAAGGGGGGCATTGCGATCGATCGGCGCATGCCGCCGCTGCGAGCGGTGACGGTCCAGCCCGACGGCCGCATTCTGGGCGGGGCGGCACCGGGTTTCCAGCTCAGCCGCTACCTCCAGGATGGCCTCGTCGACCCCAGCTTCGGGCAGGGCGGCGTTGCCGGCTCATTCGACCCCAACGACAGCCGTTTCGGTGAAGGACCGCAAGCGATCCTCACCCAGCCTGACGGAACGATCGTCGTCGGCGGCTCGCGCCGGCTGAGCAAATTCTTCGTATCCCAGGCCATCGTCGAACGCTTCGACCCCAGCGGGAGCTTCCTGGAGACGGTCGGCCTGGTCTCGCAGACGAGCGCCGAGCCGGTCATCTCGGAATCCTGGCTGCAAGGCCTCGTGCCGGGCGCGAACGGGTCGCTGATCATGGCGGGGAGGACATACGGCTCTTCCGGAGGCCGCGCTCTGCTGGCCAGGTTCGTGCCCGGCTCCGGCGCGCCCTACGACGGAACGTTCGGCGGCGGCGAAGGTCTGGTCCGACCCCCATCTCTCCCGGAGCACGGGGAGGCCAACGCCATCGCGCAGGGCGCAGGCAAGCTGATCGTCGCCGGCACGGCCAACGACACTCTCCTGCTTGCCCGGTTCGACCAGGAAGGAAAGCTCGATCCGAGCTTCGGCGGCGGGGGGTTCGTCACTCCCCCGATCGAGGGCACGAGCGGGGGGCCGGGTAGGAGCGTCGCCAATGCGGTGTCCGTGCAGGAGGACGGGAAGATCGTCGTCGCGGGAATGACGTCGCAGTGGGGCGACTGGGTCCCCAATCCGAAAGCCGGCAACGGGTACAGCTGCAATGACGTATGCGAGGAGCCGCTGATTGCCCGCTTCACTCCCGACGGCCAGCTGGACACGAGCTTCGGTCGAGAAGGCGGCGTGATCCGCTTGACCAACCCCCTGACGATGGGAGAGAGGGTGCCGGGTCACGCCGACTCGGTGACCGTGTTGCCGGGAGGCGAGATCCTCGTCAAGGGCACCATGCGCACCTTGGACTTGGGGGGAATGGAAGTTCCTTTCCTGATGCGCCTCAACGCCGATGGGACGTTCGACCACCGCTTCTCCGGCATGGGCATGACGATTCTCCGCCCGGCCTGCACGGGGAAGGACTTGGCGAAGTTGCGCCGTCGGGGTTGCGTCGCCAGCGCCCGAGCTCGGTTCCGGGTCGGCGGTCTCGCCGGCGGGCGGCCGGCTGTCTCGCTGCGGGTAAAGCCGAGCTTGCCCTGGGCCCGGATCGCCACCGTCCGCCTGCAGCTTCCGCCCACGCTGGAGGCGACCCCCGCTCTTGCCGGGAAAACCCGGATCCTCGCCATTGGCGGCAAGCGAGGAAGCGCTTCTCCCGAGGGCGGCCCGAAGCGATACCTAGAAGCCAAGCCGAAGGAACCGAAGCCTGGCCGGATCGCCTTCAACGATCTCGGCGAACCGCGGGTGCTCGACGTCAGGCTTGGGCCCGGGGCCCTGCGAAGGGTGAGCTCGCTGCCGTCGGCGAAGCAGGCCTTCCGCGTCACGGTCAGGTTCGTCCACGCGGGATCGCGCGCAGGGCGCCAGACTTTGGTCTTCCGCGCGACTGGGTGAGGTAGCGACTGGGCGCCTTCTCGAGGAAGACGCTCGCGGGGCCATAAGCTCGTCCTTCGTGTGGCGACTCGGCGACAGGACCCTCGACCTGGCCCAGCCGCTTGCGGCTGGGATCGTCAACGTCACCGCCGACTCGATGTTCGAGGGGGCTCGTAGCGTCACGCCGGAGCAGGCGATCGCCGACGGGCTGGAGCTGGTCGAGGCCGGGTTCGACATGTTGGACGTGGGGGCGGTGGCGGCGCGGAGCGGGCCGCCGGTGCCGGCGGAGGTCGAGGCGGCGGCGCTGGTGCCGGCGATCGAAGGGTTGGCGGGAGCGGGGGTGCCGGTGAGCGCCGACACCTTCTCGGTCGATGTGGCGCGGGCGGCGCTGGAGGCGGGGGCGGTCGCCGTCAACGACATCTCGGGCGGCTCGGAGGAGATGTTCGAGCTGGTTGCGGAGACCGGCTGTGGCTACGTGCTGATGCACATCGAGGGGCCGCCGCGGGTCGACCGCCTGCCGAGGCGCTACGGCGACGTGGTCGAGCACATGAAGTCCTGGCTGGGGGGGAGAGTCGCGGCTGCCCAGCGGCTTGGGGTGGGAGAGGAGCAGATCGCGATCGACCCCGGACTCGACTTCGACCTGACGACCTCGCAGAACCTCGAGGTCCTGCGGCGGCTACCCGAGCTGCGCGCGCTGGGGCTGCCCCTCTACGTCTCGCTCTCGCGCAAGGACTTCCTCGGCGCCGTGCTGGCCGGCTCGTGGGAGGAGCGGCTGCCGGCGGGCGAGCGCGAGTGGGCGACGGTCGCCGCCGTGGCCCTGGCCGTGCGCGGCGGCGCCGACGTCCTGCGCATCCACGACCGCAGCTCGTTGCAGGCGATGAGGGTCGCGGGCCGGATCGTCGGCGGAGTAGCGCCTGATGGCTAAGAGCCTGCTTGAGGCACCATGGGCGATCGCGCTCGACCCAGCCCGCCGCGACGGGCGGATCGTCGCCGAGTCGAGCGAGGAGGAGCGCAGGGCGCGAACGGTGGCGATGCCGCGCTCGCTCGATACCGGCTTCGTCGAAGCGCTGAAGCGCGCCGGCGTCGAGCGCCTCTACTCCCACCAGCGCCAGGCGCTGGAGGCCGCCGCCGTCTCCAACCTGGTCATCACCAGTGGCACCGCCTCCGGCAAGAGCCTCGCCTTCAACCTGCCGGTGCTCGACGGCATCGCCGGCGACGCCAAGCGCCGCGCCCTCTACCTCTATCCGACCAAGGCGCTGGCGCAGGACCAGGCGCGCAAGCTGTCGGCGCTGCGTCCGCCCAACCTGCGCGAGGCGATCTACGACGGCGACACGCCGCGTGAGGAGCGGCCGGCGATCCGCCGCCGCAGCAACCTCGTCCTCACCAACCCGGACATGCTGCACGTCGGCATCCTGCCCCACCACAAGAGCTGGGGCGACTTCCTCGCCAACCTCGGCTGGGTCGTCGTCGACGAGGCGCACACCTACCGCGGCGTCTTCGGCTCCCACGTCGCCAACGTGCTGCGGCGGCTGCGGCGGGTGGCCCGCGCCTACGGCGGCGAGCCGCGCTTCCTGCTCGCCTCGGCGACGATCGCCAACCCGGTCGGGCTGGCCGAGGAGCTGGTCGGGACGCCGTTCGAGCTGATCGACGACGACGGCGCGCCCGGCGCCGGCCGGGAGATAGCGATGTGGAACCCGCCGCTGATCGACAAGGCGACAGGGACGCGGCGCTCGGCGCTGGGCGAGGCCGCGGACCTGCTGGCCGAGCTGGTCTCCCACGGCGTGCGGACGATCTGCTTCCTCAAGAGCCGGCGCGGGATCGAGCTGATCCAGCGCTTCGCCCGTGAAGCGCTGGAGGTGCGCGGCAAGCCGGAGCTGGCGGCGCGGATCGCGCCCTACCGCGGCGGCTACACGCCCCAGCAGCGGCGAGAGATCGAGGCGCGGCTCTCCGGCGGCGAGCTGCTCGCCGTGGTCGCCACCGACGCGCTCGAGCTGGGCATCGACGTCGGCGAGCTCGACGCGGCGATCTGCGTCACCTTCCCGGGCACGGTCGCCAGCCTGCGCCAGATGTGGGGACGGGCTGGCCGTCGCCGGCGCGGCCTCGCCGTCTACGTCGCCGGCCAGGACGCGCTCGACCAGTTCTTCTGCCGCCACCCGGACGAGTTCATCGGGAGGCCGGTCGAGGCGGCGATCCTCGACCACGCCAGCGAGCAGATCGCCTCTCGGCACATGGTCGCGGCGGCCTATGAGCTGCCGCTGAGCGAGGAGGACGCGGAGGTGCTCGGCGAGGGCTGGCGCGAGCGGGCCGAGCGGCTGGTCTCGGCCGGCGAGCTGCGCCAGGCCGGCGGGCGCGTGATGCCGCGCAGCAGCGAGTTCGTCGCCTCGAAGATCCCGCTGCGCTCGGCCTCGGCCGACTCGGTTGCGGTGATCGAGCGGGACTCGGGTGAGATGCTCGGCCTGGTCGAGGCCGAGCGCGCCTTCACCACGATCCACCCCGGCGCGGTCTACCTCCACCTGGGGCGCTCATACGAGGTCGAGCAGCTCGACGTGCAGGGGCGGCGCGCCGTGGTCTCCCGCTTCGACGGCGACTGGTACACGCGGCCGAAGAAGGAGACCGAGATCTACATCGAGCGGGTGCGCGAGCAGCGCTCCACCTCCGGGGTGGAGCTGCACTTCGGCGAGGTCTCGGTGACCGAGCAGGTGATCGCCTACCAGCGGGTCTCGATCGCCGACCAGGAGCCCTTCGACATCGTCTCGCTGGAGCTGCCTGAGCAGCACTTCGTCACCCAGGCGCTCTGGTACGTGCTGCCCGAGCAGCTGAGCGGGGCGCTGGCGCCCGACGTCCTGCTCGGAGCCCTGCACGCGACCGAGCACGGCCAGATCGCGGTGCTGCCGCTGATCGCGATGTGCGACCGCTGGGACATCGGCGGGCTCTCGACCAACGTCCACTTCCAGACCGGGCGCTCGACGATCTTCGTCTACGACGGCCATCCCGGCGGGGTGGGGATAACGCTGCGCGGCTACGAGCAGTTCGAGCGCCTGCTCGGCGACGCCGAGCGGCTGATCGCCGAGTGCCCCTGCGAATCGGGCTGCCCATCCTGCGTGCAGAGCCCCAAGTGCGGCAACCTCAACGAGCCGCTGCACAAGGATGGCGCGCTGGAGTTGATGCGGGCGATGAAAGGCTCCGCCGGATGAGCGGGCCGGAGCGACCGAGGCAGGTGGCCGTGATCGGGCCGTCGCGCTGCGAGCCGGGGTCCGAGGCGGCGCAGCTGGCGGAGGAGGTCGGCAGGCTGCTCGCCGAAGCGGGAGCGACGCTCGTCTGCGGCGGTATGGGCGGGGCGATGGAGGCGGCCTGCCGGGGGGCGAGCGGCGCCGGCGGCGAGACGATCGGGATCGTTCCCGGCCATGACGCCGGCGAAGCGAACCCCCACTGCACCCATGTCGTCGCCACCGGCATCGGCCACGCGCGCAACCTCGCGGTCGTCTCCTCCGGTGACGCCGTGATCGCGATCGGCGGCGAGTGGGGGACGCTCTCGGAGATCGGCTTCGCCCGCGCGATCGGCCGCCCGGTGGTGGCGCTGCAGAGCTGGGTCCTGAGCGGCCGCGAGGCGATGGAGGGCGCCCCGGGCGTTCTCCCCGCCGAGTCGCCTCGCGAGGCCGTCGACCTGGCCCTCGCCGCCCTCTAATCCCACCCAACTCTCAGGTGCAACGCGTTGTGGGCCTATATGGCCCACAACGCGTTGCACCGAGCCTCGAGGCCAGAGCTGGCGGATGGCGAGGATCGCGAAGGCGTGGGACCAGGCGAGCGGGGTGGTCGAGGTGGGGACGCCGGTGCGGGAATCGACGCGCTCCGGGAGGAGGCCCGAAGGCGTAGCGGCCCGGCGAAGGGCGGCCATCAGGCGCAGGGCGGCGCGGCGCTCGCCCAGCGCAGCGAGGCCCCAGGCTGTCCATGCCGTCGGTGCAGTCCACGGGTCGACGCCGCCATCCCAGTCCTCGGACGGAACGATCCCGAAGCGCCCGCTCCCGGCCGCGATCCGCAGCAGCGTTCGTCGTGCTAGCGGATGGAGCGCTGGCTGCGGGAAGGGACGCACGGCCCAGGCGGCGACTGAGTCGAGTCCCGACTCCGGATCGCCCGCCGCGCGCACCAGCAGGCCGTTCGCACCGAACTCCCTCCGGATCTCCAGTTCCGCCGGACGGCGAACCGAAAGGTCACCCGCCGAAGTGCCTTTCGGTTCGCCGGCCGTGGCGGCGATCGCATTCCCCAGGAAATCCCCCGCCTCGCCCTCCTGGTAGTCGGCCCGGTCGCGCCAGGGTTGCCGCGGCACGTCGGTGCGCAGTCCGGCTGCCTGCGCCGCCGCCGCAACCCACCCCGTCGCGTCCCCCTGCGCCGCCCGCCCCTCGACCGGGGCGCCGTCCAGGTGGAAGCGCGCCGCCGCCTCGAGGTCGAGGCCGAGCAGGAAGCGGACGACCCGCCGCGCCTCGGCGCGGTAGCCGGCCGAGGCGAGGGCGACGGCCACGGTGCCCGCGTCGCGCGGCCAGACGTATTCCCAGCCGTCGCGGAAGCCGGCCACAACGGCGCCGCTGCGCCGGTCCGTGACCGCCCGCAGCACCAGCAGCGAGCGCCGGTACATCCGCCGCGCCCACGGAGGCGCGCCGGGCCCGAGCGGCCGCGCTCGTGCCAGCCAGCCCGGATCGGCCCATATCTCCAGCGGCGTCCCAAGCGAGCGCACCTCGACGACACGAGCCCGCCCGTACTCGACGACCGTCTCCAGCTCGTTGCTCTCCGGCAGATAGCGCAGCCGCACCGAGTCGTCCCGCGAGCCCCCCGAGACGAGCGCCGCGCCCAGCACGACCGCCACCGCCAACCCCAGCGCTGCACGACCCCAAGCCATGCCCCAATCGAATCAGCCCCGTCGCCCCCCGGTCGCTAGCCTTCCCAAGGCGGCCCCGGCCGCACCAGCTACCAGGCGAGGTAGCTCAGTTGGTAGAGCACACGACTGAAAATCGTGGTGTCGCCGGTTCGATTCCGGCCCTCGCCATTCGCTTTCTCCTGCAAATCGACGGTTTTGAATAGGTCAGCGATCGCGTCGTTTGGGCTACCGATAGCCCATTCATAGCCCAATCAAGTGGCTCGAGTGGCCTTCGAATGACTTTCGGCTGACGAAGTGAGGAGCCGGGCTGGCATCAAAATTTCGCTCTCTAGAGCGAAATCAGCCGACTCGGATCGACGCGGGCCGAGTATCGAATTCAAGGAGATAACGAGGCAGAATCGTGTTCTCTTCAGTTCGATCAAGTGGGACACCACTAGGTGTATAATGATGCTATGAGTCGAACTCAGATCTACCTTGGCGAAGGCGAGTTGGAGCTGCTCAATCGCGCCTCACAAGAGACTGGGGCGTCACGCTCGGAGCTGATCCGCCGCGCGGTGCGAGCCACCTTCGGTCGCCAGGGCAAGGACGAGAGGCTCAGTGGGCTTCGCGCCAGCGCCGGCTCGTGGCGGGGGCGCCGGCGCACCGGCGCTGAGTACGTCGACGCCATGCGCGGTGGCGACCTGAATGAGCGCCTGTCCCGTCTAGGCGTCAAGTGAAGCTGCTCGACACGAGCGTCGCAATCGACCACCTGCGCGGTTTGCCGGAGGCGGTCGAGCTCCTGAGCGGCCTGATCGAGGCCGAGGAGCTTCTCTTCGCGAGTGAGGTAGTCCGCTTCGAGCTCCTGGCCGGTGTCCGCAAAGGCGAGGTCGAAGCGCTCGAGCAGTTCTTCTCTGCCCTCTCTTGGGTGCCCGTCGGCGAGGAGGTGTCCCGAGCCGCCGGCGAGCTTGCCCAGCGCCACCGCCGCTCCCACAGCGGTATCGATGACGTCGACTACCTGATCGCCGCTACAACGCTGCTGCTCGAGGCCGACCTGCTCACCACGAACGTAAGACACTTCCCGATGATTCGGGGGCTCAAGCCGGCCTATTAAGGGTCCTTTCGGACAACGACGGAAATGAGCTAAGCATCCATCGCCTTGCTGTTGCGAATTGCCTGATAGATGAATTCCCATCGCTCCTGGGTTTTCGGCGGCTCGCCGCGGAACTGGATACGGGCGAGCATCTCGATGTCGGCCTGGGGAAGCTTTGCCTGTTTGGCGAACGCGAGTAGAGCAGCGGGTCGCTTCGCGACCGGATCGGTGATGATCGGTCGCCCCATCAGGTCCGACATTGCGACCCCGAGGGCCTTGGCGATCGCATAGAGCTTGTCGGCAGAGGGATGCTTGCCGTTATCGCTGTCGTTTTCCAGCTCGGAGATGTAGCTCTTCGAGACGCCGGACTTGGCCGCCAGTTGACTGGCTGTCATTCCTCGATCTTCTCGGTACTTCTTGATTCGACTACCGACGCCAGCCTTTCTCGTCATTGCAGCCCACCCATATTGTTCAATCGGCCCTCTCTACCAAGGCCAGCACCCGGCCATTGGCTCCGTAGCGCTTAGCGCTGATTCGTACCTCGCCGAGTGGCTCGGCACAAAGCTCGTCGATGTTGGCGACCTCGTCGATGATCTCGCCCTGCAGGGCCCGCGCTAGCCCATCCTCGTCGGCCGACTTGTGCTGTGGCACAAACGGCCAGTTGCCATTCGCGATCCGATAGTCAACGCGCAACTTCGCTGGCAGCTCATCCTCGCGGCCCGCCTCAGATGGCTTGTGGCGCTCGCTTAGAACGAGCATCATCGTGGAACCGCGGCTGAGGCTGACGGCGCGGCGGGAGGTAGCTTCGACACTGGCCTCGAACGCATCCGCTAGCTTCTCGACCACTTTCAAGTCGAGGCCTTTCTCTGGAAGCAGCGGTCGGAGGAGATCGCAGGGGAGCAATAGCTCAGCGCCAGCGACGTCGCACATCCGCTCCAGCCAGCTTCGCTCACCATTGCAGCGGAACTGGCGTGCCTGCCGGAAACCCGGCAGAAGCGTGTGACCTGCCTCGTGGCAGATCGTGAAGCGTTGGCGTCTTCGTCCATCGCGGCGACGGACTCGCACCTCGAATCCGCTATCTCCCGGCTGCAGCATCCCCGCGAATGGCTGCTCGACCTCTTCGATCGAGGCGATCCCGCGCAGCGAAGCAAGCATCCTCACGGGAACCGGAGGTTCGGAGACCTCGGCTTCTTCAAGCATCTCTTGGCAGAGACGGCGCATGACCAGCTCATCGGAGAGTCTCGGTGCCGAATGACGCAGTTGCTCAAAGAGCGAGAGCTGTTCGGTTTTCGGGATCACGAACTCTGGTACGAGATTCTGACACGAGTCGCGGCGATCCGCTAAAGTTCGTGATCACGAACAGTATTTCGTCAATCCAATACAGGGCTGGAGGGGCTCCCACCCCCCAGATGAAAGGAGAAGAGAATGAGTGGATCCAGTAGCAGCGAGGTGGCCAAGAAGCCGCCGAAGCCCGAGAAACAGGTCGTCATCCATATCGACCGCAAACCGTTCAAGGTGAGTGAGGGTGAGATGAGCGGCGCGCAGCTGCGGTCCCTCCCCAACCCCGACATTGGCCCCGAGTTCGACCTCTGGCTCGAGGTCCCCGGTGGCGAGGACAAGCGCATCGAGAACGAGGAGTCGGTGAAGCTCCGCAACGGGATGCACTTCTTCACCGCGCCCAGCGTGATCAATCCGGGGCACTCATGCTGAGCGAGGACGACGAGGCGTACCTGAAGGAGCGCCGTTTCGACTACGAGGTGATCTCAGAGGGGCAGATGTTTTCGCTCATCATCCGCGGTTTTCACCTTCCGTCGGGGTATGTGCCGGCCGTTGCCGACCTGCTTCTGCGGCTGCCCGGCGGGTTCCCCGACGCCGCGCCGGACATGTTCTGGACGCATCCGGTCGTCGGCTACGCCGGGGGTGGGGCCCCGCCGGCAACTGAGACCCGGCTCGAATATGAGGGCCGGATTTGGCAGCGCTGGTCGCGTCATCTTGCGGTCGCTTGGCGCCCCGGAGTCGACAATCTGCGTAGCTATTTGCGCTTGATCCGCACCGACCTCGAAAAGAACGCTCCGGTGCAAGCAGCGTGAGGGAGGTCGGAATCGCAACGAGCGAGCGTCTCTGGGAGGAGCTCTGCCTAGCTTTGAACGATCGAGAGGAGTCGGCCGCCATTCTCCTCGCTGGTCATATCGAGGAGGCAGACCGCATCACGTTCTGCCTCAACCGCGCAATTTGGGTGCCTGCGGAAGCATATGAGATGCGTTCCCCCATCGAGATGCGAATTAGCTCGGAGGGGTGGATGCCAGCCTTGGCCGAGGCCGCCGCAGAAGACTGGCAGCCGATCTTCTTTCACACTCACCCGGCCGGCGGGCCCCTGCCATCACGTTATGACGAGGAGGCCGCCCGCAAGCTCGCACCGGTCTTCGAAGCCCGAACCGGCAAGCCTTTCGCCAGCTTGATTCTCGGCGACTCACCGACCTCGCCTCGCTTCACCGGGACGCTTGGCGAAGACCCAATCGGCCGTCTGCGCGTGGTCGGCGACCGCGTCCGTCTTCTCGATGCCGCCGACCGGTTGCGCAAGTCCGAGTCCTCGCTTGATTCGTTTGATCGCCAGATAAGGGCATTTGGCAGCGACGGACAGAGGGTTCTTCGACGGCTCCGGGTCGGAGTTGTCGGTGGCGGCGGAACCGGCTCAGCTGTGTACGAGCAGCTGGTCCGGCTCGGGGTTGGCGAGATCGTCGTGATCGATGACGATGAGGTCAGCGCTACCAACCTCACCCGCATCCACGGCTCGACAATGGCCGATGTAGGACAGCCGAAGGTCGAGGTTCTGGCCAACAGCGCCCGCGCGATTGGCTTCGGCACCACAGTTATGGCCCACCGAGCCAGGATTACCGAGCGAAGCGTGTTCGAAGAGCTGCGCGGATGCGACATCGTCTTCGGTTGCACTGACGACAACGCCGGACGCGCCATTCTCTCTCGCCTCGCCTACTACTACTGCGTGATGGTGATCGATGTCGGTGTTGTGATCAGCGCTCGCGACGGCGAGGTATCTGGCCTCGATGCGCGCATGAGCGTGATGGCCCCGGGAACACCATGTCTTTTCTGCCGCGGGCGGATTGACCCCAATCGCTTGCGCGAAGAGCAGCTTCCCGATGCCGAGCGCAAACAACTCGCCGACGAGGGCTATGCCCAAGGTCTCGCCGATCCCGATCCCGCCGTCCTCACCTATACGACCATGATCGCCAGCTATGCGGTCGACGAGATGTTGCAGCGTCTCTTCGGTTTTGGCGAAGAGCCCCGCTCTTCCGAGGTTCTCATTCGCCCGTTGCAGCGCGAGGTCAGGCGGTTGAGCGGCGCATCCATCGAGGGTCACTTCTGCGCTGACCTACGGTTTCTCGGTCGGGCCGATTGCGAGCCGCCGATGGGGATTCCGTGGTCGTGAAAGCCCGTCTAATCGACTGGTGGCGTCGCCGTCGCATCACTTCCCCTCGGCTGGACCGGGTTGAGCGTTACGCGTCGCAGGCTGAACTGCCCGAGAGCCTTCCGCGCCATCAACTCGCAATCGTCGGAGCGCCGAGGAAGCCCAAGTGGCTGGTGTTCGAATGCCCCTGCGGGGAGGGGCACCGACTCCAAGTGAACCTCTCGGTGGGGAGGTATCCGAACTGGCGTCTAGTCGACGCTGAGACCGGTCCGAGCGTATTTCCCTCGGTCGATTTTGATGCTTCTGAGCGGCATTGCCATTTCTGGATCCGCGATGGCCGCGTTCGCTGGTCGAGGTAATCGGGTGCAGCCTGCGCGGATCGCTGCGCTCGATTTCGGCTGTAGTCGGCCGGGACAGGAAAAGATCGATCCCGTTGAGTGGGCTACGAGATGGCTCTTCGTAGCCCAAACCCACCGGAGTCGGCCCGGAACCAAGGGTATCCAGGCTCCCCAGACCGGCTACAATGCGCCCTGAGGTAGCCCCGAATTTCCGCATGGTGATGCGGTTTCAGCGACATATCCGGGCTGGCTTTTGCCGGCCCGGATACACGACTGAAAATCGTGGTGTCGCCGGTTCGATTCCGGCCCTCGCCATTCCGATGGCCTTGCGGAGCTTTGTCTGCGTCCGTCGGCTCAGAGAGCTGAGTCTGGCGGGGGACCCGGCCAGGTTGCCAGGATGTGTCTCGCGAGTTGGGTGCCTCTATCGGCAATGGACTCCTCGGTGAAGCTGTCGGGATAGTCCTCGACCAGTTGCTGGTTCATCGCCAAGAGGCTGTTTTGCGCCAGGGCTGGCCGCTTCACGTCCCATGCTGCATTCGACATTGAAGGGTTCAGCCTGTCGGTGACAAGAGTGAGGTTCCCGAGCAGGTTGATTGCCGCTTCGCGCTGCTCGGCGGAGCATCGTCGTCCGACGGGAGCGGCCAGTGCGCCATCCATTTTCGAGGCATGATGTGCTCTATCTGGAGTTTCGATGGCCTCTGGAGTTTCTCGTGCTTGGCAGTTCTCATTCGGCTGCGCTCGACCTCCCAGAGGATGTCGAGTAGCCGTTCCCGGGCGATTGCTCCCGTTCCGTATGCGCGATTCTGAGTAAGTATCGGCATGAGATCGGAATCCCGAGGCCAAGACCGGGAACTTCCCTCCATTTTGGCTAGCTGACGCTCGATGATCTCCGATGCGTCGCCGGGTTCTGCCTTGACCTCTTTGACCAGTTCCGTAAAGAGGCGGTTATAGCCCTGGGCAGATCCCCGCATGAGCATTCGCCTGACCAGATAGTCCTCAATGAGGAAAAGGCTGCGATCAACGGTCTCCGCGCGGAGACCGGCTGCCTCTTGCTTAAAGAGATAGAGCACCAGGGGAAAAGGGGTCGTCGTGTTCAGCGTTTCCAGACGCTCGAAGAATGCACGCCTGGAAGAGCCCTCTGGTTGGGAGGAGAACGAGCGATACAAACGCGCGTCCTCCGCGAATTCAGGAATGAGGGACTTTACATCGGGGGAGTCTGTCTCGAACATCTTTGTGAAGGATTTGAAGAGATAGTCCGAGTTGACCTCCGTACCTAGTCGCATCTGCAGCCAGTGTTGGAGAAAGACATCAGCCCGAACGCGGTCGAGGCGACCGAGTCTGATCTTCTTCTGCCACCAGTCGTCCTCGATCCAGACCCAGTACTGCTCGTAAAGCTCTTCGGCGTCGTCGCCTCCCTTTTCGTGTTGGAAGACGAAGTTCTTGACAAGGTCAATCGCATTCAGGGGAGAGCCCCGGTCGTTGAGCGTCTCGAAGATGACTTGTGCGTTGTCACGAGAGTCAAGGTCGATCCAAACGATCTTGAGCTGCGAGCGAACCACTGCCTCGAGCGCCTGAAACCGAATCTTGCGCTCGGGCTCCGGGACGGTGGAGGCCCAATCGGTGACGGCGCTCTCGAAGTAGTCGAAGCACTGGACGATCCGGTGGCTCCTGAGTGTGGGGTCGACCTCGTTACCGCTCATTACTGCGCGAAAGGCAGCGCGATCATGCTTTGTCGGCCAGACCTTGAACACCGCATCTGGTTGCCCCTTCGATAGGTAGGGGCGGTTCTCCAAAAGGTCCCGAAGGACATCGGCTTGTTCTGAAGCCCCCGCCTGTGCGAGGGCGCGGGCAGCGGCGCCCACCAGAAGCTGAATCGTCGTCAGCCTCTGCTGGCCGTCAATGATCTCCCTGAGCTCGAGCTGGCCTGCGCCAAAGGGCATGAGCTTGACGACGATTGCTCCCAGAAAGTGCACGGGCAGCTTCTCGCTGGGGGGCGCGACCTCGTCAGGGCCGGCCGCCTCGACGTAGGCATTGACGACCTCGAGAACATCGGCCCAGAACGGGGCCCACTGGCGCTCGCGTTCCCACGCATAGCGCCGCTGGAAGACGGGCACTATGTACCGAACATCCCGCCTGAAGATCGCATCGAATGACTGGGCCTGAGCGTCGATCGCACTATCAAATCATCTACCGGTCGTACGCGACCGTCAGCATGTAAGGAGCCGCGTTTCCGTCCGAGCTGTCCACGGTGTGACCATCCACTAGAACGTCGGAGTACACGTCGAGACGGTGGATGGGAGGGAGAGATTGAATCTCAGCCGGTCCAGGATGTGTGAGGTGTGACGTCCATCGCGAGCAGGACGGCACTCGATCTCTCCGCGATCAAGGAGGCGAGCCACCCGGAGGGTGACGTCGGTCCCGCCGAGCGGGTTGAACGGGCCGGCCAGCCGCTAGGGTCGGCGGCGATGCGAACCGCAGTGATCACAGGAGCCTCCAGCGGCATCGGCGCCGCCACGGCGCGGGCGCTGGCGGGCTACCGGATTGTTCTCGGTGCCCGGCGGCTCGACCGGCTCGAGGCGCTGGCTGCGGAGATCGGCGGCGAGGCGATCGGGCTCGACGTCGCCGACCCCGACTCGGTGACCGCGTTCGCGGAGCGGATCGATGCTTGCGACGTGTTGGTCAACAATGCGGGCGGCGCGCTTGGGCTCGATTCGGTCTCCGAGGCCGACGAAGAGAAGTGGCGCCAGATGTACGAGGCGAACGTGCTGGGGACGATGCGGATGACGCGGGCGCTGCTGCCGCAGCTGGTGGCCTCCGGAGACGGGCACGTGGTCGGCGTCACCAGCATCGCCGCCTTCGAGACCTACCGCGGCGGCGCCGGCTACACCGCCGCCAAGCACGCGCAGCGGGCGATGATGCGGACCCTGCGGCTCGAGCTGCTGGGCGAGCCGGTCCGTTTCACCGAGGTCGCCCCCGGCATGGTCGAGACCGAGTTCTCGCTGGTCCGCTTCGGCGGCGACGAGGAGAAGGCGGCGCGGGTCTACGAGGGCATGCAGCCGCTCAGCGCCGCCGACGTCGCCGAGTGCATCCGCTGGGCCCTCGCTCAGCCGCCGCACGTCAACGTCGACGAGATCGTCGTCCGGCCGCGAGACCAGGCGACCGCGACAGACGTGCACCGCGGCTAGCGGGGCCGCTCAGCCCGCGGCGGGAGGATCGGCGAGGTAGCCCTCCGGCTCCTCGACCACGGTGTTGACGAGATCGCCGATCCGCTCGATCTCGACCCGGACCGTCTGGCCGACGTGGAGCACGTTCTCGCGGATCGGCTTGCGCCCGAGGCCGACGCCGGCCGGCGTGCCGGTGGCGATCACGTCGCCGGGCTCGAGCGTGAAGGCTTCGGAGAGGTGGGAGACCTGCTGGAAGCAGTCGAAGACCATCTCGGCCGTGCTCGCGTCCTGGCGCAGCTCGTCCCCGACGTAGCAGCGGATGCGCAGGTCCTGCGGGTCGCCGACCTCCTCGGGCGTCACCAGCCAGGGGCCGAGCGGCCCGTGCGTGTCGAAGGACTTGCCGATCGTCATCGTCCGCGCCCGGCCCTGCCAGTCGCGCACGCTGAGGTCGTTGGCGCAGGTGTAGCCGGCGATCACCTCGTGGGCGCGGTCGACCGGGACGTGCCGGCAGCGGCGGCCGATCACGACGGCCAGCTCGGCCTCGTAGTCGAGGAAGGTCGAGACCTTCGGCATGTGCACGTCGTCGCCGGGCCCCACCACGCAGGTCACCTGCTTGTTGAAGAAGACCGGCACCTCGGGTGCCTCCATCCCCGTCTCGGCGATGTGGTCGGCGTAGTTGAGCGCGATCCCCAGGTACTTGCGCGGCGCGGCGGGGGCAAGCAGCCGGACGTCCGGCAGAGGCAGCCGCGGGGCGTCGGCGGCGAGCTCCTCGAGCCCTCCCCGCCCGACGGCGTCGAGCGCCCGCGCCGGTTCCTGTGTCACGTCGGCGCCGGAGAGATCGACGACCTCCTCACCCGCGACCACCCCCAGGCCCGGGGCGCCTTCCGCAGTCTCGAAGCGGCAGACCTTCATGGCCAGCGGACTCTGCCAGATCGGAGGCCCGCTTAGACTGGGCGTTGCCGGAGAGCTACCCGCCGATTGGAGGAGCGATGAGTCCCGACCTCGATGCCTACCGCGAGCAGAGCCTGCAGACCTGGGGGGAGATGGCCCCCGGCTGGGAGGAGCGCAACGAGTGGATGACCGACCTGACGGCCCCGGTCAACGAGTGGATCGTGTCCCACGCCGATCCCCAGCCGGGGCAGACGATCCTCGACGTCGCCGCCGGTCCCGGCGACCTCGGCTTCAGGGTCGCCGAGCGGGTCGGTCAGGAGGGTACGGTGCTCTCGACCGACTTCGCCCCCGAGATGGTCGAGGCGGCGCGGCGCATCGGCGCGGAACGGGGCGCCGACAACGTCGAGTACAGGGTGCTCGACGCCGAGCAAATGGACCTCGACGACGACAGCGTCGACGCGGTCGTCTGCCGCTGGGGCTACATGCTGATGGCCGACCCGGCCGCGGCGCTGCGCGAGTCCAGGCGTGTGCTGCGCGACGGCGGCCCCCTCACCCTCGCCGTCTGGGCGGCGCCCGATCGCAACCCGTGGGCGGCGCTGCCGGCGATGACGCTCGTCCAGCGCGGCCACATGCCGCCGCCCGAGCCGGGGGCGCCGGGGATCTTCGCGATGGCCGATCCCGAGCGGATCCGCTCGCTGGTGACCGGGGCCGGCTTCGGCGAGCCCGAGATCGAGGAGATCTCGTTCGAGTTCCATTACGAGGACTTCGACGAGATCTGGGCGGTCCTGATCAAGATCGCAGGCCCGATCGCGCGCGTGATCAACTCGTTGCCGGATGACGAGCGAAAGGCGGCCCGCGACGCGATCGAAGAGGCCGTCGCCCCCTTCCGCGCCGAGGACGGCTCCTACTCGATGCCGGCGCTCTGCCTGGGCGCGGTCAGTCGCTGAGCTCGCCGATCAGCTCGACGACGCGGCGCTCGATCTCGTCGCGGGTGGCGCGGACCTCCGCGATCGGGCGGCCCTTCGGGTCTTCGAGGTCCCAGTCGACGTACTTGGTGCCCGGGACGTAGGGGCACTCGTCGCCGCAGCCCATCGTCACCACCATGTCAGCCCACTCGGCGTCGGCATCGGTGAGCTTCCGCGGAACGCGAGCCGCCAAGTCGATGCCGTGCTCCCGCATGACCTCGACCACCTCCGGGTGCACCCGCTCGCCCGGCGTCGTCCCGGCCGAGCGCGCCTCATGACGCCCTGCCGCTGCGCGTGTGAAGAGCGCCTCGCTCATCTGCGAGCGGCCGGCGTTGTGCAGGCAGACGAAGAGGACTCGAGCCAACGGTGAGCCTCAGCAGCAGGCCGCCGGCGCGGCGTCGGGGTCCGGGTCGAGCGCGGCTCGCGGCGGAACCGAGAAGACCTCACGCACGGCGTCGAGCGCTCCCGGCACGAGGCTGAAGTAGCTGTAGGTGCCGCGGGGCTCCCGCTCGACCAGGCCGGCCTCGACCAGCTGCTTGAGGTGATGGCTGACGGTCGCCTGCGAGAGGCCGAGCTGGGGCTGCGCCTCACAGACGCAGACCGGCTCGCCGTTCGCTCGCAGCAGCAGGTTGACGATCCGCAGGCGGTGCCGGTCCGCCAGCGCCTTGAGGACTCTTTCCAGCTCGACCGCCCGCTCCTCGGAGAGGGAGGACCCCGCCAGCGGGGTGCAGCACTCGATCACGGGCAGGTCGGTCATGCGCACCACACTACCAGCTTCATCGATATTCATCGATGAAACGTTCTGTAACTAAACCGTCCGCCTCCCCGATTACTTTGCGTTCAGATGGAGCAGCAAGCTCTCACCGAGACGCTCATCGCGACGAGGGTGCCGCTGGGTGACCTCGAGGACGGGCAGCGGGTCGGCGGCGTCTACGCGGTCCGCGAGCGGGAGCTGCGGCGCAAGCGCAACGGCGAGCCCTGGCTGCGCCTCAGCCTCGGCGACGCCAGCGGCAGCTGCGAGGCGGTCTCCTGGGAGGACGCCGAGGCGCTCTACGCGATCGCCGCCCCCGGCACGCCCGTCCACGTCAGCGGCCTCTTCGAGGTCAGCGACCGCTGGGGCTCGAAGATCAAGCTGAGCGGGCTGCGCGAGGCTGCTGACGGCGAGTACGCCGCTGAGGACCTGGCGGTCGAGTCGGAGGTCTCCTTCGATCGCCTGGAGAGCGACCTGCAGGAGCTGCTGGCGACCGTGCAGGACCAGCAGCTCCGCCAGCTCCTCGACCGCTTCTTCGGCGAGGGGTCGGAGATCTGGTCCCGCTTCCGCGACGCCCCGGCGGCGAAGGTCTACCACCAGGCCTACCGCCACGGCCTGCTCGAGCACACGCTCTCCGTCGCCCAGGCGGTCAGCGCCGCCGCCGCCTTCTTCCCCGGCATCGACCGCGACGTCGCCGTCACCGGGGCGCTCCTGCACGACATCGGCAAGACCGAGGCCTACAACGACGACCCGCTGGCGATCGACCTCACCGACTCCGGCCGGCTCCAGGGAGAGATCCCGCTCGGCTACTACAAGGTGCGCCGCCAGATCGAGGAGATCCCCGGCTTCGACCCCGGCCTCGCCCAGTCCGTCCTGCACATCATCCTCGCCCACCACGGCTCGCTCGAGCACGGCTCGCCGGTCCTCCCCGCGACCCGCGAGGCCGTCCTCGTCCACATGATCGACAACCTCGGCGGCCGCCTCGGCAGCTTCGACCGCCTCGAGCGCCAGCTGCCCGCCGGCGAGTCATGGTCGAGCTTCGACCGGGCGCTCTCCGGCTCGGCCTTCTTCGGTAACCGCGCCGCGGCCTGACACCGTTAGAACCGGCGCGTGCAGCGCTGGATCTTGTGGACGTCGCCGTCGGCCCGCCGCACACATCGGACCAGCTTCTGCCGCCTGTGCCCCGGCTTCGTCGCCTCGAACGATCGGTGGACCTCGCGTTTGATCGTCGTGCCCATGCCTTCCAGCGACTTGCCGATCTGGTCGAGGCCGGTCGACTTGAAGGCTTCGTCGGTCGTCTTCAAGACCGGCTTGACGATGAAGAGGTAGCAGAGGAACAGCACTCCGGCCGTGACTGCAAGCCGGATAATGCCCGAAGTCACGTTGCCGAAGAGGTTGCGCAGGAGGTCCATGGGACCGGCCGCACACTATCCTGCGAGCCGTGGCGAAGGACACCGAGAAGCTGATCCGCCAGCTCTCGCTGATCTCGTTCCTGATGGCTCAGGGGAGGCCGGTTTCGGCGCTCGAGATCAAGCGCGAGGTGGAGGGCTACAGCGACATGAACGACGACGCCTTCGCGCGGCGCTTCTATGCCGACCGCGCGGAGCTGGAGAGCCTCGGCATCCTGCTCGGGGTCGAGAAGCCGGGCGAGGGGTTCTTCGAGGCCGAGCTCTACTCGCTGCCGCCGGAGAACTTCTACCTCGACGCGATCGAGTTCTCCGACGACGAGCTGGCGGCCCTGAGCACCGCGCTCTCGCTCCTCTCCGACGGCGAATTCGCCTACGCCGAGCCGCTGCGGCTGGCCCTGCAGCAGGTTGCCTGGGGCCACCCGAACCCGCTCAAGGAGGGGGAGCGCGCCCCGGTCGAGATGGCGATGACGGCCTCCGCGGGCGGCCGCGAGCTCTCCCAGCGCCTCTCGAAGATCGAGACCGCGATCTCCCGCCGCAAGACGATCGAGTTCACCTACTACACGATGGAGCGCGACGAGACCGCGAAGCGAAAGGTCGACCCCTACCACCTGGTCTTCCGCGGTGGGCAGTTCTACCTGATCGGCCACGCGCACGAGCGCGACGACGTCCGCGTCTTCCGCCTCTCCCGGATCCAGGGCAAGGTCGGCTACGCCTCCAAGGCCGAGCACGACTTCTCCCCGCCTGAGGACTTCGACCGGCGCGACTACGGCCAGCGCGCCGACTGGCAGCTGGGGGAGATGCGCGGCACCGCGAAGATCTTCGTCCGCGACCGCATCGCCTGGCTGGTCGAGCGCGACTTCGGCGCCTACGGCGAGCTGCGTCCGGCGAAGAAGTCCGACGGCGCGCCGGGGAAGGGCTCGGTCTTCGAGACCGACTACGCATCTCCGCGCGAGCTGATCGCCTGGGTGCTGCGCTGGCGCCAGAACGCCCAGGTGCTGGCCCCCGAGGAGCTGCGCGAGGAGGCCGAGAGCCGCCTCGGCCTGCTCCACGACCGCCACCACAACGGCTTCGAGCCGGCCGAGATCGTCGACCGGCCGCTGCGCGAGGCCCCGCGGCGGGCCCGCTCCAATGGCCGCGGTGAGACCGCGATCCGCCCTGAGCGCTTCGCCCGCCTCGTCACCCTCGCCGGCCTGCTGATCGACTCCGCCAAGCGCGGCGAGCGGCTCGGCGTCGCCGACCTGCGGCAGCGGCTCGAACTCACCGGCGAGGAGCTGCAAGAGGACATCGACCTGCTCAACGTGGTCAACTTCGGCGGCGGGACCTACGTCCTCTACGCCGAAA
This sequence comes from uncultured Actinomycetes bacterium, assembly GCA_946482365.1. The sequence continues at coordinate 131,100 of CAMLQY010000003.1, forward strand.
TCCAGGGCGACGAGATCGAGGTCGACTCCGAGCCATACGGCGACAACTTCGCCCGCCCCGCCCGCCTGCTTCCGCTGGAGGCCAAGGCGCTGGTCGCGGCGATCGACCTCTTCGGCGACCACCTGCCCCAGGGCGGCCTGCAGAGCGCCCGCACCAAGATCGTCAAGGCGCTCGGTCACGATCCCTCCGAGGAGGGGCTGGAGATCGCCGCCGGCAGCGGCGGGGACGCCGAGGTGGCGCGAAAGGTCAACGAGGCGATCGGCTCCAGCCGCGTGCTCGAGCTCCAGTACTACAAGGAGAACGAGGACCAGTTCACCAAGCGCTCGGTCGAGCCCTACCGCCTGGAGAACGGGAAAGAGGGCTGGTACGTGGAGTGCTACGACCTGACCAAAGACGGCGTCCGCCACTTCAAGCTCGACCGGATCAAAGAGGCGGCGCTCTCCAAGGAGACGTTCGAGCCCCGCCCGGAGGTCGAGGAGCTGGCCGGGGTCGAGGGCTGGATGACCCACGGCGAGGTGCCGACCGCCCACGTCGCCCGCGTCTGGGTCTCGCCCGAGCGCGCCCGCTGGCTGCGCGAGGAGCGCACCGTGGTCGAGGAGCTCGCCGACGGCGCGGTCGTGGTCGAGCTGCCCTACGCCGGCACGTCCTGGCTCGTACGGGAGATCCTCCGCGGTGCCGGCGACCTCGTCGTGCTCGAGCCCGAGGACGCCCGCGAGGCGATCGCCAAAGAGGTTTCGGCCTGACGAATCCGTCTCAACCCGCGATATACGTGGGTTGAGACGGACTCGATGTAAATAGGGCGATGGATCAGGCGCCTAGACACCCTGAGATTTTGCGGCTTACGGCTCCGAACCCGGGGCCGATGACGCTGGAGGGGACGAATACCTATCTCTACGGGTCCGATCCCTGTGTGGTGATCGACCCCGGGCCGGACGTGGCCGAGCACCTCGAAGCGGTTCGTGTAGCTGGGGAAGACCGGGGGGGGATCGGCCTCGTCCTGCTCACCCACAGCCACGGCGACCACGCCGACGGGGCGGGGCGGCTGGGCGCCGAGGTCGTCCTGCCGGGCGACGGCGAGGAGCACGGCGGCCTGCGGGCGCTCGCCACCCCCGGTCACGCGCCCGACCACGTCTGCCTGCTCAGCTCCGACCGGGTCTGCTTCAGCGGCGACCTCGTGCTCGGGACGGGCTCGACCTTCGTCCCGCCCGACGGCGGCTCGCTCTCCGCCTACATGGACTCGCTGCGCAGAATGCAGGCCGAGCCGATCGAGCTGATCTGCCCCGGCCACGGCCCCTGGATCGAGGACCCCGCGGCGAAGCTGGCCGAGTACGTCGAGCACCGCGAGATGCGCGAGCGTCGCCTCCTCGCCGCCCTGGAGCGCGGCGAGCGCTCGCGCGAGGCACTGCTCGCCGAGGTCTGGGACGACGTCCCGGCCGAGGTCCGCCCCGCCGCGGCGATGGTGATGCAGGCCCACCTCGACAAGCTCGAGGCGGAAAGCCGCTTCGAAGGCAGTTTGACGCCCTAGCACCTCGTTCCGGTGCGCCTTATCCCCGCTATGGGGGGATAAGGCGCACCGGAACGAGTTATTGGCCAGCTGGCCAGTAGGCTTGGACGATGAGTCGCGCGCGGGCAGGGTTGATGGCTGGGATCGCCGGCACCGGCATCGCCGCCGTGGCGACCGCCGCCGCCTGGCACTGGCTCGCCCGCCGTCCCCTCCCCAAGCAGAAGGGAACGATCGCGCTCGAGGGGCTCGAAGGCACGGTGCGGGTGCGGCGCGACCGCTGGGGAGTTCCCCACATCGAGGCGGAGAGCGCCGCCGACGTCTGGTTCGCCGAGGGCTTCTGCCACGGCCAGGACCGGCTATGGCAGCTCGACTTCTACCGCCGCGTCGTCTCCGGTCGCGTCTCGGAGATGGCGGGTGAGGAGGGACTGCCGATCGACCGGCTGATGCGGACGCTCGGCATCCGCCGCACGGCCGAGCGCGAGGCGGCGACGCTGGACCCGGAGCTGCTCGCCTTGCTCAACCGCTTCTGCGAGGGGGTCAACGCGGCCGCGGCCGACGCCAGGGCGCTGCCCTTCGAGATGCAGCTGCTGCGACTCGCCTGGAAGCCCTGGCGACCGGTGGACATCCTCAGCCTCGGCAAGCTGCTCGCCTTCGGCCTCTCGACCAACTGGGAGCGGGAGCTGCTGCGCGCCGACATGGTGCGCGCGCTCGGCCCCGAGCTGGCGGCCCGCCTCGATGCCACCTACCCCGCCGAGAACCCCGTCGTCACCCAGGAAGCCTGGACCGGCGACGGGCTCGCGATCGTCGAGCAGATCGACGCCGTTCGCCACTCGATCGGCCTCGCCGCCGAGGCCAGCGGCTCCAACAACTGGGCGGTCTCGGGCAAGCTCAGCGCCAGCGGCAATCCGCTGATCGCCGGCGACCCGCACCTGCCGCCGAGCATGCCGGGCATCTGGTACCAGGTCGGCCTCAGCCTCGACGGCCGTTTCGTCCGCGGGGCCTCGCTGCCGGGCATGCCCGGCGTCTACATGGGCCAGAACAACGACGTCTGCTGGACCTTCACCAACGTCATGGCCGACGTCCAGGACCTCTTCGTCGAGCGGGTCGAGGGTGACCGCTACCTGTTCGAAGACGAGTGGCGGCCGCTCGAGATCGTGCGCGAGGAGATCCCGGTCAAGGGCCGCGACGCGCCCGAGGTCCTCGACGTGCGGATCACCCACCACGGGCCGCTGGTCAACGAGGCCCTCGGCGCCGACGAGGGCGAGCCGCTCGCCCTGCGCTGGCAGACGCTCGACCAGCCGACCGCCTTCAAGGGGATGTTCGATCTGCAAGGGATCACTTCAGGCCCGGAGCTGGTCGCCAAGCTCGCCGACCACGTCTCGCCCGCCTCGAACCTGATCTGGGCCGATCGCCACGGCTCGATCGGGTACAAGCTGATCGGCCGCCTGCCGCTGCGCAGGGGCGGCTGCCCCGACCTGCCAAAGCCGGGCTGGACGGGCGAGTTCGAGTGGGAGGGGACGATCCCCTACGACGAGCTGCCCGAGAAGGTCGACCCCGAGAGCGGCTTCCTCATCACCGCCAACAACCGCATCGTCGGCGACGCCTACCCCCACCACATCACCAGCGAGTGGCTCGACGGTTTCCGCGCCGAGCGGATCGAGCAGCTGCTGCGGGCCAGCAGCGAGCACGACATCGACGGCTTCGAGGCGATGCAGTCCGACGACCTCTCGATCCCGGGCATCGAGGCGGCGCGGCGGCTGGGCCGGCTCTCGCCGAAGGGCCAGCGCGAGCTCAGCGCGATCGAGCGGCTGCGCAGCTGGGACGGCCGGCTCGACCCCGACTCGATCGCCGGCACGATCTACCAGGCCTTCCTGCTGCGCCTCGCCCGCGAGGTCGCCCGCGCCGCGATCGGCGACCGCGACCTCGCAGAGCGCTGGCTCGACCGCGCCGACAACGGCTTCACCCCGCACGTCACCTCTCCCTGGCGCTGGCACTCGCACCTGATGAAGCTCTGGGAGGAAGAAGACGAGCTGATCGGGCGGCCCTGGGAAGGGCTCGTCCTCGAGGCGCTCAGCGGCGCCCTCGACGACCTCACCGACCGCTTCGGCCCCGACCCCGAGGCCTGGCGCTGGGGTCACGTGCACGAGATGGAGTTCCCTCACCCCCTCGGCGAGGCCAACCCGCTGCTGCGCAAGCTGCTCAACCGCAGCCTCAAGGCGGGCGGTGCCCAGGAGACGGTGAGCCAGATCGCCTACGACCCCAACGATCCCTACCGGGCCGTCTGGGCGCCGAGCTGGCGCATGGTCGCCGAACCGACCGCGCCCGAGCGCTCTCGCTGGCAGATGTTCACCGGCCAGTCCGGCCATCCCGCCAGCCCTCACTACGACGACCTCCAGGCCGACTGGCTGGAGGGTCGCACGCAGCCGATGGCGGGCGAGGGCCCCTGGCGCGAGCTGGACCTCGTTCCTGCAAGCGCTTCTTAGGCCTGGCCCCAAGCGGCACTCTTCATGCACTCCGGTCGGCTTGCAGGCCGAATCGTTTCCGGATTGCAATGGTTGGGACGGGTATGCGCCTGCTCCGTCCAGCACTGGCGGCTGCCGTTGCGCTGGCGATCTGCGCAGCGCCTGCCGCGGCGAGGACCGTCGAGTTCGACGGCCGTCAGGTCGCCGTGCCGGCCGGGTGGCCGGTCTACCGCCTCGCCGAGCACCCGCAGGTGTGCGTGCGGCTCGACCGGCGCGCGGTGTACCTGGGCACGCCGGGCGCAAGCCAGCGCTGCCCCTCGCACGCGATCGGCGCCCGGCGGGCGATCCTGGTCGACCCGAGCGCCCGGTCCCGGGCACGGGCGCAGGCCAGCGCGGTCGCGCCGGACGGCGCCGCCCCGGTCTCGGGGTCCGAAGAGTTCACCGGCCTCGGCTTCGACGCTTGCGCGGCGCCTTCCTCGCGGGCGATGGCGGCCTGGCAGTCATCTCCCTACGGCGCCGTCGGCGTCTACATCGGCGGCCTCAACCGCGCCTGCTCGCAGCCGAACCTGACCGCCGCCTGGGTCGGCGAGCAGGTCGCCGAGGGCTGGCACCTGATCCCGACCTACGTCGGCCTGCAGGCGCCGACCAGCGCCTGCTCGAGCTGCGCGTCGCTCAGCTCGAGCCTCGGCACCGCGACGAAGCAGGGCGCCGAAGCGGCTCGCGACGCGGTAGCCGACGCCCAGGCAATCGGCATGGGGCCGGGGAGCCCGATCTACTTCGACATGGAGGCCTACACGCGGACCGCGAGCGCCACCAAGGCGACCCTGGCCTTCCTCGCTGCCTGGACCGAGGAGCTGCACGCCCTCGGCTACACCTCCGGCGTCTACAGCTCCAGCGCCTCGGGCATCGCCGACCTCGCCGGCCAGGTGGGCGAGGACTACCCGCTGCCCGATGACCTCTGGTTCGCGAACTGGAACTACCGGGCAAACGCGCTCGACCCCTACCTCCCGGCCACCGCCTGGTCCGAACACCAGCGCATCCACCAGTACCGCGGCGGCCACAACGAGACCTACGGCCTGACCACGATCAACATCGACAACAACTTCGTCGAAGGGGCTACGGTCGGCGCCACCACCGCGCCCCTTCCGCTGCCGCCGCTGACGGTGAGGCGCGTCAAGCCGGACCGGGGGACCGTGAGCGTCTGGGTTCGCTGCGGTTGGGCCGAAGGCGAAAGCTGCCCCGGGCAGATCATCCTGCGCACGCGGGCGAGGCTGCCGCTGAGCGCCAGGCCCGGCGTGCCGCGGAGGGTCGTGCGCGTAGGCGTCAGCAAGCGCGGCTTCCGCCTCGCCGGCGGCAAGGCCCACACCTACCGCGTCGCGCTCAACGAGCGCGGCCGGCCGCTGCTGGCGAGGCGCGGCTTCCTCAAGGCCCAGCTGCTGGTTGCGATCCCCGGCGCCCGGGCCACCCGGGCGGTGCGGCTCAGCCTCCGTCGCTAAGAGGGCTCGCGGCTGCTCCGCCCTGCATCGCTTCGGGACCGGTGACCGCGGTCACCAGCTCGACGATCGCATCCGGCGCCTTGGCGGGGGAGCCGGCGTCGAACGGGGGCTGGGGGTCGTACTCGATGCCGAGCTGGACTGCCTGGGCGACCTCGGGGCCGACCTCCTGGCCGACCAGGTGCAGCGCCATGTCGATCCCGGCCGATACGCCCGCGGCGGTGACGAGCTTGCCGTCCTGCACGAAGCGCCCGCCGACCGGGTCGGCGCCGAGCTCGCCCAGCTGCTCGAGGAAGGCCCAGTGGCTGGTCGCCCTCTTTCCCTCGAGCAGGCCCGCGGCGCCGAGCACCAGCGAGCCGGTGCAGACCGAGGTGGTCCACCTGCTCCCCTCGTCGATCCGGCGCAGCCATGAGAGGACCGCCTCGTCCTCCATCAGCGGCAGGTTGCCTTCGCCTCCGGGAACGAGGACGATGTCGGCCTCGCCGACTTCGTCGAGGCCGAAGTCGGCGCTGAGCCCGAGCGCGCCGCTGTCGGTGCGGACCTGCCCTTTCTCGGGGCCGACGAACTTGACCTCCCAGCCCGGCACCGAGCGCAGCACCTCGTAGGGGCCGATCGCGTCGAGCGCGGTGAGCTTCTCGAAGATCAGGATCGCGATCTGCATGGCGTCGCTGATCGTAGCCCCTCGACGGCGAAAGCCGGGATCAGTCCCAGGTCGCCAGGGGCAGGTGCTCGAGGATCGTCCGGTCGGCGGTGACCAGTGGGGTGTCGGCGACGATGGCCTGCGCGGCGATCATCCTGTCGAAGGGGTCGCGGGTCCACTGGATTCCGGCTGCCGCCCTTGCCACCGCCGAGAGCGAGGCCTCGGCGGTCTGGAGCCCAATCGTCCGCCCGAGCGCTGCGAGCGGCGCCGCGGCCGGCTCGGTGACGCGCCCGACTTCGTAGAGATAGGTCAGCTCCAGCTCGACCAGGGGAGAGACAAACGGTTCCTCGGAGCCGAGAAGGGCCCGCGCAGCCGCGGGGATGCGCCGGTCGGCACCCTCGTAGAGCCAGCCCACGACATGGGTGTCAAGAAGGATCAGGATTCCACTCCGAGGACCAGTCCACGTGGATCAGCTCGTCGGGATCGCCAACGATGAACCCCTCGCGACGTGGCAGGCGGTCCCAGATCGACTGTTTCTCCTTCGGCGCTATCACCAATGTCTTGCCGTTGCGCTCGATCTCCAGTGGCTGGCCGGTCTCGAGGACCTCGTCCAGCAGTCGGTAGACGTCGGCGCGCAGTTTCGTAACGGTGATGGCCATGGCCAGCTCCTGGGGAGTCGTACGTACAAGTACAGGATAGGACGTACGTACTGTAGCCCGGGGAGCGGCGGCAACTGGAATCTGGGCTTGCATCGCCATGGTGGAAGCGACGCTACAGGCCGTGGATTCACGCGTGGCGCGTCAATGTGCGCGGCTCTGCGGCGGCTTCGGCGCCGATCCGTCAATCTTCGCCGGGATGAGTAGGCGCGACCAGATCAAGTTGACCGACGCGGAGCTCCTGGAGCTGCTGGGCGGAGAGCGGATCGCCGTCGTCACCAGCCTCGGGCCGCGCGGTTGGCCGCACTCGATGCCGATGTGGTTCGTCCCCCGCCAGGGCGAGATCTGGATCTGGACCTACGCGAAGTCCCAGAAGGTGCGTAACCTCGAACGCGACCCCCGCGCCACGCTGCTGGTCGAGACCGGGCACGAGTACGGCGAGCTGCGCGGGGCGATGATCGAGGCCGAGGCCGAGATCCACCGCGATCCCGAGACTGTGGTCGGCTTCGCAGAGGAGCTGACGCTGCGATACGCCGAGGGGATCTCCTCCGTCGAGGGCGACGCCAAGGCGGCGCTCGAAGCGCAGGCGCCGAAGCGCGTGGCGATCCATTTCAAGCCGGTCCGCACCGCGACCTGGGACCACCGCAAGCTGGGCGGAACGTACTAGCACCGCCGCCTGGCGAACCGCGACTTGCCCAGCGCGCCCGGGTTGGAGCTGATCCACCCGGTACCTTCCGCGACCGATGAGACGACGACTGATCACAGCCACGGCGATCGCCGCCATCGCCATCGCGATCGCGGCCGTCAGCGCCGGAGGCAGGACCGCCCCCCCACCCAGCTCCTTCTTCGGGATCGGCCCGCAGACGGAGTTGACCGAGGCCGACGTCCGCTACATGGACGCGGGCGGCGTCGGCGCCATCCGGGTGCCGGTGCAGTGGGCGCTGGTGCAGCCGAGCGCGAAGCGGGTCTACGACTGGTCCGGGCTGGACGCGACCCTGGAGCTCGCCTCCCGGGCGGGCATGACCGTCCTGCCGTTCCTCTACGGCACCCCGGGCTGGCTCGAGCGCGAACAGACGACGATGCCGATCGACAGCACCCGCGCACGCGCCGCCTGGAGGGCGTTCGTCCGGGCCGCGGTGGAACGCTACGGGCCGGACGGCGAGTTCTGGGCCGAGCACGCGCCTGCCGTCGCCGAAGCAGGCGACGTGGTGGCGATCCCGCGCCCGATGCCGATCCGGACCTGGCAGGTGTGGAACGAGGCGAACTTCTTCTACTTCGCCTATCCGGTCTCACCGAGTCGCTACGCGCGGCTGCTGAAGCTGACCCACGGCGCGATCAAGTCTGCCGACCCGGGGGCGGATGTGATGCTCTCGGGCCTCTTCGGCGACCCCGACGAGGAAGGCAGGCGGGGAATGGACGCCGCCAGGTTCCTCGCCGCCCTCTACCGCATGCCCGGCATCGAGCGGTACTTCGATGCGGTGGCCCTGCACCCGTACGCGTTCCACGTCGAGGACCTGGAAGAGCTGACCGAGGACATGCGCGCCGTAGTAGTCGCCGGCCACGATCCCGGCACCGAGCTTCACGTCACCGAGATGGGCTGGGGCTCGCAGAACGACCCGCACATAGTCGCCTTCGAGCAGGGGATGGCGGGCCAGGCCCGCGAACTCCGCGGTGCCTACCGCTACCTGATCGGCAATCGCCACCGCCTCAACCTCGAGGGGACTTACTGGTTCTCCTGGAAGGACGTCCCCGGCGTCTGCGACTTCTGCGACTCGGTCGGCCTCTTCCATGCCGGCCCCCGATTCCGCCCCAAGCCGGCGTGGCGGGCCTTCGTCTCCGTCACCGGCGGCCGGGCGCGGCCGTAGTGCGACCCCCGAGCCGTTTAGGCTCTTCTGTTTCTTGACTGCAAGGACTTCACCCGCGTGATCGTCGCGGCAGCCCTTTTCCTCGCCGCGCTGGCCGTCGCCCTGTTCGGCGGCCGCAAGGGCCTGCGAGCGCTCGTCGCCGCCGCCGTGGTCCTCGCGCCGCTGCGCGGCGGCCTGCTTGCGCTTGCCGACGACATCTCCCTGGGCGATCCCGGGCTGACCGTCAACGCCCTCGTCCCGAGCCTCGTGGCGGCCATCGCGATCGGTTGCGTCGTCCAGAAGAGGCCAAGCCTCGAGGACTTCCCGCGACCCCTGCTGATCGGCTGGGGGCTGATCGCGCTCACGGTCCTGCTCAGCTATCCGGCGAGCGTGGTCGGGCTGAAGCTGTACGGGATCGGCGTCGCCCAGTACCTCGTCTACCCGACCTTCGCTTTGGCGATATGGCCCCTGCTGGAGCCCGGCGACACGCGGCGGCTGACCCGCCTCCTCGTCGCGCTCGGGGCCGTCGTCGCGACCACCGTGCTGCTCCAGGCCTGCGGCGTCGAAGGCTTCATCCAGGCCGCGAGCGCCCAGGTGGACGGGCTGGCCGCCAACCGCTTCGCCGGCGTCACCGGGAGCTACCTGCACACCTCGGCCTTCCTCGGCTGCACCGCCGTCATCGCGATGGGGGAGCTTCCGCGCCTGCAGGGGGCGCCGGCCCGCGTCGCCGGCTCGGCCCTGCTCGCGGCGATCCTCAGCGGGGTGGTCCTCACGTTCAGCCGCTCCGGGGTGGTGATCTCGCTGATCGGCCTCGCCGCACTCTTCCTCTTCGCCGTTCGCGGCATGCGCCTCCGCTTCGCCGCCCTGGTCGTGCCGGCGATCGCGATCGCCGTCGCCGCGGGCTCGATCGGCGGGGTCTCGCCCGGTGCCGCCGGGGCTCGCGTCACCTCCGGCTTCGACCCGAGCCAGGACGAGGGGAACAAGCTGCGCCGGGAATCGTTCGACAAGGGCTTCCAGGTCTACGGCGACGCGACGGCGGTGCAGAAGGCGATCGGCCGGGGCGTGGCCTCGACCGGCAACGCCCAGCAGCTGGTCGAGGACGCATCGCCCATCGTCACGGTCGAGAGCTACTACCTGAAGCTGCTGGTCGAGACAGGCGCCATCGGCCTGCTGCTGATCGGCGGCTTCCTGGCCTGGGCCGCCTTCGTCTTCGGCCTCGGGGCCTGGAAGCCGGTCGATCCGTGGACGGCGGGGGCCGCCTCGGCCGGGCTCGGCCTCTCCCTCTACAACGTCATCTACCCCGCCCTCGAGACCCAGATCCTCGCCCTGACGTGGTGGCTCCTGCTCACGGCGAACCTGCGGATCCGGGCGGAGTCTCCAGCGTCGGCCACACGGCCCGGGGGAGACGACGCGCGGGATTCGGCGGAGCGGGCCCCGGCCCTGGCCCGTTGAGGGCAGCCGGCCCCCGCCGGTGGCCCCGGCCGCTGTGAGGGCGCTCGCGAAACTGGAGCAGAGGTTCGCCGCCAGGCCGCGGATGAGGGCGAGCCTGATAGTCGTCGGCGGCAACGCGGTCGGCGCCGCCGCGGCGTTCGCGGCGGCGATCGTCGCGGCGAGGGTCTCGTTCGACGAGTTCGCCGCCTTCGGCGTCGGCCTCGCCGTCCACAGCCTCGCGGTCCAGTTCGCCGATCTCGGCCTCGGCACTGTGGCGATCGCCGAGACCGCCGACTCGGCACACCCAGCGGTCGCGCGGAGGAAGCTGCGCAGCCTGATGCTGCACAGGCTCCGCACCGGAGCCGTGATCGCCGTCGGGGTCCTCGCCGTAGTCCTCCTGCTTCCGCCTTTGGCCCCGTACCGCACGGCTGCTTCGATCGGCGCAGCCGGCGAGGTCTTCGGCAGCCTCGCCTTCTTCCTGATCTGGGCGCTGCAGGGCCAACGACGCTTCGTCCACGCGGGAACGCTGCAGAGCGTCCAGGGCGCCCTCCGCCTCGCCTTCGTCGGAGCGTGCGCCATCGCCGGCCTCGGGTCGGCTTCGATGATGATCGGCTACGCGGTGCTGGCCCCGGCGCTGACGGCGCTGCTGGGCGGCTTCCTGCTGTTCTCGAGGTCCTCACCCGAGGACCTCGGTGCCGGCCCCGCGACGTCGCCTGCCGAGATCGATCTCGAGCGGCGGCGGGTGATGGCCGTCACCGGCATCTTCTCGGCGCTGGTCATCAACGGCGACGTGCTGCTGCTGGCGATGCTGGCGGGCGAGCACGACGTGGCCTCCTACACGGCCGCCTGGCGCTTCAGCTCGGGGGTCCTGCTGGTCAACACGGCGATCGCCAGCGCCCTGCTGCCGTTCATAGTCACCGCTCCCGACGCCTGGGCGGAGGCGAAGCTGCTCGTCCGGCGAGGTCTCGCGATTACCGGGGGCTGGCTCGTCCTGGTGCCCGCGATGGCGGTGATCGGGCCGATCCTCCTCGGTGCCATCGGCGAGGACGCGAAGACGCCGCTGATCATCCTCCTCGTCGCCTTCGCCATCGACGGCTTCTACTTCGCCGTCTACCAGATCTACCTGAGGGTGCGGCGCGAGCGGCTGCTGCTCGCGATCGCGGTCGTCGAGCTCGCGGTCATGGCCGGCGTCACCGTCCTGCTCCGCGACGAGGGGGCCTCGGCGCCGGCCTTCGGCCAGCTCGCGGCGAGGGTCGTCGTCTGCCTCATCGTCGTCACGCCGATCGTGCTCGCGGTGGCGAAGCGCTGTGACTGGTTTAGGACCTATCCCGCCGCCGGGCGTCCGGACGCCGGCGCAGCCGCCGGTTGAGCGAGTTGGCCAGGGGCACCTCCGGCATGTCGTCTCCGGGGAGCTGGCGGGTGGGGAGGCCGGACGCCTCGCTCCAGCCGCGCCACCTGCCGGTCACGCCCCGAAGGGTCCGGTCGAGGACGATCTGGCCGGCGCAGATGGCCCCCTCGCAGAGCAGGGTGCGCGCCGCCCCGCCGGGCCGGGCCATCACCCCGTAGCGGCGCAGCATGTAGCCCCTGCTCCAGCCGGTGAGGGCGTACTTGGCGCCTGGATCGTGACCCAGCGTCGCCGAGTAGCCGTGCCGGGCCCTGGCGAGATGGGCAAGCGCGCACCTTCCCCCGGCCGCCCGCAGCCTCAGGCCCAGGTCGAGGTCCTCGTAGTAGGCGAAGATCCTCTCGTCGAACCCGCCCACTCCCTCGAAGGCCGCGCGGCGGTAGAGCGCCGCCCCTCCCGAGGGGGCCAGCGGCGGCGGCGCTCCGGCCAGCGAGGCGACCGGGAGCCCGTTCATGTAGTCGAACGCCATCAGCGTCCGCCGGTCGGCGATCACGCCGGCCGAGTCGATCAGCTCGGGGGAGCGCTCCTTGAGCAGGGTGCCGGCCACCATGTCCACGCCGGGGACGAGCGCGGCGAGCATCTGCTCGACGAAGTCCGGCTCGCAGCGGACGTCGGTGTTGAGCAGGATCAGCGGATCGCCTCCGTGCTGGGCGATGGCCCGGTTCAGGGCCGGGCCGAAGCCGAAGTTGCGCTCCAGTGCGACCACCGTCGTGCCCGGGAAGCGGCTCCGGGCCATCGCCACCGAGTCGTCCTCGGAGGCGTTGTCGACCAGCACGACCCGGCAGGCGGCCGTCTGGGCGGCGAGGCTGTCGAGGAGGAGGGAGAGCCGCGCCGATCCGTTCAGGTTGGGGATGTAGATCGTCGCACGCATGGAAAGGCGCCCGCCAGTCACGCGACGATAGCCTTCCCGCGACGTGCAGGACTCTCCCCCCGTGCAAGACCTGAAAGGCCTGATCCTCTCCGGCGGAGCCGGCACGCGGCTGCGGCCGATCACCCACACTTCGGCGAAGCAGCTCGTGCCCGTCGCGAACAAGCCCGTGCTCTTCTACGGGATCGAGGCCCTGGTCGACGCCGGCGTCACCGAGATCGGGATCATCATCGCGCCGGAGACCGGCGAGGAGATCCGCGCCGCGGCCGGCGACGGCTCGGCCTTCGGGGCGGAGATCACCTACATCGTCCAGGACGAGCCCGCCGGGCTCGCCCACGCGGTCCTCACCGCGGAGGAGTTCATCGCGGGCTCGCCCT